>DASXFF010000149.1:0-173749 GCA_036489735.1 Occallatibacter sp. | reverse complement strand
CTTGATGCCGCGCTTTTCACATTCCGACCGGCGCATCAGAACCAAAGCGGCCGCACCGTCGGAGAGGCCGCTGGAATTTGCCGCGGTGACGGTTCCGCCTTCGCGAAATGCAGGCTTGAGGTGAGGAATCTTGTCGGGAGTGGCTTTCAGCGGCAACTCGTCGTGCGCGACGACGCGGTCGATTTTGCCGGATCTGACGGTCACCGGAACGATTTCGGCGGAGAAGCTGCCCTCGGCTATGGCTTTTTTCGCGCGGGTAAGCGATGCCAGCGCGAATTCGTCCTGCTCCTGGCGCGAAAAGCCGTAGCTCTGTGCGCAATCTTCGGCGTAAGTGCCCATCAGGCGGCCTTTTTCGTAGGCGTCCTCCAGGCCGTCGAGAAACATGTGGTCGAAGATGCGGCCGTGACCCATGCGGTAGCCGGATCGGGCGCGATCGAGCAGATAGGGAGCGTTGCTCATGCTCTCCATGCCGCCGGCGACAACGGCTGTGGCACTGCCAGCAAGGATGAGATCGTGCGCCAGCATGACAGCCTTCATCCCGGAACCGCACATTTTGTTGATGGTGACAGCGCCGGTGGAAGCGGACAGGCCGGCGCCGAGCGCGGCCTGACGAGCGGGAGCCTGGCCCTGGCCGGCGGTAAGGACACATCCGATTAGAACTTCATCAACGATGTCCGGCAACACGCCTGCACGTTCTACTGCCGCACGAATGGCCGCAGCGCCCAGTTCGGGAGCGGTGAGGCTGGTGAGATCGCCCTGGAACGCGCCGATGGGCGTGCGCGCGGAGCTGACAATCACGATGGGATCGGTGGCGGGGGGCATTCGCGCTCCTAAATGGGCTTCGTCCCTACGGGACTCCAGACGCTCATTACTCAGTCTCCCCACGCTGAAGCGCGGGGCTAACGAACCCTGCGCCTACGGCGCGGGTTGGTTGCCAGAGCAAGTTAATACCGCGGCAAGCGGAATTCCCGCTCCAAGTTACCAGATTCATTGCGGGCCCATGCGCAACGCGCCGTCGAGGCGGATAGTTTCGCCGTTCAGCATCGTGTTCTCGCAGATGTGCTTGACCAGAGCCGCAAACTCTGCAGGCTGGCCAAGACGTGCAGGAAATGGAATGCTTTTGCCGAGTGCTTCCTGCACCTGCTGCGTGAATCCGGCAACCATGGGCGTGGCGAAGACGCCGGGCGCGATGGTGACTACTCGAATGCCAAAGCGTGCGAGTTCGCGGGCGATAGGCAATGTGAGAGCGACAACTCCGCCTTTTGAAGCCGCGTAGGCCGCCTGGCCGATTTGGCCGTCGTAGGCCGCGATGGAAGCGGTGTTAACGATGACGCCGCGTTCGCCATCCGGGCCGGGGTCTTGTTTGGCGATGGCCGCGGCGGCGAGACGGATCATATTGAAGGTTCCAACCAGGTTGATGTTGACGGCACGAGAAAACGACTCAAGCTGATGTGGACCTTCGCGGCCGACGACACGTTCGGAAGGCGCAACTCCGGCGCAGTTGACGAGCCCATGCAAATGACCAAAGGCGCTCTGCGCCAGATCGACCGCGGCCTCAGCATCCGGCTCGCTGGTAACGTCGGTTAGGGCAAAGCGGGCGGCCGCGCCAATTTCAGCAGCCAGGGCTTCTCCGGCTTCGCGATTGGTATCGGCGATGATCACCGACGCGCCATCAGCCGCAAGCAACCGCACCGTGGCTGCACCAAGCCCCGATGCGCCGCCGGTCACAAGGAATACATGGTTCGAGATCAGCATTGAAATGTGGACGTCGTACCTGTCCCGAGCGCAGCATATCATTCAAAAGAGCATCCGTGGAGTTTCGGAGGCACCCGGCCATGAATCCACCAAAATCAGGCGCGCCCCTCACGCAGTTGAGTGAAGAGGAGGCGCTCTTTCGCGAGACCGTGCGGCAGTTCACCGAGGATGAGGTTGCGCCTCTGGTGCGCCGCATGGACGAAGAGCAGCAATTGGATGCGGGACTTCTGCACAGACTTTTCGAGCTCGGTTTGATGGGGATCGAGATTCCTGAGGAATTTGGCGGGAGTGCCGGATCGTTTTTCGATTCCGTGCTGGCGGTCGAGATGCTTTCGGCCGTCGATCCGGCCGTGGCGCTGGCGGTAGATATTCAGAACACGCTGGTGGCGAGCGCTCTAATGGAGTGCGGCACTGCCGAACAAAAGATGAAGTACCTGCCGCGCCTTGCAGCAGATACCGTGGGCGCCTACGCGTTGAGCGAAGCTGGCTCGGGTTCCGATGCGTTTGCGTTGCAGACGCGCGCAGAGAAACGCGGCAACGATTTTGTACTGACCGGGCGAAAGCTATGGATCTCAAACGCCAAAGAAGCAGGCTTGTTCATCGTTTTCGCGACGGTCGACGCGAACGCCGGCTACAAGGGCATTACCGCGTTCCTCGTAGAAAAGGGTGCGCCTGGATTCACGGTCGGCAGGAAAGAAGACAAGCTTGGAATTCGAGCATCGAGCACCTGCGAGCTGATCCTGGAGGATTGCGCTATTGCGCGAGCACAGGTGCTGGGCGAGGTCGGCCAGGGCTACAAGATTGCGATGGAATCGTTGAACGGTGGTCGGATCGGAATCGGTGCGCAGATGCTTGGGCTGGCCGAAGGCGCGTGGGGGCACGCAGTGAAGCATGCCAGACAGCGCAAGCAGTTTGGTAAAGCGATCGCGGAGTTCCAAGCCATGCAATTTCAACTTGCGGAGATGGCCACCGACATTGAGGCCGCGCGGCTTATGGTCTACAACGCGGCGCGATTGAAGGACGCGGGACAGGAATTCCGCAAAGAAGCTGCCATGTGCAAATACTTCGCCTCGCATGTGGCCGAAAGGGTGGCCAGCCTTGCCGTGGAGGTGTTGGGCGGGGCGGGATTTGTGAAAGACTCGCCCGTGGAGAAACTCTACCGGGACGCCAAGATCGGAACCATCTACGAGGGCACGTCGTTCATGCAATTAGCGGCGATCGCCAAGGCCGTTCTCTAGGTCCGCCAGCAACCAATCTGGGATTCGCAAGAATTGGTGCGCGCGCAAGCAGGGACCTCCATAAAATGCGGTGTTTGGGCGTGGCCGAGATTCCCGAAGCCTGGGTCCTTTCCCGAAATAGTGGCTGTGGCGACCGTCACACCACTTCAGGCTGCCTTGGCGGCGAACCCGCTTTGATCGAAGCGCCGGAACGTGCCGACTTCAGACGGCTGTAATTCGCAGATTCTGAAGAACCTTCCTCACAGCGTGCTCCCTCGACGAAGGCCAGCCGTGACTAGCTGGCCCGCAGGTAGCACGCGAGCGGCATTCCCGCAACATTACTTACCTCCACAAAAGTAATGTATAGTAACGTTCTAGAGTACCCACATAAGTAGCTATACTTGGCCACATTAGTAATCCTTAATGATTACTTTCGTATGCCTTGGCGATAAATCTCGCGCGTGCGCCGATGACTCTTCTGCGCCCGTTCGGAGGAAGTATGCGCCACTTGAAATTGAGTTTAGTTGGGCTGCTGCTGACTTTTATTTGCAGCCTCTTCCTGAGCGGATGTTCGGGATCTTTCACGAGGAATGGCTCGGTAGCCGGAGCCCTCACTGTCTCGTCGAGCAGCGTCGATTTTGGCCAGGTGGCGGTCGGCAAGACGGCGAACGCCAGCATTACGGTTCAAAATCAAGGTTCGTCGCCGATTTCGATCTCGCAACTCACTTTGACCGGTCAAACCTTCACTGTGAGTGGCGGCGCCAGCATGCCGATGACCGTTGGCGCAAAGGGAAGCGTAACGCTGGCACTCCAGTTCGCGCCGACAGCCTCGGGGTCGGCAGCGGGTCAGCTGGCCATCGCCAGTAACGCGTCAAACGGCACCTCAACGACCGTCGCCTTGAGCGGAATGGGCGTGCCCATGCTGTCCGGGTTGAATTGCGTGAATGGAACGATCCTGGGAAGCGCAGCAGACACCTGCACGGTGACCCTGAACGCGGCCGCTGGAAGCAATGGTCAGGCAATTGGCCTGTCAAGCAACAACAGCGCGGTGGTCGTTCCTGCTTCAGTGACTGTACTGGCGGGATCGAACAGCGCAGACTTTACCGCGGAAGCCTCCGCGGTTACGGCCACGCAAGCCGCGACGCTGACTGCCAACGCAGGCGGCGTGACGGAGATGTTCGCAGTTGAACTGAACGCGGCGGCAGCGGTCTTAGGGGTGAGCGGATCAAGTGTGGCCTTTGGCAACGTTGCCGTGAACTCGGCGGTGACTCGTCCTCTGGTTCTTTCGTCAACGGGCACCATGCCGGTGACGGTAAGTGCCGCGGCCATGGCGGGGGCAGCGTTTTCGATCTCCGGCGGAGGATTGCCGGTAACACTGGCTCCCGGTCAAACGACCACGTTGAGCCTGCAGTTCGATCCGAGCACGGCGGGGGCTCTGACCGGCCAGCTATCCGTGACGAGCAATTCGGCGAGCGGAAGCTCGACCGTCATCGGCGTGAGCGGTACGGGAGTGCCGGTGTTGAGCGGACTCACCTGCGCCAGCCTTTCCATCACAGGTTCGGGAACGGATAACTGCACCGTGACATTGAACGCCGCAGCTGCCAGCGGCGGATTTGCGGTCGCTCTGTTGAGCAACAACGCGCTGGTGAGCGTGCCAGCTTCGGTAACCGTCGGTGCAAGCGCGAGCAGCGCCAACTTTACCGCCAACATTTCGCCGGTCAATTCGTCCGAGACGGCAACGCTAACCGCCAACGCGGGAGGTGCGGCACAGACCGTGACGCTGCAGCTGAATCCGGGCACGTCAACGCTAAGCGTAAGCACAACCAGCGTCGACTTTGGTGACGTGGTTGCAAACATCCCGGCGACGCAGACCGTGATTCTTTCAGCAACGGGCGGCTCAGCCGTGACCGTGAGCGCCGCCTCGGTCTCGGGCACCGGCTTTGCCGCTTCCGGCACCACGTTCCCGCTGACCCTGAATCCGAATCAAACCGCAACCCTCTCACTGCAATTCGATCCAACAGCGACCGGGTCAGCTACAGGTAATCTCTCCATCACCAGCAACGCGACCAGCGGAGCTTCATGGAGGATCGGGCTGCAGGGAAGGGGCGTGCCAAGACTCAACCGGCTAAGCTGCGCCACAACAACCATGACAGGAGCAGGCACCGACAACTGCACGGTGGCGACCAACATGACGGTGCCGGCGGGCGGCCTGAATGTAAACCTGAAGAGCAACAATTCGTCGTTCGTTGTGCCAGCCACAATCACACTGCCGGCAGGCGCCACGAGCGGTAACTTTTCCGCGACAGTCTCAGCGGTAAACACGGCGCAGGCCGTAACGGTTTCGGCTAGTTCAACCGGTATTGCCATGTCCGCCGGCGTGCAGCTGGATGCTGCCTCAATCGGGCTTGGAGTCAGTTCGGCCAGCCTGTCGTTTGGCAATGTGAACGTGAATACAGCGACCAGCCAGACGGTCACACTGTCATCGACCGGAACTTCAGCTGTGACGGTGAGCGCAGCCAGTGTGGCAGGAACCGGATTCACGGTTTTGGGAGTTACGTTCCCGCTGACTCTAAATCCCAATCAGACCGCGGCGCTCACGGTGCAATTCGATCCAAAAACAGCCGGATCGGCTACCGGCCAACTGACGCTGACCAGCAACTCGGTGAGCGGGAGTTCGACCCTGATCAACCTGAGCGGCACAGGCGTCCCGGTATTGAGCGCACTGAGTTGCAGCAGCGGATCCTTTGCCGGTGCAGGAACCGACAACTGCACAGTGACACTAAATGTGGCGGCGACGACTGGTGGATTCACAGTCGGCCTTGCCAGCAGCAACGCGGCTATAGTCGTGCCCGCTTCTGTGACCGTTGCGCCTGGAGCCACCACGGCCAGCTTTGCTGCGACAGTTTCTTCAGTCAGTGCTTCCACAACCGTCACGCTGACGGCAAGCGCAAATGGCGTGACGCAGACTTTCGGCGTGCAGTTGAACGGAAGCGGACCTTCTCTCAGCGCACTGAGCTGCACCACCGGATCATTCAGCGGTGCCGGAACCGACAGCTGCACCGTGACTTTGAGTTCGGCGGCGGGCAGTGGCGGATTCACGATCGGCCTCGCCAGCAACAACGCGGCTGTAACTGTGCCGGCTTCAGTGACGGTTGCCTCGGGAGCCACCACGGCCAGCTTTGCTGCGACGGTTTCTTCAGTCAGTACTTCCACAACCGTCACGCTGACGGCAAGCGCAAATAGCGTGGCCAAGACTTTCGGCGTGCAGTTGAACGGAAGCGGACCTTCTCTCAGTGCACTGAGCTGCAGTACAGGATCATTCAGCGGGGCCGGAACTGACAGCTGCACAGTGACACTAAATGTGGCGGCGACGACTGGTGGATTCACAGTCGGGCTCGTGAGCAGCAACCCGGCTATAGTCGTGCCCGCTTCTGTGACGGTTGCCTCTGGAGCCACCACGGCAAGCTTTGCTGCGACGGTTTCTTCAGTGAGCACCGCAACAACCGTCACGCTGACGGCAAGCGCAAATGGGGTGACTCAGACCTTCGGAGTGCAGTTGAACGGAAGCGGACCTTCTCTCAGTGCACTGAGCTGCACCACCGGATCATTCAGCGGTGCCGGAACCGACAGCTGCACCGTCACGTTGAGTTCAGCGGCGGCCAGTGGCGGGTTCACGATTGGCCTTGCCAGCAGCAACGCGGCTGTGACAGTGCCCGCTTCTGTGACTGTCGCCGCTGGAGCTACCACGGCGAGTTTTACTTCGACGGTTTCTTCAGTCAGTACTTCCACAACCGTCACGCTGACGGCGAGCGCAAATAGCGTGGCCAAGACTTTCGCGCTGCAATTGGGGGCCGGAACACCAACACTTCAAGTGAGCGCTGGAAGCATTGGATTCGGCAGCGTCAACGTAAAAACAGCCGTCACGCAAACCTTGACCCTTTCATCGACAGGAACCGCGGCAGTAATAATCACCGCGGCCAGCGTGGCAGGAAGCGGATTTACGATCTCCGGAATCAATCTCCCTCTGACCTTGAGTCCGAATCAAACGGCCACGGTGACAGTGCAATTTGATCCCACCGCGGGCGGAGCGGCTTCGGGTTCATTGACTCTGACCAGCAATTCCTCCACAGGAACATCGACCGTGATCAGCCTTAGCGGTAACGGCGTGGTCGCACTGAGCGCATTGAGTTGCACATCCGGCTCAATAACCGGGGCCGGAACCGATAGCTGCACAGTGACGTTGAACGGAGCCGCTGGCAGCGGCGGATATGTTGTCGGCCTGGCCAGCAATAACTCGGCAGTCACGGTTCCGGCCAGCGTAACGGTTGCTGCCGGGGCTACGACTGGCAACTTTACGGCGACGATCACTGCGGTGACCACCGCCCAGACCGCCGTACTGACTGCTAGCGCGAGTGGCGCCACCCAGACTTTCTCACTCCAGCTGGGTCAGGGCGTACCGACGCTGAGCATCAACGCGACAAACATTACTTTCGGCGATGTCTTCGTTAATTCACCGGCAACCCAGTCGGTGACTCTATCGTCGACCGGCACGGCGCCAGTGGTGGTTAATGCCGCCACAATTAGCGGCTCGGGCCTCTCGGTATCCGGCGCCACCTTCCCGTTTACCCTGAATCCCACGCAGACTGCCACACTCAGCGTGGAATTTAATCCGATAGCGACTCTGCTCGGGCTAGTGAACGGCTCGCTCACGATTACGAGCAATTCCTCCACAAATCCGACGGTGACGATTCCGATCAGCGGCACGGGCGAGACGGTTGAGGTAAATCTAACCTGGAGCGCACCCAGCAGTTCTCCCGATCCGGTTGCCGGTTATAACGTCTATCGCGCACCCAGTGGTAGCGCCTCCTATCAGCAGCTGAACCCGTCGATTGTTTCCACAAGTCAGACCACCTACGTGGACACCAACGTCCAAGCCAATCAGGCCTACGACTACATTGTCGAGAGTGTCGATGCTCTCGGTGTCGCCAGCGCCCCTTCCAACATGGCCAGCGTAACTATCCCATAACCCCCAACCAGCTAACGCGGCGAGGCTCTTCTTCTCCAATCGGCGCGGCGAGCAGCCTGAGCCGCGCGCCGCGCCCTCCAGTCCGGTAAGGCCGCGGACCACAAAGTGGAGAGAGTTGACTCGTCGGGAGCGAGGCACGAGCAGTCCAATATAGCCATTGTTGCCGCCGAGTGGCGCGCGCGACATCAGGACCGAAAAGGGAAAATCGATTTTTCCACAGGGAAATTTATACCCGTCTATGAATAACTTACACGCGAAATAAGCCTACCTTCTCGTCCCGAAGCCGGCCTTTCCTGCCTAATTGACTTCAACATCAGTACTTTGACCAGCACGAGAAATCCACAGGCCGCGAGATTCAATTGGCAGATCAATTGCGGACACAACGAACAGTATCAACATCAGGTAGGGCACTTAATCTGCGATTCGAGTTTGGGATATTTATCTGCTTCGATCGCAAGCAAGTGTTTCGAGTCAGGGAATAGCTTGTGCGAATGAGCCGCGGCTGGCTTGACGAAGTTCGTCAAGCGATGAGCGGCGTTCGTGTGGGTCAAGGTAGATCCCTGAATCTTGGACGGCTAACACTGGGCTCAGGAGCGATCTTCTGTGCCGTTATATGAAGTTCGCAGCTTTTTACATTTCCGGCACTTCATACCCGGAACCCAGTAAGACAACTGCGATTACAACTGAAGTTGTAACTCATCTCAGTGAGGATGCATTCAGAATGGCTCATGTAACTTGAATCGAGGCCGTCAACCAAAAACATCCGCAGTGAATCCGATGGGCACTGAAACTCAGATTGCTCTCGATCGACTGAGTTCTTTCGTAGCCCGCTCGGAACCGTCCTTGACGATGTTAGCCGGGACGTGAAAACTTAATCTCCCCCACTTCAATGAGTCTTGCGACTCCCGCTGGGATTCGCTCGCGCAACTGATCGGGAGAACTGTAGTGACTTGCGGCACTGATTCTTCTCCGGGGCCAAGACCAAATTGGCTTATTGTTTGCCCCTGAGCTTGAGTCAGGAAGGGTTGAGGGCTGGGGACCAAATGCCAGCGAAAGGTTTTTTTCAGGGATGCTGCAGTACTTCATCTCGACTTCATTGGTAAATGCAGCCGCGAGAGCGCGGGCCGCATGGGATTGGGTTTTGGAGGCAAGCTTCCGCAACCCAGACCCGCAAGTCTTCGTCGCGCCGCGCGGCCGTGACCGTGCGTTTGTCTTGTTCGCTGTTTCTGTCCTCGTTTCATTCTCCGTTCCTCTGGCAATGTGTGGTTGCATGGGCGGCCAGATTGTTGGCGCGATTGCGGGCGCGGGGTCTCTGCAAGCGTCTCCCAGTAGCGTCAGTTTTGGGAGTGTGCCGATGGGAACGACAACAAGTGCGAGCGTGTCCTTTGTAAATCAGGGATCGGTGGACGTCCAAGTTTCTAAGGTAAGTCTCGCCGGACAATCGTTTGCAGTCAGCGGCGCGGGCGATCTTCCTATCACGGTGGCCGCGGGCCGCGCGTTTAACTTAAATGTGAGTTTTTCCCCCGCGGCAATGGGATCGGCAACAGGTGAGCTCACGATCTCCAGCGATACCGCAGCCGGCGGAACACTTGTCGTCGCTCTGAACGGTGCGGGAGCAGCTGCCCCCACGGTACCCACCCCGGTACCCACCCCGGTATTAAGCACGCTCAGTTGCATCAACAATGCGGTGACGGGAGCTACTTCAGATAGTTGCACTGTGGAACTGAATGTGGCGGCGCCGAGTGGCGGATTCACGGTAGGCCTGGCGAGCAACGACGCTGCGGCTACGGTTCCTGCTTCGGTAACCGTGAGTGCCGGATCAACTTCAGCCAGTTTCACCGCGGCCATTTCCGCTGTCACGTCCGCGCAGACGGCGATCCTGACAGCCAGCGCTGGGAGCGTTGCAGAGACATTTGCCTTGCAGCTGGATGCTTCGACCTCTAGTCAACCAGCCGCTTCGACACCGGTACTGACCGGGCTGAGTTGTGCAATCGTTTCGATGACCGGAGCAGGAACGGATACGTGTTCTGTAACGTTAAACGGCACGGCCCTTACCGGTGGGTTCAGTGTGACCCTGGCCAGCAATAACCTGGCGCTTACAGTCCCCGCTTCCATCAGCGTTGCAGCAGGATCGAATTCGGCCAGTTTTACGGCCACTCTTGCTTCGGTAACGACGGCGCAGACCGCGACAATGACCGCCAGCGCGAACGGGGTCTTGGAAGAGTTTCCCTTGCAATTGAATGTTGGTGCCTCAGGACTCAGCATCAACGCCACCAGCGTAGCCTTCGGGAATGTGCCACTGAATTCGACGGTGACACAGACGGTGCAACTAACGGCTTCGGGCCCGCTGCCAATCATCGTTGCCGCTGCCACAGTGCAGGGATCCGGCTTCTCCATCACGGGCGCGACATTCCCGCTCACAATGGCTATTGGTCAGACGGTGATGATCGAGGTCACGTTTGATCCGATGAGTGCGGGTGCGGCGACGGGGCAGCTGATTATTGCCAGCACTGCTTTAACTGGCGGCACTTCTGTGATTAGTTTGAGCGGAACCGGCGACCTTAACGAAGTCAGTTTGACCTGGGACGCCCCGGAGAGTTCCCCAGATCCGGTCGCGGGATATAACATCTATCGCACACCGAGCGGTAGCAATTCCTATGTGCAATTGAATTCGGCTGTTGTAACCCAGACATCCTATTTCGACACTTCGGTAGAAGAAGGACAGACCTACGACTACATCGTAGAGAGCGTTGACGCCCTCGGCGTGACCAGCGCCCCATCGAACATGGCCAGCGTCAACATACCTTAGTTCATGCCAGCAAAAGTGCGTCTATCAGCACCACACAATACTTTCTGCGTGAATGCCTCGAGTGGTGTCGCGTATGTCCACAACAAGTTGGGACTGGCTCGTAATTCTCGCATATCATACGGACATGCCGATGCAAGCTTCGACCCCGCGCTTGAGTTCCGCAGCTCGATCTGAAGGAGTTTTTATCGGAGTGTATTAGCCTTCGCTTCGACGCTAGTACTATATCCTAACTCTTTGTTGTCAGCCCGACATTCGTGGAAAGGTGAGGTCGGATGAGTTCCAATAAGCTGCCCTCTCGGTATTGATAGCCGGCTATTCTTGCAGCCGTTGCAGCCTGAATATCGCTTGACTTGTCACCGACCAAAAAACTGCTTTCGGCTCGAATCTCCCAGCGCGACATCAGATCAAGGATCATCCCTGGCGCAGGCTTGCGACGGCCGGATACCCTTCTATATCGCTCCACCGTGGCGTCAGGATGATCGGGACAGTATTGAATGTCATCGATCGTCGCACCGAATCCGAGTATCTCGTGTTCAATGTAACGATGCAGCAAGGCCACGTCTTCTTCTGAGAATAATCCGCGCGCGACGCCTGCCTGATTCGTAACAAGAAATGCATGATACCCGGAATCCGTGACGAGTTGCAGCGCGCTCTTCGCTCCTTCGATCCATAGGAAGCGATCAACAGTTCCTACCCATCCTAGATCCTTGTTAAGGACACCATCGCGGTCGAAGAACACCGCGGGGCGCCTTAGGATGCAGGGAAGCTCTCTGCCCGCGCGTTCGTAGTCGGATGGAATTCCAATGTCAATAAAGTAGCCATCAAGCACCAGGCCTGCGATGCGCCTGTTCACTGCAAGGGCGGGCAGGACGTCAGTTTCAAGCGAACAGCGTTCCGTTAAGTGGCCAAATATCTCTCGGCTGAAAAGGTAGACCCCCGCATTGATTATGCCAGCATTGCCTGAAGCATCCTTCTCGCGGAATCCGATGACTCGTTTTCCCTCCAATTCGACGGTGCCATACCGCGATGAGTTGTCAATTTTCCTCAGGAGAATACATGCCGCGATGTTTTCATCTTGGGCGGCGGCAAACATCCGGGCAAGATTTGTGTCAAAAAATGAATCTCCGTTTATGAGCAGGAATCGATCCTCGAGCACGTCCCGTGCGTGCCAGATTGCTCCCCCAGTTCCAGCGGGCATGGGCTCGACCGATACACGCACCGCCACCGGCTTGGGCAGCCATTTTTGCACCTCGGTGCAAAAGGCCTCGATCTTTTCCGAGCGGTGGCCCGCAAGCAGAACTACATCGGAGATGCCATAGCGAGATAGTTCCCGGATGACCCAGGCAAGGAATGGACGGCCTCCGCAATCCAACAACGGCTTCGGCGTGTCGGCTGTGAGCTTCCCCAACCGGGTCCCCAAGCCTCCCACAAGAATGGCGCACTGACTGGGAGGCGGAATCTTTGCAGGTATCATTTGGATTTGCCGCCGAAAATGCGAGCCTCAACCAGTCCGCATACCAGATGAGCCGCAACGATATGGATCTGTTGAATTACCGACGTCTTTGCTGAGGGTGAACAGAAAATGTGATCGCAAAGTTCCTTCATGCCTCCCGGCGACCTGCCAGTGAAGCCAAGAGTTATCATCCTTCGGGAGCGAGCGGCCTCAAGCGCTCGCAGGACATTACGAGAACCTCCGGAGGTCGAGATGCCGAGGAAGATATCGCCTTCCGTTCCAAGACCGAGCACTTGCCTCTCAAAAACGTGATCGAACCCATAATCGTTCCCCACCGCCGTGAGCACCGAAGTATCGGTGGTTAATGCGATGGCAGGCAGCGGTGCATGATCGAAAAAGAGGCGCGACAGAAATTCGCCAGCGATATGCTGCGCGTCTGCAGCGCTACCTCCGTTGCCGGCGATCAATAGCTTGTGACCCGATGTTAATGCATCTGTGATGATATCCGCAAAATCGAAGATTGCCTTCTTGATCTCCTCGGACCTGATCAATTCCTCTTGTGCCTGCCTCGATTCTTCAAGGTAATTCACGACAAATTCCTGCTCAAATGAATTCACAACTTCCCCTTTTAATCCAGAGTAAACTCGTTAAATCTAGAGTAAACCCTGCAGTTTAATTAAGCAGCCTTGTAGACGGGGTCATTCGTCCCAAGGGGCTATAGTGTAGAATTTCTGGCCCGGTGCGGCCATGCTCGACGCCTCTGAGCGGCTGCCTTTCACGGGTGGCTGGCACCGAAAATCACGGTCCCGAAAAAGCCTGCGGTAATGGCATGTGGTTCGGTTGGGCCGCTTTGACCGGGGACTTGTTGTGGACGCAGGCAAACGAATGGCATCTAGATGGACTCCCTAGCCTGCCTAGCTTCGGCTGATCGCAGGTTCTCCTCCGGTACTATTGGGCTGTTGGCAGCGCCCGGTCACCTATAAGTCGGGCCGCGGCGGATGTCGGTGCCTTGAACGTGACCAGCGCCCCCTCGAACATGGCCAGCGTAGCCATCCCCTAGAAACGTTGTCGAAGCACGCGTTGTCAACGCAGCTTGTGAAGCATAGGGCCGACTCTGCCCAAACACTGCATCGCACGAAACTGCCTCTTTTTCCAAAGAAGATTGTGGAGTTTCTGCTTCAGGCGCGAACCGTGAAAATCGACCAGACCTAGCTGAGCCAAGAATGCAAAAAGTTGGTGATCCTCCGCTCCCGGCGTTCCGATTGCGCTGCCTCGAAGAATCGGGTCACTGCGGAATATGACGCGAACCGCCTCGAACAACGCGGCTTTTGGGTTCGTGTTGGGGATGCCGCAGAAATCGAAGTAAGGACCATCCTGAACGCGAACACCAGGATGTATAAAGCCCTCAATCACGATTTCAGAGCTTGCCGGGAATTCGAGGGCGATCGTTTGAGACCGGACAAGTTCCACTGGCTCCTGCCGCAAAGCCCCGGCCAATGCAAACTCATCCATTCCCGCTGGACACGCCGCACCGCCGGCGATCACGACGGCTTCGGGAACCCCGATGGCAACGATGACTGGGAGCGCCTGATCGCGCGCCTCGGCCTTGGCGAGGTGCGACATGAGATCGCTCCCGGCGGATGCGCTGATGGTGGCCTGCCTGGGCCCGAGGATTTGCATCCGATAGCAGCCGGCATTGCGCAGACCAGTTTCAGGATCCTTAGTGATATTGATATGCCAAGTGCCGATGTAGCGGCCGGCATCGTGCTCGTTCCACTGCGGCACTGCGAATTGGTACAGGTCGACGCCGCTGCCAGTGACCACGTTCTCTAAGAACGATGGAACCGGAACAATCTTCGGTGAAATCGGGTTGTTGAGCCTTTCTCTGGATTCGCGAATCAGGTTTTTTGGGGGAGTTCCGGGGTCATACCCAAGCGCCAGGCCGATTGAAGCTATGTCGCACAGACCGTTGGTGAAGATTCGCTGGCCGGGATAGTCCTTGAGGTTCTCGAAGAGCAGAGGCTGCTGGGTTGCCCTGGTCCTTTTGCCGATATCGAATTTCCAGTCAATAACCTCTTCGACGCGGATGAGTTTGCCAGCGTCGTCAAGTGCCTGAATTAGGCTGCGCAAATCACCGGCAGTGCGCACACTGTTATCGTGCGCCTTTGAATCGCTAGAATCGGCGGCCTCGCCAATCAACGTCGTCTCGCTCACTAAACCGCCCGATGTGCTTCCTCAAGGAACTTGATCTCGGCGTGTGCGCGGGCTGTATGTGCGCCACGCTCCAAGAGTTCAGCAGCGCGCATCGCAAAGTAGGTGATAATCAAGTCTGCCCCGGCCCGCTTCATTGACGTCAATGACTCCATCATGATGGCATCGCGGTCGAGGCGTCCGAGCTTCGCGGCGGCATCGATCATCGCATACTCGCCGCTTACGTTGTAGACAGCGAGCGGCATCGCAAACTCTCTTTTGGCACGGGCTACCACGTCCAGGTAGAACAAAGCAGGTTTGACCATGATGATATCCGCACCTTCCGCCACATCCAGCGCAATTTCCCGCATCGCCTCGTCGGAGTTCGACCAGTCCATTTGGTGAGTGCGCTTGTCGCCGAACGAAAGCGTGGACTCTGTGCCTTCTTTAAAGAACGGATCGTAGAGCTTTGACGCAAATTTGGCCGAGTAGGCCATAATGGGCAGATTCGTAAATCCGTGCACATCGAGCTTTTGCCGCATGGCCTGAATTTGCCCATCGAGCATGGCGGCGGGCGCAACGATATCGCAACCCGCCTGAGCATGCGAAAGCGTAATTCTGGTAAGTAGTTCCAGTGAAGAATCATTGTCAAGATAGCCATTCTTGATGCATCCGCAATGACCATTCAGTGTGTATTCGCATGCGCACACATCCGTGATAACCAGCATATCGGGCACCGCGTGTTTGATCGCGCGCACCGCTTTTTGCACGATACCGTCAGGAGCAAAAGCACCGGAAGCCAGTTCATCCTTTTTTTCTTTTTCCGGGACGCCGAAGAGCAGAATCGCTCCGATGCCCAGATCGCGCGCGGCGAATACCTCGTCGATCAGACAGTCCGTCGACAAATGGTAGTTGCCGGGGAGAGCTCCAATTTCGCGGCGAACGCCGCTTCCCGGCACGGCAAATAGCGGAAGGATGAATCGGCTGGCCGATAATTCGTTTTCACGGACCAATCGCCGCATGGATTCGTTTTGACGAAGTCTTCTAAGCCTTTGTGCCGGGAAAGCCATATTAGCTCCTTTATTTCGAACTGTTTGAGACCGGATCTCCAGAAGTTCTCTGCAAGTGGAATGGAAGAATTTTGCCGCTTCCTGTGGAAATGGGGTGATCGCGTTTGATGTGCACCACGCCAGCCTGGCGCCACATTTCGACGCCGGACTGCGCCCAGGATTCAGGACTGTGTTCACTGTCCCGGAGCAACGTCATGAACTTGTCCAAGACTTTTCCTTCATCGATCTTTCCCAATCGCGGGCTCACGAGGAGATGCACCCGCGTGAAGCCATCGGCTTCTTCCTCTTCAACGAGCTGGTAGTCTGAGCTCCCGCCGCCGAATAAGTCGGGGAGGTCTTTTTCGATAATTCGAACGAAATCCAGGTCGACGAATGTGACTCCCTCGCCAGTCAGCTTTTCGTAGCTGCTAATGTGCGACAGCATTGTGTCGAAGCCGAGTTTTCCGAAACCACAGTTACAGGACTGCAAAGACAAATCGCCAAAGTCGCCCATGCCGACATTGAGGAGCAGCTTGGGAGACTCGTAAAGCAGCGTAGTGAAGAGATACGCATCCACGGCAATATCGAATTTCGGCACAGACTGCTTGTGGCGGATAATTGCCGTGGTGTCTTTATAAAGGTGGCAGTGGTCCGGCACTGGATGGGACTGATCGCAGCCTGCTGCGATCACGCCGGCTTCTGAGATCCCATAGACGGGAACCGCGGCGGCGCCGACCGCGAGAATGTCGTTCTTCTTGTGCTCGGTCAGCGGCTCGCCGGTGACGAAGAACTTGGCGCCCTTCAGATTAAGATTCAGTTCGGCCGCAGCGTTGCATACCCTAACTGCCGACGAGGCGAAGGTGTAAACCACGCAGTGCTCGGCTTCCTGGAGAGCTTCTGCCGCCCATGTTGCAACGCGACGCGCGTTAAGTAGACTGACGTATTCGGGCTCAGCCAGAGGGGCGTGTGAAAGCCGTTGCACGGCGAAGATCGTCTTGGTGCCTAAGCGTTTCTCCCAGTTCACGTGCACCTGATCCTCAGCAACCTGCGAGAACCACCGCTTCACAGGATTCCCAATATGAGCAAAACGCAGGCTCGAATTGATGCCGGGAGCCCCCGGAAAGACCGGGAACCAGTTCGCAACGGGAACTGTCAAGCATCCATGCAGATCAAGCAGGAAGGCGTCGTAAAGAGAGCGCTGATTGAGGTAGTCAAAGTCGATTCGGATGCGGGTTCCGGCGCTGCGCGTCGCTCCGCTACGCACTTCATAGGCGTAACGCAGAAATGGATTATCGAACATTGCCTCGTTGCAGGAAAAAGCGGTCCCATTGCGCTTTACCGGCGATCTGCCCTTAAATTCATCGACGGTAAAGTAGACGCCCTCCGCCTGGAGTGTGAGTAGCGCGCCCTCCAGCCCCTCCCGCGTAATCCAGGACTTGAGTTCGTTGAAACCAATTTTCCTCGCAGTCAGGAGCGGAAGGTAAGGACTTTTGGCGTAATTGAAGATGCCTTTCTCAACAAAATGGAGAAAGTTTCCTTCGCGTTCCGCAAGGCGCTTCCGCAGAAGAGTCCGTGCAAGGCTGATCGCTTCCTCGGGTTCAATGCGTGCCTTGGCGAATTTTCGGAGGCCGAGAAGAAATCGTATGTACTTGCGCATCCGATACCCCGTGAGGCCCGTGAAGAGCATGCGGCCCCCTGTTTGGCCACCTAAAGCCCACAGGGTAGGTTTCAGCTCCTGAAAAGAAGGGTTGTTGCACAGTTGGTATCGGCTTGAACGTCGCCGCAGGATAGCCGCTACTCAAACCTAATGATGAGAAATGTTTAGAAAAGCCGCTGTGTTAGCGGTCACAAGGATCGCAGTTGGCGCTACAACTTTCGAGGGTTGAGACCAGGAAATTGAAGCTTTTCGCTCCCGATGGGCCGAGTTCTGTAAAGATAATGTCTTCTATAGCCACAAGAAACCGATCTTCGTTCGACTGAGGAACGTAAGTGAGGCTTCATGCTCGGACGGCCGGCAGAAATACAAGCCAGTCGCTCATGAGTCTTTTTAGTTCCCGATTGCTCGGGCCTGATCCACTTTTCTTTTTAATTCGCTCAATTGGCTCGTTCGCTGACCTCTTACCGGTTTCAGCTGATGGTGCGCGGCGGCCTGCCCACGTGATCAATGTGAGCATCGACCGGAGACCAAATGGAATACGAAGCGAGTTTCTGCCGGTGGCGATCTCCGAAAAGATTAACAATATGTTAGCTCAGAGGAAGAACACCTCGACTTTTGCTCCCTTCGTGAGCCGAGTAGAGCATTTTGCTACCGTGCAATTTCTGACCGAATCGACTAAATGAAGCTTAAAACACAAAGGCCGACGGCGCCTATGTACGGGACCACTCCCGCCATTTGGCACTGTCGGCCTTGGGAAGCGCCGTGGCTGTTGCCACGACGTAAATTACCGCATGATGATCATGACGGCGTTTAGTTGCATGATTTCACTAATTGCTAAAACTGTGAGGATACCAAGATCCAGCATCACTACCCGTTTCACAGCCGCACGGTGACGGTCTTGACCTCGGTATATTGCTGCAGGCCATATTCACCCAGCTCGCGTCCAGCTCCAGACTGTTTAAAGCCGCCGAATGGGGCTCTGGTATCAAGAATGTTGTAGCAATTTACCCAAACGGTTCCCGCGCGTATGCTGTTGGCAATTGCGTGAGCTTTCTTTATGTCTCGAGTCCAAACACCGGCGGCTAACCCATAGATTGTGCGGTTGGCACGGGAAATCACATCTGCCATATCTCGAAAGCGGATCACGCTCATCACAGGTCCAAAGATCTCTTCCTTGGCAATCCTCATCTCGTCCTGTACATCGACAAACACTGTGGGCTGGATGAAATAGCCGCGACTCCCTACGCGCGCGCCTCCACATGCGAGGCTGGCACCTTCTTGCCGCCCAGAGTCGATATAACCCATAACTCTGTCGTATTGTTCCTGATCGACCTGTGGGCCTTGCTCGGTTTTCGGATCAATCGGATCTCCAACAATGCGATTCCGAGCACGTTCAATACTCTTTGCCACGAATTCATCATATATTTCGTCTTCGACAAACACTCTCGATCCCGCGCTGCAGACTTGGCCCTGATTGGCGAACAGGCCATTGTGGGCGCCTTCTACGGCTTCGTCCAGCTCGGAATCCGCGAAGACGATGTTGGGGCTTTTACCACCCAGCTCCAGCGTCACTCGCTTTAAATTTGATTTTGCGGCGGCTTCCAGAATGAGCCGACCGACCTCAGTGGAGCCTGTAAAAGCAACTTTGTCCACTTCCATGTGACGCGCGATTGCAGCTCCGGCGGTCGGGCCGAAGCCTGGAATTATATTGACCACTCCTTCAGGAAAGCCCGCGTCCAAGATCAACTCCCCAACCCGCAGCGCGGACAGAGGAGTTTGCTCCGCCGGTTTCAGCACTACAGTATTACCGGTAGCCAGCGCCGGGGCAAGTTTCCAGGCCTGCATCAGCATTGGATAGTTCCACGGTATGATCTGTCCGATAACGCCAACGGGCTCATGGCGCGTGTAGCAGAAAAATTCGCCGTCGATTGGAATTGTCTTGCCCTGGATTTTATCGGCCCAACCCGCAAAATATCGGTAGCAAGCGACCGCCTTCGCGACATCCACTCGCCTGGCAACGGAGAGAGGCTTCCCGTTGTCGAGGGATTCGAGACGAGCGAGTTCATCGCCGTGTTGTTCTATGAGATCAGCCAGCCGATAGAGCAGTTTGCCTCGTTCCGACGCGGGCATTTTCCGCCATGGCCCAATCTCGAAAGCGTTTCGCGCTGCCTGAACTGCTTGATCAACATCGGCGGAATCGGCTGCTGCAACCTGGCAGATCTCTTCGCCTGTTGTGGGATTGATCGTGGCAAAGGTCTCCCCCGACTGGCTGGGCACCCAGCGATTGTTGATCAGCAGCTCCGTTGCGGAAACCTTCACCGCAATCTCGGCTGGCGATGGCAAAGTTGACGACATAATTGAAAATCCTATCAGGCGGGGACTAGATCCCTCGATGAGGACGCTTCAACCAGCAATCAGGCGATGTGCTTGTAAAGAAGTTCGCCGGCAATCGCAAAGAGCTGATCGGGCAAATACGAAATCACACGCAGAGCGGCCCTCGAAGTCGCTCTTCTACTGCCGTCCTTGTAGCCACCCTCCAAATGAGACGGATCCACAAGCCTGGAATATACTAACTCAGAACGCTGAGCTCCCCAGCGATCTTTAAAGGTGATGAGGCCTGGGTTGGAATAGTCGGACCTGCCCAAATCGAAACAACGCAGTCCGTTCTCCTTTGCCTCTTGGATGGATCTCCAAAACAGAAGCTGGGTTCCGCCAAGGTTGTTGAAGCGCGTATCCGAGCAGCCGTACTTATACACCAAAGTGTCCTTGAATTGAATCGTGAGAATAGCGGCGACTGGCTGCCCATTTCTTTCTGCTACGCGAATCTTGAGTGCTTGACCGAACGAATCAATCAAATTGCGAAACCAGAGTTTGGGTTGTGGTGGCACTTGATGGCGCCGCCGTGTGAGAAGATACAAATCCCAGAAAGATTTGAAGAGCGCCGGCGACTGACCATCTTGGTAGTCCAGTTTTTCGCGATCCGCGCGCAGAATCTTTCTTTGAACGGAATCTTTATGAAAGTTCCTGAAGAGGCTGCTGAGTTCCGGATTCAGATCGAGTTGGTGCACACAGTAAGCCGAGCTTGAAACGTGCGGACTCTTTACCTTAAGCTGGCGCAGCGGACGCATTTCGACATAGCGTATCTTCTTCGAACGCAATTCGATACATAAGTCTTCAGCGAGAACATCAAGATCCGCTTGGCCTGCAACCAATGGATCGCAGTGATCCGAAAACGGAACTGAAACCAGACGCTTCCCTGTCAGCCAACTGTTCACCGAACAGAAGAGTAAGCCATTTAGTAGTTCCTCTTTCTGTGAGGAAGTTGTGAAAACGACAGGTTGAAATCCATAGGTTCGACGGAGCGCTTCAAGCCATTCGTCGGAATGAAACAAAGACGCGCGTGGGTGCCTCTGCAGAAGTGAACGCCACCTTGGATCTTCAAGGGGGTTGATCTGATAAACCGTTGCACCGGTATCGGATAAAACGTCACTCGCATGCCCGCCAATGGACATCGTCGATATCAAGCTTTGCGCCTCCGCGGGGGTATCGGAAAGGGTTGAATTGCCAGTTGAACCTCGGAGTCAATGATCCGGCCTCCAGAGATTATCCGGCACATAGGGGCAGCACCGACTCATTGGGTTGGAAGCGCGAATCTACGACTTCGAGGTCCATCAGTTCAAAGATCTTTAGAGCTTTATCGATCCGAGGTGCCTCTTTCGCGTCGAAGTGTTGAGTGAGACGGGCCAAATTTCCAGTTGCAGCGGCAAAACAGCCGGCGATTGTGCCTGCCGCCACATTAATTGGAGCCATATCCAGATGATGTTCCTTCGCCGCTGATCGGCTTCTTGAGTTTATTCTTAGGATTGCCTTTGCCAGTATTCCAGCATCGACTGAAGGGTTTCGGTGAGAGAACAGATGGGCTTCCAGCCAGTTGCCGCGCGAAACTTCTTTGCATTTCCGAAAATAACTTTTTCATCGGACGGGCGCATCAGACGATCCGCCTGAAGCACCTTGGCTTGCACTCCCGAGAGCGAAATCGCGGTGCGCAGAACTTCAGAAATCCGGTAGGTTCTGTCAGCGCACAAATTGTATGTTTCGCCACGCTCCCCTTTAGTGGCAGCAAGATAGAAACCATTGACCGTATCACGGACGTCGAGGAAGGCACGGTAAGGGCGCAGATTGCCGACCTCAACTAAAGGCTCCTGAAGACCCTTTTGAATTCGTGCCAGTTGTCGCACAAAATCAGACGGCGCGTCATCTGTTTTCCCAGGTCCTGTGGTGTTGAAAAGCCTGATTGTGACAATCGGAAGCCCATAATCCACGAAATATTGCCTAGCCAGCAGATCCACGCATAACTTGCTGATCCCGTAGGGATGCAACGGCTTCGGCGGATGATTCTCTGTCACTGGGATGGCCGATTGCGGCACATTCCCATATTCCGCGCTGGAGCAGGCACAGACAATGACTGGGGGCTTGGCACAGTGTCGCGCCGTCTCAAGAAGGTAAAGTGAGCCCATGATGTTTGACTCGAACGTCTCGACCGGATCCGACCAAGAAACTGTGGGCAGGCTTTGCGCTCCCAAATGGAAAACATGAGTAGGCCGGCAGTCCTCGAACACCTGTTGCACGCGTTGCCCATTGCGCAAGTCGCACTGAGCGAATGAAAGATTCGCCTCATCCAACTGAACGCGGCTGCCGTATGTCCGATAAGTCCCGACAACATTCCACCCCTTTGTGCGGAGAAACCGGACAAGGTGGGATCCGATAAACCCTTCCGCTCCCGTAACCAAAGCTGTTTTTTTCACTGGTGCTCTCTCCATATAAACCATCTCTGAATGTATCTGTGTTAGGGTTTGGCAAGGTGCCTGCGACCGGCGGTGATCCGACGACGCGCGAAAAGCCTTCGCGACTCAATTGATGCAGCAAGAACCCTAGAAATGGGTCATGAACGCATACGATTGCCTTCAGTCCGTTTCGAATGACCATCTGGAAGCACCGGCCAGCTTCCAGCAAAGTATCATCGCGTCAAGAAGGCCGCTCATACAACTCATATCGCTCCCGAATCAGCGACTTGTCGTATGGCGCCTCGGCCTCGTATGCCACGATGTGGCTCCCGGTACGCGAAAAGTTCATCGGAATGCGCAGAAGTTTCTTAAGTCTTTTGTGAAGAGATTCGCGCTGTTCAGGCCTGACAAAAAATAGCATAAAACCTCCGCCACCAGCCCCCAAAAGCTTTCCTCCCAGAGCACCCCCTTTCAAGCCTTCTTCATAAATACTGTCGATGCTTGAGTTACTGATTTTTTCCGTCAGGGTTTTCTTTACCTTCCATCCCTCATGCAGAAGTCGCCCGAAGTCCTCGATGGGACGTGAAGGGTTAGACAATATTGTCTCTCCCTCATCAACCATCTGCATGATCGTGGAGAGCTCGCTCGCCCGTTGGGGCGTCATCCGGATCTGTTCCTTTGCGATCTCGGAAGCGATGCGCGAAAAGCCAGTAAAATAAATCACCAAATGCTGCTCCAGTTCAGCGATGCGGCTCGGAGCAGCCACAATCGGCCGCACTTCAAGTGCTCCATTTCGAAGGAAGTTAATTCGATTCAGACCTCCATACGCGGCACTCACCTGATCTTGCGCTCCGACAGCCTCACCTAAAATATCTTGCTCGACGTGAATCGCGTCAGCCGCAAGGGTGTGCTTGTCACGCATCTGATTCTTCAGCCCATAGAGAGACAGAAGCAGCCCAACGGTGAAGGCCGAGCTTGTCCCCAAACCTGAACGTGCAGGTAGGTCGGCTACATGTTGAATCTCAACGCCTTCCTCAATATTCATAAACTGCAAACAGCCTCGAACAGCCGGATGGTCGATTTCGTTGTTGCGGTGCACATTCTCCACCCTCGAATACGAAATCCGGCTGTGATAATCGAAAAAAGGCGGGAGCCACCGACAGGTAATGTAACAGTTCTTGTTGATCGTCGTGGACAAAACAGCACCGCCATGCTCACGGTACCAGACTGGATAGTCCGTGCCGCCCCCGAAAAATGATATTCGCATTGGAGTACGCGTTATGATCATCCCAATAGCATTCCTTTACCTTCAATGTTAGCAAGTTCGCCCGGTTTTAAAGCTCTGGTGCGCATACCGCTCATCCAGATCGCGAATTCACCCATCTCTAATACCCTAAACCTATTCCTAAACTTTGAGCTCCTTCACAAAGTCAATCCTGGACAAATATTAGACAGAGCAAGGGCGTGAGCGGCTTCTTGTCACTTCGCGTTATCTCTTGATGGCAAGGATGAGTACTTTGTCATGGCCAGATAGGGAAGCATGACCATCTCCGCGAAAAAGGGGCCCGGGTCTTTCCGGCTAAAGACGGCTTCGATGCGGGTTGAGCGCAGGGAACGAATATAGTTTTTGATGCTGAGACTTCCATGCATGACATCGGCCATTGCAGTAGGAATATCGGTTAACAAGCGAAGCCATCCAACTCCTGCGCGAGCGCAAACGGGCTCGGTGCGCAATCCCAGGAGGTCAGCATACAACAAGTAGGGAAAATCCACCCCGCATGCAGAACCTATCGAGTGGAATCCCCATGCTCTCGCGTTTACGTCCAAAATTTTGTATTTGCCGTCCCTTGGATCCCGCTTGAACTCGATTTCAACCAAACCATGATAGTTGATTGCTCTGAGGAATCGCTCCGATAACTCCACAATCTCAGGATTCTCGACCGTTTCGACGTAGGTTGCGGCGCGACCGAATTCGCGAGGGTGCTGGCGCGCGCGTCGCGCGGTTAATGTACTATGCAGTTTTCCATGCTGCACGAACGCGCAAAACGAAAACTGCTCCCGGCCATCTCCTGGAATGATCTCTTGAATCAGTATCTCTTCGGCCTTTATCTTTTGAGCTGCCTTCTCGTAATAGTGATTTAGCTCTTCTGCGCTGTTCGCACGCCAAGCCTTTGCTCGAGTCGCATAAAAAAAGTTCTCTTTGACCGCCGGTTTGATAGCTAAAGGCAGCCTGGAATAGAGGGTGGATAGTTCCCCGGCGTTCTTTAGATTGAAGGTCTCTGGGCAGGGAATTCCCAAAGTGACAGCAAGGTTGTATGTCTTGTTTTTGTCCCATGCCCACTGAACGCTGTTCCACTCTCCCGTTCCGACCCGGAAAAACTCCGCAAGTTCGGCACGATGGCGCGAGAAAGCGGCTACCGTCTCATCCCTGGTCGGGAACAGAATCCAATTCCGAAGATTAAAGCGTCGCCCAGTTTGGAGAACTGCATCTACGGTTTTGCGCTCGTCCAAAATATCGGCCACTTTGATGAACTTCGTGACGTAGCGGGACCAGGAGGAGATGCAATGTTGGTCGTCGAGGACAAAAACAGGAATACCGCGTCGACCGAGACTACGCACGATTCCGAGTCCGGGGTGGTCGCCCCCTACGACAACCGCACCGACCGGTGGATTGTCAGTTAGGATAGCGATCCCGTCAGACAGGCTAGGCTGCTCTTTCACTTCGATCATACTGTCAATTTGGTTTTTTCTTGTTCTCGCGACGACGAATCCAGGAAGTAAGCTCTCTCGATGCAAATTCTGTGCCCGCGACAAAGTAAAGCAGTGGTCCAAACTTTCGAGCTGCTGTCGCGCCGATAAAGTGCAGCCCCGGCACTGAAGTCGAGAATCCAGCACCCACATCGGGATAGCCATCGAGCTGCCGCACTTCGTTCACCAACTCGGGTGAAATAAACTTGTAGCGGGAAATATTGACGTCGTAGCCGGTTGCTGCAAGCACGTGATCGACTCGCCGTTCGCTGCCATCGCTCAAACGAAGCTCGACATCATCGCCGATTTCCTTGGCGGACAAAACGCTGGTTTCGAGCGTGATCTTAACTCCATCCAGCCGGGAAATGAGCCAGGGCGCGCCGGCGGATCGCACAGCTCGTTTTCGAATGCGGTCTTTAAGTCCCATCGGAAATGGGTACATAAGATTTGGATATGCCACCAGCCGACTAACACCGATAGGCCCCACGTCATATTTGGAATAGAGTGTCTTTGAGATGAATCCGAGGTTATGCAGCCTTGGATGCATCCCAATCCACCTCAGACCCGAAATTCTGGCGATCACTTCAACGTCTGCTCCGGCCTCTTTGAGAAGAGCAGCCGATTCAAGGGCGCTCTGCCCCGCTCCAATCACAACTACTCTTTTGCCGAAATCCCGAAAGCTCCGCCCCTCGTAGCAATGAGAGGCGCGACTCGGTGGCAGGGATGCAAACGGTTCGGGCATCCTCCTAAAAGGTCCGACACCTCCAGCCACAACCACCCGACGTGTCGCGTGCACTTCGCCGTCTGCCAAGGTCAGCCTAAAGCTCGATCCGTCCCGGCGTACCTCGGTAACTTCGCGCCGATCCAGCTCGGCTTTCAAATTTTTCTGAAACCATCGTCCGTAATTGACGAAAGTTTCACGCGCCACGCGCTTGACGGGTTTCGTTCTGCTGGCGCCCTCATAGGCTTCCAGAGTCAAGGCCGAGCGCGGATCGGCAATTGTTGAAGCTTCTCTCGGCGATCGTAAGAGCATTCCGTCGGGCATTCCATTGGCCCAGAACTCCATCGGCTCGCCGAATACTTGCACATCCAAGCCCGCCGCACTCAAATGAGCGGCGGCGGATAGCCCATAGGGGCCCGCGCCGATAATCGTCACATCGCAGGGTTTCATCGAAAACCTTCCATGACATTCACGTCGTATCTTTACGAACAGACAATTAAAACTTTTCGTCCGGTAACTTACAAGCAGGACACAGTTTCTGGTCCGGCAGAAGCAACAAATTACGTTTACTTTGGCTCAATGCTGTACGTAACCGTGTCGCCCGAGACGCGCGCATAGGCGACTCGCGCCCTTTCGCTGCCGGGACCCTCAACTGCCCACGAACCGTTCATTTTCACCAACTTCATCTCGCTTCGCTCGCGCCACCAGTTGGCAACGTCGCGAGGCAACGCCGCCCACATATGATCTTTGTCCCGCAGGTCGGCCAGGTATTTAAGGAGCTCGCGGTAAATAGCTTGCGGTCGTTGCGCAATGACATAATCCGGGTGAACAAGGATGGTTACTAAGCCATGATTTTCTTTAATTATCCCTACCTGCCGCTTCCACAAATCGATAGAGTAGTCATCGAGAATGTTGAAGAGTGTGTGATCTTGCGTGCAGGTGAGGGGTAACTCGACCATCTTCCCGATAAAATACGGCATGACCGTGCAACAACCGCCACGCTGTGGGTCAAGATGACCGACATTTGGAATAGACATGTCGTAGGAAAAATCAAATGCATCGTACCAATCCGCATTGCGGTACAGTATGCCTGAGCGAAAGCCAACAGCACCGAAGCGGCGCGCGTATTGATTGATCTGCGTGGCCCTTTTTCTGAATTCTTCGTAATCGGCATAGAGCCGCCCGTCATGATTAAGATCATGAACATTCACCTCAAACTGGCGCCCTGCGATCTCCTGCAAGAATGATTCGGGAACCGCATATCGGTCCTCTGGCACGACCTGGAAGGAGCTATAGAAGCCAAACGACTCATCAAGATCCATGAGGTTCCGACAAAAGTCCCTACCGCCGCTATTCTCAACATCGTGAGTGATAATGACGCAACTGGTAAATTCCTGCGGCCAGAACCATATGAAAGGCATTTCCTCCAAACCCTGTGCCCGTATGGCCAGGGCCATGAGCCTTCGGTTTATGCGGTCCACAGTGGAATCGACAGGCCATTGCGGAAAGGGAATCTTGTGCCAATTTCGTAGATGAATTTTCTGCAGCCGTTTGCGAATTGGCATGGCGAGAAACGGCCGCAGCCGGTAGTAGATTTTGCGAATTGCAAGATTGGACAGTCGCCCAGGTTCACGGAATTCGGCAGTGTAGCGCTCACGCAGCAGGTTCTCAATCACTTCTGCGGGGTCAAACGGCAAGCAGACGCTGGGCGAGTCGAGCGTCGTATCGCCAAATGTGTTGTAGAGCGCTGCATCGGCTCGCTCCGAACGATGGCCTGTTGTACTTCGCCCGTAACATACCGTATCTTCTCCCCACTGGAAGTATCCAGCGTCTGGAGACAGCGGCGTGTTCAGTCGGAAACTTGCGTAGTTATCCGGAGAACGATAATACTCAGATAAAGTCTTAGTCATAGAGTGTTTGCTTTACGTAACTTTCGACGCACTTTATGGCAACACCAGTTTTCTTCGCAAACTCGGCAAGTTGAGCAGGTTTGGTTCAGTGCGAACAGAATCGGGGAAGATAGCAGCTTCAGGCTCACTTGCTGCAACGCTAATATAGACAACTGGATCATATCAAGACACCGTTTTGGCTGGCAACAATGGACCACAACAGTCTTTGGTTAGAGCCACCTGGGCGCGAGCACTCGAATGATCGCATTCAGTTGCCGAAGCCGATCTCTGTGATTTGGATTCGCGTTTTTCGCCACCCTGGTTCCATTCTCCATCCAATGCGTGTATGAGATCATTGCTAGTGCGGCGCTTCTTTATAGAGAGTACGGCGCCTGCAGAGGATAACAGCCTGCCGAACACATCGTCCTTGATTACCAATCGTTTTCTCGGGTTTCGGAAGGCTGCATTGATTCTCGGGCGATCCGGTATTGCGGCGGAAGGCAGTCCGAAATGCTTTCCTCGGGATCAATATGCCAAGTTGTGATCCAAACCAATGCCACTCAGACACCGGAGAAGTCCTCCGGCACGCCTGAATAGAGAGGACCCTGTGAAGAACTCGGCTTCGACCCTCCGTGAAACAGATCGCAAATATCAGGTCCATTCATTACACCACCCGATTGATTCGAATCAGGCTTTGATTTTCGCAAGCGGGCGCGGCGTCATGATTCAGGATACTGATGGGAAGGAGTATATCGATGGCCTTTCCGGGCTTTGGAATGTGACGGTCGGTCACGGTCGCTCCGAATTGGCCGAGGCAGCCGCGACACAGATGCAAACCTTGGCCTACTCTTCCGGCTACGCGGGGTCCGTTACCATACCATCGATCGCGCTCGCGCAGCGTCTCATCGAGATGTTGCCAAGCATGGGCGCTGTCTTCTTCACTTCGGGCGGGGCGGAAGCGAACGAAACGGCATTCAAGACTGCTCGCTATTACTGGCATGTCCATGGAAAAGAGCAAAAGTTCAAGATCATTTCGCGCGTCCATGGGTACCACGGAGTCACGCTCCAAGCAATGAGCGCCACGGGGATAGCGGAGTACTGGAAGATGTTTGGGCCACTCGCGCCCGGCTTTCTTCATATTCAAACCTGCTATCCGTATCGCTTTCATGGCGCCAAGCCAGGAGAAACGGTAGGCCAGGCGGCGGCTCGGGAATTAGAGGAAGCCATTCTGCGCGAAGGACCTGAGACAGTTGCTGCATTTATTGGTGAGCCAATCCACGGCGCTGGCGGCGTTATCTATCCTACCGACGACTATTGGCCCAAAGTACGCGAGATCTGCAGCCGCTACCAAGTGCTTCTGATTGCCGATGAAATTATTACGGGCTTCGGGCGCACAGGCCGCAAGTGGGGATTGGAGCATTGGAATGTCAAACCCGACATTCTTTCCTTCGCCAAAGGGGTAACTTCAGGTTATGTCCCGTTAGGTGGAATCATCATGACCCAGGAGATTCGGGACACTCTCAATTCTGTCGAGCCTGCGAACCGCTGGATGCATGGATATACGAACTCCGGACATCCAACTTGCTGCGCCGTAGCTCTGAAGAATCTTGAGATCATCGAACGTGAAGGTTTAGTCGAGAACTCGGCGAAGATGGGAAATGTCTTGTTGGCTGCTCTCCAAGACGCATTCGGCGATCATCCCAATGCGGGGGATATACGCGGCGGCAAAGGGTTGATCGCGGCCGTGGAGTTTGTGGAAGACCGGCCCAGTAAAAGGAATTTTCCAATTGAGAAACGCTTCGGGGCTCGGCTTCGACTTGAAATGCAACAACGAGGGGTCATAACGCGCACACGCCCTGCGGCAGGCGTTCATCCCGCTCCTGGCGATCAGGTGCTCTTCGCGCCGCCCCTCACCATTACCGAGGAAGACATTCTCCGCATGGTTTCTGTTACTAAGGAATCGGTTAAGAAGGTTCTTGCTCTTTGATTGCGCTCATTCGCAGCTCCATTGGATTACCGCACCGGAGCCTGTTCAAGCGCGAGAACCGCATATCCCGTCGCTGCGTCGCTCATGAAGTGCCCCATGCCGCTGCTCTGATCGCGGAATCCGTTTAACGACGAAGCCCACCAGCTTCCTTCCGGGCGCTGATTCGCTTCGAGCCAATCTCGTCCGCGCTTCAAGATCGGGTCTTGTGAATCCATTCCGGCTGCCTCGAGTGCCAAAATCGTCAGGCCTGTTGCGCATCCGTCGCTCACATCCGCGCCGCTCGCGCGCTTGACGAAACTCAAAACCCTACGCTTGAACGCCACTTGCTTGTCGAGCGATGAAAGCGACCACCCGCCATCGGAGCGCTGCAGATTGGCAATTCTCTCGATCAGGTCAGAGCGCTGAACCTCGCTAAGGAGTCCGGGCATTTGACTCGATGCCCATAAAACATAGAGTTGGTTAATTGGAGGCTGAACGGCGTATTTTCTGAGTAAGTATCCGCGCAGCTGTTCAACATGTTCCTGAGCTTCAGGGTCGCTGGCGTACAGATCGGGCCTCATGCCCGCTGCCAGTGCCATCATCGCTGCCCCCTGATACGCAGACTCGGTCGACTCCCAGGGAGCCTCATGAAAATTCTGCCACTTCCAGCCCCCTGCGTTTTCACCCTCTGTCTCTTGCAGCGCCCACGCATTCTTGAATGCGCGCCGCGTGATTGGCCCAAGTGAGGGTTGGCCTTGGCTATAATTCGCCAGGATGAATGCATTCAGCACCGCTTCGGTGTTATGCGAGGGAATTGCATCCTCCGGATCGGTGTAATACGGCTTCATCGCCGGCCAGTTTGATACACGCTTTTCGACGTTATTCAGTAAGTCTTTTTCACCGGGTGTCAGTTCTGTCTGGCCAAGCTGTTTCCGGAGCGCGGGTCGCGCCAACGCGTAGGTCAAGGCGGTGTGACACGATATGCAAAATGTTCCATGATCCAATTGTGCCGCAGGCCACCGCTCCCACCACGCCTCGCGAACATCCAGATATTCGGCTGCTGCCCTCGGGTTCCAGTTGTTGCGGTATGACCTAGCGGCGGGAACGGCGAACACGCGCGAGTGTGAAACAAACCAAAGAGTCGCGAGAGACGCTCCCACCATCAGCACAACCCCCAAATACAGCAGCGCGCGCCTCATGCTCCGCCTTTTTCCATGAAGCATCTAGCTCGCGATTTGGTTGCGAGCAAGTGGCTCATGCCGATTTTTTCAGATTGCGACCTGGCGAAGCGATCGACGATCACTCCGTAGCACTAACGGGTTGCTGTCTCACTGGACGCGACATGCTTGACGCAGCCGCAAGCGGCCTCTGAACAGCAAAATCTCTTCCCCGCACACGATCCGTTTTCTGCGATGCGATATAGTTTAGCCAATTCCTGTAAATCGTGGCAGCCGCGGTATGCCATCCGTTTGTTGGAGCGGCCGCAGACAAAACTGCATCCAAGCGAGCCAGGGTTTCTTCATTGGATCGTGTGGATCTTCCGGCTTGAATCTCAGATAGTTCCTTTGCACTCTCACTGTTGAAGTATCCGGTAGGAATAAGTGGATACTTAGTGGACTGGCCGCGAAGAAAGCGGTCCACATCGCGCCGATATTCGAGCAGGAGGGTGTTCGGCTCGTATTCCAGGTGGCCTTGGAAGAATAAGAACAGGCTGCTTCCCTGTTTTACAAAGGAATCCACTCCCGCGACGCCGGCGCGCGTCAGCACCTGATAGCCGCGATTGGTCAGCTCCGTTTCAGGGACTCCATTCCAGCGCGAATGCGGCAAACGGAATTGCGGTGGAAGATCTGTGGTGATCGGGTGATCGGAGATCCTTGCGCAGTCAAGAATGCCACAGTGTTTTTCGTTACTCCGTTCGCGCTGAACTCCATCCATGTGCAGCACAGCCGCGTGGGCAGCGAGGCACGACCAGATGGTCGAAAAAGTATTCTCGCGGGCCCACTCGAGAGTCTGCACAAAACTGTCCCAATACGGTTCGTCAGCCAAATCGGTCGCCAGAGGCTCCCGGCCGGTCACAATAAGTCCATCGACCTGACGGTGCAAGAGCTCTTCAACGCTTGAATAGAAGTTGCGTATACGGTGTTCGCCCAATGCACCGCGGGGCACTGTGGGCATCGAGTAGAGCGATACACACACACGCGTGTCGCCAGATGCCGCATCGAGAAGCGAAAGGAACTGGCGCTCGGTCGCCTCAAGCGCTCCATCGGGCATGTTATTCACCAAGCCGATGGTAAGGATATTTTCCCAATCTTCTCCACATGGAGCGGTGGGCTTTCCGCACGAAGACTTCGTGCAGGCCCCTGGGTTATATCCGGCTGGACTTGAATTCAAACAAACGGGCATTTGGAGTTCCTACGGAGCTAAGTTTTCGGGGTGTAAATACGGATCGTTTAATGTATTGCTGCAAGCGCCTGATCGAGATCGGCGAGAATATCGTCAATGTGCTCGATGCCAACGCTGAGGCGAATCATTTCGGGAGATACGCCAGCTTTGCGCTGCTCTTCAGCCGACATCTGCCGATGGGTTGTGGAAGCGGGATGACAAGCGAGTGACTTCGCATCGCCGAGGTTAACAAGCCGGGTCACCAGCTTAAGTGCATCGTGGACCTTTACTGCGGCAGGATAGCCGCCATTGACACCGAATGCCATGAGCGAGCATGCCTTGCCGCCCAAGTACTTTTGCGCCAAGGAGTAATAGGGGCTATCGGTGAACCCGGCATATTTGACCCAGTCAATTCTGCGATCGTTGCGCAAGAATTCCGCGACGGCCTTTGCATTCTGTGTATGGCGCTCGATCCGCAATGCAACCGTTTCGATTCCCTGAAGGAGAAGAAAAGCATTGAAGGGCGATAGAACCGCACCGGTGGTCCGCTGATAAACACTGCGACAGCGCCCGATATAAGCACCCCTCCCGAACTGGTCCGTGTAAACGAGGTCATGGTACGAAGCATCCGGCTCGTTGAACATCGGGAATCGCGAGGCGTGCTCTTTCCAGGGAAAATTGCCGCTGTCCACGATCGCCCCGCCCATGGCCGTCCCATGCCCGCCCAGGAACTTGGTAAGCGAGTGGATGACAATATCGGCGCCGTAGTCGATGGGGCGAAGAAGGATGGGTGTAGCAACCGTATTATCGACAATGAGCGGCACCCCATGCCTGTGCGCCACACGCGCCAATTCCTCTATATCGCAGATATTCCCGGCGGGATTCCCAACGCTCTCGCAAAAAACGGCGCGCGTATTGTCATCAATGGCTTTTTCGATCGCATCTGGATGATCCGACTCTGCAAAGCGCGCTTTTATTCCCTGGCTCGGAAGAAGGTGCGCAAATAAAGTATGCGTGGTGCCGTAGAGCTGGGGGACAGTTACGATGTTGCAACCCAGTTGAGTTACATTGATGAGTCCGTAGTACACGGCTGCCTGACCGCTGCTGACGCATAGGGCGCCAAATCCCCCCTCGAGCGCGGACACACGGCGCTCCAGGACGTCAGTGGTCGGGTTGGCAATCCGTGTGTAGCGATACCCCTCAGCTTCCAAATTGAACAGCGCGGCAGCATGTTCGGCGCTATCGAAGGCATAGGAAACCGTTTGATAGATGGGAACGGCGACCGACCGCGTCGTCCGCTCTACCTCATAACCGGCGTGTATAGCAATCGTTTCAGGCTTCATCGTCTTTGTCTGGGGGTTCCTGCAATGAGAGGTTTGGTACTATCGCTATTCCGTTCGGCTCCCGCATGGCTCATGATCACGGCTCCATCTCTCAGCGCCAGTTCAGTGATCTGATCGACGGTCTGCTTTATATCGCTCTCGTTCGTCTTGTAACTGGTAACGCAGGCGCGCACCACAGGCCTTCCGTCGATCCTGGTCTCCGACATCCATGCAATCTGGCTCTCCCGAAGCGCGGAAAGGAACTTTGGTACGTCGAGTCCTTCGCGCGTGAAGCAGACCAACGGCAAAGGGGTAGAATTCACTACGCTCCAGCCGGCGGCAGCAAGAGACTCTCGCAGTAGATTGCCCATGCGCGCCTGATGCTCGATCATTGCGGCCTGACCAGATTCACCGCGCTCAGCGAGACTCAGAAAGAGCTTGAGCCCGATAAATCGGCGCGACCACTGCACCGAGTTTTCATACGGATCGAAGGTCGTCGCATCCGCGCTGCTCGGCATGTAAGCGGCTTCTGCTCGAAACGCCCGTTGCACGGTTCTCGGGTGGCGGCAGAAGAACATGCCGCACCCCATCGCAACGGATAACCATTTATGGGCATCGCATGTGATGGAATCCGCCAGCTCAATACCGGCCAGATGACTCCTGAGCGACGGGGCGAGAATTGCTGTTCCGCCCCAGGCGGCGTCCACGTGAAACCAGATGCCCTGACCCCGGCAAACACCCGCCAGTTCCCCCAATGGATCGATGACTCCGGCTGTCGTGGTGCCAGCCGTGCCAACCACCATGAATGGGATCAAGCCATTCTTACGATCCTTCTCGATCTGGCTTGTGAGCTTTTCGGGATCGATTTTCAGGCCGGAATCGATGGGCACCCGCCGCAGGGCATCTCGCCCGAGGCCCGTCATATGGGCGATCTTGTTGAACGAATGGTGCGCATCCTCCGACACATAAATTGCCGGGCTCGATGAAAGGCTGCGAAGACCCGCTTCACCATACTCCGGGAAAGTGTGCGTCAGAGCTGCAATGACAGCAGACAGGTTGGCTTCCGCCCCTCCGTTGGTAAAAGTTGCGACTGTGCTTGAAGGGAGACCGAATTTCGATGCCAGCCACGCAAGAGTATGCCGTTCAATTTCGTTTGCCGCCGGCGAAGTGCGCCAACTGGCGAGTTGGGAGTTATATGTTGCAACCAGGGTGTCCGCAATAACAGAGGAAACCGTCACACTCGGGTTGAAAAGTCCGAAATAGCGCGGATGAGTAACCTGCACCTGCCAACGGCGCAGCATGTCTTCCACGTCGGCCGCGGCTTCATCCAGGGGGATAGCCTGGGCAAAATCGTAGCGGGACTTGAGATGCTCGCGAACCTCCGCTGCGGTCACATTTGGATAGATCGGACCGCTGTCGATGGCCGACTCTGCCGCCTCGAATTCTTCTCGAATTGGATCAATGAACATTGAAGTGGTCGCTCGATCAGTACGCACGGTCCCTTGCGGTTCCCGGCCTGGTGTTTTTGCGCTCTCCTGCACGTTCAATCCTCCACTTGCTCATTGTCTGGGCGCATTGGTGCCAGAGTGGCACAAGCAGAGGTTGACGCGACTCAGAGCCGGATCTGGCCGGCCTGTATGCGACTGTACAAAGCCCGATCCATCGGTTGTAGAGCCTGCGTCTCCGGGTTGTTGAAATAGAGGGCATCGGATGTGAGGTCCGGGTTATATCCCTGGATGATCAACTCAGATTTCGAATACTTGAAGGTTCCAGTCACTTCAAATTTGTCCAGGAGCCTGATAAACGCCGGCCTGGCATAGACGGGAAGAGATTGGGTCAGATGCTGCCGAAGCGCGGAAAAATCGGGGCGAGTATCGCAAGCAATAGCGGCCATGCCGATTCGGCCATCCGCTCCGGCGATTTTCACGCCGTAGACGATCGCGTGCTGTACGCCAGGAAAAGTTGAAAGCGCCTCTGCGACCTCCGTAGTGGCGACATTTTCTCCCTTCCAGCGAAACGTGTCGCCGATGCGGTCAACGAAAAAGAAGAAACCCTTCTCATTCTTCCTCATCAGGTCGCCGGTGCGAACCCAGACATCTCCCTGCTCGAAGACATTGCGCAACAGTTTATTCTTCGTCGCGCTCCGGTCTGTGTAGCCTTCAAAACGGCTCCCGGCCTGCGACGGATCACCGAGCACCCTGGCGAGTGCTTCTCCCGGCTCATTCAAGTCGCAAGGGATGCAAAATCCCTGTTCATTGCGAAACGGCACTCCACGTTCGGCGTCAAACTTGACCAGCACCGGCGCAAAGCGATGCGCCAGGTATGCCGGAACACGGCCGACAGCTCCCGGCTCTCCCTCGACGTTAAACAAAGAGAGTCCGCCTTCTGTGGAAGCATAAAACTCGAGGATCTGTGGAATCTGAAACCGGCTTTGAAAATCGCGCCAAACCTCGGACGACATGCCGTTCCCGCAGGCCATCCGGATGCGGTGATTGCGTTCATCGTTCGAGACAGGGGCGTGCACGAGATACCGGGAGAACTCCCCGATGTATTGAAACATCGTGCAGTCCCATCGCACCACATCGTTCCAAAACTGGCTTACCGAAAAGGTGTCGCGCACCACAACACTCCCGCCGGCGACCAGCATTGCCCCTGGGACAAGAACCCCTCCAATGCTGTGATACATCGGCAGACAGTTGTACATTCTGTCGTCGGGTTGGATGCCGATCATACCGGCAAACCAGTAGGACCACTGCAGCATCCTCGCATGGCTTACGTTCGCAGCTTTCGGCATCCCCGTGGTGCCCGATGTATAGATATGGAGCGCCAGGTCATCGATGGAAAGTTGTGGCCGTTCACCGGCAGTTGAATCCGGCGATAGCCGGTCAATGAAAGCGTCGATCCGCGCGAACGAAGCGTGGTCGGCGCCGTGGATCCAGATTGCCGGGTTGCCGTCAAGAGCCGGCAGAGCAGAGGCGATTGACTCGACCAGGTCGCCGGCGACGACGATGTGCTGCGGCCGGACCACGTTCATGCAGTGAGCCAGCGATGCACCCTGAAGATTGGTGTTGAGTAAGGCTACAACACCCCCAGCCGATGTGATTCCGAGCCAAATCGCAAAATACTCGGGGCGGTTGGTCATCAGCAACCCAACAACATCGCCCTTCTGGATGCCTTGCATCAGGGCCCAGCGGCAATACCGGTTCGAACGCGCAACGAGTTCGCGATAGCTAAAGCATTCTCGATCCGACTGCAAAGCCGGGGCATCGCCGTGGCGAGCGGCTAGCTCCTCAATTACGGTAAGCATCACGCGATGCGGGTTGCGAGCAATCGGAGCCGTCAATTCCAGTGCGCGCAACCATGCGTGCGACGCCTTAACAGCTGGTCGCTGGGTGATGTCGATCACTTCAGTCACGCCGTGCTCCCTGCGTCCACTGTGATTACGGTCCCCGTAATGTTCTTCGACTTGTCGCTGAGCAGAAACTCGACCGTGTCGGCAACATCTTCTACATCCGCCATGCGGCGCAGGGCGCTGCGCCGTATGATCCGATCTCGTTGCTCCTCGCCAAGGCTGCGAGTGAGTTGTGTGTCAATAAACCCTGGAGCGACGGAGTTCACATTAATGCCAGCGCGTCCGACCTCTCGCGCAAGAGACCGCGTAAAACCGATGAGGGCCGATTTGGTGGCGCCATAAACACTCAACCCGCTGTAGCCGGTAAATGCCATGATCGAAGAGACGTTGACAATCCGCCCGCCTCCATCGCTCATCATGCCTCGCACTGCGTATTTCGTGAGCACCACTGGAGACAGCATGTTTACGCGCATAAGTTGCTCAATCTGCGAAGTTGGCATCATGGCCAGCATGCCTTCGTGGCTGATCCCGGCGTTGTTCACCAGTCCATAGATCGGTCCATGCTCTTTCCGCACTCGAGCGATGAAACTCGGAATTTTCTCGACCTCGGCCAAATCAAATTGCTGAAAGATCAATGAGCCGGGGTTGATGGCTTCGACTTCTTCCCGCGCTTGGCCAAATTCAGTGCCCTCGCTGCGGGCGACCGCGATAACCCGATACCCGGATGACGCCAGTTTCCGGGCGATACCAAGTCCCAATCCACGGCTTGCGCCAGTCACGACGACATTACGCATTGCGGCGCATCACCTTGCCAGAGTCGCCAATGGGCAGTTCGGAAACAATATGAATCGCCACCGGAACTTTGTGGGCGGCAAGAAGCTCATGGCAATGCTGAAGAATGTCTGCCTGAGCGGCCCTCGAATCACCCTTTCCCAATGCACTATCTGTTTTCAAGACCACATCCGCAACCACCAATGCGCCCGTAATAGGGCTCTTCTTTGCGCGTACCAGGCACATTTGCACGTCCGGGTGACGGTTGATCGCGGCTTCAACCTCTTCTGGATACACTTTCAGTCCGCCGATATTGATCACACCGTCCCTGCGACCGGTGAAGTAGTATCGGCCGTCGCGAAGTTCAACAGTATCTGCCGTGTCGATGAAACCCGTTTGATCTTTTAGAGTCGGCACTCCATCCCCAAGATAGCGCCGGGCAGCTCCAGCCGAACGAATGCGCAGCGTATTGTCTTCGATTTTCAACTCGATCCGCGAATCTTCTTTCAATGTGGACGCAGGAAAACCTGCGTCACCATCTCTGACCTCGAAGGCGACGCCCGCTTCAGTGGAGGCGAAGGCATGAACCATCCGAGCCTTGGGATAGGTGGTACGAAGACTGTTGAGGATTGCCTGATCCACTGCCTCTCCCGAAAGGCGAACATACTCCGGATTCAGAAGCTTCGCCGAGGGGCTCATCAAGGCGCGCCTCCAATGTGAGGGAGTTCCCGAAATATGGGTGACGCCCGACGAGCCGGCGCGAGCAAGAAAGTCCGCCACAGGTTCCTCATGATTGGAAAGCACCAGCGACGCGCCGGTAAGGGCCGCGCGCAAGAGAATCTGGAGGCCTCCATAACGCCGAATATCGTAGAAAGTGCTCCAAACAACTTGGGAGCTGCTGTCGCCACGCGATTCGATGGCTGCAGTCAAGCTCGCGAGGGTGTGGACGACAAGCTTCGGCCGTCCCGTTGTGCCGGAGGTCAGAAGGATCCATTCTGTTTCGTGGGTCGCCTTGTGATTGCGATCGAACGGCACGAGATTGCGGCTGCAGGGGCAAAAGTACAGTGAGCGCGACAGGTCCATGTCCGGAATCATCCGGTCAGAGACGACACTATCTACCTCCGCCGCTTCGATGACGTAGGGAAGATGTTCCACCGGCCAATCGGGGAGCCACAGAACAATGCGCCGAGCGACGCCATCCAATTCGATCAGCGCAGAAGCGGTTGTGAGCTGAGCCGTTGTGGCAAGAAGTACGGAGCGCCCCTCGAGCTCATCGCCTCGACCAAAGAGAGACGATCCTCGCAAAAGACCAGCAAAGTCAATGCGCCCGGCAGCATCTTCGACGAAGCGGTCCGATGACAGGCTGGATGCCCCAATGGCGGTTTGAAGCGTCGTTATTGTTTCCTGATGCATGATCGATATCTTCAGCGACAAATACGAAATGACAACGTGCTCAAGGACAGCGGGCAAACGTGCCGAGTGGTCGAAATGCCCGAGTATTCTCCCTTGGGAGCAAAAATAAACTCATTTTTGCAACCTGATTAGAAGCTGAGCATTGTGGGATGGGGAAATGAATGCAATAAAAAAAGTAACAAGAGAAGTACAGCTCTTAGGACTTCATGGGGTCACGGCAGATTGAGTCACCGGTTTTTCCCGCGAACTTGAGGCGCGATGGGGAAGCGGCTGCAAACGCCTGGAGAAGGTTTTCATCGAGATATCCTGCCTGAGCGCAACCCCACATCGAGCAACGGCAACAGCTGGATTTCCTTGCACAACCGTCATAGGCGGTATCGATTGAGAGACTACGCTGCCTGCCGTAACGACCGCCCCGTGACCGATAACAACATTGGGAAGGATGATTGCCCCTGGGCCAATGAATGCTTCGCGCTCGATTTTGACGCCGCGAAACTCCTTGAAGTGTGCGATGATCGTCGCCCTCATGCTGATAGATGCACCGTCTTCAATGGTGATCAGGTCAGGCCGCGCGGTATCCAGCAAAACATCGTGGCCAATCCAGACACCTTTGCCAATCTTCACCCCGCGCGCGCGATGCATCATGGGGCGCAGCGTTCGCGCACCAGGCGAGATTCTGGCGAGCAACTGCAGGCTGCGGCTGAGTAATCCGCGAAGTGTGCCCTCGTCCGGCTCTTCCCAGTCGCCAGCGATTGTCGGTTGCTCAATCATGGGTGATTCACTATCCAAATTGTCAAAACTGTGTGCGTTAGCTGACGCTGAATCCATTTACTTTACCCGGAGCCGCTCTGAGTCGCACCCAATCGCTGGGCCCAGAGCGATCTCTTACTTTACCGCTACTTCATAGAGCTTTACAAACTCGCCAAACGTGATCGGGAATAGAGAATCATCCGCGCTGAACGGATCCACACCAAGGGAATCTTCCAGCCGCGTAACGATGATTGCAAAGCAGAGGGAATCCAATCCGGATTCAAGAAGAGGCATGCTATCCGAGAGGGGAGGCAGATCCTTTTCATACTCCTGAGCTACCCTTGCAAAGGCATCTGCAACTTCAGATCGTACGTCCATTGAATCCTTTCTGACTTGGCCTGAAAATAACATCCGCTGAGGATCGCGGTTGAGATTGAGAAATGCGGCTAACCGTCTTCTCAAGTTGCACTAAGCCGCATTATGATGCGTGCGAGGGGGCTGCGCACAATCCAGCCACCTCGCCGAATCCAGTGTTTCATCGGCCTGCCGGAACGATCCTGTTCCACTCTTTATGCGGAAACGCGCTCCGGCCGGTAGTAGACAATGCGGTTAATGAGCGTGCGAAGTAGATTTACCCCCTCGAAAAGATCCGTGCCCGGCTTAACAGGATCCACGGCCATTTCGATCCCAACGGCCTGAAACAGTCCGGCCGTGTGGCCAATGTCGCACACGCCGTGCACATCCGTGTACTCCATCTCCGACGAACCCTCCTCGGCGGCGAGGCTTGCCAGGAACGGCATGAACTTCTGAATGAACCCTTCGAAGAACGCCATCGCTAAGAGTGACTGCACTCCAGACAGCCGGCCTAGGAACAGGCGCATCTTCGTCAGGTCATCATGCACCGCGAGCGCGTCCCGGTCATTCGGGAAAGCGTGCGCTGCCATCGAAAATTTCCGCATCATGTGCGGATGGGAGTCTCGGCACTCCTCGTGAAGATTGTCGAGAAGTATCGGCCGCGCATCTTCGGCTTTGGTCGCAATCATTGTGGCTGTAAACCAATAGATGAAATTGCCTTCCAGAACCGAGGTATAGCGAGCGATAATGCCGCGGCGCTCCTCGCTGGTCAGTTGTTTGGGCTTCGGCAGTTTGTCAATCATCTCGTCGATCATCTGAGTGATGGTCTGTTGAATTGAAGAGTCTACCGCGGGTGAATTTGACTGGTGAGGATGAATCTCTATTGTGCTCATTTTTCGATCTCCTTTTCGTTCTTGGAATGATGTTGAAGGCGCGAACCCTGGAATGCTCTATCCGGCATAAATCACGCCGCCCAGGGGAAGCAATGTCATTGACCGGAAGAGTGTTCTTGGGCCCAGATTGGGTATTCAGATGACTTCAGCAATGTGGCTGATACTGACTGCAATCGATGCAATAGTTCACATGATATTCAACACTTGACAATGTTCGCGGACACGATGTTTTTGGTCGCATTCCTGGTATCCACTACAAGCTTGGCCTTGGCGGCGATTTCAGCATAATCGTATTGCGAATGATCGGTCACAATCACGACGCAATCGAATTCCGGGATTTTCTCCAGTGGCGTGCTGGTCATGTTCAACGCGTATTTGCGGCCTTGCGTGACAGACGGGAAAAACGGGTCGTTGTATTCAACCTGGGCTCCGCGTTTCTGCAGAAGTTCGATAATCGTTAACGAGGGCGATTCTCGAAGATCGTCGATATCGCGTTTGTACGCCATCCCCAGAACAAGAACTCGAGCCCCTCGAAGCGCCTTGCCCTGTTGATTCATCGCTTCGATCACATTTTCGACCACAAAGTAAGGCATATCGAGGTTGACTTGTCCGGCGAGTTCGATGAAACGGGTTTGAAAGTCGAATTGCTTGGCTTTCCACGAGAGGTAAAAGGGATCGATCGGAATACAGTGCCCACCCAGACCAGGTCCGGGATAGAAAGCCTGAAAACCGAACGGTTTTGTTTTCGCCGCGTCGATAACCTCGAACAAATCGATGCCCATGCGCATACACAGCTGCTTCAATTCGTTTACCAGAGCGATGTTGACACAGCGGTAGATGTTTTCCAGCAGCTTGGTCATTTCAGCTGCTGCAGGCGATGAAACAGGCACCGTGCGGTTGAAGATGGTCGAATAGACTGCAGAGGCTAATTCAAGCGCGGCCGGCCCGCACCCGCCCACAACCTTTGGGATATCGCGGCGCGCAACACTATCGTTCCCGGGATCTTCGCGCTCGGGAGAGAACGCGACGTAGAACCCAGAGCTCTCAAGATCCCTCGCGACCTTCAGGCCGGAAGCGTTGCCCGCCTCCAAAAGCGGCACGACGACTTCCTCGGTGGTCCCCGGATAAGTAGTGCTCTCCAAAATAATCAGCTGACCATCGTGAAGATGCGGCGCAATGCTCCGGACTGTGTCGGTCACATACTTGAGATCAGGCTCGTGATGCTCGTCCAGCGGAGTAGGCACACAAATGATGACAACGTCCATCTGCGCAATCAGACTGTAGTCGGAAGTCGCTTTGAACCCGCTCTTCTGAGCTACCTGGATCTCAGTGCCGGGAATTCGCACAATGTAAGATCCGCCTTTGCTCAGCGTATCCACTTTGCGTTGATCGATATCGAAGCCAGTAATTGCAAAGCGCTGCTCGCTGAAGAGCAAGGCTAGCGGCAGACCCACGTAGCCCATACCAACAATGCCGATTCGCGCCTGTCGCGTCTCGATCCGATTCTTAATTTCAGTTACCCTGTTGATGGAGATTAAGGTCACGCTTGCTCGCACTTTCAAGTACTTAGGCTTCGATCATATGGAAGAATACGCTTAGACACTTCACTTTCGATTTTCAGGGTGCCGCGATATCCCCCTCCAACCCGCTCTTGCGCCGCATTTTACTGAACGCCCTGTCATACGCAGCGAGAAGGTTTGCCACAGAATATTCCCAGGCAAGTTCCGTTTCAACCCGCCTTCGACCGAACTCGCCCATCCTTAACCTTTCTTCCGGATTGTCGAGCAGCCAGAGAATCTTCTTTGCGAAGTCGGGCACTTGGTTCTGATTATCACCATACAGCGAAGCTTCCTGGGCGCTGATCCTGCCTTCATTTAAGTCAAATTGAACAATGGGCTTTCCCAGAGCCATATACTCCATGATCTTAATCATGGTCGACATGTCATTCATTTTGCACGGCTTGTCAGGATTCACGCAGACATCGGCGGTCGATAGTATCTCGAGAAGCGCCGCGTCGGAGATCCTCCCAGTGAAGTCAACCATATCGCCAAGACTCTTCTTTCTCAGCATTTCCTGAAGATCGGAAAACGCTGGCCCTTCGCCGACGCACGTGAAATGGACGTCTGTTCGTCCTAGATTTCTAATGTGCTCTGCAACATCCAGGAGAATATCCAGTCCCTCTTGGGATCCCATGGCACCCACATAACCAATCAGGAAAGACTTGCCATGCTTTAACGAAGGATTGGGAAGAACTCGCTGAAATTTCCGTAAGTCTGGTCCATTACGAACCACAAATACGTCCTGCGGCGCCATTCCTCCACGCGTGGTCGCGATTTCTTTGTAACTTTGGTTGGTCGAAATCACGACATCGCTGAAGTAAAAAGTCAGCCTCTCCAACCAAACTAGGATCCCGTAGAAGACACCTTTACGGTCGTATTTGGCAATATAGAGTTCAGGGTTAACATCGTGATGATCGAAGATAAACTTGATACCGAAGAGCTTGAATGGCAGCGCGACCAAAAAAATATCGTCGGGCGGATTGCAAGCCTGAATCACAGAAAACCCACGGCGCAGATAAATCCACCACGAATAGAGAGTCTCCCAGAATAAAGCCCAGGTGTACTCCCAAAAATATTGAATGAGCCCATTACCACCTTTAGGGATAGGATGGCGATAAATATGAACCCCCTCGGTGAATTCATATCCTTTTTCACACCCTTTCTGTTTCGGGCACAACACGGTGACTCCATATCCGGCTTCGCGAAGCGCAATAGCCTCCTTCCAGACACGAGGGTCAAAGGGTACAGCCGCGTTCTCAACGATAATCAATACTTTAGGCTTCATTGGGAGCTTCTTTTGTTCGGAAGTTTAGGAGACATTCCGGCCAATACACAGACCGTTTTTTGCTTTTATCAGTTCAAAATCATGGAGAATTAGAATCGTCCAAGCATGAAATGGGCTCGACCGAACTCGCAAATATCGTATTCACCAACAGGTGCCTTCGTATCCATTCTCACTTCTGAGGTCTGTGATTCGCACAAAATCGATGACACTCTGACCGAACCGAACTCTCTCCATTACAGATTGGAATTCGGGATCTCTGTGTCCTATTACAATCGTCTCGGCAAATTCCAGGATGTCATCCATCGACTCGACCATGAGCCTCGAAATATGTGGGATCCTGTTTAGAATAAAGTCGCGGTTCGCACCTACAAGACTCGCCATCCTCACATTTTTGTCGTAGATCCGCAGCTCATATCCCTTGCCCAATAGCCGCTCAATTACCTCGATTACTGGACTTTCGCGCAGATCGTCTGTGCCAGCCTTGAAACTTACTCCGAAGAATCCGATTCGCTTATCTCCTTTATCGGTGATCATCCGCAGGCCTTTTGCAATCTGCAACTCATTGCTTGGAAGAATTGCTTTCATTATCGGGAGTTCCACATCGCGTAGCTTAGCAGCATATGAAAGTGCCCGGAGGTCTTTTGGCAGACAGGAGCCGCCAAATGCAAATCCTGGCGAGAGATATGCGGAAGAAATATTGAGTTTTCTATCTTGGCAAAATATGTCCATTACCTTATGTGAGTCGACAGAGAGAGATTTGCATAAGGTGCCGATTTCGTTTGCGAATCCTATTTTTAACGCGTGCCAGGTGTTATCTACGTATTTAACCATCTCTGCTATCTCCAAATCCGTACGGATGAATGGCGCACCAATATTTGCAAAAAGAGCCACCAACGGATCGCCGCTTGCAGCGTCGAATTGGCCAATGACCGTTTTCGGCGGGCAACGAAAGTCCATCACAGCCGATCCCTCTCGCAAGAATTCGGGGTTGTTACAGACGCCAAAATCGGCTCCAGCTTTCTTGCCCGAGCATTCTTCTAGCGTTGGAATTACAGTCCCACGCATGGTTCCTGGCAAGATTGTGCTGCGAATCACCACCGTATGACGCCCACGCTTGTTTTTGAGCGCTTCACCAATCTGCTCGCAAATCCGACGAATGTAGGTTAGATCGAGATTGCCGTTTGGCTGGCTCGGAGTCCCGACGCAGACGAACGATAGCTCCGTCTCTTGAACAGCCAAGCTTGGATCGTTGGTGGCGCGCAAACGACCTGACTTAGCAGTCACCTCGATGATCTCGCTGATCTCCGCTTCGACAATTGGGGACAATCCTTTATTAATCAGATCGACCTTTGCTGGGACCGGATCGACTCCTATGACGTCGTGGCCATCATGGGCGAGGCAACCCGCTGAAACTGCACCAACATAACCCAATCCAAACACACTTATTTTCATAACCTTCACCTTTCAATTTTCACCATGATTCCTGCTGCATTCGCAGACGCTCGGTCGCCATTCGGCTTTACCCGAGACTGCGACTCTCAGCCGCCGCGCATGGCCATGCCTGGTGTCGGTCCGCGGGGGGGAATATCGAGCAGATGTTACCGCCGCCGGGTTTCGCTTGATTAGGCTTGGGCCAGTTGATGAGACATGATTTACCTGAGATTTAGAAAATTGCCTATTCCGTATTTGCATTTCTCCGGTTGCATTCTTGACGACTCATCTACAAAGCGGGGACGATAGATTCTGCGATCTCGACATTTTCGCGATTAGCGCCAAGTCGTCTGCGCGATCCCCCAACGATAACGTGATCGATTTGCTAATCCAGGGAATGAGTGTGACTCAGGTTCCTAGGAGGCTCTCGTCGAGTTTGCGGCCATCCATTTGGTACAAAGCCTTGTCCAGACGCCGTATGAGAGCCCACTTGATCCGGGGCAACATAGTCTGAGCGCGCTTAGCTTGAGGGCGACCAAACATCGCGTCGATCCAAGAGTACTTCCACGAGAGTTGCGGAATCCTCAGTTCGCCGCCGAGACTCTTGACAAGTTCCTCGGCTTGCCCAAAAATATCCATCCTTTCTGGATAAAAAATGCCGGCCCAGTTCTGAATGTATGTGCAGCAGGCAGCCCGCGCGCGATCATCGTCAACTAACGACCGAAGATACTTGATGTGCAGTTGCATGGAAAGCCATTGGGCCTCAAGCTTTCGATTCGAATGGCCAATATAGCTTAGGCTACTCGCGCCAGAATCGCGATAATAGACTCTCGATTCTCTCACGAACTGGATTCCATCGCTGGCGAGGATGACTCGACAAAAAAATTCTCCGTCGTCATCTCCTAAAAGCCGAGTGTCCCATGGCCCCGCCGCTTCGGCTAATTCGCGGCTGACAAGCCAAGTCGCAGTTTGCATATGGGCGTTAAATTCCATTTTACGCATCAGCCATTCCGCCGGAAGAAGATCCTGCCACAACGGGCTCGGGCAGAATTGCGCGCGATGCGGGCGGTGCATAAAGGACGCCCACGCGCCCGAAATGAGGGTCCGCTTGCTCTTTGCTCGCTCGGTCGCGTCCATCTGTCGAGTGGTCTTGTCATGGGGTATGAGGTCATCCGCATCTAACCACTGGACGTAGTCGCCTTTGCTCATTGACAACAGATTATTTCGCGTCGCTGCGGCTCCCTGGTTCCGCTGGGATGTGACGCACACCTGATTCGATTCAAATTGCCGCGCCACCGCCAGCGTACGATCGGTCGAACCATCGTCCACGACAATGATTTCCTTTCGTTCCCAGGTTTGGGCGATTGCGCTCCGTAGCGTGTCGGCTATCCATGCCTCTGCGTTGTAAGCAGGAATGAGGATCGATACGAGTGGTTTCATGATGACTCTACCTCCGGGGAGCCCGGCGTTCGACTTACCTATGCGATTCCCTGGCCGCAAAAACGCCAGATGTTGCTGTACATATTGGTTAACTGCTTGAAAGCATCCAGAGCAGATTCTCCATCAACCTTCTCTGGTCGCGACCTGCAGGACCTCCGTTCGCGACATCGGTGCGAGTTCGCGTAAAAGGCTCTTGAGTCGGCGAAGCGGAGAAATACCCCAGTGGAGAAGGATAACGGCGCCAAGATAAAGCGCTAAAAACACCGCCGAACTCACGACGATTTCGTCAAGCGTATGGAGCGTGCTGCCAGGCGTCCCTGAAAACGCGGAATGTCGGAGTACGATGGCGCTGAGCGTACCAGCAACTAGTGACGCGAGTGCGTATCTCCAGGCTGCAGTCACTAATTGCGAAACTCCAAAATCGATCGGCCGTCCAGCGTACCAGAAGGCAGGAATCAAGAGCACCCAAAATGACACGCTCCACGCCACCGCGATGCCGACCGGGCCCCAGGGCAGCGCCACAACAAACATCAACCCTGTCACAACTGCCTCGATCAGCGTCCAGCGAAACCAGCGCTCCGGCCTTCCAATCGAGACGTGGATCCACCAAACAGTGCTATAGAGCAGCATCACGCCAATTCCAGGCCCGAAGAGCTCGAAAATCCGGCCGGATTCCACCCATTTCGGTCCTAGAATAAGCTGCACCACTTCTCTGCCCACCAGAGTTAGATTGGCGCCCATCGCCATCCCAACCAAAGAAACCATTTCAAGCGAACCCACCAACTGCCGCCGGAAACGAGCCGGGTCGTTTTTCACTCGACTTAATGCCGAGAGAGCCACATGGCTGAGCGGGGCCGTAAGCTGTGTGGCTGAAAGCGCGAATAAGTCGTAAGCCTTTTTGTAATATCCAAGCGCCGCAGCGTTGAATCGCCACCCAACCAGAAAATTATCGAAATTTCTCGTAAAATAGTTCGCGTTATACGTGCTATAGATGTGGGCAGCGAATTTCAATGCCCCGCGCGTCCCCACTCCGCGCCGAGGCATGCTCGGAATCCATCGGCATAGCCACCACGCCCCAATCGCAACGCTCAGACACTGCGCAACCAGCCCTAAAACCAGCGCCCAATATCCCCACCCCCTTGCAGCCAATACGATTGTGAGGACTGTATTTGCGATGCGGCTAATCAGATCGTTGGCCGAGGCGCCGGCAAATCGCATTCCCCGCTTCAACAATCCAATCTGCACCACATTCACTGACGCCATGAGTATCCCTGGGGAGAGAACGATGGCGATGTCCGTCACCAGGTGATTCTTGTAAAATCGCGCCAGCAGGGAACCCGACGCCGCAAACCCAGCTGCCAGGATCACTCCAACCGCGAAGTTGATCCAGAAAAGGTTACTCGCCAGAAATCGATCCATCTTGTCGGGCTGAATAATTGCTTCGGTACAGCCGCTTGCGCCCACACTCATCAGCAACAAGGCGAAAGTCGTCACCATGGCGACCACGCCAAAATCGGCTGGAGTCAGCATCCGGGCGAGGACCACGGTGCTGACTACCTGGACAGCGAGCGACAGGGCCGCAGCAGATATCGTCGCCGCGCCCCCGCGAACTGCAAGGCGTCTCAGTTCTCCGCCTTCGGCGAACGGATGGAAATCGCCATGAGCGTCAAATGGCCTCATCCGCGTCGCTTCAAGCCTTGTCCAAGCCGCTTTTATGGTTTGCAAGCGCATCCAATCGCGGTACAAATTACACGGTTGGACAAAACTTGAGGTGCCGAGTGCGGACCGGAGCTATATATTACGTTTAGATTCATTGGTTTATCTTTGGAATACAAAATGCTGGCAAGCTCAATGACCTCAGTTGATTAACGAGTTCCCACTCGTTCCCTTTGGGGAATGGATAGACCCTTGTGATCAGGTTATGTTGGTAACCTGAAAGTATTACTTGGGTTTGATTTCGGTGCTAAACTTCAGCCAAGATACCACGATTTTCCGAACGCAGAGGAACTTTCAAAATGAAGCATTTCGGCAGAGTACTCTTCACTCTTTTTATTGCAACTTTTTTCCTTTCAACAGTCGCGCGCTCGCAAGCACTCGGGGCTAACATCCTCAGTCCGAGCCGTGTCATCGATTGGGGTAAAGCGGGATTGCCTGCAACGCTGCCGGACGGCGAGACGACCGCGAATCCGTGGACGCCTCCCACGCGTCCTGCCTGCACCTCGGCCCAGGCGGGCATTACAGTTCCGGTCCCCTCCGGCACTTCGTTCTCGTCCATTGTGACGGCTATGAACAACTGCTCGGCCGCCAATCCTTCGGGCTCATATCTCCTGCTCGGGTCGGGGTCATTCACGATCGGTTCTGTCGCGGAACTCAACACGGCTCCGTATGTCACCTTGCGCGGCTCCGGGCCGATGAGTACTACGATAACTCTTTCAGCTTCTTTGCAATTCGGCCAGGGAGCTAATTCAAATGGCGCCGCCTTAGGAAGCATTCCGGCGCAGGGAGCGAATTCGTTAACCCTGACTGGAGTATCGGGCTCCGCACCGGTCACGGGCAACCTGGCATGGTTCAATCAGTGCAACACGGGATTTAGTGGGAGTATCCAAGCTGGCGCTGGCTACAATAACTGCACTTCCGGCTCGTATGCCGACAACGGCGGACTATATATCTGCGGAAGAAGCACGACTTGCAGTCTCTACTCCGGCACCGCAAATCCCGCCGATCAGGTGCAGTATGTCTCGATCACTTCGGTAAGCAACAACGGCGGTGGCTCGTATACCATCGGCTTCAGCCCCAGCCTCTACATGCCCAATTGGTCCACTTCCAACACCGCGGCAATGTATTGGGAAGGAAAATCCGGCATCGGCTACGGGATCGGTCTGGAAGACATGAGCATTGTGTTTTCGAATGGAGCCAATGCTGAGGTCTCCGGCCCAGCGTATGGCTGCTGGATCAAGGGTGTTCGATTTGTCGGCGCTCCAGCAAACGTGCAAGTATCGGCCTTTGGCCGCGGTGCGCATAACCTGATTTCTAATAGCTACTTTTTTAGCATGACTCCGTCGTCTCCAACTTCCGCGGTGAGCGGGGTGTTTAACGCGAGCGATTCTGACAGTTTGCTTCTTAATAACATCGAAGATTATGCCACCTTTATCGAAGGTGGAGGATCTCAGAGCGGAGAAGTAGTCGCTTATAACTCCATCCATAATAACAATAACGCCGGGCCTTTTCCTTCGGTCACTTATCAACATGACAATAGCGGAGCAGGCGTGAACTTTATCTTGCTCGAAGGCAATCAGGGCGATGGTTGGGACGACGACGACACCTGGGGAACCGGGGACCTCAACACAACTTTCCGAAACTGGTTCGCGTGTAGCTCGGCTCCATTTGCATATTCAAGCGCAGCAGGCATCGGTATCGCTGTCGATGCTTTTCATCGCTTCGACAGTGCCATCGCCAACGTGCTCGGGGGTACCGCACAGTGTACGACGTACTCTGGAAGCGGCAACGGGGCCATTTACCGGTTTGCTTCATCGGGAACGGATCCCCTCGCGGCCGCCACCTTCATGCGATGGCTGAATTACGATACCGTCACCGGCGCTGTCCAGAAAAATCCATTGGAAGTCCCGACAGGTCTTTCCGGCAATGCTCTCGCATTCGCCAACATATTGCCCAACGTCAACCTGACCGCGCCCGCCTCGTTCTTCATGGATTCAATGGGATTCTATCCCTCTGGAGGCACTGGACTATCGTGGTGGAAAGTCTGCAATTCCGGTTTCAGCCCGTCCTCTGGGATTTGCGCCGGAACCACAACAGCGCCGCCTTTCCCAACCTGTGGACCCGATGTAACCGGCGGCAACGAAGTGAACGGGCATTGCTATGATAACCCTGCTTCGATTGCCTACAAGACCCTTCCCGTTGACACGACCTATCAGAATTCCTACTCGATCACGGCATCCACTTGGTCTAATGTATCTAGCACTTGCGCCCCGGCCCCTGCGCCGTGCGAGATTCTTACCGTATCCGGCCTGCCGTCTAGTGGCAATCGTTTGATGGGGCCAATGCAAATTAGCGGTGGAAGTTGTGCCACCACTGGCGCCAGCACCGCGACGGGTTCGGAGGTATACATGACCCACGCGACATCGACGACCGTAACCTATTCGCTCGCATCAAACCCTGGTGCGTGCACCGGAACAATGCTTTGGCCAGACGTACGGCAGTTTGACGAGAGGGTCTACGAAGCTGACTCGGGCTCTAGCACACGCGGGGGAACAGGACCTAATCCGCCCACGGGGTTAGCCGGCTCCACTCAGACAATCCCTTAAAGATAACTGGAATACAGTACCTTGGGTGGCGGCAGGTTCGGCTTCGGACCTTGCCGCAAAGCCCATCGCAGGATTGCTGTCAGGGTCTGCGCCTTCCCATCCCAGGTTAGGGATTCCCGAGCGTAAGCTATGCCTCGTCGCCGTAGTTGTTCAAGAAGTTCCCTGTCCTTGGCCAGCTCGGCCAGGATCTCGCCCATCCGCGAAACCATGTCTTCCTCGTTCGTGAGCGGAACCTTGTAACCTACCTCTGGGTTGACAATGTCTCCAGGGCCGCCGAAGTCAGCGACGATCGGCACCGCGCCCGACGCAAGAGCTTCAAAGACAACTGCCCCTCCGAATTCACGAACCGACGGAAACAGCAGCACATCAGCGGACTGCATTCTCGCTAAGGCTTGCGTGTGGCTCAGGGGGCCGCAAAAAGCTACAGATTTCTCGATTTGGAGAGACTTCGCAAGCAGCTCCAGGCGGTCTCGCTCTGGCCCGTCGCCCAGCACCGTAAAGTACGCCAAGCCGCTTCTCAAAAGAGGCGCAGCCGCGCGCAAGGCCAGGTCGCACGCCTTGTAGGGCACCAAGCTGCCGGCGAAAATCAGCTCGAGCCTGCCATTGCGCTCGGGGCCGCGCGTCGTCTCGTAACACAGAGAGCGGCTCACGCCGTTTTCTGGGAGAAAGAACAGTTTCTCCCGATGCCGAGCGAACTCCGCATACGTTTGCGACGACCCTGCGACAATCGCTGCAGCGTTTCGATAAGTGGCTCGCGCAAAGGGCAAGAACCGATACAGGCTTCTTAAGCCGGAGACCCATTCCTTTTGGTTATCGGCCTGTCGGAAGCCTTGTGGCCACGGCAACCCTCCATTGAGAGGTCCGATCACGAAGGGCACGGGACGGTGCCGGAGAAAGAAAGCGAACGGGCTCGGCATCACCGAGACGATGGGCAGAAGTCTGAGGACGACGTCGAACTCGCCTGCAATCACCCGGCCTTTCAATTGCCGCCATGCGTACCACTCAAACGCCAGAGCGAATGGATATCCAAAAGCAGTCAGCGCCTGGCTGCGATAGTCGCCTTTGAATATCCGTCGAAAACTCCAGTCGTAAACCCGCTCGACCGTCGGCATACGAACAACTTCAACGCCGCAAAAGGGCACTTGCGCGCGACGAACCGCCTCTTCCACAGTCGAACGAACGACAAGAGTGACGTCGTGAAGTTTAGCCAGCTCTTCCGACTGGCGAAAACTGAGCAGAGGGCCGGTGATGCTCTCCGGGTTCGTATCGGGTGCTAGAACGAGAATGCGTAGGCGACTCATAGTTTGTCGTGCCAGACTATCATCGAACAAAATGGACCTAACGGCCGCCGTGGGCAGCAGAACTTTCAACCCCGGCAATGAGAGGTTCTTCGAGTCCTTTGCGCTTTATCATCCCATCAACGCGATCAATTACTTGTAAATTCTGATCCGAGAACTTTCGTGCAAACAGCATCTCTCCGGAGCCCCACTCATCGTCGACCAATATCCTCTTCTGCGAATCAAAAGACCGAATGTGCGATTCATTAATGAGCGCCGGGTGGTGGAGATGTGGTGGGTAGTCTCGGTAGCAGAGGCTTCTGCGGCACCGGGCCCGCAACGGTGAATTGCCGAGAATAGTTTGGAAGAACCATTCGTCGGGAGCCGAGAAAGTGTTTCGGAAATACTCCACCACCTGCGGGTTTTGGGCTGCGAACTTTACGATATACTCGCACGCTTTCCTGGATAGTGCCCACGATGCATCGCCGCCGTAAGCATCGAGGCCCTCAAGATGCTTGCGGTAATCGCGACGCATTAAGCCGATCTTTCCCAGACCCCGCGTGGCGAACCGCAAAAGCGGCTTCGTGGATGGATATCGGAAGGCTTCGAATCGCGAAAGGGGGTATCCAGGCGCCGGCATTTTCACCAATCCAATGAATTCCAGGCCGGGGTTCTCCGCGAAAAAGCCTTGAATGTATTCACTACTCTGCAGAGGATAATCCGCCCCTTGGAGGAAGACGAAGTAGTCGTAGCCTTGCTGACCGGCAAGTGCCAACCGCATTAAGTTCATCGTCGCCTCTACAATGGAAAACTCGCCCCAATAAACGGGGATCCGCGGCTCGATGAAGGTCACATTTTCCCCACTGATGCGGGAAAACTGCCGGATATCCGACTTTGCATCGACGTGGATAAAGAATCCACTACCGTCACAGGAGAGCATATTGATCGCTCTCCCCTGAAGAAGCGGATTACCATGAACGAGCATCAGATATGCGATTTTCATTGGCTTATGAAGATCTATGAGCGGCAGCGCGGTGACGGTACTTGTCAGGGACTAACGGCGGGACTCGCGGATCGAAGAAATCGCTGTCTCGCTAGTTAACTTCATGTTGAACTGCGCCGTGGTTCGTTCTCCAGAAAACTTCAATGGTCTCTTCCGGACATGAAGCGAGTACCCCGCAAAACTCGTCCAGTGAAAGCCAATCCGGAAGCGCCATCCCGGCGCAGCAGTCCGGTGTGTAGTTAAATCGGCCATCCGGTTCAAGTCCGCCCAGCACCCGCGCACAGTCGATTCCCTCTTGCCTTAAGGTCGAGAGGTTAACCTCGAACGACAGGAACGGCACCGGATGCGGCATCCCGCGCAATACGCTCAATTCATGTCCTTCCACATCGATCTTGATGAAGAAAGGGCTTCCGTAAAGCTTAATGAGATCCCGAATCGAGGTGGTTTCGACCGATTTGCTCTGGCGGAACTCCAGCCCACAGTGACCGTGCGGGAAGCTGTCTTTGTGGTCCTTGAGATGATCAGCCCATTTTCGGCTCATCGTGTTGACCGCTGAACCTGGCCCATCGATCCACATTTCTTCCTTGCCACTCTTGTCACTCACTGCTTTTCCGACAAGCGATACATCCTTTGCTCTCCAACGGTAGCGCAGGAATCGGTCCCTCAGAGTGTTTAAACACGCATCATCGGGCTCAAGAGCAACAACATTCGCGGAGAGCCTCAAAAAAATGTCGGTCTTTGCGCCCTCGTTCGCGCCCACATCGAAAATAATGTCGCCCGGTTTCAGGCCGACGAGAAAATTGCGATAGAACTCTTCCTCTCGTTCGGTTGAGAGAAATACCTCTCTATTGAAAATCATGCGGTAGATACGGCGAATCGATGACGACTTCAACCGATTGCGGAGTGAGTTATACCAATTCAACTTGTCCATTCCTTGTCAACGGTCAGATCTTGTCTCTTAATCGATACAAATCGAGACAGACCGCCATTCCTCTTAGAATCCGCCTGCAAACCTTCAGCTACGAGACACCGGCCGGCACGAAACTTGCTCGTAACCACTCTTCCAGAACAACCAGGCTAAACAGAATCTTGTGGTGATCGCCCGCTCCGGAGCGATGCTGATCGAGAAGCTCACGGACAGCCGCCGGCTGCAGGTAATTGAAAATGTGCGACTGCCGATCCAGGAGGATCTCGTCCATTTTCTTCGAGCGCGCAACGCGAAACCAGTCATCGACAACATTCGACGCAAATCCACGCTTTTTCCGCTGGATGATCGCAGGCGGCAGGTATGCCTTGCACACCTGCTTGTGTATCCACTTCCCCCGGCCATTCCGCACCTTCAAGTTTGCAGGCAGCCGCTCTCCGAATTCAACAACTTCCCTATCCAGGTACGGCACCCGGACTTCCAGGCTGTGGGCCATCGAAAGCTTATCGCCGTACATCAGCAATTCGTCCGGGAGCGTCGAGCGTATCTCAATGAACTGAAACCCGCCGAGCTCGTCCGTATGATGGTCCATCAGATCCGAGAAGTCCTCCCAGGACTTCAAAATCTCATCCCCCGGCGAGGGAGGCAACAGATCCGATTTGAAGAGACCGTCGATTTGGTCGCCGGGCAAAAGCGAAAGCACCTGTTGGTATCTGCGCAATCGATCGGGCGTATCTAACGATCTCGCTCCCCGCTTCAAAGTCTCGTTTCGCGGTAGCGCCTCGACCATAGACGAAATCGGCCCGCGTACCCATTTCGGCAAACCGCTCCAGAGCTGACCATAACGAATTCCCAGATGACGGCGGTATCCGCCGAACAGCTCATCTGGGCCTTGGCCGATGAGAGCCACCTTGACATCCATGCGTGCCCGTTCGCACACAAAGAACATAGGCAAAACCGAAGACGTAGCAACTGGCTCTTCCATGAATTCAACAACGCGCGGCAGGGCTTTCTCGAAGGTCTCATGGTCAAGTAAAACTTCTGTATGGTTCGATGCGAATGCGGCAGCAGTCTGGGCCGCATCCGCAAGTTCGTCGTCGGCAAACACTTTGCCGTAGCCGACCGTGTATGTGGGCCAGGATTTCCCGTAAAGGTTCATCAACGCCAGCAGCAGCGCCGAATCGACGCCCCCGCTTAGCAAGAGCCCAACCGGCACATCGCTGAGCAGGTGCCGCTTGACTGCGCGCTTATAAATTTCGAGCAGTTCCTCCCGCGCTTGCGCATCGGAAAGTGCAGGTGAAAAAGGCTCGGGACTGTATCGATACCAGCGCCGCAGATTGAAATTGCCCTTTTCGAACACAAGCATCGTCCCGGCCGCGAGTTTCCGGATTCCCTTAAACACGGTATAGGGCGACGGGGTGAAGCGATATCGGAGAAAGAGATTCAGGGCTGAGGAATCAGGCTCGGGACTCTCGTTCGTTGCTGCCAGGATCGATCGAATCTCCGAACCAAATAACACTTTCCCATTCTCTATTTTGTAATACAAGGGTTTAATCCCGAATGCATCTCGCGCAATCACGAGCCGCTGCTTTCGTTCGTCCCAGATCGCAAGGCCGAACATCCCGTTCAAGTGATTGAAAACTTCGTCACCCCATTGCTTATAGCCAAGGACGATTACTTCCGTGTCGCAACGTGTACGGAATATGTGGCCAAAACCTTCGAGTTCGCTGCGCAACTCCGGGAAGTTGTAGATTTCTCCGTTGAATACGACGCGAATGGATCCATCCGCATCGAACATCGGTTGGTGACCACCCTCGATATCAATGATCGAAAGACGGCGGAAACCGAGCCCCACCGGTCCATTCACATAGAAGCCCTCATCATCGGGGCCACGATGTACCATGCTGCGCGCCATCCGTTCTATCTCGTGGCGAGAGATCGGGGCCCGGCGTCCGTAACTGAATTGTCCGCAAATTCCGCACATATTAAATCCGCACTCTTGCGTCAGAACCCATTTCGGCGGGGCCGCTTCGCGTCAAAACAAGAGACAAGCTCCGAAACAGCTGCGCCTGGGCCCAGCGATGCATCGGGACATTGTCCCAACCCAGCAGCAGCTGTCGCGATCTGAACGACCCGTCGCGTCTCTGCCAAACCGTCAGAATCTCATTGATGACCCCATCAACCAGCCGATCGAGAGCTCTGAAACGGCCCCGAAGTAGCACACCGAGATTTATGCACTCCGCATAGTCGTACAATTCCCGGCGGTAGACAATGAGCCGTGGCGGAACTGAAAAGGGCTTCGGCGATCCGCTCTCATCGAAAAGATTGTTAACGTAGTATTCGATTCCTCGCTCAATGGCCTGGGTACATTCGCGGTTGTTCGTTAGCGCTTCAATCTTGGCGAGTGCCTTAAGCACAAAGCATGTATGAAAGTGATCTGTAAAATGTCGCTTTCCATCATTTGCGTAATACCAGGAGCCATCTGGATTCTGAGATTCGAGTACATAATATAGATTTCTTTCGGCCACCTTACTGTAGCGTTCATCAGAGAAGTCTGTCGCCGCTTGGGTGAGCATAAAAGCCCGATAGGCATTTGCGTTCACTACCCCTCCCGTTTTGTCGAGGACTGGTTCGTAGGTGCAAGTGGAGGCTCTGGCTGACGTTTCGAAATCTTTGTAGTCGAGCAATCCATGCTCTGCAATGGACCTCATGATCTTTCGCCACCGCTCGTTATGATCCAGTTCATAGACTGCCTTAAAGGCCTCGTATACATAAGGAACGGTTGTGATCAGCGGCGTTCCCGCCCAGATGGTTCCGCGAATGGTTCCCCAATTGAATGGATAACCCCAGCAATATTCTTCGTAGCCGGAGCATCTAGTCTCTTCGAGAACTTGCAAGAATTCCAAAGCGCGGCGGTAGTATTTCTCATCATCTAATACGGTCGACAAATGGGCGAAGCCCATGGCGTAGTGTGCATCAGCGATGGGAAGTCTCTGACGTTTCCAGAAAAAGCGGCGAGCCGACGGTACGAAGGCTTCACAAAGGATGATCGGGGCGACTGCTATCGTCCCGAGAACCGGCTTGCGATAGTAGAGTTGCTTGATGTTTCGGCATAGATCGCTCGCGTAAAACGTTTGGAAGTCGTAAGACGTCTCCCCGTAAGATTCAAGCCAGCAGACAAAGCGGCTCACAGCCTCCAAAGATTCGGCGCGCTGCAAAAAGTGTTGATCCGCCCGCAAATGTGAATCGGAAAGCGATGGCGTAGATGTGCTCATGTTAGATCCTGCATGTCTTTTTAGTGATCTCCAAGAAAGGCTGCCTTACCTGCTTACTTTGGGTCGCGCGGGATTTGTTTCAATCGGAAGAAGCTCAAAACTGTTGATCTTCTTGAATTGGCATAGAGAAGATATGATGTTTTTTAGCTTTAGCATCTGCTCGCGGCGATGAAATCGCATGAGTTCAGGTGAGACTGGACGCTCCATACGGCTCAACGAGGCCATAACGAATCCAGATAGAAGCGCAGTACCGCCCACGATATAAGGGCGCTTTGTCATCTGATATAGACAACGGAGGATCTCCCAGAGAGGGTGGCCCCCAAGGATGTAGTCTTTCTTGCCATATGCAACGTTCTTTGCAAAAACGCCGCATTCTGCAGTTCCTAGTGGCCTATGATGCAAAAACGACTTTTCCCGGAATGAGCGCGTTTTCCAACCGTGCATGCGTGCTGTTGTAACTGCCATCCAATCAATGCCGCCGGCCTTGCTTGGCACATATCCGCCGATCTCCTCATAGCATTGCCGGCGAAAAATTTGGCACTGTCCAGAAACATACGTCTGTCCTTCAAAACTGTCAGTTTCGGAATTGTATCCGCCGGGCTCCCGAAATACCGTTCCGGCAACTCCAAGCTGGCTATCTTGGCTAAACTTCGACAGCAGAAACTCGAAATGATCCAGGGCCAGAGTCACATCTGCATCTAGATTCCCGATAATGTCATAGTCGAGGTGTTTAACACGGTCCAATCCGACCCTGAATGCTTCGACCTTGGCCGCAAAATGCCGCTCGTTTCGAACTGGACGATCTACTACCTCGATCCAGTTGTATCGATCCGCAAACTTCGCCGCAATTTCTCCTGTAACGTCCGTCGAGCCGTCGTTCACGATAATCCACTTCAGCGGAAGCACGGTCTGGGACGCAACCGATTCGAGTGTCTTCTCAATGAAGCGCGCCTCGTTACGGCTCGGAGAAATCAGCACGTACGACAGTTTGTGTAATGGGTAATCCATAACGTCACCAAGTCTCGACCTTCTCGATCTCTGTCCGATCCGCGTTGCCACAGATCTGATCGTCTTCTCGCTTCGCCCAACGCGTAGCCTCAATAAATCCGCAGTCGAGGTTATCCCGCTGTTTTAGCAGCGCCCTGTATGTGCATTCCGTAATGTCGCCGACGGTCTGCCATGAATGGTGACTCCGAGAATATTCCTGTATTCGATGCCTCTGATTTGACGCATCCTTGTAGAACTCACTCTTAAAAAACGTCTCCATGGTAGCAACAAGAGCAGCCGAATCGCCGGACTCAAACACCAAACCGGTTTTACCCTTCGCGATTTCCGCGCCAAAGGAGCCGACGTTGGAAGCTATCACTGGCAGGCCAAATCTATAGGCAAGAAACAGAACTCCGCTTTCGAAAATATTCTTGTATGGAAGGACCACAACGTCCGCCGCCTTAAAGTACAACTCTGTTTCATGATCGGGGATAAACTCCAGCCGGCACAGAATACGGTCAGAGCTCTCCTCGTTTGCGATCGCTCGCCGGATCCGTTTGATGTACTCCTCGAATCCTTTCATTGGCTCACCGGCAATGATCAGTCGGGCCCTCGCATCGCGCCGCGCTAGATGATGAAAAGCCTCGACCAGGCACTCGAGTCCTTTATAAGGAACGATCCGTCCGTAGAAAAGTATCGTTCGGTCATCGGTTCGAATCGATAATCGATGCTTCGCCTGACTTGCGGAGAGTTCCGTGTCAGGAACTAAAATGTTTATTCCAAAGGGAATTACCTTTGCTCGATCCGGCGCAACGCCAAATCCTTGAACCAATTCTTCTTTCATGGTCTCAGTGTGCACAAAGATTTGATCCGACAACCGATATTGGATCGTCAAGGTCAATCGATTCAGGAATGAGTCGTGCAAATCTCGCTTGGCCTTGTTCACATTGTGGGCCGTCAGTACAACCCTTTTCCCGAGAAGCTTAAAGTAGAACGTGAGAAGCGTCCGATCGAAGTATTCGAGCTTACTATTCCACAAAGTATGAAGAATCTTCGGCGAGCAAAACGTGACATACCAGAGCAACCGCGAGTAATAAACCGTCAATTGGATCAGTTTTGTCGCAAAGCCGGCGGTCGGGCTTATACCTCCAAGGTCAACCAACGTGATCCGCTCCGAGGTATGGAACTCTTCACAATCAACACTCTTTCCGCCGACAACCCGAACGTACATTCCCCGCCCGCTGAGCGTAGTAGCTAACCCATACACATAGGAAACGTCCTGCCCGCCGGTCAGAAGCGCGACCTCCAGGTCAGCACAATTTACTTCGCCGACCCCGCACTGTGGAGCTCCCTTTGTGGAGTTTGGAGCTATTGTCATTCCGGCATTTCTCCTATAGGCCTGCTAGTAGACTTATTTCGCGCAACCTAAAAAGACTCGACAAGGAGTCTATGCGCTAATTCCAGCGACAGTAATCGATGGATTTCATCTGTATGGTTTTCGTCACCACGCAAATGGCCATTTACCATACGTTCGACACCTTCTCGGCGGACGTACGGCCGCGTCAGAGAACGGTTGTCCAACAGCATCTCGCGCACATAGTCGCGCAGCTGGTCCCGATACCAGACTCTGAAATGAAATGGCTTATGCCGGCCGAGCCAGATTCGTTCTAAGTGAAGCGGGGCAAACATGTGGTCGATCCGAGCCATCCATTGCGGCATGCCCATGTCATACGCGTACTCTGCTTTAAAGAAGAATTCGAGATACCAGTGCGTCAATTTGCTGTTGAGGCCGCCGGAACCCCTGTCGGTATGAAATTTCGCGAGAGCCGGGTTTCCCTCGCGAATAAGCCGAGCCCGAGCCATTTCGTTCGCCCCGATCGCGTCCGGAAAGGGGGCGCGATACGCTGTCTTAACGACTTCATTGTCGAGAAATGGCGAGCGAATCGCAACTTGAGTCTGTTCCAGACCCAAAACTCCGTAATGGTGCCAAGGTGACTGGCGGAACGCAACAAATGAAATAGGATGAATCTGGCGCGTGGTGTTATAAGTAGCTATTCCATTGCAGATCTGGTCGCGAATTGGCTCAAACACGTGCGGAGTAGGTTCAGCCGCTTTGAACATCACCGCCTGCAATAGAATCTCGCTGCCATAGGTACCCACGATTCGCACCGGGGCGATTTCTCTGATTTGTTCTTGCACGTAAAGGTCGGGAGAGTGGCTGAGATCGGCGCATCCGTCCGTCAGCACTATCGTTCGCTCGGCGTAATGGGCAAAGCGCGAAAGAAACTCCGTGCCCACCGGAATCACCTGGTGGGGCTGCTGGCAAATCTTGGCCACGCGACGGGCAAGCTTTACATCCTCGTGGTCGCGATAGGCGCTTCCAAAGGTGTAACACGGCAGTGAATTCGGCTCGGCCTTGTGCCACGCCAAGATAATACGGGTGTCCAATCCGCCGGTTACCGACATCCCAATCTTTTCCCGCCCATTGAAATAGCGCGAGAGATTATTGACAAAGGCATTTCGCAGTTCGTCGTAATATTCTTCCTGGCTGAGCGGCTCCTGATGCTCCCACTCGCTCGGCGCGAAGTAAGAATTCCTTGTCTCGAGAACGCCGTTGCGGAAAACCCATGCCGAGCCTGGAGGTAGGAGGTAGATTTCCCGAAATAACGTCCGGTTTTCGAGGACGCAACCGCAAGCAACAAATTCTCCGATTCCTCGAGGATCGGTCGCACGGAGTTCGGGACGCACCTTCAGTATCGCCTTGGCCTCTGCCGCAAAATAAAACCCCTCATCGGACTCGTGGTAATACAAGCGTTGCAATCCGAAACGGTCATTGAACAACATCGCTGCGCCCAGGTGACGATCAAAGACCACTCCGTGAAATCGCCCATTCAATCTTTTCGGAAAATCCGGCTCGTCCTTATACCGGTGAACCAGATATGACGCCCCCTCTTCTGAGAACTCATGTCCATCTTGCCGTAGCCGTCGTTTCAGTGTGGGCTCGGGATACTCTTCTCCCGAGAAAAACAACGTGACTTCGCCATCTTCGCTGCAAACCGGCATGCTATCGGCAAAGCTGCCGCGACGCGCGACCCACCCAACATAGATGCCACGCTCAGAATCACTCCAAGTACCGCTCTTATAGAACGATTCATGTTGGAGACACTTCATCATCGCGAGCAATTGTTGCTCTGCCGCTGCTTTGGGTAACTTTGTGATTAAGCCAACAATTCCAGGCAAAACGAATCCTTAAAAAGACTCTGCATTCGAGTTGAACCGCCGTTGATACCAGCGGCCACGAAGCTCCCGAAGCTTCGCCGCTAACGACTCCGGCATCTGTTCAGCCAGTCGCCGGTGTAAACCGAGACGAAAAATCACAGTGCCCCATTTCGTGAGTGGAACATAGTAGCGACGCACGTCAACTCGCTCAAACCCATTCCTCTCCTTGAAGTCGCTTAAGCTGCTGCGATTCTTCTTGCCGTATGCAAAATTCGCGTACACCAGACGGGTCACGCCGCGATCCGCACATGAATGCACAGCCTGAGCGAGCAGAGCATTAGTAGGCGCCTTCTCTCGATAGCTGAGCATCGAGAGAATGTGCATCAACCCTGCTTGAGTTCCCGCATCGTTGATGGTCATCTTTATAAAACCAACAAGTTTGTCGCTGTCAAATGCTCCTATGAATACGCTGCTATCGAGAAATGTTGCGCTCATTGCTCGAACCGTTTCCAAACTCTTGCCGTAGTGGGGAAATCGCCGCCCCTGCCTCACTGGAACTTCGTTGTAGATTTCCCAAATGCCACGAACGAGAGTGTCATCAAACGGAACCTCCCGAATGACAATTCCCTTTTTCTCTGCCTGCTTTGCCTTGTTGCGCGCCTTGAAGCCGATCTGCTTCGTCCACCACTGATCGAATGTGGAAATGGACAATACGGCGAGATTGTCCCATTCATAGGGATATGCATAGAGCGGCTTGGTCTCTGGCAACTCTTGTAAAAATGTGAACAGATCCGCTCGCATCCCGGATTCGCGCAAATCGGCGATCGCGAACGTAGGGTCTGCCAGGGACTTGTAACCCTCGCCATCGACCTCCGCAACGCGACAAACCCGGCGTCGAACGACGACGTCTCTGCCCTCAATGCGGACTTGTCGTTTCCTTACAACCATTGTTCTTCGCTTTCTCGGAGCCGATGTCACAACAAGTGGGCGTGGGCAAGTCATTCAAGGAACGGGTCTGCGAATAGGATCTACTAACGAAACCCGCCGTGGGCATAACCATCCGCGATAGATGAGTAACTTGGCGCCGCGTTTAAACCAGAATATTTTCCATTGCGGCGGGGGCGATGCGTATTCGACTCCCGCGCTCCTTCACTCTAACCCGACCGACGTTAACGCCTGTCGCACCCACTACAGCAAGCAGAAGAAAAATCCATGTAAGCGTCATGATTCTGAACCCAGCCTCAGTGATGCTGTAAAAGGCGCATGTCATCAGGTAGGCGAGGAATAGGCTCCCCAGTTCACCATTTATCCGAAAGGCTTTCACGACCCTCAGGTAGCCAGTCGCTAGGACGTACAGCAGGAGACAGACACCAACACAGCCGAGGTCCAGATAAATCTGCAAATACCCATTGTGGGCCGAGTTGAGATTTGCGATGTCGGCATAGCCCTCCGCCTGAAGAATAGCTACCACCTTTGGGTTGTTCTTATTCCAGAAACTTTCGAATCCTGTGCCAATCCACTGGCTATCTTCAGAAGCAATCGCGGCGGCCCAGATTTCGGTGCGACCAGAAAAGTCCGAAGTCCTTCCCATCGCGCTCGCGACTGCCCCCGACCCTCCGAAAAACAATCCCCCGAGGCCCAAAACGAAAATGCCAAAGCAAAGCACGTGTAAAATGCTGGTTCGCTTTCTAACAATCGGCATCCCCGTGGCCAGCATGAGACCGCCGCCCAGCGAGAAACAGAAAATCCCGGTTGCGCTGTGGGCCACTCGCAGAAGAACTATCCCAAACGCCAGGATCGTCACCTGCGCCACCAACCGCCCTATCCGATTTGGCGATTTCTTATCCATAACTAGAGTGCGAATGTTCCATACTATCCCGATCGTAAGGATGTACAGCATCAGGCCAAGCGCGTTTTTGTTTGTTGTCACCCCGGTATAATGCGGCCCTTGCTCGTCATATGAAACACCCAAACTCGTGTACTTAATAAATACGATTGAGAGTGGAAAAAGCACAAAGCTGATACGGGAAAACAGGCGCTGAAGCGCCGCGGCCGGTTGAGCGTCGGTCAGAATCACCATGACCATTATTAGATCGCCGGCACACTTGATCCACCGTTTAAAGGAAGCGTCGGGGAAAGGCGACCAAAGCGTGCTCAACAGACAATACATGAAGTAAATAACGATGGGGCCAGATGCTTTTAGTATGGCAGCCGTCTTCCTTCTCCTCGTCAATAGCAGTGTGATTATGCCGCCAGCGATCAGCATGCCCGACCACGCGGCGTCCACTGGGCTTCCTTCGAGAGTACCCGCCAGGATTTCGGCAGAAGGAGTCCTGGATGTTCCTCCCAACCACACTGATACGGGCCTCGATGCAATTACCAAGAGGTACAAGAGCGGAAGCCAAAGGGCCGGCGAGGTTCGCGCTGATTTATCCCTGTCGAGAAAGAAAAGCCCAGCTATTCCCAAAATACAAATCGACAAGGCAAGCAATGCATTCATTCATTCCACCTGCCGAAAAACCAACCTTCGTCTGACACCGCGCCTTTGATCCACTCAGTGTCAGTTGGCTCGTGCTCGGCCATCACTCTAAGCAGCGATGTTTTGTTTAACCGATCAAGCGAAGACCGCCCTGTACAACCGATCGGCACTGTTGGATCTGGCTCTTACCCGATCAACCGCTTCCACCGTCAATATGGTGAGAATGACGGCCGCAGCGAACGAACCAAGCCATCGGGTGGCTCCGAGGTTAATATGCTGAAACCCTTTGCTGAGTAATTGCAGGATCGCCACCTGTGCGATGTACCCCAGCAATGAATATTTACCCAGCAGGATAACTTCATTCCTGGCTGCAGAAGCGCTATTCCCGCTCGCCCCCACCAGATAGAGGATACAAAGGTTAAGGAAAACCGCAACGATCAAAAGCAGAAAAGGCACGTTCCAGATCGTAATCGCAATCAAATAGCTCAAGTAAGCAAGCGTGAGGACGTAGGGATGTCGGCGAACACTTTCAATCGCTTCGATGGGTGCAAAGCCGACGAGGACGCCGAGCATTCCAATCGCAACGAATTCCAGGTTAAAGTTTCGGGCGCCGGCGTATCCGAAAATCAGGCTGGCCAGTAAAAGGCCAAAGCAAGCGATATGGAACACATATCTATAGCTCCGGTACAAGGGCATTAAAGCCCCCGACGCTACGAGCAAATAACTGATGGGCACAAGAATGGAAAAAGAGACCAGCTTCGGCCCCTCGGCCGGAAGATTCCCAAAGATGAAGAACATGACAAGAATCTTGGCGGAGACCATACCCAAAGCCGCCTTTCCTGCGCCTGAAGACGGAGCGATAACATCACGGGCCAGATTGAGCACAACAAATATTGCAAAAAGTTTCAGTCCCCTTGTAATCAATCGCCTCGAAAGCCGGGCATCGGCAGCGCTGTACTTTGAGAGATAGACATGGGAAATCATGAATCCACTGATAAAGATAAACGAAGGCGTGAGAAATCTCAGATAGAAAAGGTATTTCCATTCGGGATCGATGAAATAGTTGATCCAGTGATAAACAACCATGATGAGGACCAGTGCACCTTTAGTAAAATCGAGCGCCGGGATGCGTTGGCTCTTAGGCGACTCGGGTGCCACCGGTGTGTCTGGGCCCCCTGTTGATGCATTCGTAAATCGAATTTGAGTTCCGATGGACATAATGCTTGTTGAATGTTCCACAATTTCGAAGATTCCGTTTCGAACGGCCGACTCAATCTAATTCGGCTTTATCCATACGCTGCACGACAAAAACAGCGCCTGGTGTGCTCAGGTGGTTGTCATCTCCCATGAGCGGAAGTTTGTGCGACGGATCCGCGAATTCGGTACAGCTGTCATCGCGGCAGATTATGTCATAGAGCGAAATATAGGGGACTTGCCAAATCCTGTTGGCAATCTGCTGCATTTCCGTATCCAACGCCTTTTGGCCCGGGATCAGATGTTGGCTGGCAAAGGCCGGCTTATTCCAGGCAATTGAATAGGCAAGAAGCCGTGGCAGAGGGGCGTCGTATTCAGGCACCGGACCAAACACAACTACCTGCAATCCCTTTTGCTTTGCCCAAGCGATCAGCTTTGTCAGGGAATTTAGATCCCCTTCCTCCCAACGCCCGGCAAGCAATAAGCAGTCGATGTGATGTGCCGGTAAATATTGATGAAAGATAAAGGCCATCATTTTCTTGCAATCCTCGCTGCCTGCCGGAGAAAGTGACGGCTCGCAAGCAGCCGTACTGGCCTGCATGACGTTGGCACCTTTAAGCCCATGAGCAAGCGCAGACCAAAGCATGGCCGAATGGCTGTCGCCCAGCAAAAGGAAGTTTCTCTCCCCTTCAACTTGGTGTAAGCAGGTGCTGATGTCGTACGCCTCGAAATGGTATTCCGTCGTAATAAAGCAGGTTCCGGTGCGCATGGAGCGAAGCTCCAGATGGCTATCGAGGGCCTTCGTGACATCTAACGCCCTTTCTGGAAAACGACCTGGAAACCCTTGCGCGAGTACGATCCAAGTGGCGCAACCTAGGAACACGACCATAACTCCGCCTGCCAGTGCGAATAGTGGCCGCCCGCTAAGGCGAAGGGAACCGACACGAAACGGTTTCTCGACAAACCGCCACGAAAGCACTGCCAGGGCGAGCGAGAGCACAACCTCGAACAACATATCGAATCGATGCGCAGAAATCTGGGCCGGAAGTGTTCCGAGACAAACCCGGGCGAACCCTGAAAACATACCCAGCTTGCGCAGCACGATGATCGGCCAATGCCACAGATATAAGGAGTATGAAATGAGACCGATAAACACCACGGGGCGCCACGATAACACCGACCCTACGATCGATCCGCCGGCTTCGCCCGACCATATGATCAGGCCCGATCCAATGCAAGGAAGCAATGCGCTGAAGCCAGGGAACAATGTGTCGTTCGAGTAGAACAACACCGACCAAAGAACCATTCCGATCCCAGTCATTGTTGCCAGATTCCGCCATACCGTGGACCCAAGCTTGGGGAATATTCCGAGCGAGAGTAATGTGCCCAGTAATAATTCCCACGCGCGGGTGTATGGCATGTAGAAAGCCGTTTCCGGACTTCGCAGAACCACAGCACAACTGGTCGCAAACGATGCGAGGAACATCACAACCACCGCCGCTGTGAGACGCTTACTAAAAAAACGCCGAACTAGAATGAGGAATAGCGGGAAGGAAAGATAGAATTGTTCCTCGACGGCGAGAGACCAAGTATGAAGCAGAGGCTTCGAAGTTGGCATATCGAAGTAGCCGGAATGCCACCAAAAATATATGTTGGAGGCCGAGCCTGTTGCTGCGAGCATCGACTTTGCATAATCGACGAGCTCGCCTGGGAGCAAGTAAATGGCGGCGGCTACACTGGAGGCCGCGAGCACCGCGAAAAGGGCCGGTAGAATTCGGCGGATGCGCCGCTCGTAAAACCCAATAATCGTGAAGCGAGACCCACTGATCTCGGCAAAGATGATGGAGCTTATGAGGTAACCGGAGATGACAAAGAAGACATCGACACCGACGAATCCCCCGTGAAATCGACTCAATCCGATATGGAACGCAAGCACACTCAGAACAGCAACCGCTCTCAACCCGTCAATATCAGCGCGATATTTGAGTCCGCTTTTCGAACCACTTCGGGGACTTCCGCTGCTCGGCGGGGACAGATGGGTTGTGGGGTCCGAAACAACGACGCTTACCATCTCAACTCCTGTTTCGAGCACTGAGTTTCTCACGCGATCGGCTTTGACGCTCTAGGGGATGAATCTTCGAAGGAATCGTGCAACTGAATAACGGCAGAGATAGTGTGCGGATCGATTGCGAGCAAATTGGCGGAGAGGGGAAGGATTCGAACCTCCGGATGGTTTTAAGCCACCGCAGCCAGTAAACTGGCCGCTGCCTTAGCCAACGGCGACCTCTCCATTTTTCTGATCCGCTTAGGTGCCCCATTGCCGTTGTCAAGGGTGAGAATCGCAACAGTTAACTCATGCGGATCAGAAACTAGTGAATGTAAGCCAAAGTGGCGTCTGCTATCAGACGCAGGCATTGGCGACTGGGCTTATGCCGCGCTCCCGCCTGGCATCAAGACCGTCTCTTCGATGACGTGATGCTTGCCATTATGCAGGAAGGCGAGAATTTCATCTGCAACGTTCATTTGTTGCAGTGTGGTGAGGTTTGGAAACATCGGAAGTGAAATAATCTCAGTTGCGGTGCATTCAGCAACTGGAAAGTCCCCAGAACTGTAGTTCAAGGAGGCGTAGGCCTTCTGCAGATGCAACGGAACTGGGTAATGAATTCCGACCCCAATTCCGCATTCTTTAAAATGGTTGATCATTTCTTCGCGTTCGGTTGTGCGAATTACATATAGGTGGTACACCGCACGCGACCAGCTTGGCTCCCAAGGAAGGCTCAATGCCTTGTTCGAGGATAAAAGTCGATCGTACTCTGCAGCTCGATCCCGGCGCTGTTTGTTCCACAGCTCTAAATGAGGCAGTTTCGCGCAAAGTATCCCGGCCTGGATTGCGTCGAGCCTTCCGTTGTATCCCTCTACATCGTGGTAGTACTTCTTCGCCTGGCCGTGATCGCGCAGCATTCGAATTTTTGCTGCAATCGCAGGATCGTTGGTTGTCGCGGCGCCGGCCTCGCCACATGCTCCCAGATTCTTGCCGGGGTAAAAACTGAACGCCGCCGCGCGGCCCATCGAGCCGGCCTTCATCCAGCAGTTGTGGCGCTTTGAAAAATACTCGGCGCCGTGGGCCTGGCAAGCATCTTCAACTACGATCAGGCCGTACTTGTCAGCAAGGTTCAGGATCGCGTCCATGTCGGCCATTTGTCCGTAGAGGTGGACCGGCACGATCGCGGTGACTGGCCTTCCACTCCGCAAACTGATGAGCTTCTTGGCACTGTTCCTGACGCATTGTTTTTCGAGAAACCGTTCAAGCATTTGCGCTGAGAGATTGTAGGTACGCTCGTCGACATCGACAAATTCCGGAATCGCACGCGCCTGGGAGATGGCCTCCGTCGTGGCGATGAACGTGTTGGGGACCGTGATGACGACATCACCCGCTCCGACACCACAGGCCATCAATGCGAATCGCAGCGCATCGGTTCCACTGCTGACAGCCACTGCATGTCCCACGGAACAGAATTCCGCGAAAGATGCCTCAAACTCCTCCACCATCGGCCCGCCAATGAATCCCGCGGTTTGTAATGCACGGCGAAAGACTTCCGTGAGCTCCTGCTCCAGCTCCATATGTGGCGAAATCAAATCTAGGAACGGAATACTATTTGTTTCTGACATGAGCATCCTCGCTTTGCTTTTCAATCGACCGCAGAACCCGAGCCGGGTTTCCAACCACGATCGTGTTCGGCGGCACATCCCTGGTCACGACACTTCCAGCTCCGACAATCGCGTTTTCACCAACGCTCAAATTGCACAAGAGAGTAACGCCGGAGCCGATCGACGCACCCTTGCGCACCACCGTAGGCCGGACGTCCCAGTCCGCACCAGTCTGCAGCGTGCCATCGCTGTTCGTGGAGCGCGGATAGATGTCGTTCGTGAACGTAACACCATGACCAATAAAGACGTTGTCGTGGATGTCCACGCCCTCGCATATGAACGAGTGGCTCGAGATCTTGCAGCGTTTCCCAATCCTCGCGTTCTTTTGAATCTCGACAAACGCCCCAATCTTGGTCTCATCTCCGATCTCGCAACCATAGAGATTCACAAACTTCGACAGTTTTACGTCGGCGCCAAGTTTCACGTCTGCCGCGACTGAGTTAAATTCGTTCATAGGCGGACAAACGCTCCCTTCTTCTTCAGCGACTGGCTGGCTGCTTCGAGCATCTTGACCACCCGCAAACCAGCGTGCCCATTGTTAAATGGCTCTTGCCCAGTCGAAATGCAATCCACAAAGTATGTAAGTTCCTGGCGTAGCGCTTCCACCTGTTCGAGCTGTGGCGACCACATATCACCCGACCGATAACTTACCAGCAGATCGTAAACGCCCTCTCGGCTCGTGATTTTCACGCCCTTGTCGTAGATCTTCACTTTTTCGTCAGCCTCTAGATCGTTCCAGACGATCATGCGCTTCTCACCGCCAATTAACGTCGTCCGCACCTTGACCGGAGACAACCAGTTCACGTTGATATGGGCGATGATCTTGTCGGGAAAGTAAATCGTCATGAATGCCACGTCCTCATGGCCGTTCAGATGCCCTTGCCCCGTCGCGACTACCGCTTCGGGACTGGCTTTGATGAGGTGATCCATGATCGAAAGATCGTGTGGTGCAAGATCCCAAAGAACATTCACATCGTGCTGAAACAGGCCAAGATTAACGCGCGTCGAGTCGTAGTAATAAAGGTTCCCGAGCGCGCCTTCGTTGATTAGCTGTCCAATCCGCCTCACCGCTCCGGTGAAAAGAAAGGTGTGGTCAACCATCACTTTCAGGTTCTTCTGCTCCGCCAGGTTGACCAGTTCCTCTCCTTGAGCGACAGTGCTTGTAAACGGCTTCTCGACGAAAACGTGTTTTCCATTTTCAAGCGCTGCTTTCGTCAACTCATAGTGAGTCCAGACCGGCGAAACAATTGCCACGGCATCCACTTGGGGTGAAGTAATCACTTCCATTGCGCTCGCCGTCACGGTTACCCCCGGATAGGCCTTGCGAGCTCGCGCCTGCGCAGCGGGGCTAAGATCGGAAATCGCTCGCACAACGACCCCTTCAAGGCCTGCGAGGTTTCTGACGATGTTCGGGCCCCAGTAGCCGTATCCGATTACACCGACATTCATGGCTTCCTAACTCCTTCTTGACGCTTACTGATGCGAGTGACTCTCAAGGACACAAAGAACCTTAAGTGTTTGGCCTGCGTCACTGTTGGTGACGAAGCATTCATTCCCGGCGGGTTTATGAGGCCAACTCGGAAGGCGGACCCAAAGGCACCGCGGTGCATGCTGCAAAATTCAGAACAGGGCGGCTTCGAGCAAAGATCAGTATGCGCCTGAACCCTTAATCACCGCTCCGGGAGTTCGCAGCAGAATCTTTACGTCCAGCCACGGAGTCCAGGTTGAAGCGTAGCGAAGATCCAGACGCACCATCTCATCGAAACGGACGCTGCTGCGGCCCATCACTTGCCACAGGCCAGTAATTCCCGGTTTCACCGCCAGAAGGCGATGCCTGTGCCAGGTCTGATAAGCCGCCAGTTCATAGGGAATGGGAGGCCGCGGACCAACCAGGGACATTTCACCCTTCAGAACATTGATGAACTGTGGCAACTCATCGAGACTGGTCCTCCGCAGGATTCTGCCCACGCGGGTAATTCGCTTGTCGTTCGTAAGTTTGTAGACGTTTGCGCCGCTCTCCGGCGGCGTTGATTCGCTCGTCTTACTTGCAATAAGCCGCGTGACAAAGTCTTTGTGCACGTTGCAGTCGTTGTTTACCACCATCGACCGAAACTTGAGAAAGACAAAAGTCTGTCCGTAGCGGCCGACCCTTTGTTGACGGTAAAATATCGGACCCTTCGAAGATAGTTTGATCGCTAGAGCAGTCGCAAAGAACAGCGGCGCAAGCAGAAACAGCATGATCGAACTTCCGACAATATCGATCGTGCGTTTGACAATGAGAACAGTCCGCTGTCCTTTGTCATTGCTTACCAAGTCCGGATAGAGGGCGGTGTTGGTCGGCGGCCCCGGCTTTTCATGGTCCCAGTCGTCAGGGAAAAGGTGGAACGATATCCGCACCTGGTTGAACTCATCGGCCGTAAGTTCTTCCTGAAGCGCAGCGCTCACTTTGGCAAGAAATGTGTCCAGGACCGCACGCTTGTCATTCACAATGAGTCCAGTGAACAGGGTTCCGACGATTGCGCCATTCTTGTACCAGCCAACCAGGTCCGTGTCTCTGCTTGATTGAAGCAACGCCGCCGTGACACGGTTCAGCGTGAGGCTGTTTTTCTTCGGCCCGCGATCGCTGACCGCCTCCAGCAGCATCAACACAAACGGCGCCTTGGAGCGTTCTGTGCGCTTCCGTTCAATGGCAATCATCCGCCGGAAAGTCGTTTCGTCGAAAGGTGTGCGGTTGACCGGGGCAGTCTCCAGCAGGGGATCAGCCGCGTTTGATGCTTTCGGTTGATTGGATCGTGTCACACCATACTCCTCTAGAAGAGCCCTTGATCTCGATGTTCATCGTCATTCGCCCGCTCGGCACGGAACCTGCGCGTGTCTAGTCCGTCCCTGAGCTGAACTTGCGTCGAATGGGAATGCGAATGATTTGATTTACGCCGGATGCAAAGGCGTTTGCCGTTCACTGGATCAGTTCCAATCCATGAAGGTTCTTGCGTGGATACCGCGAAATGAAAGGGTGTTTGCACAAACACGGAATGCTTTAAGAGGCAATCGACGGCGAGTCATAGTAACCGCTATATTCCGATGCCACGGCGCCGTTCACCAGCGCGCCAAGCAATTTGTGCTTATCGAGCGCCTCGAGCCCTTTTTCCAACTGGCGTTTTTGAGTTGTCCCTTCGCGTGTAACCAGCAGGACCCCATCTGCCATGCGCATCCAGATACTGGTGTCCGCCAAAGGCAGCACTGGAGGCGAGTCGATGACAATCCAATCAAACAGCGCGGTCAGCCGCTCCGTCAGCGCCTTCAGCCCATCGGATTGCAGGAGTTCGAGCGGGTTGCCCGGCGCTCGTCCACAAGGAAGAATCCAGCATCCTGCATCCTCTAGACGATAAATGCCGGCGAGCTTGCGCCCCCCATCCTTCACGCAGTCCGCAATACCCGATGTCGCTTCGGTTCCGAAGATCTGCAGCAGGGACGGACGCCGCAAATCTCCCTCTAAAAGCAACACCTTTTCGCCTGATGCCTGGGCAAGTGCGCACGCAAGATTGGCGGATATCGTGCTTTTACCCTCTTGGGGAATTGTGCTCGTAATGAGCATTGTTTTGAGTGGCCGGATCTGGCGAAGGTCTCTTAACCGAACTCCCAATAGCCGAATCGCCTCGGCGGTTGGACTCTCTCGATCGGTCACACACACCAACCGGCTCTGCTGGGCCAACGACATCTTGAGCGAAGGGGATTTCTCCAGCAGTTCGGAACCCGCGACCCTGGCGTTGCCTTGCGCAATGCTCAACGCCGGCTTGCCATTCGAAACCTGAAATTCGGCAGCAGCAGGACCGGGCTCATCCTCTTCGCTTCTTTCCACCAGATCGACTCCCGCGTCAGAACCGGCAACTTCCCATTTCTCTGCGGCGCGGCGCTCCGCACGCCTCAACAATTCGGGGCCTTGGGGAAGAGCGGAGGCATCGTCCCCCGACCGCTCACTTTCTAAGCGCTGTAATGCATCAAAAATTCGACTCACTAGGGTTACCTCTCAAGGCGATGCTCTGGATTCAGCCAACTACGAAGGCTGCTGCATGGGCACAAAGGCGTCGAGACGAAACTCGGTTGCAACGTCTTCTATGATCCGTGCCGACACAGTCATTGATTGCCTGGCATAGGCGCTGATCAGAGCGTTCTCGCAGATGGTGTTGATGAGGCGAGGATAGCCTCGCGAATACGAGTACACCTGGTCGATCGCTTGCGCGGAGAAAATCGGCGGCTGACTTGAATCCGCGCCCGCAATCCGAAGGCGCTGCTCGATATACTCCTGTGTCTGCTTGGCGCTGAGCGCTCCAAGCTGCGTCCGCAGTGCGATGCGCTGCTTCAGCTGTCTCAGTTCGACAGAATCCAGTTTCTTATCAAGTTCCGGTTGACCCGCCAAAATGATCTGCACCAATTTGTCTTCCGCCGTCTCCAGGTTCGAAAGCAGGCGAAGCTCCTCCAATGTGTCAGCGGACAAATCATGCGCCTCGTCCACAATCACCACGCTGGTTAATTGCTTGGAACCGCGCGTGACGAGGAACTTACTCAAATCCAGCAGCAGGTCGCATTTGTTCTTCCCCGAAGCGGGCAACCCGAAATCCGCCAAGACGTATTGCAGAAAATCAGTGGGAGAAAGCCTGCTGTTGAACAGATAAGCGTAAGCAATATCCTTGCTGTTTTCGAGCAACCGCAAAAGGCACCGCAGCAGCAATGTCTTTCCCGTGCCCACTTCACCCGTGACCACGACGAACCCTTTGTGCCTGCGCACACCGTAGTAAAGCGCGGCCAATGCCTCGTTGTGCCGGGGTGTCGGCACAAAGCAATGGGGATCTGGAGTCAGATCGAAGGGGTTGCGCTTGAGGTGAAAATGAGCTTTGTACATGCGGAATTAGGGCCTAACTGTGGAGAAAACTGAAAACCGAGCCAACGAGGATTAAACACGCGATGGCGGCGGATGCGGCCCACCCCAGGACCAGCTTCTTTTTCGCTTTCCGTTCATCCGCCGGGTTCACGACCTCGGGTATCTCAGAGATCACTGCAATCGGCAAAAGCGCTTTGAGCTCCTTCTCAGTGTGCACGCGATCGTCCATAAACTCGAACCCGCCTGCCACGGTGAGGCCCAGCACCAGGCCAAGCGCCACGCCAATTGCAGAGAGTTTCAATCGGTTTGGGGAGTCGGGCTTGGAGGGCAAGCTGGGAGGATCGAGCATGATGAATCGTTCGCCCTGCTGCATTTCCTCCATGCTGGTCGCCATCGCGGATTCATCTTTCTTCTTAAGCAGGTCGTCGTAGTTGGCTTTGGATTGCTCATAGCCACGAGTCAAATCATCCAATGCCTGCTGAGTCTCCGGCTCCGCGTTTAATCGGCCCTGATATTCACCAAGCTTGGCCTTCAGGCCGGCGATCGAACTTTCTCTGTTTTGGATTTCTAATTGATTGGCCTTCAATTGACTTTGCGTCTGCTGCGCCGGGCCAGTAAGAGTCGGATCGTCCAGGGCTGAACTTTCGCCAGGTTGTCTCGTTTCTCTGCTCCTCTTCGCGGCTGCAACAAGGTTACTCCTGACAGCCTCGAGCTTCGCGATCTGGCTCTTTGTGTTTACAACGTCGGGGTAGCTGTCTGTGTAGCGCGAGCTGAGGTCAGCGAGTTGAGCCCTCAACTTCTCAAGTTGAGTGTCGATCGCTGCCAAATCTGCTGGCGTGGCCGCGCTGCCGCTTTCGGCCCCTGCCGGCCGGATTCGTGTTTCAGAATTCCGCTCTTGCTCCAGCAGAGTCTGAAGATAGACCCTTTGTTGTTTCGCGGTGTTCAAGGCATCTTCTTCGTTTTGAAGTTGCGAATTAAGGCCGCCCAGAATTGCAAGGTTACTCGCTTCCTGCGTGGGCAATGCTCCTTCGTGAGTACTTTCAAATTCCCGGACCTTTGCTTCCTGATCAGCAAGTGCTTGGCGCGCATCCTCCAGTTGCTGCTCGAGAAAGCTCGTGGTTCCTTCAGATTCCGCTTGGAGCACCTTTTGATTCTCGCTTATGAATAGCTGGGTAAGTTCGGCCGTCACTTGCTGCGCCACCCGCGGAATGCGTGCCGAATAGGCGATGGTGAATGCTGAAATATCCTGCCGTTGCGGATCTCGCATAAGATGCGTCTCGATATCCTTGCGCATACTCGCAATCTTTTGATCGTCGGTCATGCGAACTTTCGAACCCTCGTACAGGTGAAGGTTCTGAATGATGAGAAGAAGACGCGTTCGGCTGAGAATTTGCTCACTCATGCTCGCCAAGCGCGCTTGCACATCGTCATTGACGTTCGACGCCACATAGTTCTTCGGCACTGTGGGCTGCTCCACCAAAATCGTCGTACTCGATTTGTATCGGAGCGGCATCATCCAACTCGCCCCCCACACCGCCAGCCATCCAAGAAACAAGCCCAGCAAGAACTGCGGATGTCGGCGGCGGACAATCCCCACCAATCGCTGGATGTCGAGCCGCTCTGATTCCTGCTCTTCCATCACTTCCGGCATGGTTACCTCCCCAGGGGCTTTCTAAGCTGATAGCTGATCGTTAAGGCTTCGCGATTGCTGTCAGGTGTGGCGTTAACCGCCGAAATGCCATTATAGTTTTCGTGCAGATGCTGGTATTGAAACCCTGCATTCCAACGCTCGCCAAAGGAGTGTTGCAGCGTGGCTCCTCCCGTGAGGGTGTTGCCACTTTGAAATGGCGCAGAGGTCACAGGCGTGGCCGAACTAATGCTGGAATAGCCGGCAAACAATGCCCCGTCCCAGGTGTTTGCAATTTTCCAGCCGCCGGTCGCAGAAGCACTGTTCGAGTTATAGGCGCCGAGCAATCCTTCTCCGGATATTACGGTACGAGTAAAGCTTGCAGCGACGCTTCCGCGCTGACCTTGCCACCCTGCGCTCGCAGTGCCCGTTGGCGACCACGCGTTGAACTGGGCAAGTCCAGGTTGAGAAAACTCGACGCGCTGGACACCGGCAGAGATAGAAAAGGAAAACGACTTGTTGAAATAGACCGTATAGAACGGAAGCAACGAGTGGATCTGCGCTTCAACCACCCCCGTAACGGGATTGGCGTCGATACGAGCGTACTCGTATTGGACGCCTAGATACTGCGCACGCGACAGGCGCCGGCTGTAAAATACGAAACCTGCCGCCTGATGCGAATTGAAGAGACCCTGTGCCTGTGCCGGATTTGGAAAATCGAAAATGTTGTACGATCCGCCGCCGCCAACCATTGCATTCAGAGCGAATTGATAGCTTAAGACGCCATCGACGGTATTCATCATCTGCTCTGCGTATGGCGCAATCACCGTCAGCGTGGGCGCTAGCGTGGACCCAGTGATCGGACTCGAAATCAGACCCGGCGAGTCGTACACATTGGACGTTCTGGTGAAACTATCCTGTGCGCTAAAGGCCAATTTGGGGCTGAACCGGTACTCGAATAAAGCCGACGCATTATGATCCACTGCATCGAGGGAGGTTGTGTGTTGGTAGAACGTGAAGCTCGGGTTATAGGTGAACTCCGCTTTCTGGCGTGGCGCTGAGCGATCGAATGAAACACCAGGAAGAATCGAGTAGATCTCGTCACTGACGGGAGTCAAACCGGTGCCCGGGAGCACGTTGTCGATGTATGCAGGCGAAAAGGTCAGCTTCGCACCCAGATAATTCGACCGCTGATCGGATGCCGCGCCACTCGGATATGCAATCCCGCTTACCGGCGGCGGCGTCATCATCTGGCTTTCATCAAGAGAGCCTTCGTCAGTGCCCGTCGCGCTCGGCTCCACTTGCGCGAGCATCGGTGTCGCTGCGGCCAGCATGACAAACGCGAAGAATCCAATCGAGAATATGGGCCGTGGAAGCATTCGAGCGCCTTAAGGTACCACGACCGTGTCATGTGGTCTGAGTTGAATGTTCACGCCCGTATCTTTCTTTCCCCTTTTCCCTTTAACAAAGTTCGCATAATTGAAGGCGATTCGGGTCTCCGCACCATTTGGACCTTGGCGGATAATGTAGATGTCCTTCTTTTTTGCAAATTCCTTTAATCCCCCGGCGAGTGCAATCGCATCTACAACGGTTGTATCGGCATTGAGCAGAAAAGAACCGGGCTTTACCACTTCTCCAAGAACGTTGAACTTCCGGCTATTGATCGTCTGAACAATCACCGTAACTTGGGGATCTGTCATGAAACCAACGAGGGCAGCTTTAAGTTCTTCTTCGAGCTGCGCAGGAGTCCGTCCCGCCGCTTGCATTTCTCCCACCAGCGGCAGGGAAATTCTGCCGTCCGATCGCACAGTAACCGTGCGCGTCAATTCCTGATCCTTCCACACATTGATGGCGAGTACGTCGTCGTCACCGATGACATAGGTGTCGTTGGCGCGCGGGTGTGCGGGTGGCGTGGTTGTGGTTCCTTGTGGATCGGTGGCCGGGGGCTGGTTCGAGTCGGCCGCCTGTCCCCATGAAACCGCGGAAAACACCACGAGACCCAGCAGGCACGGCAAAAGCGCCAGCTTGCGCCGGCTCTCGGCGCCACTTACAACCCGACCGCTGATTAGTCGACTTGAGTATTCGGACAATGCAGATTTTTCCATCGAAGATTTCCTGATTGCGCTCACCTTGAAAGAGCGAAGCGTGGATGTTTGCAGGACTATGAGAAGAGGTGTGGATGCGATCGCGGGTGCCGGTTCGGCAAAGCCCTATGAAGCCTGCGTTCGTACAATGTTTCCGGTTTGAATCCGGTTCACCTCGGTCGACAAAGGCCCAGAGCGCAATTCGAACTTGTCGGGCGCGCTACACGGTTCGACGTCGGAGGCAAGAACTTCGACAGATACCGACTGAGCAAGCATGTCAACGGACAAAACAAGCCTGAGTAGATTCTTTTTGCGAATCAGGATCCCTTCAACTCCATCGAGAGGACCGCGCTTGACACGAACTCGCGTGCCGCATTTGAGAAATGGATGCGGCTCAACACTTGAAGACCCTTCCACCGCTCTTTGAATCGCCTCAATCTCTTCATCCGGGATCACCGCGACTTGCTCGCCGCGGTAGAGAATCATGTGTATTCCTGGAGTCGTCACCACTTGCAATTTGCGATTGAGGCTTCCACGAACAAACACGTAGCACGGGAACAGCGGCAACGAGAGCACCATCGTCCTGTCCTTCCATCGCCGCGTTGAATCGTAAAGCGGTAGAAAGACTTCAAAACCCTTCGCGCCCAGCGTATCTGCAACCGCCTTCTCGTGTTGGTGGCGTGTGTACACTGCCCACCAGGGAAAGGCTTGCTGCGTTGCCGTTACTTGTATCCCCATTCCCTGCATACCGGGTTCCGTTGCCCGCTTCTCCTGGATTTGGGAGCGGTCCACGAAGCAACTCATTGGGACGTAGCTTCGCCCTGTGAGTCACATCAGTGGCCTGATGACTCCGTCCGAATTCCCCAAATTCCCCCCGCCATATTGCTTCAAAGTGGGGAGATTCGCCCGACAAAATCTGCGGACAAATACTGTGCCTTCATCATCATGGCCCACGCAGTTAGTGACAATGCCTCTATTGTGCTAGCGCTTCAACTCCCGGTAACACATTCCAGAATCCACTGGTAACTGCTTCGAGCAAAACGAGCCCATATCCGCGGCTGCCGCGTTCAAAAACTCAATCTGCCAAATTCGATTTACGATTCCCCAAACCATCCCTGTTTCCCCACGCCCCCGACCCAAATGCTCAATGTGTTCGCGGAGGGCCCCCGTGACTTCTGCGCCTTTGAGGTATGCCCACTCCCCGCAACTTATAAAGCAGCGCTCGATAGCTCATATGAAGCGCTTCAGCCGTCTTTCGCCGATTCCAGCGGTTTGACTCGAGAGCTCGCAAAATCAATGCGCTTGTTGCTGTTAAACCGGCCCCGTCGCCGGCCTCCTCAAGAGAACCGGTTCGAGATTGCGCCAGGCGATAACGAGCCCCGATCCTTCTCCGAAGCTCCGCCGCCAGAGCTTCGTCTTCGCCCAGAATGATTGCCCGCGCGATCCAGTTTCTGAGCTCCAGTAGATTCCCAGGCCAACTCCACTGCTTCAACAGCTCGATCGTCCCCGGACTTAATTCTGGTATGGCCCTTTGAAACTCACGCGACAGTTTCTCGAAAAAGTATTCACATAACTGCGGAATATCGTTTTTGCGGTCACGCAGCGGCGATAGGCGCAGGTGCACAGCTTCAATGCGATCAAAAAGATCTGCGCGAAAAGCCCCGGATGCAACGGCCCCGAGTAAATCGACATTGGATGCGCACACCACTCGCGTCCGCCCTCTCCGTTCCTCGCGCCCGCCCAATCTCGGATAGCAACCATCCTGCAGCACGCGAAGCAATTTGTCCTGCAAGTCCAGGCTCAGTTCGCCTATCTCAGTCAGCAAGAGCGTGCCGCCGTCTGCCACTCCAACCAAACCAAGCCGACCTTCAGGCGATCTCGCTAACGATTCTGTCTCGCCGCCAAAGATCTCCCGCTCGACCAGGCTGGATGAAACCGCCGCGCAACTCAACTTCACGAACCGCCGATCACGCCGATTCGAGTGCTCGTGCAGAAAACGCGCGATCGTCTCCTTGCCCGTTCCGCTCTCGCCTTGAATCAGGACAGGATCGTCGCTCAGTCGAACTCGCTCGATCTGATCGCGAACCTTGCGCATTGCCGGAGTGCCGCCAAATATGACGGCCTCCGACGGCAAATCCGCCGGCGCGACGCGAAGCATTTCGTCCAGGTTTGTGGGCATAAGTCTTGGAAAATACGGTTGCTTTCTAGGGTGCATCCAACGCGCCAAATCCGCGGTTTAAACAAGAAATTGACATTGCCTTAAGATGCTCATTTTATTTGTGGTTATGGCAATATCCGGCGAAACCTTCCCGCGCGTTCCCCACTGAATATGCAAACTTTTGCATATTTCGTACCATTTGTTTGCAAGCTATTGCCACAGCGAGATTTATAGCGAGGTCCACCGCAAAACGTTCCCCACCGTGATTGCACATTCCATTTGTGTCGCTTCAGGCGCCCGCCTGCGCAAATTGCTCTCAGGATTCTGCGGGACGATGAGCCATAGATACCGCGTCACGCGGAAAATGATTGTGTTGTCTTTTCTGTCTATTTCCGTGCCGATTGAATCTTCTGGGCAGGTTGTTTCGGATCTCCGGCTGCCCATGGCCGAAGGTGATGCTGCTGAATTTTATAGAGCAAGCCACGGTAACTCATGTTGAGATATTGTGCGGCCCGCCGGCGATTCCACCCGAAAGTCTCGAGCGCACTCTGGATCATCTTCGCTTCGGTGCGCGCCTTCACGTCTCGAACAATCGACCGTATGCCCGCGCATGGAGCCGGCGCATCGCCCGATTCACTTTCCCTGCCAACCGCATCGGACGCGGCTGCCTTCGCTTCCAGTTCGCGTGTCGCAGCTTCCGCATCGCGCATCACGATCGTACGCGTCACGAAATTCCGCAGTTCCCTCAAGTTTCCCTTCCAGTCGTATTGGAGAGCCGCATCCATCAACCGCGAAGGCAGGCTGCTTCCAAACCCCGCCGTCAATTCCACCGGAGAGCGGCGAATGAACTCCTCAATCAGATAGGGAATCTCTTCGCGGCGCTCGCGCAAGGGCGGAACCTTGATGGTGAACACACTCAGCCGATAATAAAGATCCTCGCGGAATGCCTTTTCGCTGAGTGCATCCTCCATCAGGACATTGGTGGCCGCAAGAACTCTTACGTCGACCTTCGTGGTTTCCTGCGCTCCCAGCCGCGCAAATTGCCCATCCTGTAGCACCTGAAGGAGTTTGGCCTGCATCTGCACGCCAATTTCACCAATCTCATCAAGCAACAGTGTGCCGCGGTTCGCCTGCTCAAACTTGCCTGCCCGGTCGTTGATCGCTCCCGTAAAGGCGCCCTGCCGATGCCCGAAAAGCTCACTCTCGAGTAAGTCCGCAGGCAGCGCCGCGCAATTCACTTTCAGGAATCGCTCCCGCGATCGCCCCGAGTTCTTGTGAATTAATTGCGCGATCACTTCCTTGCCGGTGCCGCTTTCGCCCAGGATCAGGACGTTGACATCGATATCCGCCAGCAACTTCACCTGGCGATGGATTTCAAGCATCTGCGGCGAAGCCGCAAGAAAGAAATTGCTGCCGCCAAGCTCTTCGAGATAAGGCGTCGCGGGCATATCTTCGGGAATAGCGGCCGACAGCGCTACATTGTGCGCCGGGACTTGCACATCGACACAATCTAAAGGCGTGTCGATAACCGGAAAAGTCATTCCCTTTGCAGTTGTTACAGATTCAACCGCTCGCTCCACATCTTCGCGCGTCAACGGCAGGGTCAACACGCTCTTAACGCCGAGCTTGGCAGCCTCATTGCGCAATGGCTGTTCGCTCAATTTGGTAATGAGGCAAACTTTTTCGCTCCGGGCAAAGGTCAAAAGCTGGCGGAACTGAGGTGTCCAGGGCGCGCGGCCGGGTGCAGATTCGCAAAGGAAAAGATCGGGATCGAGCCCATTGCTCAGTAGCGTCTGCGCCTGAGCGAACCCGGCTGCCTCGATCACTCTGTGACCGGCGCCTTCGAGGACGGTTTTGACCGTGGAACGCGCTTTGGCGTTCTGAATGTTTGTCAGAACCAAAAGGAGCGGTTTCACCAAGGCCTCTTTCTCAAATTCCAAAAACTACAAAGGAAAGGTCATGCGAGCATGTCTTTTAAAAAGACATGACCTTTTGCGCATGATCGGGGGACGATATGTGCAAGAGCCCTACAGCTGGGAAAGAATCAGCCCGTGGCAATCAAACGATTGCCCGTAAAGAAATGATTGCCTGTATGAACGGGGTTTCAACCTCTTGAGCGGGTTTTACTCTACGAACCGTTTGGGAATCTTTCTTTAATCGTAGCGCCCAATGATCGCTTCAGCAGCTTCGTCCGTTGGGCAACCTCCACGGGTAGCGGAACCCCCGTTTAAAATCCGAGGAGCGTTGAACAAGACCCCATTAGCCGGCTGGAACTGACGACGCCTGCGATTTCGGAATGCGTTCGCATCCTGAACATAGGAGAGAAGACGGCTAGTGTCAACGGCACAATGGTCATGACTCTTGCGCCTGGGTAACTCCCAATCGTAACCTCGTGCGTTAACTCTCTTCACACTAATTCATGCTATGTGGATAAAAAGAAACGAATTGTTCAAGTCATGGCAAAGGTTCGAGTTCTTAACCAAAACTTAATCGAATCGGTCTTGATCGCGAGGCAGGGCAAAACTTCAAACCCGCCAAGTCCATTTCCCTTTTCCGCTTTATCCACAGCCTTCCACGGGCGGCATCGGTGGCCGTTGCGCCGCGCGCCTTTCGGCTCCGCTTGCCCGGTGACACCACTTCCATTGGCCTCCTTTTTGGGCTCATTTTGAGGCCTTCTACCTGTTTTCTCAGTGCCCAGGTGTCACCCACCGCACGATTACCCCTGATTCCTCAATGGCAACACGCGTCTTCGCATTTCCTCGTATCCTGTATGAGAATCGGTTCTACGCAATGAAGACTTTTACCCTCAATGAAGCGCAATCCCTCCTCCCGGTGCTCGAATCACTGCTGAAGCGCGCCGTGGAGGGCAGGCGTTCGGCGCAATCTGTCGAGTCCGATCTCAACGGCCTGGCGCAGCGGATCTTTCTCTCCGGGGGAATGAAAATAAACCCTGCCGGCATCGCCCGGCAGCGCGCCGAGATGGAGGAGTTCCTAAAACAGGTTCGCGAGACGGTTGCTGAAATCGACGCCATCGGAGTCCAGGTAAAGGACCTCGACTCCGGCCTGCTCGACTTTCCCTGCCTCATTGACGATCAAGTCGTGCTGCTCTGCTGGCGCATGGGAGAGCCCGCCATCGAATACTGGCACACCGTTGAAGCGGGCTTTCAAGGACGCCAGCCCGTCGATGAGAGCTTCCGCCGGCGCGCCGCGTTCGGCGGCCGCCCCAACTAAGCCCCAAGCGTGTCCTATGTGCGCTCAACGCGAAAGAGCAATCCACGACACCTAAACCACCCACTGAAGTGTCATCCCGACGAAGGAGGGATCCGCGGTTGCTTTTTCATGGCCTTGGGCGACGCTACGCGCCGCGTACGACTGCGGTTGCTCTTCGGCCACTCCGAGGGTTACTTCCGTCCGGTCGTCGCCAATAAACCGCGCGGACACACTCATTTCAGCAATATGAATCGTCCCGAGTCCCGCTTCTGATCCTTGGTATCGCACCGTCTACAGCTTTCCGTTTTCATCCCAGTAAAAACACATACCCGTGGCCCAGGCCCCTTGTCGGGCACCCTCGCCATGCCGACGGTCATCTAATCAACTGAAGACCAAGCCTCCGGAAAAGATGTCCTCGCGAAGGCATTAAAACTAGATCGACCCTGATTTCGTCGGTTGCAGTTCGCGCCCATAAGTCCACGCGGCCGCAGAATACAGACGCGCAGCTCAGACGCGCCGGCGAAGAAAAATCACACTCCGTCCGACATCGTTGCCGTCCGCACGGGACCGCATCGGTTCGGGCGCATGAATTACAGCAAAAGGAGAATTTATTTATGAAGAGCAAATCCACTTTCATCGTCTCCATCGCTTTCACCACGTGCGCTCTCGTCTTTCCAGGCCTCGTCAGCGCTCAGAGTTCCCCAAACAATTCTGCAGCCGACCTAAGCGCGACACCTGCAGGCGCGCAGAGTGAAGCGTCGCAGATGGTACCGGCGCAAGCTGTCCTCGATAAGGGCATCGACGCGAAAAAGGTGCAGCCGGGCCAGCAGTTCCGCGCAACACTCACCGACGCGGTCACCCTGAAAAACGGAACCGAACTGCCCAAAGACACGGTGCTGGTGGGCACGATCGCCACCGATCAAATGGCCTCGGGTGGCACGTCCACGCTGGCGCTTCGCTTTACCAAAGCCCAATTGAAGAGTGGAAAAGTGCTTCCGATTCGGGCAGACATTATGGGAATTACCGGCCCGAGCGATGGTGTTCCCAGTGAATCGTATACCGCGAATTACGGCGTCACGCCGTGGGACGGGCAAAGCCTTCGTGTCGATGAACCAGGCGCTGTCTCCGGATTCGATCTGCACAGCACCATTGGCGGCCAGAACTCCGCCCAGTTTGTGTCGACCAAGAAGGACGACGTGAAACTGTCGGCCGGCTCCCAGATCGCGCTGGCAATCGCCGCCCTGAACGCGTAGGGCCAGAAGACGCGGTCCCGGATGCTTTCGCACTTGGTCGCGCCGCCCGCAAGGCCTGTGCGTTCGCTCTGAGTCCGCGTATTCGTGTTCCCTCGGGCCTTGTGCGCAATATCCCTCCGCCGCGAACGCACCGCACAGGCCCGGCTGCCTCGATCGTGGGCATACCCTTTCTTTTTCGCGGTGGGTATGCTCACAACCGAAGCAAACGCAATTCCGGCATTTATCTTCCAGAAACACTTGCCCAAACGCCCCCCACGCACGATCCACGCGCGCCCAAACAGCGCCCATCGCCAATCGGCCTCCCTCCTTCGAGCGAAATCCATTCTTGAACGTCCTTTGATGCAGAGACGCGCTGACTTCCTGTGGCCGGCGCTCACCAAGACCGGCGCGCTAACAAACGTGACCGGCGCTGACCACGCCGACCTCCGACCAACTCGCCCGGCAGCAACAAGACAAGACCCGCGATCGAGCGGTACCCTTGCAAGAGAGCCGGGTTTGTTTAGAACCAGATTGAATCGACAATCGAACTTCTAAGAACCAAATTTCTATTTGAACGAAACTGGCCCGACGGGCATTGCGCGAGGGAATCACAATGAAGAGCGTGCGCTGGGCAGCACCTATACTGGTCCTCTCCACGCTTGCATTTGGATTGTTCCTTTCCACGCTTCTTGCCGGATGCAAGGGCTTTTGGAACCTGCCCGCAGGCTTGGGCAGCGGCGGAAGCGGTACCACGCCAACCACCCTCTCCAGCGGCATTTTCTACGTCCTGAATCAGTCAACAAAGCAGCTCGCAGCTTTCGACATTTCCTCGGGCGTGCTCCAGAAAACTTCCGGCAGCCCCTACACGTTACCCGCCGCGCCCACCTCCATCGCCATTGCTTCCAATGGTGCCTTCCTTTACGTTGGCTCCATCAACGGCATTTATCTCTACACCGTTGGATCGGGCGGCGTCCTCACCCTTCAAAACAGCGGCAACCCAATCTCCGACGACATCCCTACCTCCATGGTGATCAGCGGCTCATGGCTCGTCGATGTATTCGCCAGCGCCGGCGGCAGTCCGCAGCTCGACGCCATTCCCATCAATTCTTCCAACGGAGCCTACGCTGGGTCGGGCGGCGCACCGCCCAGCCAGGTGTTCGGCGGCATCACCAATGCCACCGTCAAGCAAATGGCCCTTTCTCCCGACGGCGCCAATCTTTTCGTCGCGCTCGGCACAGGCGCCACCATCGTCATTCCCTTCACTTCAACGGATTCCAATCCGCTGGGATCGCAGGCCACGGCAATTCCGCTCGCCAACTCCGGGGGCGCAGCGCTCTCCGTTGCGGTCGATCCCACCAACCGCCTCTTCTACGTTGGGGAGACCAACATCAACTCCACCGGCGGCCTTCGCGTCTTTGACTACAGCACCCTCGGAACCGCCTCGCCTCGCGCACTGCCCACAGAGATCACCGGCTCACCCATCGCCACCGGCGGCCTGTCGCCTAACGCGATTCTGCCCATCAACACCGGCGAATTCGTCTATGTCGCCAACGGAACAGGCACCACCGCCGCAGGCAACATCGCATGGTTCCCCATCACCGCCTCCGGGACCACCTACACCATCGCCTCGGGTAGCAGCATCGCTTCCGGCGTTTTTCCTGTCAGCCTGGCCCAGGACAGCACAGGCAACTTCGTGCTTGCCGTCGCAACCGGCGGCACCACGTCCAGCGGAAATCCCGACCTCGAAGCCTACACCATGAGCTCCGGCGCACTCACTGCAACCATTCAGTCCGCCACCGGCACCGATCCAGTCGGAGCTTTGGCCGTCGCCGCCCTGCCATAAATCCAACCCAGCTCTCTTTTCTCTGCTCCCTTTTCTCTTTTGCTCCCTTTTCTCTTTTCCCTTCTCTCTTTTCTCTGGTCTCTTCTCTCTTCTCTCTGCCCTCTGCCCACTGCTCCCTGTTCCCTTTTCTCTTTTCTCTGGTCTCTTCTCTCTTTTCTCTTTTCTCTTTTCTCTTCTCTCTTCTCTCTGCCCCCTGCCCACTGCCCACTGCCCACTGATCTCTGTCTTTTCTGCTATCCTCAACTTGTCCGCCACGAGCTGTGCTCAGTCGTCCTCCAATCCATTCCGATCCATCCTTCCCGCGCTTTATCCGCGCTTTTTTTCCCGCGTTCACTCTGCTCTGCTGTCTGGCCTTCGTTGCCGGTTGCTCGCGCTTCCGCCACCAGCATCATGAGATGGTCTACGTCTCCGTCCGCACAACCTACCTGCACGATCGCGTGGCCGCCGTCTCAAACCGCGTGTGCGAGGTCAAAAACGGGCAGCCGCTTGAAGTCCTCGAGCATGGCAAGCGCTTCCTCCGTGTCCGCACCGAGCAGAACCAGATCGGCTGGGTTGAGGAGCACGCCGTAATCGACGAGAAAATGTACGACGGATTCGCTCAGCTCACCCAGCAGCACAAAGACGATCCCGCCGTCGCCACCGCCACTCTGCGCGACGACCTCGCCATGCATCTGCTTCCCGGCCGCGACACTCCGCGCTTCTACCTGCTCGCCGGCAATGCCAAGGTGCAGCTTCTCGCCCGCGCCTCTGCTCCCAAAAGTTCCGCAGGCTCGGTTGCGCTCATTTACAATCCGCTTCCGAGTGCGCCCAAGCCGCCTACCCCATCCAAACCCGCGCAACCATCCAGGCCCGCCGCACCCGGCTCAATCCCCACAACACCGCCCAACGCCGCCGCGCCAAATGCACCCGCCCCGCCCGAGCCTCCCGTCCTTGAAGACTGGTGGCTGGCGCGCGATGCGCAAGGCCGCGTAGGTTGGCTGCTCGCCAGCCGCCTCGACATCGATGTGCCCGACGAAATCGCGCAGTACGCCGAGAACCAGCGCATCGTCGGCGCCTGGGTCCTCACCAAAGTTACAGACGAGGACTCCGACGCGCCCAACCACCAGGTTCCCGAGTACCTCACTCTGCTCGACCCGCTCAAATATGGTCTGCCGTTTGACTTCGACGAAGTCCGCGTCTTCACCTGGAGCGTCAAGCACCACCGCTACGAAACGGGATTCCGCCTGCATCCCATTCAGGGCTACTTGCCGGTCCGCGTCTTTACGCAGAACACGCCCAAAGGCAGCGTTCCCGCGTTCAGCTTTGTCATCGCCGCCAACAGCGACATCCGAACCGACCCCGCCACCGGCATCACGCGCCCCGCCTCTCCGCGCACCATCACCTACCAGATGATCGACACGCAGGTCCGCCGCACCGGCCCCGACACGGCCCCCATCCCCATCACCCACGAACCCGGCGACGCGAAAAAGCCCCCACCGAAAAAAAGCCGGAAGCGCTAGCTTGCTTCCGGCAGCCGTTGGCTCTTCACGCCTGCCACGCAGCACGACCATGGTTGCCCCATCCTTTCGCGTTCTTCGCGAAAGGGTGGGATACCACGAACCTCCACCCACCTCTCGGTCATCCTGAGCGAGTCACGCAAGGCGTGACGAGTCGAAGGACCTGCATTTAAATCACGCGCGGTCGAGCGCAGCGAAGAATCTGCCGGTTGCTTTTCACCCACCACAAAAATGGGTGCCTCGTCCAAGCTCTGCTTGGGCGGGATAGCACGAACCCCCGTCCACCCGCTCTCCACCCACCACGATCTGAGGGTGCCCGTCCAAGCTCTGCTTGGGCGGGATAGCACGAACCCCCATCCACCCGCTCTCCACCCACCCCGAAAATCGGGTGCCCCAGGTCTCGATTTTGAGACCTGGGATACCACGAACCTCACCCACCTCTGTCATCCTGGCCAGGTCACGCCTGCGCACTTCGAATCTGGTTCAGGGCTAGTAGGCGTTCGAGGATCTCCTCGTCGGTCAGTGTGGCCGGCCAGTCGTATGCTGCAAACACTGCCTCGTCGAGCTTGCGATGCGCATTCTCAAGCCACGCGCATTTGCCCTTGGCGCGGTCATTGTAAAGATTGGTCAGCGTGCGCTTGGCCAATACCTCCGGCTCGGCCTTCGGCGGATTGAGCCATTGGTCGCGCTGCTTTACCAGTTCCTTCGCGGCTTCGGCAATCGCCTTCACCAGCGCCGAGTCTTTCGGCTCTTTACCCGGCGGCCACGGAAACGGAAAGGTCTCAAAGGTCGAGGTAGGTGTGTAACGTGGCCTGTCCTCAAGCTGCGTGCCCATGTGCAAGCCCCAAACCTCGTGTGCGCGGGAGTGCAACACCCCGAAGAAGTAATCGTCCGAGCGGGCGATGACATTAAGAAGGTTTTCGGGGACCACATCAACGCTCAACCAAACGAAGACCCTGTGTTTGGACACAAGCGGTGTCGCGATATACCGCTCTAGCGGCTTCAAGGCTTGTCGCATCGCCGGGCGTGACTCGCCGTGAATCCACCACTTAACGCGATAGGCTTCGCGGTTATTCTTTTGTCGCTCGGAATATACGCGCTCCCGCACATATTCGAACGGTACCTCGTAGAGCGCGGCTTGTTCCTCGGGCATATCTACACCGAAGTCGATGATGTACATGCCCCGCGAGCGGTGCGTGACGTCAAAAGCGTTGGCCCAGGGGCGAACCACGTCGGAGTTGGGCCGACCATTAGGGTTGAGCGGAGTGGTCAGCATTTTCTGCGCGGTTTCCGGGTCCAGGTCAAAGGGCCCGATCCTCGTCGTGCCCATGAAGCAGAGATTGGCGTTCTCCAGCAGTGGACGCGCGAGTGTCGCATCCGAGCCGAAAGTCAAATCGGGGTTGATCGCCTCCACGGATGCGCCGTTCAGCATGTGCCCCAGTTCATCGCCCCCGTCAAATCCCACGATGGAGATGTGCACTGCCGCGCCCTCGTTGATCCAGTCGCGGTCGCTCCACGCCATGAAAATCTTGCCGCTTTCGGCGATGCGCTTAAGCACTTCGCGATTGGCTCCGCCGCGAATGGCCTGCGTAGCCACCAGTCCCGCCGCGCGCACCTGTTTGCGCTCCACCATCGCCCGGGATTTCTCGAACCAGTAAGCCACCAGATCGGCCTCGGCAGGCACGCGGTCCTTATACAGCTTGAGCAAAGTGTCCACATAGTCATCGCCCAGGTTCCGGCGAAGCAACTTGCCGCCTAAAAACGGCGGATTGCTGACAATGAAATCCACCTTCGGCCACGCTGGCTCGCTGGGGTCGCCGCCCGAATCGAGCTTCGGCTTGCCATCGGCGTCGAGCTCCATGATCGCGTCTCGATGCTGGATGTTATCGAGCACGCGTAAAATCGGCTCCTCAGGCTCGCCCATGTTGGCATCCCGGCGCCACTGCAAATAGCCGATCCACACCACCACCGACGCCATCTCGTGCGCGTACACATTGGTTTCAATTCCATAGAGCTGAGAAGGGCCCACTTTGCAATCCAGGTAGGCCAGGTGATGGTCGATCGAGTAGATCTGCGCATCGCGCCACAGATCCAGCAGCAGCCTCAGAGCAACGTAGAGAAAATTTCCGCTGCCGCACGCGGGGTCCAGGATGCGAACCGCCGCCAGCTCATCCATCCAGCCCAGCAGTTTCGCTTCAAGCTGCGCGCGCAGTTTGGCGCGGGTGCCGCTTGAGGCCGTGTCCATAGCCGCCGCAATCTCTTCGGCGCCGGCCTTCACTTCGGCCCAGCGCCGCCGCAGCGGAGCCATCACCACCGGCTCAACGATCAGAAGGATATCTTCGCGACTGGTGTAATGCGCACCCAACTGCGCGCGCTTTTCCTCGTTCAGAATGCGCTCAAAAAGCGTGCCGAAGATCGCCGGTTCCACCCGGCCCCAGTCCAGCTGCGCGGCGTTGCGCAGAATTCCCATGTCTTCGTGCGTAAGATCGAAAACGGTATCGTCGCCCTCGCGAAAAAGCCCGCCATTGAAATGATGGATCGCGGTAAATCCGAATTCCGGATCTCCCGTCGCCATGGCCGCAAACAGATTCTTGAGCTTGCGGACGAACTTCTTCGGTTCCTGGCGATCCACTTGAATCGTCATTCGGAAAAGATTGTCAGGCAGAAGCCCGACGCTGTCTGCAAAAAAGCAAAACAGCGGCCGCATGATGAACCGCGCCAGCACTTCGTTGTCGGTGCCGGCCTTGCTCAGATTCATCTTCAGCTTTGTGAATTCCTCGGCGGCCTTTTGCGTCACGCGAACTTCAATCGCGCCCGGTTTCAGCTTGTCGGGGTCCTCAAAGACCGCCCGCAGAATATCAAGCGCCGAAAGATCGGAGCCGGCAACAGGCGTGCTCAGGATCAAATCGTCGAGGGTGAACTTGTGCACCACGCGCGGCGTGTTGGTGAAGTTCGTATGAATTTCGAAGTGAAAAAAATCGCAGACCACGAGCAGCGGTGGATGATCGAGGTCGGCGCTGTAGTCGGATAGTTGCTTATAGGCCGCTTTCAGGTCCTTATGCTTGCCCTTGTATTCCCAGCCGAAAAAGCCGCGCTTCCACACGTCGGCGAAACCCTTGTCTTCGCCTAGCTTGTTGACGTGCTTGTCGAAGGTGTACTCAACGCCTTTGGGATCGGCGTGGGCCGGGTGAGGCTCATTGAGGATGTCGCACAGGTCGTTGAAGTGCGACTGCGATCCGGCGCGCTCCGTCAGCTCGCTGTCTTTCCAGCAACGTATGAACTCAGGCAAGCTTGGTTTCATTGCTCACACCGAGTCTACTGCGGGCGTCGAGCGGCCGCAGTGGGAAACAAGGTGCGCGAAGTGACAAAAAAGCCGAGTTCCCACGGCCAGCTATGCAGTGTCCCATCTTGATACAGTCGAGCTGCCTTCACAGGCCTCGGAAAGATTGGGCGCTCAAGCGCCAACGCCTCGTTCCCTATCCGCTCGTTCCCTGTTGCCTCTTGCAGGTTCCCTGCTCTCCTGTTCCCTCGTTCCTTTGGTCCCTGTTCCCCGTTCCCCTGTTGCCTGTTGGCTCGTTCCTGTTGCCTGTTCCCTGTCGCCTGCTAACTGTTCCCTGTTCCCTGTTGCCTGTCTTGCTGTTGTCAAGCCCTCCCCGCCAAAATAATTCCTCCCGTCCCTCCTAAGTCTTTTCCCTCTTATCTCTTATCTCTTTTCTCCGTTCTCCCCAAGTTTGCCGATTATTACCCCCCTTTGGCGCACAATGGTCCCATGATCACCACAAGCCACTATTTACTGTCTACGGGCTGTCGTTTGGGCTGGAATTCTATTAACCGACTAATAAACACACGCCTCACAGAACAAGAATTGCATTTTTCATTTTTACGAGGGGAGTGTACATTTGATAAACAGCTAAGTCTTTTGTAATTGATATCTACTGCACTAATTTCAGTGCAAGTTTACTGGAAAATTACTGTTATTTTTCTGGTAACATTTTGCCGCTCGGTTCCGCTGGCCCTTCGCATTCGGCGAGCGGGGAACGGTGCTTCCCTCAACCGCTGACAATCCTGGCCTGTCAGCCCTTACTGCGGATGCCGCCGCAGCTCCAGCTCCACCGCGTGCAGCATCTCCGACTCAGGAGCGGGCTTGAGCGCCTCAGGCGGGGATTGTCAGGAGCATGACCTGCGTTTGTGGTTTGGGAATCGGCAGGCCGTCTTCGACCATTCCGGCAATGTGCATCTCGATGGCTTCGCGCAGCAATTTCCTGGTCTGGGGAAGGGTTTTGGCGGCTACGCCCAACCCAGGAAGGTCGGGAGCATAGGCGCTCCATCCGGTCGATGTTCGCTCGAATACAGCCGCGTATTCCTTCATCTCCGTCCCGCCTGCTTGAAGATGCTTCCGAGTGTGCCCTCGGCCATTTCCTGTGATGGGTGACCCGCCACGGTAACACGACCGCTCTTCACCGGATGCTTGAACTGACGGTGGCTTCCTTCTTGTGCTACCTGAAACCATCCATCATCCTGAAGCAGCTTCAGCACATCGCGAACTTTCATGCGAGCGGTTCTTCCCTGCGCTGATTATAGCGCCGAGCGAATTAAGGCGGAGGTCCTCTGCTCTACTGCGGATGCCGCCGCAATTCCAACTCCACCGCGTGCAGCATCTCCGACTCAGGAGCGGGCTTGCCGGTCCAGATCTCAAACTGCCGTGCGCCCTGCTGCACAAACATCTCCAGCCCGCTGATGACCGCGATGCCGCGCGACTTGGCCAGCTTCAGCAGCGGCGTTTCAATCGGTGTGTAAACCAAGTCGAATACCAGCGACGCGTTGAGCTCGCTCTCCTTGATCGGCAGCTGCTGCTTGATGCCGGTCATGCCGCATGGCGTGGTGTTGATGATGGCATCAAAGCGCTCTTTGCCGAGCAGTGCCTGGCGCAGCACGTGGGCCTTGGCTTTGCGCGCCAGGGCCGCAGCTTTCTCGTGCGTGCGGTTGACGATGAAGACTTCCGCGCCCTGCTCAACCAGTCCGAAGACTGCGGCCCGCGCCGCACCGCCTGCGCCCAGCACCAGAATGCGCGCGCCCTTCAGGCGCATGCGCCGCTCCAGCGGACGAACGATGCCGGCGACATCGGTGTTGAAGCCGTAGAGTTTGCCGTCAGCGCCGGTGCGCAGTGTGTTGCACGCGCCGATGCGGCCCGTCAGTGGATCCATGTTCGCCAGGTGCGGCAGCACTTCCTGCTTCAGCGGCATGGTCACGGCCACGCCGTCGAGCGGCAAATCGCGCACCACAGTAAGCAGATCGTCAAGCGATTTCACTTTGAGCGGCAGCATGACCGCATTGACGTTTTCGCGGCGAAACGCCGTCGAGTGCATCAGCGGCGAAAGCGAATGCGCAATGGGATTGCCTGCGACGGCAAAGATGCGCGTCGCCCGGTCGAGCTGTTCCAGGCGATAGATGTCGAGAAGCGTGCGCGCGGGAATTTGTCCCGCCGCGGTCTCCGCGCCTTCAACCGACGATGCGAAGGTGAAAGCTGCGCCGGCGCGCGGGCTCAACACGCGGCTGATCAGTCCTTCCTCGCCCATGGCAACACCGACGACGTGGGCGTTGAGCGACTGGTCCTCGATCATCTGCAGCACTGAAAGATTGTCGGCCAGCGTGCGCGCGGTGGTGACCACTTTGACGAAGTCCGGCTCGAAGGCGGCGATGCGCTGCGCAGTTTGATTCAGGCCATCGGGCCGGCGGGTGCGTGTGAAGTCGTGCGAGCTGATCAGCAGCGACGAACCGGCGGCTCGGAGAGCGGCCCGGAACTTGGCCAGTTGCGGCCGGGTACACTGGTCGGCCGACTCGACCTCAAGATCGACGATATGGCAGCCGGACTCCGCCGCCTTTTGCAAGATTTCAAGCTCCGCGTTGAGCGACCCCGTGAACTTGCCACCATACGGCTTACGCCGGCAGGTAGCGATGGACGTGACGTCGCGGCGTCGAGCTAGCAGGGATTTGATGTCGGGCAGGGCAGCTGCCGGTTTGGCCAGCCCGTCGAGACGAAACTCGATGAAAACAGAGTCCTTAAGTGCCACCTCAGCACGGGAAATGAGCTCCGTGGAAGTGGCTCCTTGGACGGCAATACACAGCTTTCCCACCCGCATCCGGGGCAGGGCCGCAGGCGGAGCAGCCATTGCGTCAGTCGTGCTGGAGATGGCCAGAGGCATTCTCTTCAATTGACGCATATTAAAGGGGTTTCGATGCTAATGCAACCGGGAATGTGCACATTTGGAGGGTATTTCAGTACTGCGGGCAGGCCGAGGTGGCCGAGTTTGGTAACCCAATGACCCTCTTAGGCTTGCCCCGAAGTCGGCGGGGCGTGTCGAATGACGGCATAGACGGGTGCGGTTCGAGTAGTTTAATCAGTGAGGGTTAACATTGCCGAAGGGAACTGAGATATGGAGATTCGAAGAAGCGGGAGCCAGCCATCGGGCAAGGGACCGGGAGATTGGTTCACAGGAGCGGTGCGGATCGATCCACTGTTTCAGGCGCCGGAGCCGGCATTGGTACAGAATGCGAGTGTGACCTTTGAGCCGGGCGCGCGGACCGCATGGCACACCCATCCACTCGGGCAGACTTTGATTGTTACGTCGGGTTGCGGGCGGGCGCAGCGCTGGGGCGGCAAGATCGAAGAGATCCGGCCTGGAGACGTAGTTTGGTTTCCCCCAGGCGAAAAACACTGGCATGGAGCAGGACCCAGCACGGCCATGACGCACATCGCGATCCAGGAAAAGCTCGACGGGAAAGTAGTCGAGTGGATGGAGCATGTGACCGACGAGCAATACCTCGGCTGACAAAGGCAGGATCGATTCACAAACCAATCCGCGCTCGCTCTTCTCGCCATGAACGCCCACCACGACGTTCTATACTATGCAGCACAAGATGAACCCGGATCCCTTAATCGGCCAATCGATTCTGCACTACACCATTCTTCGCCAACTCGGCTCGGGTGGCATGGGAGTAGTGTATGAAGCTCAGGACGCGCAGCTCGATAGGCGCGTGGCCCTCAAGTTTCTTCCCGCGGATTTGGCCAGAGACAGCCAGTTGCTGGAGCGGTTTCAGCGCGAGGCTCGTGCGGCTTCGTCGCTGAATCACCCGAACATCTGCACTATCCATGCCATTGAGCGGAACGAGCTGCAGCACTTTATCGTGATGGAGTTGTTGGTGGGGCAAACGCTGGCGGCGCGGATGAACGGACAGCCGATGGACGTGGAGGCGATTCTACCGCTGGCGGTTCAGATGGCGGATGCCCTGGAGTCGGCCCATGCCAAGGGCGTTGTGCACCGCGACATCAAGCCGGCGAATATGTTTCTCACGGACCGCGGGCAGTTGAAGATTCTGGATTTCGGGCTGGCGAAGATTGCGCAGAGCCAGACAACGCAGGCAGCGGACGGCGACAGGACGCTGGCTGCCGGAGATGAGCTCACGTCTCCCGGCTCGGCGGTCGGCACCATTTCCTATATGTCGCCGGAGCAGGCGCGCGGCCAACTGGTGGATCCGCGCACCGACCTTTTTTCGGCGGGAACGGTCCTTTATCAAATGGCTACCGGCAGTTTGCCCTTTCAGGGAGATACGTCGGCGGTAATCTTCGACGCCATTCTAAACCGCGAACCGCGGCCCGCGGCGGAGATCAATCCAGCGCTGCCTCTGGAGTTTGTGCGCATTCTGGAGAAGTGCATCGAGAAGGACCGAGCACTGCGTTGCCAGACAGCGACGGAATTGAAAACCGACCTGAACCGGTTGAGGCGCAATCTGGAGCTGAACAAGAGCCGCGCCAAAGCGAAGACAGACTCAGACTCCGGTACCCACAAGCAGGGGAAATCGGTCGCGGTTCTGTATTTCGAAAACCTGAGCGGCGCGAAGGAAGACGAATACCTGCGCGACGGCATCACGGAAGACGTGATTACGGAGCTCTCGAAGATTCGCGGCCTGAATATCTTTTCCAGGCCCACGGTCCTGGCCTTCCGCGACCAGTCGGTAACTCCGCAGCAGGTGGGGCAGAAGCTGGGCGCCGCGTACGCGCTCACCGGCACGCTTCGCCGCTCCGGCGCGCGGCTGCGCATCAACGCGCAGCTGGTAGATACGCACACGGATTTCCCGTTGTGGTCAGAGCGCTTCGACCGAGAGATGAAAGACGTCTTCGAAGTGCAGGACGAAATGGCGCGCAAGATTGCCGAGGCCCTGCGGGTGACGCTTTCGCCGGAAGAGCTTGAGGCACTGGCGGTGAAGCCGACGGAGAATCTGCAGGCATACGACCTCTACCTGCGGGGCAAGCGCTACGCGCGGCGCCAGACACGACAGGACCTGGAGTTCGCGCTGCAAATGTTCGAGAACGCCGTTGCGATCGACCCCAACTTCGCGCTGGCATACGCCGCCTGCGCCAACGCATGCGCCATGTTTTATTGCAACTACAGCCGCGATCAAGTCTGGGTAGAGCGGGCGCGTGATGCTTCAGGCAAGGCAGTTGCTCTGCGCTGGGACCTGCCCGAAGTGCAGGTCAGTCAGGCGTGGGTGCTCTATGCGGCCGCACTGCATGACGAAACAGTCCGCATGGTGAAGAAGGCCATCGAGCGCAAGCGCGACTGCGAGGGAGCGTACTACCTATTGTGCCGCGCGCTGTTTGCGGCGGGACGGTACCAGGAAGTGCTGGACATTGCGGAAACCGCAATCGAGGCCAGCGGCGAGGACTACAACGTTTACGTGCCGATCCAGAATTCTATGGGCGCTCTGGGCAAGACCGAGGGCGAGCGTAACATCATCCAGCGCCGGATCGCGGCCCTTGAAAACCATTTGAAGCAGGTGCCGGAAGATGCACGGGCCCGCATCCTGCTGGGCTCGGATTATGCTCGCCTGTCGCGGACGGACGACGCCCTGCGCGAACTGAACCTGGCCGTAACCCTGCGCGCCAACGAGGCGTCCATTCTTTACAACGCAGCCTGCCTGTATTGCGCGCTTGATAGAAAAGCGGAGGCTCTGGACACGCTGGGCAAAGCTTGGGAAGCCGGATTTCGCGATTCAGTGTGGGCGAGACGCGATCCGGATCTGCTGAAGCTGCACGATGAACCGGAGTTTAACCGCTTGTATCCGGAGCCTGTGGCATAGCTTTTATGAAAACATTGCAGGTTAAACTGGCCGTGCTCGCCGCCGGTCTCGGGCTCATCGCGCCGAGTCTGAAGTCGAACCTTGTTGCGCAAACGCCGAGCGAACCGCAACAAACTACCTGGCGTTTTGACAATATTGCGTCCATCGGGGGCCATCCCTCGCATATGCTCGGGCATCCATATCTGATCGATTCGCCGTACGGGAAGGCGGTCCAGTTTAACGGCGTTGACGATGCGCTGTTTGTCGACGAGCATCCGCTGGCCGGTGCGAGCGCTTACACGTGGGAAGTGATCTTCCGGCCGGACGCAGGCGGCGCTGAAGCGCAGCGCTTCTTTCACTTGTCGGAGATCGATCCAAAAACAGGCAAGGACACTGACAACCGCATGCTGTTTGAGATTCGCATTGTGAAGGGCGAATGGTGCCTCGATAGCTTCGCGGAAACGAACGGGGCCCGGCGAACTCTACTGAATTGCGACGATCTGCATCCGCTGGGGCAGTGGTATAGGGTGACGGCAGTCTACGACGGCAAGACGCTGCGAAATTATGTGGGCGACGAGATGCAGGGCGAAGGCGAACTGCATATTGCGCCGCAGGGCCCGGGGCACTGCTCGATTGGGACGCGGATCAATCATCGCGACTACTTCAAGGGCGCCGTGTTTGAGGCGCGGTTCACACCAAGTGCGCTGGAGCCGGGGGAGTTTTTGAGGATGCCGGTGCTGGTGAATCCAGCTGCCCAGCCGTAAATGTAAACCCCATCGTCTTGTTACCCTAGAAGCTCTGGAGGATTCCCCGACCATGAGCACTGAGACGCTTCCCATCGACGCAACACAATCCATTCACGTGTGGGTGGCGGGCGGGGCGGCGTCGGCCGAGGCGCTGACCGCCTGGGTGAGCGCGCGCCTTTCCGCACATGAAAGCGCATTGGCCGAGCTGCTGGCCGTAAAGGGCGACAGGACGCCGGCGAATTCACTGATCCACTACGACAAGGCGATTGAGCAGTTGGGTCTGGCGGGAGCGCAGTCGGGAATTTTGAACTCTGTGGCCACGAACAAAGCTGTGCGCGACCAGGCGCAGATGGAAGCGCAGCGCGTGGCCATGGCGGGCAGCACGTTGAGCCTGAATCGCGAAGTGTATGACGCGCTGGCGGCGATCAAGCTGGACGGAGCGAGCGCGGCAACGAAACATTTTGTGGAGCGGACGCTGCTGGGCTACCGCTTGAGTGGCGTGGATAAAGACCAGGCCACTCGCGACCGCCTGCACGCGCTGCATGACAAAGCCACTGGGCTGTCGCTCGAGTTCGGGCGCAACATCCAGGAAGGCGGAAAGACAATCGAAGCAACGCCTGAAGAGCTGAAGGGGCTGCCTGCCGACTATGTTGCGCGGCATCCGTCGGCGAAGGGCGATGACGGCGTGGAGCGCGTCACGCTGACCACCGATCCGCCAGACATGATGCCGGTGATGACCTTTGCGGCGAGCGCGGCGCTGAGAGAACGGATGTTCCTGGCCTACCACACGCGCGCATACCCGGCGAACCGGCAAATTCTGCTGGATCTACTGGCGACGCGGCAAGAGATTGCGACGATTCTCGGATTCAGGAGCTGGGCGGATTTGGCGACGGCCGACCAGATGATGAAGTCGGCGGCCAATGTGCGGACGTTTTTGGCGAAGCTCGATGAGGCAAGCCGCGATGGCGCCAGACACGAGCACGCAGTGGTCGTGGAATTTGCGCGCGAGCGCGAAGCAGGATTGAGCGAGATTGACATTGTTAGCCGCGGGTACTGGTACGAACAATTCCGGCGCGCGAAATTCGATTTCGATTCGCAGTCGGTGCGGCCGTATTTTCCTTACGAGAGAGTTGAAGCTGGCGTGCTGAAGACGGCGGCGAAGCTGTTCCAGGTGGAATTCCGGCCGTCGACCGCGCCGGCGTGGGATAAGGCGGTTAGCGTGTATGAAGTGTTCGAGGGCGCGCGCATGGTGGGGCGGTTCTATCTGGACATGCATCCGCGCGAGGGCAAGGACAAATGGTTCTCGGCCGCGCCGGTGGTGACGGGCGTGCGCGGGCGGCAGATGCCGGAAGCCGCCCTGATCTGCAACTTCCCGGCCGGCGACGATAACGACCCAGGGCTGTTGCAGTATTCCGATGTCGTCACATTCTTCCACGAGTTCGGCCACCTGATGCACGCGATTCTCGGCGGACACACGGAGTGGGCGGGGCTTTCTGGATTTGCGACGGAAGGCGATTTTATCGAGGTGCCCTCGCAGATGCTGGAAGAGTTTTTCCGCGACGAGAAGCTGCTGCAGGCTTTTGCGCGGCATTACGAAACCGGCGAAGTGCTGCCGGCGGAGCTGATCCGGACGATGAAGCGTGCTGGCGCGTTTGGCCGCGCGGACTGGATCCGTACGCAGCTCTACTACACGACGCTGGCCCTGAACTTGCACGACGAGGATCCCGTGGGGATTGATCCCGATGTGGTGACGCGGGAGCTCTACAAACAATTCCAGCCGTGGACGTGGCTCGACGGCAACAAAATGTATGCGAGCTTCGGGCACCTGACCGGCTACTCGTCGAACTACTACACCTATATGTTCGATAAAGTGATTGCGCTTGATTTCTTCGCGCAGTTCGATCCCGCAGATTTGCTGGGCGGCGAGGCGGGTGCGCGCTTCCGGAAAACGGTGCTCGAACAGGGTGGGTCAAAACCGGGAAGAGAGCTGGTACGCGATTTCCTGGGAGGCGACGAGGATTACGCGGCGTTCAGCAAGTGGCTGAATGAAGAGTTTGAAGAAGCAGGGACCTAGGGAACAAGGCACCGAGGGGACGAGAAAACGTCAACCTGAGGCATTGTGTAGTTGTGACAGCGAAGGATTTTAAGCGGATTGCTCTGAGCATGGACGGCGCGGAAGAAGGCTCTCACATGGGCGCGGTGGACTTTCGCGTCGGCGGGCGGATTTTTGCGACGCTGGCCTCGGTAAAAGAGGGTTACGGAAACTTAATGCTCACGCCGGAGATTCAGGCGGAGTTTCTCGGCGAGCGACCGGATTTGTTTTGGCCGGTGCACGGCGGGTGGGGCCGGATGGGCGCGACGCATATCCGGCTGACGGTTGCGGATGAAGACTCGTTGCGCGGCGCGCTGCATGCGGCGTGGAAGCTGCGCGTGGAGAAGAACGAGAAGGCCAGCAAGACTGCGAGACGGCGGGTGAGCAAAGCGGCGAAAAACCGGTGAGGCGGCTGCACCTGAGATTCTGGATCTCGAAAGCGGGATTTGGCGGATCCGGCTAGAGTATTTTGAACATTCGAGCCCACCTCCGTCGGCCCTCCCACTCTTGGTATTGACCTGAAGCAGGTTCTGATGTTTGATCGACCGAGTCGTAGATCACCAACGGCCTACCGATGAATTTATCCAATCGAACAAAGCCCCAGCAGCGACTGTCGAGTGAATCTTCCCGCCTGTCGCCGAGAACAAAATACTGTCCAGACGGCACGACAACTTCTCCATTCACAGTCTGCCGCAAAAGCATTTCATAACCTTCGGCACACCCTGGGTCGGCGGAGTCGGTCGGAAAGTTCTCCCCATAGTGTTGATCGACATCGTGAAGAACATACTTTTCGTCGAGTGCTGTTCCGTTGAGAATTACAGTTTTTCCCGCGATGTGGATGCGATCGCCCGGGACGGCAATGACTCGTTTGATCAGGACTAAGTCAGGGTCAGAAGGAGACACGAACAGAGCCAGCTTGCCTCGCTCCGGGACGGGGCGCGGAAAGGTTTGAGCCAGAATGCTGTCACCTGGCAGGAGCGTACCTTCCATGGATTCGCCGGGAATCCTGAATGTCTGAAAAAAGAAGAACGGCACAGTCGTCAGCGCCGCAATAGCGATCCAAGGAAGCGGCCGACCCCTGGGCGCGCCTGAGGCAGCCAAGGAGTGGCCCGCAAACAAGAATAGAACCCCAAGCATCAACCAGAAAACGATTTCGACGATTCGACTTGCATGCTCAACGGCAGTTCCGGTGCTGAGAAATATCACCGGGACGAGGAGCAGCTGTGCGAAAAAAAGCGTTGCAAATCCGTACGCGCTCCAGACTCGTCTCCGCAGGATGCCTATGCCTGCACACAACGGCGCAATCGCGAATGGAAGAACGATAACAGGACCGAGCATTCCGTTAAGAACGACTACTCCAGCGATCAGGAATGCGACAATGGCCGCAATTCGGGGCAATCGTTTCAAAACCGCGATGGCTCTCATTCCCTCGTTCCCTTGACCCTCAGTCCCTGTCTTATTGCGGCTTTACCGCCTGAAATCCCGCCATGATTTGCGTCATCAGATCGTTCACCGTGCCGGGCGAGCTGGGCAGCAGGATCGTGCTCGACTTGCCGGTGACGCCGACTTCGCGCAACGTGTCGAAATACTGCGTCATCAAGACCATCGCCATCACATCCTGTGCACTTGAGCCTTCGACAGCGCCTTTGAAAGCCTCGACGGAAGCCTGCAATCCCTTGATGATGGCCGCACGCTGGCGAGCCACGCCGTCACCCTGCAGAGCTTTCGATTCGGCTTCAGCCTCGGCCTGCTTGACCTTGAGAATTTTGTCGGCTTCGCCGCGAGCCTGCGCCGCGATTTGCTCGCGCTGCGCCGCGTTGATGTCGTTCATGGCGGCCTTCACCTTGGCGTCGGGAACGATGTCGGTGACCAGCGCGCGCAGAATGTTGTAGCCGAAGTTGTCCATCACATCGTCGAGATCTTTTTTAACGGCGGCTGAGATTTGCTGCATCTGTTCGAAGGCTTCGTCGAGAGTGAGCGTGGGCACGTGTCCGAGGATGGAGTTGAAGACATAGCTCTCGATCTGGCTTTGCGGATTCGAGAGCTTGTAGTACGCATCAAAGACCTTGGCCTCGACGACCTGATACTGCACCGAGACCGGAATGGTGACGAAGACGTTGTCTTTGGTCTTGGTTTCGACGTTGACGACGGCTTGACGAACCTGCAGGTCGACGTAGCGAACGGTTTCGCACCACGGCAACAGAAACTGCAGGCCGGGACGCGCGACGCGGTTGAATTTTCCGAAGCGCTCAACAACGCCGGCCGTGTAGGTTCGCACCGTATACATGGTTTTGAGGATCGTAACCAGAACAAAGATGCCAATGACGGCGGCAACGATGATAACGACAGTGGCGACTGCGGAGTTGTCCATGACGAGCCTTTCTCTCTCCCGCGCGGGAGCGGCAGGTTGGATAGGTTTCTGACCCGCGTTTTCGAGATGCAGGAATGATACCGCAGGGCGGTTACGGGAGAGTCAGCAGATGCGCGGCGTGGAACGCGGACGCCGATGCGGCGGGATTGGTGGCCTTCGTCGCGGCGGTGCTGGAGCACGTGAATCAGTGATGACGGTGGAACAGATGTTCGTTGATGTCGGGCCAGACTTCGCGAAAAACATTGGTGAGCGCGTCACGTCCGATGGCGTAAGCATACTTTTCCGTGAAGCCGCCAACAGTACGCGTCTGGCTTGGATAATAGGAGAGTGAGATGGCTTGCGAAATGCCACGACCCAGAATTTCAGAACCATTGAAGCTGTTCTTTCCGTGGTAATCGGGCGTAATGAGCACCCGGGTAGCCGCGTAGATTCCGCGCTTGAAAACATTCCCTTCGCCCATCGCATAGTAGCGCTCGTCCTGATGGAAAACAGTGGGCATGGCCCAATCGACCCAGTAGTTCCCGTCGGTTTTATCGAGATAGCCGCGCCAGTAGTAGGCCCAGTAACCGCCGACTCCCTTGCCTAATTGAGTGTGGGCATCTGTGCCTTCCGCCAGCAGCGAAGTGACGCCCACAAAAACGAACGATGAATAGTCGAAGCTGTTCCGGGTGGCGACCATAAAGGCCTCGCGCGGAGTGGGCGGTGGTGGAATCACACCTGCGCTGACGGCGCGGTAATTCGGCATAATGCCAAGGATGCGTTTCGGCTGCGGAGGAGGTTTATGCTTTGGCGGGTTGTTCGAGTCCGTGGACTGCTCCGAAGCAGTTGCCGCGTTCGTTGTGCCGTTCGTGCTTGTCTGCGCCCGCGCCGACGATGGGGGCTCGGTGGTGGTCGTCTGAGGAGTCGGCGCCTCTGGCAACACTGCCTCGGGCAGAGAGGCCACGTCGATTGCCGAATTCGAATTGGGTTCCTGGGAGCGAAGAGATACTGACAAACACAGGACGGTTATCGATAAAAAGTAGGCTCCGAGGACGAGCCGGGAACTAAATCGCATTCATTCACCTAGTTGGAGGAAGTTAGCGTTCGAGGACGCAACCCTTTCGACGCGCGCTGGCTGGTTGGTGCCGCTCAAGGTGTCCAGTGAAAAGCTTCAGAATCCGTGTCAGCCCGCATAAATATTTTCTTACAGTTAGACGCGCTTGCGCGCCTGTCGGGCACAAAGATTTGCGTCAAGGGGCGGAAAGCGAGCCCACAAGCCGCTCAGTTTTTCGTGCTTAACTGCAGCTGGCAGCAGGATGGGGCATCCATGAAGAGTTGACCTCTACACCTCGAAATCGACATACCCGCGCTGAGGATCCGTGGAAACCAGCTTGACGGTGACTCTGTCGCCGACGTCGAGGCCCTTGCCGCCGCGCACCACCATACCTTCAACGTGTGGGTTGAGGATACGCACAAAGGTTCCATGGTCGGTGGCGCCGGTGACGATGGCCTGGTAGCTCTGGCCGATATGTGGATGAAGAACGACCGCAGCGATGCGCTTCGCCATCTCGCGCTCGACCTTGCGGGCTCCGTCCTCCATTAGAGTGCATCGCTCGGCGATGCTGTTCAGATCGTTTTCGGAATAGGGCGCCGCGCCGCGCGTAAGCCAAGCTTTGAGCAGGCGCTGCGTCACAACATCGGGGAAGCGGCGGTTGGGTGCCGTGGAATGTGTATAGTCGCGGACGGCGAGTCCGAAGTGGCCAGACGATGGCGCGTTGGGTTTGACCAGCACATACTCCCCGGGCCCCATGAGCTTAATAACCGCGAGCGAGAGATCAGGAAAGTGGTCGGGATCCTTTTGCCGTTGCGCGAGGAGAAAATCGTTGAGGGCTTTCGAGTCCGGATCGGCGGGCAGCGTTGTGCCCTTTTGCGCGGCCAGCTCGACGATGCGGTCCCAGCGCTTGGGATTCCGGACAATCCGGCGGATGGAGGCGAGGCCCGCGGCCTCGAATGTGCGCGCGATGACGCCGTTCGCGGCCACCATGAACTCCTCAATGAGCGATGTTGCGCGGTTTTTCTCAATCGGAGCGATGCCGACGATTTGGTCGGTAACCAGCACGGGCCGCGTCTCTATGGTCTCTAGTTCCAGCGCGCCGTGCTGATAGCGCCCGCCCGCCATTCGTCGTGCCGCCTCATCCTGCAGTTTGAGTTGCGCGGCCAGATCGGAGCTTGCGGCAACCTTTGCTGGCGGTGCGGCTTTGCCGTCGAGCCATGCACCGACGCTCGGGTAGGCCAGTTGCGCGCGGTTGCGCACCAGCGCACGGTAAGCTTTTTCGTCCGATGAGGTTCCATTGGCGTCGATCGAATACTCGACCACGATGGCCGCGCGATCCTGGTTCTCGTTCAACGAGGTGATGCCCTCGGAAAGCTCCGTTGGGAGCATGGGGTAAATCGTCACCCCGGTGTAAACGGAGGTCGTCTCGAACTGCGCGTGCTTGTCGATGACGGTGCCCTTCGAGACTCGCGCGTCTACATCAGCCACGCCGATCAGCACACGAATGCGACCGTCGGGCAACTGCTCCGCCCATTCAATCTGATCGAGATCCTTCGAAGTGTCGTTATCAATCGAGGACCAAAGCAGGCTGCGCAGATCTGTGAAACCGTCGCCTGCGGGCACGGCGGGCTCGGCCTTAATTTCAGCCAGCTCAGTGTCGGTTCCGGCGGGGAAATCGGGCTGGAAACCGTGCTCGATCATGGAGGCATGAGCCGCAGCTACAAGATTGAAGTGATTGGGATGGGTGGAATGCATGAAGAGGGAATCTCCTACAGTATTGGCGCGCAGTTTTCGTGAGCCATGCCAGCGTAACACGCGCGGGTCAGACGTGTTCCGCGGGCTATTAGCGATGCGTCTCGTATGCAAATAGCGCAGCTGATTATTGCGGGGATACGTTCACGGTGAAGTAGATGGTCTGGCTAATAACGGCGTTGTCGACATAGGCGGTGGCGATGACCTTCAGCGTGGCTACTCCGAGCGGAGTGCCGTTGGGAGCGAGCACGCTGGAGCTGTTGCAACTGGTGACGATGCTCATGAGCGGCACAAGAAGGGCAAGAAGCGGAAGCGAGCGCCACGGGCTAGATTGCGAAGAACGGCGACGCCGACGCGCGAACGGAACGGCAAAGAAGAGCAGGGCGGCCAGCGCCGTGCCTCCTGCAGCTCGCGGCCATAACGGAGTGTTGCAATTGCGAATGTTCGCGGCGTACTCCGGGCCACCGGTTGCGAAAGTCTCGATCGTAAATGTGACGGTGGCCGTTGGCGTAACCTGCTGCGGAGTAGGCGTACAGATCATGTCGTCCTGCAGTTGAACAGCACAGACCACCTGCACCTGTCCGGTGTAGCCGCCAGCATTGGTGACCACGAAAGACTCTAAGCCGGACTGGCCCCGCACGATGTTGAGATTCGTGGCTGGATTGGTCGCCGATGGCGCAAGTGTGAATCCCTGGACGCTGATCGGCAGCGGATTTGAAGTGCCAGAGCCGAAGACGATGTCGCCCGCGTAGTAGGCGGTGATCGAATCCTGGCCGGCGGGAAGACTCTGGATGGTGAGAGCAGCCGCAGAAGCGTTGTCGACCGGGAGCGGCGACAGCGTGGACTGGCCGATAATCACGGTGCCGTTGAGAAAAACAATCGCGCCTGTAGGATTCTGTTCACCGGTTGCAGGCGGGACCGCGTTGGGAGTGACGGTCGCCGTGAGAATGATGGCTGTGCCTTGCGCAACGGAAATGTTGTTGGCGGCGAGCGTAACCGTGACGGGAAGCAGCGTGGGCTTGACCGGCAAGAGGGCCGCCGCGAAGGGAGATAGAAAGAAACTGCTCAGAAGAGCAGTGGCAAGCCGCGTAACGAAGCTTCGTCGCTGCATTCTACTTTTCGCCTTGCATGGGCGCGCTTACGTATGGACAAGATTGTATAGCGCACAGAACGACAGCTCACAGTTTTATGCGGCCAGCAGTTCCTTCTTATTGAATACCGAGGTCTGCGAGAACTTTGGGCTTGGCTTCCTGGACAGCGAGCAAATTGTGGCAAACGGAGCAGTCCTGTGGGATGGTGTTGCCATTCTTCGCAGTGTGGTTGCCGTCGTGACAACGGAAGCAGCCCGGATAATCCATGTGCCCGATGTTATTGGGATGAGTTCCCCAGGTCACGTTCATGAATGGAAATACATTCTGATCGTAGAGCGTTACGAGTTCCTTCGCAGCTTGATCAACGAGGGCAGCATTTTGCGACAGCACAGCGGAATTCTGCCTGCGATAAAACGCCTGCAACTGCTGCGGAATCTGCGCGGCGGCTTGCTCCTGAGTGGTGTAAGTGCCATTCAGCAGCGCCAAACCTTCTTTGTGAATCCACGGCAAATTCGAGCTGATGGCGCCGGTAGCCATGGCCTGATCGACGGCCTGCTCCGCAGTAACAAAGGTGTGCGCAGCGCGATTGTGGCAGTCGATGCAATCCATCACCCTGCGATCGCCCTTGGGAATTCCGCTGCCCACGGGCAGAGAGCTGTATTGGGTAAACGAGCCGTCGGGGTTCTGGCGCTCGACCCAGGGGATCGTGGTGCGTGACGAGTCAGTGGTGACGTACTCGATGTGGCCAAGGTGGACACCGTGAATGCCCGTATAGCGTGAGAGCGAGTCAACACCCCCCAGGTGCAGAATGAGTACGGTCTGCGTCTCGGTATTCTGCTCGTCGTCAGCAAAGTTCGACTTCACCAGCAGCTTGTCGCCGTCGAAGCGCGTGGGCGTGTGGCAACCTTCGCAGGTGTAGCGCGCAGGGCGGAGGCTGGAGACTGGCGACGGAATCGGCGTTGGGTAGTTAGGAATCAATTTGGGTGCAAGCGGCGCGAGCGGATGGAATGAGACTTCAATCAGCTGTTTGGTGCCATTGATCTTGGCATTCACATAAGCTTGAGCGCCGGAGCCGATGTGGCAATCGACGCAGGCCACGTGAGAGTGCGGCGATATCTGGTAGGCCGTGAACTCCGGCTTCATCACATGGCAGGAGCGGCCACAAAACTGCGGCGAATCCATATACTCCGCGCCGTGATAGCTGGCGGTTGCCACAACCAGGAAGTTGACAATCGTGGCGACTAGAACAATGTCGATTCCGTGGCGAAAAGTGCGATCGTTGAGATCGATCCTGGGAAACTCGGCCGGAATCTGGCCAGCCTTCTGCAGTTTTCTGCGCCTCAGAAGAATTCCGACGGGAATCAGCGCCAGCCCTAGAAGAAAAAGCAGCGGCAAAATGAGGAAGAAGATGATGCCAAGGTAGGGATTGTCACTGAGTTGGCCGGCGAGCTGGGCGAGCCAATAGCTGATCATGGTGACGCCCGACGCCGTGGTGATGGCGCCGCCCGTCAGGCTGATGGGGTTGTTGCCGAAAAAGAGCGCCGGACGAAGCCAGCTTTCCCGGAATTTTTCAAACAGCGACACGTTTCCTTAACCTCCCTGGATTGGTGGCCCGCCAGGGACGACGGGCCAGAACCGGCTCCAGAGCTTACTTCAGTGACTTGAAATAGACGGCGACGGCCTGAACCTGAGGATCGGTCAGCCCGGCAACGGGATGCATCTTGCCTTTGCCGTTTTTCACCGCGCTTGCAATCTGAGCCACGGTGAGACTCTGCATCGATGGATCGGAGATCGGCTTGATGCCCATCGACTTGGCCATCCCCGCACTGGGTGTTCCGGTTGGTCCATGGCACATGGCGCACTTGGCTTTATAGGTCGCTGCGCCATCTTGAGCGAAGCACATGGAGCCGGCAAGCAACACCGCCGCAGCCAGCACGATTCGGGAACGAAAACTCTGACTCATAGCGAATCTCCTTGGTTTTTTTCTCGAGGGCCGCAGGCTCATTCAAGGGCCAGCCGCCTGGTTGTCTGTCGATGCCGGCGGCCAACGTTCAAGAGCCGTTGGCTCCGCAATCGAGATAGTAACAAAAACGACCGGACATAGACCGGCGCGATTGGGCTTGATACCGGCAAACGCGCCGGACTGATTTTTGATCTTACACTTCGTCTGGCGTTCCGCTGCCCTTGCGCTTACTTGGCGAGCGAGCGGAAGTAGTTCACGGAGTCCTTGATTTGGGCGTCAGTGATTTTGCCTTTGAACGCCGGCATTTTGCCCTTGCCGTTGGCGGTGTCGGTAATCATTTGCGCTTCGCTCAACGCTTTGACCGAAGGATCGCTGACAGGCTTGACGCCCATTGTTTTCGCGATTCCCGGATTCGGCGCGCCCTCGGCTCCATGGCAGCTTTGGCATTTTGCCTTGTAGGTGGCTTCCCCGGAATTCTGCGCGAAGGCGGTTGTAACAGCAGTGGCCGCTAACATGGTGATCACCATCAATCCAGCCCCGATTTTCATTGCATGTCTCCTCTTGCTTGTTTCATCTCAATCGTGGAGTGAAAGCTCCGCGATCAGAAGTCGTAATGCAGCCCAAGGGTCACGTTGTTGGCGTGGAAGTTGCGCGGCGCGGTAAACCCGTAAATTGGCGTGCCTGCCGACATGGCGGTATTCGGGAGTGAGCTGCAAGGGACAACCGGTGCAGTTCCGGCGGTACCCACCGCAAGGGCGGGGTTATTGTTGCACCATTGCGCGCCGGACTTGCCGCCACCTTCGCCATAGCCGAAGTAGTCGTATTCGGCCTTCCAGATCAACCCCTGATGCATTGTCCATTCAGCACTCACATAGGGCGTTTCGTAGTTGGATACCAATGAACCGTTGACGTCGCTGGCATCGGTAAAGAACCGGCTGCCGTTGACGGAGTTAACGCGGTAGCCGACGTTTGAATGGAGTTTTTTTGTAGGCGTGTACATGAAGGCAACCGATGCGGACTGGGTGGGCGTGTCTTCAAAATCCCTGGCCGGTCCAAAGAGGACAGTGTTGGCTCCATGTCCGGCTGCAACGGCGCCGCAAAGCGATCCTCCCTGAACAGCTGCAGCTGGCGCCACTGTGCCGCCCGGCATGGCATTGGCTGCTCCCTGGAAACATATGTTGTCTCTCATGTAGACATCGGTATAGGAGTAGTCGGCATCGAGTCCGTAATGTTCATTCGGGAAAAGCTCCACACCAACACTCCCTGTCCGTGAGTAATCGAAATGATTGAGCGGACCGTAGTAGGGCGTGGTATTGCCCGGAAAGTTCTGGTTGTTGTTGGTATTGTTATGCCGCTCACGATCGTTGAAGGCACCGGAGACCGTGGCCCATGAGTTCGGCCGATAAATGGTATGAACCCTGAGATGATAGAGCTGCCGGAATCCCATCGGAGTGAAGACATTGTCGTTGAACATGGCCTCGACGCTTCCGTTGATCTCCCAGTTGCTTGCCGGATGCAGGGCGGCGCTGAGGATTCCACCGTTTTCGTGGATGGTTACTTCGCCCGCTGTAGTGTTATTGGCCGGAATCGGAATATTGTGCGCCGCGGTCCCCTGGCCTTCGGAGATGAGGTGCTCCTGATAGCGCCAGGTGAGCGAATATGTGCTGCGCGGCGTTGCATCCCAGCTCACAGTGAAGTCGTTGGTGGTGAAGCGCTGCCCAAAGTAGCCAGCCTGAGTGGTGCCGATCGCGGGACTGCCGGTAGGCACAGACGTGGTCGGTTTGCAACTGGCCGGCGTCGTCGTAAGCGGCGCGGTATTCGTCGTGGTGCAGCTTGTCAGCCCCGTGTAGTTGATCGTCTCCTGGCCCGCCGTCGTGGGTACGGTGACAGTGGTACCTGTCGTCAGGCCCGCGATTCCCGGCTGATGGGCGTTGGAGTAAGTGATCTGATCATCCACGCTGATCGTCTTTGCCAGTTGCCAGACGACACCGTAATCAATGGCCATCACTTCACGTTTGGCATTCGCATAGCCTGCATATTCGATTGAGCGATTCGCTCCCTGCAGGCCCTGGAACTGCTCGTTGTAATTCGGCAGGTTCATGTTCGCGTCGGTGTAGCGGACATTGCCGTTCATTGAGATGTTTTTGATACTGGAACTTTGCAACCGGAACATTTCAGTAGGGAAGATGACGCGCGTAGCCTGATTGCGCACATAGCTGCTAATCACGCTGCACGCCGGATCGATGATCGGCAAGCCACCATTGGGATTGGCATACAGGATCGTGGTCGAACTGATCATGCTGGTAGGATTGCAGTTGCTGCTGGCCGCAAATGCGCCCGTAGTCGTGTTGTAGCCGTAGGGCACGAACTGCTGGTAGCTATCCAGGAGAGCGACCTTCGTTCCATCCGACTCCTGCACGTTGAGGTATCCGGGAGCCATGGTGAAGTAGGAATCACCCTTGTAGTGGTCCACCTGTTCTTCAAAGGTCAGCTTGGTACCTTGCACCGGCTTCCAGTCGATCGCGCCGTTGAAATCGTCGGTGCTGTTGCGCTGCATTTCCTGCAGCAGGACTTCCTGCCCTGCTACAGAGTTGCCGCTCGGAGTGAGGCTCGGTCCCTGAAAAATGTTCTGCGAATACGCGATGCGATAGGTGAATCTCGACAGCGGAAGCAGAGTGACGCTGGTGTCTGTCATGCGGCGCACCGTGTTATACAGGAACGGCGAATGCTGTGCCTGCGGCCACGCATAAGAGCCTGTCGGCGCCGCAGAGGACCCGATCGGAATGGAGTATCCGGTGGGGATCCCTGGGTTGCCCAGCAGATCGTAGTCGAAGTACTGCCGGTCGCGGCGGAACAAGCCCGAAAACTCGTAATACTTCCCCTTTGAAAAGTCGAGCTTGGCAAAACTGTTGGGTTCGCCGCCGAAGCCGCTGGCAAAAATCTGCAAATCGTCCAGCGGGGTATTTTTGGTGCCAGGCAGCGCGTGCAGCTGGAAGGTCTCCCCGAGAACCCGCGGCCCGGATTGCAGGTTCACCATCGTGTCATACATGGCGCCGCTGCCCGAGATGCCGGCTACGCGCCCGCCGAGATCGACTGACTCGTGGACTGAATATCCTTGCGGAACCGACATCGTCGAATCGGGCGCCGGACTGGTCTGGGCGGGATTCTGTGCAACGGCGATGCACGCCGCTGCGAGAAACATAGCCACCAGCATTCCCAAAAACATTGCAAAAGACGGCTGCGGATTACGAACCCCAAAAAGCCAGCCTGTGTTCTTCATATGAAGCCTCACTTAAAAAACTGTCGTGCCTCGAAAACTTGAGCCCTCGTACAAATTCTGTCTGCACCCTGGGGCCGCGCCTTGCCTTGGTTGGAGGGCACGACCCTCTGGTGCATCGCTCCCTATCGGAGAAATGCCGCGTTCATGTTCGAACCGTGAATGTAGGTGTGGCAGCTGGTGCAGGGGACGCTATCCGACGATCCCTGCCCTTGACCATGAATCACGCCGGAGGCAACAGCACTGTGGCATTGATTGCATAACCCGTTAATGCTCGGCATGTTCAGCATGCGTGCGTTCTGCGAACCATGCGGTGAGTGGCATGACAGGCAGCCTTCAGCTTTGACCGGGGCATGCTCATAGACGAACGGTCCACGCACATCCGTGTGGCACTTGGTGCATACCGCGCTCTGATCGGCGGTGGTCTTCAAATTGTTGTTTTGGAAAGTCCCATGAACGTCGTGGCAATCGCTGCACTTGATGTTGCCTTCGTTTACCGGGTGGTGAAACGTCATGTTGAACTGAGCTTTCTGGTCGCTGTGGCATTGAAAGCAGAGCTGAGGTTGCGGCGCGATGAGAAGGGCCTCGTCCTTGCTGTGGTGAACGCTGTGGCAACTGATGCAGCTCACATTGGCCTTGGCATGTGGAGAGCGGTCGAAGTCCGGATGCGCCCCCGCGTGGCAGCTCAGGCATTTTGAGTCGATATCTTTGGGTGATGCCTTGGCGGGATCGAAGATCTTGGTCACATCGCCGCCCCCGGCCACGTGCTCGCTGCCCGCGCCATGGCAGTTCTCGCAGGTCACGCCGCCGGTGTTGCCGTGCATCAGCGTCATTTTGGTGTGAGGATTGGTGGCAAAACTCTTGGCCACGTCCGCGTGGCAGCTTGCGCAGGTGTCGGCGCCCACGAATTCGGCATGTGAGGCCGGAGCGACTGGCGCGTTCTGAGCCTTGGCTCCTGGCGGCGGAGCAGCCAGCGCTGCTGCCGACAGCATGCCCGCAACCAGCAGAAACATCAAAAACATTCGCAGTCCCGTCCGTTTCCCGGGAGCTGCACAATCGATCAAAAGCGTTACCGGCTCATCAGTATGCATGCAAATTACCGCCTTCAAAAAACATCTTGGTGGTGCTTGGAGCCAAGCTTATCCGGCGTTTCGGCTCCATGCCATGAATTCTTTGGTGTGAGCGCGGCCACCGTTGGGACCTTTTACGGACCCTTCCGGTGCGGAGCATCACCACATGCCCGAAAGAGTACGGTGTTGCCAGGGTGAGCGGCGGTGACGCCTATCACAGAAGTTGGGGAGACGCACAAAGGGTTATAAGCCCATTGATTGCTCCATTTACCTATGTCGCATCTCCGACGGCCAGGTTCTTCCGTCACACACCCTAAAACCGGCCTTCGAACGTGAGGCTCGTCACATCCAAAGCCGCCCACCCTGAAGCAAACTTTGAGCAAGTGCCGCTGTTGAGAAACTCAATTGCGCACTTTGGCCTCAAGCGCGGTTTGTCAGGTTTGGATGGCAAGCCGGCTCGCGTGAGAGGCAAAGGGCCACGTCGGAATGGGAAGAAGGAAGACGATGGCGGAAATGCAGATTGCAATCGAAGAACCGACGCGATCGCGGCACCTGGGCCGTTCGTCGCCACTGGGGTGCGCGGCATGTGCGAATCGGCGTCCGGGCTGGTTTTGCTCGCTCGGAAGCGCGGTTTTGGCCGATCTCGAACTCGCGACCAGCACCATTTCACTCCCCTCGCAGGCATCGCTCTTTACTGAGGGCGAGGATGCCCGCTGCCTATACCTGATTTGCAGCGGCTATCTCAAGTTGACCGCGGGACGGCCGGAAGAACGGCACATGATCGTCCGCGTGGCCGGCCCGGGATCGATGCTGGGACTTTACGCGGTACTATCGCACGGTGTTTACGAAGTTTCAGCCGAGTCGTTGACGGCTGCCCAATTGCGGCCGGTGGAGCGGGAACGGTTTCTGAGTTTTCTGCGCAATCATAAGGAAGCTCAGTTGCGCGCCGTGCAATGCATTTGCCAGGAGTATCGCTTCGCACTGCAAGACGCATGCCGCATCGCACTGGCTGACACCGTGGCTGCACGGCTGGCGCGACTGCTGCTGGAACTTGCGCATCAGATCGGCGAGCACACCGAAGCCGGAGAATTCCGGTTTCCGCTGTTGCTGACGCACGAGGAAATGGCCTCCATGACTTGCACCACACGCGAGACCGTCACCCGCACGCTCGGCCAGTTTCGCAAGGACCACTGGATTTCCATTGAAGACTCGAACGTGACCATCCATCAATCCGCCCGCTTGGAGGCCCTGCTCTAGGGCCTGTTGGATCCAGGGATTTCGCTCCCCGGACCCCGATTGCCGAGTCCAAAGAGATAGAATTCTTGGGAAGTACTCTTTTCAAGGTTGGAGCTTCGAGCTACGCATGAATCGCTTTCTTGTATCCCTTTCTGCTGCACTTTTTTCGTGTTCAATCGTGACCGCTCAGACTCCCGCTCCCACTCCGGGCGCCGCTCCGCCGGCCGGTGAGAACGGTGTGACGGAAACCATCAGTCCCGAAATCCTTGAATTCCAGAAAATCGATGACAGTTGGTCGGACGCCGTGAATCGGCGCGATCAGTACAGCCTGGAATTGGTCCTTTCGCCGCTGTTTGTGGACGTCTCGGCAAATGGCGATGTGACTACGCGTAACCAGCAGGTGGCCCAGGTGCTCAGCGGAGACGATAAAACTCTCTATCTGACCCAGAAAGTCGTGACCGTGCGCATGCTCGGGGATACGGCCGTGGCCAACGGCACCTACACATTGCATCACAAAGCCGCCTCAGGCGAGGTGGACGAAAAAGGCATCTTCACGCAGGTTTTTGAGCGCTCACATGGCGGCTGGCTGTGCATCAACTCACAGCGCACCTTGCTGCGCCAGGATGCCGCGAAGAAGAGAGAGTCTTCTCCGGAATCGCCATTCCATTTGCCCAACCCGTTCTCACGGGGCGACAAAGGGCCGCAATAGCACAGGCGCTTGTTGGCACTCGCCTTTCAAACTCAGTTCAATATCTCTGTGTGCGCACTTTAAAGCGCGGCCAAGGCTTCGGCCTGGTTGGGGAACAGGCGTGCGTACTTGGTGATGCCGACCATGGTGAAGACTTTGGTGAAGTGGGCGGAGAGGCCGTAGATGCAAACGGTTTGTCCCGAGTGTGCGGCTTGAATCAACAATTGAATGATGAGGGCGATGCCGCTGGAGTTGATGTAATCGACGCGCGTGAAATCCAGGAGGATGAGCTTGGTCGTATCCCTGGGCAGCCCTTCATACGCGCCGAGGACAGCGTCTTTTGAGGTGCTGGCGATGTCGCCCTCATAACGGAGGACCGCCACCGGATACCCGGTCGGGGACTTGAGCTGGTCAACGTGCGTTTTGGTCTCGCTCTCCACTGGTCGATCGCCTCCACATTCGCTTGAGGTGCTGCTCTTTAGCTTACCCTGCCGCTTTGTTCAGTTTGATGACAAGCCGGACATAGCTGCTTTTGCCATCCGAGCCGGCCACCCACTCCGCTTCATCCACGAGCGCCTGAATGAGGAACATGCCAAGGCCGCGGGGATCTTCATCGCCGTGCATCTTGCGATCGATGTCCGGTGTAGCGGGCTGGTTCTTGATGCCCTTGCCGTCATCGATCACTTTCACTTCAAGAGCATCGGTATCGGCGCGAAGTACCACGCCCACCGACAACTTTTCATTCAGCCGGTTGCCATGTTCGATGGCATTGATGCACGCTTCCGCTACAGCGGTCTTCAGGTCTTCGATGCGATCCTCGGGAAATCCCATCAGCTTGGCCACCGCGGACGCCGTGCTCATGGCTACCTTCTCATAGCCCAATTTTGTCGGCAGGCGGACCTCGACAGATGTGGACTTCGGCTCGATCATTCCGATTTCTCTCCGCGGCACAGAGCCAGGGCGGTCATATCGTCAGCCTGCGGCTCGCCCTCGCCAAACGCCTTGATGGCGACCCACAATGCATCGAGGATACCATCGGCCTTGGGGGCGGGATACATACTAAATTCATTCAAAAGCCTTTCCGGACCAAATTCTTCATCGCCTCGAAAGACCTCGGTCAGGCCGTCGGTATAGAAAAGCAGGCGCGCACCGGAATCGATGCTGTGGCGTTCGCTCGTGTAGCGCATTCCGGGCAAAAGACCCAGGGGGGGACCGGCCGCGTCAAACTGGACCGACGGCTCTCCGGGCGCCACCAGGAACCCTGGATTATGGCCGGCATTCACCACCTCGATTTCGCCTGCGGCGGGATGCAGCCGCAGGAAGATCGCGGTCACGTAGCGCCGGCGCGCCTCTTCGCCTTCGGCCCAGTGGTGCTGGTTCATGCGCGTGGCCAGTTCATCCAACGGCGGACCGGTGATGGCCATGCCGCGAAATGCCGCGCGGAAGCTGGTGGACATAATGGCCGAGGCCAGTCCCTTGCCGGCAACATCGGCCACGGCAATCAACAGGCTCCCATCGGGCTGCTCAACAATGTCGAGATAGTCGCCGCCCACTTCGTAGCAGGTATCGGAGCGGAACGCGATCGAGTAGCCGGGAATCTCGGGCAGCTTTTGCGGCAACAGTGAGCGTTGAATCTGCCGCGCGGCGTCAAGATCCTGCTGCAATCGCGCAAACTCGACATTGCGCTTGTGATGGCGCGCGTTTTCGAGCGCCACCGCGGCCTGCAGCACCAAGCCCTCGAGGAAGTCAGCTTCAGAAAGCGTGAGCCCGCGCCCATCGGGAGGAGCGACGACCAGCTCTGTCAAAGTTCGGCCGTCGCGGTCGGCCAGTGGGTAAACGAGAAGCAGGTCAGAATTCGCGGCGTTGGTTGCAGCTTCCGCCGGCAGCCGGCCATAGGAAAAGCCAGCCGTGGGAAAGGACGCACCAGCCATTTCCAGCTCGCGCACGACGATACGGAGTACCGACTCCAGCACTTCCTCTTCGCGGATCGTCGAGTGGACCTGTCGCGAAGCCTCAAGCAGCGCCTGCAGGCGCGCCACTTGCTGCTGCAATTCAATGGTTTCGCCGTCCGAGGCAATCTGAGTGTCCAGTGCCATCGCGCCCCCCGTGGAATCCAAATGTAGCACGGCGGGCGGCCTTTTTCGGTCCGTGAGGCGGCCTGGGTTGGAGCGCTGTGGTTCGGGATCAATTTGATTTGCGACTACCCGATGTTTGCCTTCGGCCCGATGAAGGCGACTCCACTGGCGTACTACTCGGAGATTGGAATGGTGTATTCGACGATTCCGATCTTCACGGTACTGGCGGCCGGGGGTGAGATCGCGATGAGGGTCTAAGATTGGGCCGGGGGAATGCGATGAGCCGGGACGAGGTTATAAGGCTGGTGAGCCGAGCGCTGGGGTGCATTGAGGCGATTCAAGCGGCACTGGATGCATCGTATCTGCCGACGCGCTTCATGACGCTGCATCATGACCTGAAAATGGCAAAGATGTATGCCGCAGCCGGTGATTCGGGGGCATTCGGCGTAAGAGCCCATTACATTTGGCTTGATCGAGTGGATATCGCATTCTTCTTCGGCCGGATCGCACTGCTGCTTTCGCTGGCGCTATTGTTCTGGAACTGCGGGCCGAGGATCGCGCGTTTTCTTCTGCCCGAGCGGAAGCAATCATCCGCAGCTTCCTAGAGCGCCGTGAACTTCAGACGGTGTGATATTGTCGAAACTATCCCGCAGGATCCATCCGCGGGGTTTTCCCTAAGTTCAAACAGTCAGTTGCCTCGGTTTCGACCGCGCGTCTTGACCCATTCTTTTGAGGTTGAGCGCTCCGCGCGCGACACGATTTTCCATCTGACGCTAGAGGTGTACCCATTCGATGACCCCGATCAGCGAGCCGACTGTCGCCAACCTGGTTTTAACGCTGGAGGAGATCACCAACCTTGCCGAGCAGGAGGGCAAGCCGGCCGACACGCTGATGAACGTGGTGGCGCTGATTGCCGCGCGCTTCAGGACCGATGTTTGCTCGGCCTACTTACTTGAACCGGACCGCTCGAACCTGGTGCTGGCGGCAACGCTGGGCCTTCATCCGCGCTCGATCGGCACACTGCGCATGCCGTTGCATGAAGGCCTCTCGGGCCTGGTGGCGGAACAGCTGATTCCCGTTGCGGTGCGCGATGCGCGGGAGCATCCGCGCTACAAGTACTTCAAGGATTCGGGCGAAGAGGAATATCACTCCTTCCTCGGCGTGCCTTTGATCGACCGCGGCGTGCTGCAGGGCGTGCTGGTAGTGCAAACCAAAGACCCACGCGTCTTTCGGGATCATGAGATCCGCATGCTGGCGGAGGCTGCGGCGCAGGTTGCGCCGGTGGTGAGCGAAGCGCGGACGCTCGACCGCTTTATTGCGCCGGCACAGGAAAAGCTTTGGGAGTTGGCCCGCAATGTGTGGTGGTGTTGGGATAACGAGTGCGTCAGCCTGTTTCGCGATCTAAATCCCACACGCTGGCGGCAACTGAATCAGAATCCAATTGCGCTGTTGAACGAGATTCCGCTGGCGGAGATCGAGCGGCGAGCCACCGAGTTGGTGTTGCATAGCCGCATCAACTATACCTACCGGCGCCAACAGGAATATTTGCGCGACGACCATACGTGGGGCGCGAGCCATGCGGGCGTGCTGCGGACGCGGCCTGTAGCGTATTTTTCCGCCGAGTTCGGCCTGCATGAGTCGCTGCCGATCTATTCAGGCGGCCTGGGCGTGCTGGCCGGCGACCACATCAAGAGCGCTTCAGACCTGGATATTCCGCTGATCGGCGTGGGCCTCTTCTACGGGCAGGGCTACTTTTTGCAGCGGCTGGACAAAGAGGGTTGGCAGCGCGAAGAGTATCTCGAGACCGACGTGAATCAACTGCCGATGCAGCAGGCGATTGGAGTAAACGGCGAGCCGGTGGTGGTGGAGATTGCCACGCGAAGCGGTGTGATCCGCGCCAAGGTGTGGCGCGCCAAGGTTGGGCGCTGCGATCTGCTGCTGCTCGATTCGAACGTTGCCGGGAATGCGCCTGAAGATCTGGAAACAACGTCGCGGCTCTATGGCGGCGACTCGCGCACGCGCATCCGGCAGGAGCTGCTGCTGGGCGTAGGCGGCTATCGCGCGCTCAGGGCGATGGGCATCACGCCGGGCGTTCTGCACTTGAACGAAGGCCATAGTGGATTCGCGGTGTTTGAAGCTATTCGCAGCCGCATGGAAGAAGAGGGGCTGGATTTCTACTCGGCGGCGCGCCAGATTCCGCGCGAAGTGATCTTTACCACGCACACGCCGGTGCCGGCGGGACACGACCGATTCAGTCCAGACCTGATTGAAGAGCATCTGGGGCCGCTGCGCGATCAGCTGGGGATTTCGCACGAAAACCTGATGGGATTCGGACGCGAGCATCCTACAGACTTTCAGGAAAATTTCTGCATGACGGTGCTGGGGCTGAAGCTGGCGCGGCGCGTGAATGCGGTGAGCTCGCTGCATGGGGAAGTCTCCCGCGCCATGTGGCGCGGGCTCTATCCCGACGGACCTGAAGACGCGGTACCGATTGGCCACGTGACCAATGGCGTGCATGTGCCGTCGTGGCTGGCGCCGCAGATGCGACGGCTCTACGATCGCCATTTGGGCGTAGGTTGGCAGCGCCAAAGCGGAGCTGCGCATACCTGGGCTGCGATCGAAACAGTGGACGACGGCGAGTTGTGGGAGACGCACCTCAGCCTGAAAGGGCAACTCTTCAACTTTTTGAGACGACGCGCACACGAGCAGGCCGAGCGGCGCAGCGAGACAGCCGAGGCCTTGAAGCGCCTGGACAAAGTGCTTTCGCCCGATGCGCTGACGATCGGGTTTGCGCGGCGATTTGCGACTTATAAGCGCGCCAATCTGCTGCTCAAGGATCTGGAGCGGCTGGCTGCGATGGTGAACGACGCTAAGCGCCCGGTGCAGTTTGTGTTTGCCGGTAAGGCACACCCTCTCGATGAACCGGGCAAGAAAGTGCTGCAGCAGATTGCGCAAATGATGCGCCACGCCGACTTCGGCGACAAGTTCGTCTTTATCGAGGACTACGACATCAACGTGGGCCGCCACCTGGTGCAGGGAGTCGACGTCTGGCTAAATAACCCGCGTCGGCCGCTCGAGGCGAGCGGCACAAGCGGAATGAAAGTCGTGCTGAATGGCGGCCTGAATCTTTCCGTTCTGGATGGTTGGTGGGCCGAAGCGTACGACGGGCTGAATGGATTTGCGATCGGAAGCGGCAGAACACACTCCAATATGGATGTGCACGACAGCCGCGATGGCGAAGCGCTTTACCGCGCGCTGCTGGACGAGGTGATTCCACTCTATTACCAACGCGATCGGGATGGTTTGCCAAGGGGCTGGATCCAGCGCATGAAACGGACAATCAGGACGTTGGGATGGCGATTCAATGCCGACCGCATGGTGATGGACTACACGCAGGGCTGCTACATTCCGGCGGCGGGCGGCACGTCGAGCGAAGTGCGGACCTTGGCGTAGGGCCTAAGCGGAGCGGCAGGGTCTGGTCTAGCTCACCAGCTCCATCTCTTTGAGGGACTCAGAGTACGGCGACCGCAGAGCGCCGCGCTCCGTGATGATCGCGGCAATGTATTTGGCCGGCGTGACGTCGAAGGCAGGATTGCAGATGCCGACGCCATTTGGAGTTAGCTGCTTGCCGGCATGATGGGTGACTTCGCGCGCGGAGCGTTCTTCGATGGGAATTGCGTCGCCGGTCGCGGTGGCGAGATCGATGGTGGACCACGGCGCTGCGACGTAGAACGGGATTCCGTGCTCGCGCGCGAGAATCGCCACATTGTAGGTGCCAATTTTATTGGCGGTATCGCCGTTGGCGGCGATGCGGTCTGCGCCAACGACTACGGCTTGAATTTTTCCTTGCCGCATAAGGCTGGCAGCCATGTTGTCGCAGATGACCGTGGTGGGAATGCCGTCGGCCATCAGCTCCCACGCGGTAAGCCGCGCACCTTGCAGGAACGGCCGCGTCTCGTCGGCGTACACATGGATGCGCTTGCCCCGCTCGATGGCCGCACGGATGACGCCAAGCGCGGTTCCGTATCCGCATGTGGCCAGAGCGCCGGCATTGCAGTGCGTCAGCACGCCGCCTTCATCGGGCAGAAGCTCCGCTCCAAATGCGCCCATTGTTTTGCAGGCGGCGATGTCTTCGTCGTACATGGCGTTCGCTTCGGCGAGGATTTTTTCCTGGATTTGGAGAAGAGTTGCGTTGGAAGCAAGTAATTTCGCAAATAGCGCCTTCATGCGGTCGATGGCCCAGAAGAGATTGACGGCGGTGGGACGAGTGCCGGCCAGGCGCGCGCAGATTTTCTCAAATTCCGGTGCGAAGCGCTCCGCGCTGTCAGCTTTGGTTTGGATTGTGCCGAGGGCAATGCCGTAGGCCGCCGAGACGCCGATGGCGGGAGCTCCGCGAACAACCATGGTGACGATCACGTCGGCCACCTGTTCGTAGGTTGTAGCGAGCACATAGCTCTCTTCAAGCGGGAGCTTCGTCTGGTCAATGAAGCGGACGCCCTCGGGGGTCCAAGTGAGGGTGGGAATCATGCATATTCAGTGTAAATGGGCATTGCATGCAGCGGGCCCTTGGACAAGAGCCTCGCGGGGTGAAGCACTGAAAACCTTTTCATTTTCCGCTGGACGGATGAAGGCGCGCTGGATAAAGTGATTGCGATGGAGTTCCGGCGGGCAGCCGGCAATTGCGAAGGAAGACTCACTATGGCTACGCGTTCGAATCCGGCGGCTACGACCGCCGCACCCAGCTACACAGGACCGTTCATCACAGTTGCCATTCTTTTTGGAATTTTTGGCTTTCTGACGGTGCTGAACAACACGCTGGTGAAGAAGCTGGAAGACATCTTCCAGCTTGGCTACGGCCTGGCGATGCTGGCCACGGCGGCATGGTTTTTTGCCTATCTAGTTTTCTCGGTGCCGTGGGCCAAGGTGATCGAGGCAGTTGGTTACAAGCGCACGATGGTGATTTCGCTTTTCGTGATGGTGATGGGCGCGCTGCTGTTTGTTCCGGCTGCGAATGCGGTCAGTTTTCCGATGACGCTGTTTGCTATTTTTGTGCTGGCATCGGGCGTTTGCGGATTACAGACTTCGGCGAATCCCTATGTGTCGATCCTGGGGCCGGAGCATAGTGCCTCGGCGCGGTTGAACCTGGCGCAAGCGGTGAATTCGTTCGGCTCGCTGGTGGCTCCGTGGGTTGCGGCTCGCTTTATCCTCTCTGAAACCAACAGCGCGGCGACTTCGGCTGCGACGGCGCACATGCTGGAGGGGCCCTACATCGCGATCGCCATTGCGTTGCTGGTGCTGGGCTTTGCGGTGATGATGCTGCATCTGCCGGCCATCACCATGGCGCCCGAATCGCAGACCTCAAGCGGAGAAGGCACGCAAAAGAACATCTGGACGCACCGGCACACCGTACTGGGGATGGTTGGGATTTTCGTCTACGTCGGGCTGGAGATTTCGCTGGCCGCCATCTGCATTCAATTCTGTCTGAAGCAAGGAATCGAGCCGGTCGAATCGTGGTTCAACCTGCATGTGTTCAATCATGGGATTTTCGTGGGCCTGTTTGGATTGCAGGGCGGAATCAGCGACGTTGAGACGGCCGGCCTGATGCTGACTCTTTACTACACGAGCATGATGATCGGGCGCCTGGTGGGAAGCGCCGTGATGAAGTGGATCAAGTCGCAGCACCTGCTTGTGCTTTTGGGTCTGGCAGGCACGTTATTGTTGCTGGCGTCAATGTTTTCGCATGGATTGTTTGCGGTGTGGGCGCTCGTATTCTGCGGCTTGACCAACTCGATTATGTACCCAACAATTTTTGCGCTGGGGGTGGCGGAGTTGGGGCCTCTCACCAGCAAAGGATCAGGCGTGCTAACCATCGGGAATGTCGGCGGCGCGGTGATTCCGCCGTTGTTTGGCGTACTGGCCGACAGAGTGGGAATCCAGTACGCACTCGTGGTGCCGATCGTCGCATACCTCTACGTGGCTTACTACGGCTTGTCGGGTTACAAGCCAGAGCGCAAGACAGCGGCATAGGCAAGATTGAGCGCGATTTGTTCAGGCCTTCGGCAACTGCCCGAGGGCCTTTTATTTTCTATGGATGGCGCCTTGAACAGGGCGAAATACGCGGCGAAAAGCGCTGCATTCGCGCAGAAGCTCGCGGACACTCTGCCTCGAAGCGACGCAATCCGATGCACGGGATCGGGACAGCGGGTGGAGCGGGATGCGACAGTGTTTGTCTGGCTGTGCGACACCTTGAATCGTGACGAAGCAACCAAGACTGCAAAAAAAGTTAGGGCCATGACTAAAGTTATTTCGCGCCGGTCCGATGAAGGGGGTGGATGCGAACAGGCCCATCCGGAAGATGTGGCGGCCCCGGCAGGAACAGTGAGGCGCCGACGGATTTGAGGGCGTTAGGGCATCCGAAAAGGAGTTGATCCCATGGCCCTCGGTGTTTTGAACAATCTGTCGGCAATCTACGCTGAGAACAATCTCAACAACACGAATGCCAGCCTGCAGACGGTACTGCAGCAGTTGTCGTCGGGGTCGCGCATCAATTCCGGAGCGGATGACGCCGCAGGGCTGTCACTGGTTAACGGGCTGGAGGCGAATTCGGTTGCGCTTACGCAATCGACCACCAACGCCACAGAAGGCGTGGGCCTGCTACAGGTGGCCGACGGCGCTCTATCGCAGGTGACGAGCCTGCTGGACCGCGCCGTAACGCTGGCTACCGAAGCCTCGAACGGCACTCTGAACTCGACGCAGCTCGGTGCTGCAAACCAGGAGTACCAATCGATCCTGGCCGAGATCACCAACATCGGCTCGACCACTACCTATAACCAGGAACAGGTGTTCGATGGCACGATTGTTTCCATCTACACGGGCGATTCTTCGACGGAAGGCTCGTCGATTGACGACCTGAACATTCACAGTTTGTCTTCCTCTGCTCTGGGCGACACAAATGGCGCAATGTCCTATAGCAACGGGCAGAGCAACGTGTTCATCGATCTGTCAAAGAACGGCACGGATGCGACACTCGGGGACGCGTTTGTGAACGGCACCACCACTTTGAATGTTTATTACAACGCCACCGGCCCAGGCGGCGCCGTCACCACACAGTCGGCTCAAGTGACCGTGGGCGGGGCCAGCGGGTACGCGGATACGGTCGCTGGAATGATCAGCGCCATCAACAACGCCAACTTGGGTTTGACAGCTACCTTCTCGACGGCATCTCAGGCCGGCAAGCAGGCTGCGGCCGCGGGGCTGGGCACCGACACAGGCATTCAGCTTTCTGGTGCGGGCGCGGGAGTGGGCAGCGGCACGACGCCAGGCTCGCTCGGCACGCTATCGCTGCCTCTGGTGGGCGCTGGCGCCGACCTCGATGTCCTCACGGGCAGCCTAGCGGTGACTGACTCGGCGGGCGTGACGCACGCTCTGGTTCTGGGCGCGGGTGGCGTTCCCAATACTCTGAGCGCTTTGGCCACATACATCAGCGGCCTTGGATACGGCATCACGGCCACATACACAGGCGGCGGTGCAGGGGCGGCCAACATAACCTTCACCTCGGAAAGCTCGAAGGCGGCCGTTGTCCCAACCAACGCAGTGGATACGACAGACGGGAATACGGCGGCGGTGTGGACGGCAGCGCCGTTTTACTCGATCGGCGTGACCAACCCAGCCGGGAACACCATCGAAGATGCGGCCACGGGGCAAGCTGTCGCTTCTCTTTTCACGGCCGACCCGACCGGGCTGGGCGGAATCGCAACGATGAGCTACTCCGACAGCGCAGGCGAAGACCTGAGCAACACCAATCTGCTGGTGCAGGCCAACGCGCAATCGGCGTTAAACCTGCTGAATCTGGCGATCAGCGATGTGGCCTCGCAGGATGGCTACATTGGCGCCCAGATCAACACGCTGAACTCCCTCAGCCAGGTGATGAGCACGCAGCAGGAGAATGTAGTTTCGGCGCAAAACGCAATTCAGGCCACGGACTATGCGTCGGCGACCTCGAACATGTCGAAGTACGAGATTTTGAGCCAGACCGGCATCGCGGCTTTGGCGCAGGCGAACCAGGTGCAGCAGGAAGTAACCAAACTGCTGCAGTAAAGCAGGGACCAGGGATATGGGGACGTAGCGACTTGACGACCCCGGAGCCTGGCTTTGGACCCAAGCGGAGAAAGTTCAGCAAGACTGCAATACCTTCAAGACAACCCAGGGACAGGGCGGCGGCGAGGCGAAAGCTTTGCCGCCCGTTTTTTGGGGACCGGGACTTCGGGAACACATCCCTCAATCTGAGGGGCCAGAGCGCAGGTGATCGAATTCCGGAAAGCGATAGGCGCGCATCAGGTTGGTGCGGTGAAGAATTCGTTGGCCCGGTAGACGCCGTTCAGGTGTTCGCCGGCATGCCGAGAGAGGCGGACTATCGTTGCCGCGCTTTCCAAACCAAATAAAGGCCCCAGGCGGCGAGCGTGCATTCGTCCCGGATGGTTCCATCGAGCATCATTTGCTCGAATTCCCCGATGGAAACGGAGTGGACGATTAGGTCGTGCTCCTCGGCGTCGGGTTTCTTTTCCGTCGGCGTAAGGCCGGTGGCGAGAAAGATGTGTTCGCGTTGCCGCGTGAAGCCGTACGCGATCCACATGGTTCCAAGTTTGGCCATCTCGGCGGCTTCCATACCAAGTTCTTCTTTGAGCTCGCCACGCGCCAGTTCCTCAGGATTCTCGATGGCTCGCTCCCATGTGCCCTGGGGAAGCTCCAAGGTTCGTTCCTGGACGGTGTAGCGGAACTGTTCCACCAGCCAGATGCGCCCGTTGTCGATGGGAAGAATGATGGCTCCATCTTCTTTGTCGACGACGCCGTAGATGCCTTTTTGACCGTTGGAGCGCAGGATCTCGTCTTCGCGCACACGCATCCAGCGGTTGCGGTAGACCTCGCGGCTGGAGAGCGCGGTGATGGTGCGGCCGCGGCTTTGGTCTTCACTGTCATCGACCGGGGGCATCACGTCTCCTCTTTCGATTTGTCGATGTTCCACCCTTTCGACAGTTCCAAGAAGCAGGTCCTTCGACTCCTTTCGCTTCGCTTCAGTCGCTCAGGATGACAGCGAATGGATGGGGCACTGGAGCTGCTGTGGAAACATCGCTCAGGGCTGAAGCCCCAATATTTATGCGGCTTTTGCAGCACGACTGAAGTCGTGCCCTGACAATTCGTGCTGCTCCGAAACAGTTTTTCCGCAACCTGCAAAGTCGAACCTCGATACAAGCGCTTCGAATCTGATCCTCTGCTGCCTATGCAAGCACTAGCAGTTCACCACGACAGCCGAGCAGCCGGGACGCTCGGGTCTCCAGTGCACGAGAAACTCAGTCAGCGAGGAGGACTCCATGCTGCGCATGGCTTCAAACTCGCCGTTCTTCTGGCTATAGAGAAGAGCACCGCGGTCGCTGAGCACGGCAAGCGCAGGGACTCCCTTGTGAAGCGGAACTCCATATTTTTCCGCGAGGTCAAGGTTGGCATCGAAGTGGCCGACGTTGATGTGGACGACGACAAAGTTGGCATCGACGAGCGGGCGGTTCTTGTTGTCGTGCATATAAAGATCGAGCACCTGGCAGTCGCCGCACCAGTTGCCGCCAAAGTCGAGGAGCACGCGCCGGTGCGTGGCTGCGGCAGTTTTGAGGGCGGCTGCGAGGTCGGTTTTCGCTTGAGCTGGATCGGGGTAGATATCGCGGCCGGCGGACTGAGCCGTGCCGCAGGCCAGGGCGATTAAACCGGCCAGGGCAAAGAGCTTGAGACCCTTCATTGGGGAGACCCTCCTCGGGCTAGAAACAGTCTGCCACAACGCGGACGACGATGGATCGCGGAGGGCGGATTGACCGTTGTGGACAGTGGATGGATAGCGCTAAAGTTTACTAGAAAAACAACAGTAATTTTCAAGTAAACTTGCCCTGAAATTGGTGCATTATGTATCAAATCTAAACGACTTAACTATTTATCAAATGTACACTCCCCTCTGCGAAAAATTATTGCGAATTTCGATTTCCGGCGCGTTTGTTGTCTAGTAAGTAAACATGGGCCAGGAGCCGCGAATGAGGGACAAGCGGAACGAGGGAACGAGATAACTTCATCATGAGACTATTGTGCGCTTTCACGGCGTAATGATCGGCAAACTTGGGCAGAAAGAGACACAGAGATAAGAGATAAGAGAAAAAGGGCTTAGAGGGGCGTCAGGATTTATTTTCGGGGAAGGGGCTTGACACGGCGATTCGGTATGGACAGGGATCAGGCAACAGGTTTTTCGTACTGGGCTGGCGGCGCGATCCCGCTGGTAGCTCGTCGCTCTGCGCTGAGCATCGAGGTGGTTCAACCCGTATTGTGATGGAGCAAGTATTATCCCCGGTCTCAAAAGCGAGACCGGGGGCACCCGGCGGAGAGGACGGTGCGCGATGACGATGTGGCGTGACCATGTGAATTCGGTGGAGGGTGGCATCGAAGCGGGTGCAGGCGCATTTGTGCGACAATAGAGAGTTGAAAGTGCGCGGATTTAGTTGGTGCGCGTGGAGGAATATCGATGGGCGATCTACTTCAGCCTTGGCACATTATCGTGCTGGCCGTCCTTGTGTTTGTGTTGTTCGGGGCCAAGCGGCTGCCGGAGCTGGGTAAAGGGCTCGGTGAGGGATTGAAAGGTTTTCGCGAGGGGATTAAAGGAACAGGAACACCCGATCCTCCGCCGCCGGCGCAGCAGCAATATACTCCGCCGCCACCTCCGGTGCAGCAAAATACGCCGCCCCCGCCGCCCGTGTCGAACGCACCGGTTGAGCAGAAGTAACTCAGGCGGTCAGCGCGACGATTATCGTCTCGCAACACAAGTTCTGTGCTGAAAGGCACAACCATCAAGGGCTAATTGGAAATGCCTGTGCTGCGGCACAGGCTTTTTTGCGTTGCGGTTAGTACGATCTCCAGTGTCAGAATCGAAATCGGTGTGCCCCCAGGTTGTGGCGAATTGAGGTTTCTCAAGACTGTGGAAAGGATGAGACTCTTTGCTTCCCGCCCTAACAAGTTAGGACGGGGCACCCCATGTCTGCGGTGGGTTGGCGAGAGGCAAAAGCAAAGGCAACCGCGGATCCTTCGATCGCTGCGGCGACCTAAGGATGACATCGAGAGCGATTGTGCGATCCCACCCTTTCGCGATGAACGCGAAAGGATGGGGCACCCCATGTCTGCGGTGGGTTGGCGGAAGGCAAAAGCAAAGGCAACTGCGGATTTTTCGATCGCTGCGGCAACCTCAGGATGACATCGAGAGCGATTGTGAAATCCCACCCTTTCGCGATGAACGCGAAAGGATGGGGCACGGAGGTTTGTGGTGGGTGAAAAACAACCGCAGATCCTTCGCTGCGCTCAGGATGACACGCGTGACTTAAATGCAGGTCCTTCGACTCGTCCCGCCAATGCGGGACTCGCTCAGGATGACCCAGAGGTGGGTTGAGATTTGCGGTATCCCACCCTAAACGCAAAGTGCGCGTTTAGGATGGGGCACCCCATGTTCGTGCTGGGTCGATCGCGAAAGACTCAGACCGATTGGAGGACGTGCCACCCGATGTCTGCGGTGAGTTGAGGGAAGAGCAAACACGGCGCGGTTATTTGTATTCCTGCGCGGAAGGATAGTAGCCGCGAGGGGCGATCACCGTAACGTTCGGGCGGTCGACGCGCACTTCGACGTTGCGGAACTTGTCGTCGTAGATCGACTCGTGGCTCAGATAGACAAGCGTGTACTGGTCGCGTGCCTGATCGGCGATTTTGGCGTAACTGCGCTCAATGCCGTTCACGTTGCCCTCGGCATAATAATCGCCGCCGGTTTCGACGGTGTACTTGTAAAGAATGTTGTCGTAGACGCCGGTGAACGGGACGTGTATGCGATCGGCCCACTCCACGCCCCAGTGAGCGGTGTCGCCTACCAGCGTGCCGTAGACAGCGATGTGGTTGGTTTGGAGGTAACGCACAACTTCTTTCCATGTGGCTCTGCTGCCGTACTCTTTGCCGTCGGAGATGACGAAGATCATGCGACGGCGTTCTTTGGGGCGAGTGGAGAGCTCCTTGGCAGCCGCCAGGATCGCGTCATTGAGGGTATGAATCTCTTTGGGAAGGTCGAGTTGGCCGATGGACTGCGTCGACTTGCCCGGCTGCAAGTTGGGGTCGGGGCAATTTCCGTTGATTGAGATCGGGCAAGCCGCGAAAGGATTGCCGCCGGTCACGGGCACTGAGGGATCGGTGCCAGTGGATTGCGCCAGGGAAAGCACAGCAGGCAGCCGGGAGCTCTGCCCACCGGTAAAACCTGTCCACTCTTTTGCCCCATTGGTGTAGGTGAAGACTGCGGCCTCGTCGTAGGGAGTGAGCGCGCCCTGGATGGAGCCCATGGAACGGTTCACCTGGTCCATGACGTTCGAGGGAAGGGTCTGATCGATGACAAAGGCGATGGAAAGCGGCTCCGGATCCACGCTGAACACGCGCAATGGCTCGTGGGTGTTGTTCTCGTAGACGGTAAAGTCGCGCCAGTTAAGCCCCGACACGAGATTCCCTTTGGAGTCCTTCACCGTGACCGGAACGACCACTTCGTTCACCTGTACTCGGATGTTGGCAACCGCACCGGCGCCTTCTTGAGGAGGAGTGGCCTGCGGTTGAGGCTGCGGCTGGGCGGGAGGCTGCTGGGCCGGCGGCGTGGGCGGCTGGTCAGGAGTGGAACCCGAGTCTGGAGTTTTTGGAGCCTCCCCAGAGCCGACTCCGGGCGTGATTCCGCCGGCGACGCCGGGGAGCGGGGGCGGCGCTTGCGGTGTGGGCGCGTCGGGAACCGGGGCCGGTTGCTGTTGAGCCAAGACCCCTGAAGCCAGCACCAGTCCGATACTTAGAAGCCCCACCGGCGCAATGGCCTTCAAACCCTTCACTGCGGTTCGATCCTCCCCAAAAGACCTAAAACGCGCCGCTCAAAAAGCTTGCGACGCACACGCGTAATGCCGCAACTGACAGACTATCAGACGCGCCAGACGGCCGCAGGTTGCCTCGATCCAACTGGAACCGAGCCTTGGGCAAGCAACGAAGCGGCTCGATATGCTCTCTTAGAGACTGGGTTTTCGTCTAACGGAGCATCATGCGGATTGGTTCTGCTGTGAAAGTCGGGATGGCCGCGATGCTGGCCGGTTTGCCGGTATTTACGGCGGCCGCGTGGGCCCAACTTGCGCCTTCGCCCGATGCGCCCCCGGTGAGCACTGCGCCTGCTCCTCCGCCGGACGATCAGTCGGCAGAAAACCTGAAGGTGCAAGTGAACCTTGTGGATCTGTTCTTCACGGTGAGGAATAAAAACGGAGACATTGTCCCGCATCTCACTCGCGACGAGTGCGCCGTAACCGAGGACAAGACGCCGCAGACCTTCAAGAGTTTTACCTCCGAAACCAACGAACCGCTGACGCTTGGCATTCTGCTGGATACTTCAGGCAGCCAGGAGCGAGTGTTGCCTCTGGAGCAGCAGGCAGGCACGCAGTTTTTGCAGGAGGTTCTGCGCAAGCAGGATGAAGCATTCCTGGCCTCGTTCGACGTGGATGTAGACCTGCTGCAGGACTTCACCAACAGTCCCCACTTGCTGGCGCACGCCATGGATAAAGTGCAGATCAATACCGCGGGAGGGAACGGAAGCGGAATTCCGGGACTGGGCGGCGGACCGGTGCCGATCAGCAACCCCAAGGGCACGGTGCTCTATGACGCCATTTATGAAGCTGCCAACCAAAAAATGGTGAATGAGACCGGACGCAAGGCATTGATCATCTTGACGGACGGCGAGGATGAAGGCAGCGATCACAAGATCGGCCAGGCGATTGGCGCGGCCGAGCGGAACAACGTGATCGTTTACGTGATCGAAATTGCCGACAAGGAGTTTTACTGGAGCCAGGACGAGGGCTACTTCGGTTATGGGCCTTCAAAGAAAATTTCGGACGAGACGGGCGGCCGCATCGTGAACGTGGGCAACAACGGCACCAAATTGCAGGCAGCGTTTGAAGAGATTGAAGCTGAGCTGCGCACCCAATATGTGGCGAGTTACACACCGACCAATGCCAAGCAGGATGGGACGTTCCGGCACATAGGGCTGGAGTGCAAGGGCGATGGGGGCGAGAACTTGAAAGTGCAGGTGCGCAAGGGCTACTACGCTCCGGCGCCGGATTAATGACGTTTTGGACCCGATCGGGAACTGCGGACTCGATTCCGGTTGGTCGTCAAGGCCGGGTGCGGGCGGAGTTTCAAAGAGGATCTCGAGATGAAAGTTGTCCTCACGATTGCGGTCGTTATCACGGCGCTTACGAGCATTCCGGTGGCCGCGCAGCAGGACGATGAAACCGCGCCGGCCGGTGACCAGGCAAAAGTAACCTACGCGTCGACCCGTGGAGGATTCGGCGACCTTGCGTCGTCGCACGCGTATGAGATGACTCCGGTGGTGTGCGAACTCCAGGGCAAGCTGGATTCGACCTTGGCCAAAGTTGGCGATCGCGTTGTTCTGAAGACAAGCGAGAAAGTGCTGACCGCTGACGGCACTCTAATTCCCTCGGGCGCACGGCTGATTGGCCACGTAACCGAAGTGAACACCTACGACCCGGATCGAGGGCCGGGACTGGTTGCGATTGCTTTTGACCACGCGGAGCTGAAGAACGGGCAGAGCATCGCGATTTACACGCTGATCCGCGGCGCGACTCCGGTTGGCGCCAGGGGCACGGACCAGATAAGCGACAGAAGCATGATGGGTATGCCAGTGCCACTCGGCCCAGGGGTCAACGGTGGAAGGATGAGCCCGGACTACAGCGGTGCCGCTTCGGTGGATGAAGGCGGCTCGGCGCCGGGCCAGGTGGACCGGGTCTCCGATCCGGATGGTCGAGAAAGCAACAGACGAGACACCAAGCCTGAATCAACGGATGACGCGGCAGTGCAGCCGAGCAGCGGAGCGAACACGGATACGGGCGCTCATGCATTTGCCGCGGCGCGTGCCGTGCCGCGTCCAACGGGAATCCGCGGTGTGATGCTGGCCGGGAACAGCTCGTCGTCAGGAGTTTTGACGGCGCCCGCTAAAGACATCCAACTCGACAGCGGCACGCATATCCAGATGGGCGTGGTCGACGCGCGCAAGGAGCAGTGAGCGGGGGACACGTAGAGCAGGGGTCAGTGGTCAAGGGCAGGGGTCAGGGGTCAGGAACAACTGACACACAGGGCCAGCACATACACGAACAACTAACGCGCAAGACCAGCACATACAACTGAGGTGTGATTACCGATCGCTGTCTTATTCCGGGACAGCAGGTTACCGAAGTTGCGCGATCCCGTAATCTGGCGCGCAACATGGCGCTTCGATAGTATCGGCAGCGTCAGGGAAAAACTTGAGGCCGCTGGGGGAAAAAGTTCGGCCTTATGAATGCCCGCTCGATATCCGTTTTTGGGGGAGATGGTGATGGCAACTCAATGCGCAGCTCAGGAAGGCTTCGAAATCAGTCCGCGGTTCCGCCAGATTCTTGAGGAGCGAATTGCTCGCCTGGAGCGCGACGCCACTCACGACGAAGCGCAATTGGATCGGCTGAACGACATCGACCATGTTCGCCGGCAGATGCGCCTTGTGGCCGTGCAACGCGCCGAAGCGTTGCGCATGAGAATCTTTCTGGATCGGGCAAGCACGCGACTGCCGCGCCAGATGATCCAGCTGTAAAAATAGAGATAAGAGAATAGAGAAAAGAGAACAGAGAAAAGAGAGGGGGCGGTTGCGCGCGTAGCCTTCGGACTTTTCCTCTGGAAATCGTGAGTGCGCGGGCGCAGTAAAACTCTTCACAATCAAACTTCAGCAGGCGATCCACAGGACCGCTCATTTTCACAAGTGCGCCGCAGCTCCATTTTTCGTACACTCAGTCACTCTGGAGCCGCTGCGCTTTGCCAACCCTCGACTATTCCGTCGTGGACGTGTTCACCGCTGAGCCGCTTCGCGGCAATCCGCTGGCGGTGGTGATGAACACGTGCAATCTGACAACCGAGCAGATGCAAGCCGTCGCGCGCGAGTTCAACCTTTCTGAGACCACGTTTATCGAACGAAGGGCAGAGGCAACGGAGCGGAGTGAGGGCGTGCGGGTGCGAATCTTCACCACGCAGGAAGAGCTGCAGTTTGCCGGTCATCCCACGCTGGGGACGGCGAGCGTTCTTAAAATGCTGGCGCCGGAGACGATGCAGGGCGACACGGTGACGCTGGCCGAAAATGTCGGGCCCATCCCGGTGCGCTTCAAGCAAGGCGCGAGCGGCGCCGAGGAACTGTTCGGCGAGATGACGCAGCGCGATCCGGAGTTTGGCGAGGAACTGGACCGAGCGGTGGTGGCACGGCTGGCGGGCCTGCAACCGGACGACTTGGATCCGGAATTGCCGCCTCAGGTGGTTTCGACGGGAACGGCGTTTGCGGTTGTCGTGCTTCGTTCGCTGGAAGCGCTGGTGAGGCTGAAGGTGAACCAGGAGGAAGCGACGGCATGGCTGCGCGAGCGCGGCGCGAGGTGGTTCTATGTCCTCGCCCCTGCTCTCAACCAAAACCAGAAGGGCATGGAGTACCGGGCGAGGATGCAGTTTAACGGCGGTGAAGATCCGGCCACGGGTTCGGCGGCCGGATGCGCCATTGCATACCTTGTGGCTCGCGACGCAGTGCCCGCCGGCGCGCGAGTGCATGTGCGCCAGGGCGTGGAGATGGGCCGGCCGAGCGATCTGTTTCTTTCTGCGCAAAAAGAATCCGCGAGGGTGAAGGATGTGCGCGTTGCAGGCAGCACAGTTCTTGTTGCAAATGGGCGGCTTTTCCTGCCGTGATGCACATGCTTTCAACAGATATTCATCTTCGCAAGTGATGTGATCTGTTGGTTGTAGCGGTTTTGCACTTGTTTCAATCGGATTTTCAATCGTATTTTCGCTTCGTTTTCTCTCTTTTCACGAATCGCCATTGACCGTACTGTTTCGATTCGTAGCAGACAATTTTCAGACACGTCATGTGAGAAATTGCCTGACGCGTTTAACCGCTGAGCACTCGACCGCGAAGCAAAGCTGAGCCGTTGAGGATCTCGTGCCGGTAGCCTGTCTGCGTGAGTCGCAGCATCCCGAAGGGTTGCGGGCGCACGCACAGCGAAACCGTGCGCACAGATTCGGAGCAACGGGCCTGCGTTGCCGGCGGCAAATGGGCCAGACGCTTTACTTGTACCTTTCGCCCGCTGACACAGCGGGGAACTTTTGCCTTGAAACCCGGCATTGAAATTGCAATCAGGAGTAAACCCCATACCATGCGTCCGAAGAAAGTGATTCTCTGCGTAGACGACAACGAACAAGAGCTTTCTGTGCTCAAGTTCACGCTGACCACGAATGGCTATCGCGTGCTGGCGGCTTCAAACGGCCATGAGGCAATCGCCGTTTTTTCGGCGGCGCCGCAAATCGACCTTGTCCTAGCCGACACCAACATGCCCCAGATGAGCGGAATTCAGCTGGCGGAACGGCTAAAGCGCATGCGATCGCATGTGCCCCTGCTCCTGCTAGGCGATGCGCAGGGCGCGGGTGGAGAAATCCATGCGGCCGATGCGGTGATGGCGAGGAAGAACTGCACTTCGTTTGAACTGCTGGAGCGCGTGAAGATCATGAGCGCCCGCAAGCGCGGTCCGCGCAAGGGCACGCATCGCATCGTTCAGGACGAGGTTCTGGAAGAGGCGTTGGCAGCGACGGCGTGAGGAAGACGGGGAACCAGGGACCGAGGGAGTAGGGGCCAGGGAACAGGGAGCAGAAGGCAGCCCTCAGCTTTCAGCTATCAGGCGTCAGCTTGTCTGAGGCGCGATGAGCCGTATATTGCGTGGACGTGCTTCTGTTCCCTATTGCCTGTTGCCGGTTTTACCTACTTGACGACCATGCATGGCCTTCCGCATACTCCCCATTTATGGCAGTACGCCGCCGGTGAAGTGTGCCTCCGGTGAAAGTAGGTCGGTATGGACCTGGTTCTTTTACGCCTTCTTTTTGTTCTTTTACTTGCCGCGGTTTGTTACTTCCTCCGGCCCTTTGGGTTGACTACGGGGTGGGAGGGCGCAATCGTGGGTGCGGCCGCGGCCGGCGCGGTCATCATCTTCGAAGTGCGCGTGAGGGCTCTCACGCTGCGGCGGCTGATTGGCGCCGTGGTTGGCAGCGTGCTCGGCATTGTTGGTGCGGCACTGTTCTGCCTTGTGCTAAGGTCGGCGCCGCTGACGAGTTCCAATTCAGCAGTCCTGCAAATCTTCGTCCTCTTCCTGATGACCTATGTGGGCCTTCTGGTGGGCGCCAGCAAGGGCGACCTGCTGAACCCCGCGGCCCTGGGCACGGTCTTCTCAGGCGACAAGCCCACACGCCGCAGCGCCAAGGTGCTGGACACCAGTGTGATCATCGATGGCCGCATTGCCGATATAGCAGAAGCGGGCTTTATCGATGGAACCCTGGTGGTGCCGGAGTTTGTGCTGCGTGAGTTGCAGATTGTGGCCGACTCCACGGACGGCTCCAAGCGCCAGCGTGGGAGACGCGGTTTGGATATGCTGCAACGCATGCAGTCCAACGCCAAGATTCTGGTGCAGATTGTGCCCGACGATTTTCCTTCGATCCGCGAAGTGGACCTGAAGCTGCTGGAGCTGGCAAAGAAGTGGGAAGCCAAGGTGGTGACCAACGATTTCAACCTGAATAAGGTGGCCCACCTGCACCATGTTGAAGTGCTGAACATTAACGACCTGGCCAATGCGGTGAAGCCGGTGGTGCTGCCCGGCGAGCGCATGAGCGTAGTGATTTTGAAAGAAGGCAAGGAATACAACCAGGGCGTGGGCTACCTGGATGACGGCACCATGGTGGTGGTGGATCACGCGCGGAAGCTGATTGGGCGTTCGGTTGGGATTTCTGTCACCAGCGTGCTGCAGACAGCCAGCGGCAAAATGATCTTCGGCAAGATGGACGAGAACGGCAAACCAGTTCTGGAGACGACATGAAAAGCAAGGTGCAAGTTTTCACAATCGTTGCCGAGCGGCCGGCTGCGTGCACATGCCCAAAGGATTGCCCACGGCACGGGGACTGCCAGCGATGCAGAGATTATCACTTGCATTCGAAGCGCCAGCGGTCGCCGTATTGCGAACGCAAGCCGGGATGGTTCAAGCGGGTATTCGGGGCCACGCGGGCGCGATAACCGACGGCAAGTTTGCGGCATTCGCGGCAAACATCCCTCAGGGGCTAAACAGGCTGCGGAACAATGCAGATTCCAAGCGGATTCCCCTGAAGGCATTCCTCAGGGCCTGAAAGCCACGTTGATATTGCGGCATTTGTGCCGGGGATAAATCCCCGGCCTACCGCCCGATTGAGTTTTTCGGCGAACTATTGTGCTGTGCGTCATCAAAACAGGCTCAATCTTTTTCAAGGCGGGCTCAGCCTTTACAGCACCGCGCGATCTAGCTGAGGCATTTCGGGAATCCTATGCGGGCCGCAGGCGTTCCGTGAGGCGGTGCTTGGTCTCAGGCCATTCAGACGCGACGATGGAATAGCGAAACGAATCGCGTGCGATGAAGTCCGACGCCATCCGGTGAGCGCGCAGCACACCTTCAAACTTGCCTCCTATGCGCTCGATAGCCGCCTGCGAGCGCTGGTTGCGCGCGTCGGTATGCAGGCAGAGGCGGACCATCTGCCACTCTTCAAACGCATGGGTCAGCATCAGCAACTTGGCCTCAGTGTTTGCGGCCGAGCGGATGGCAGAATGCGTCAGCCAGGTGTAGCCGATCTCGCAGACATCGGAATGCCGGCGACCGTAGCGCGGATGACCGGCGGGCCACGCCCAGCGCGCAATATCGAAAAAGCGGGTCGAGCCGATGACCACACCATCCGCGATGCGAACCGTGGCAAAGGGGACCGCAGTGCCAGCTTCGCGCCATGCGAGTGCGGTTTCAATGTAGCGGAGAACCGCGTCGCGACCGACTGGGACGGCGCTCCACGCGTAGAGTTCGGGATCGCCCGAGGAGGCGGCGACAAGACCATCCACATGAGCCGGAGAGAGCGGCTCGAGGCGAATGTGGCCGCCGGTTAGGACTGGAGAGTCGAGGGTCATGGGTTTTTGCGGTGATGCTTTTGCGATGTAAATGTGAAGAGATTCGTCATCGTGATTGGTGGTGGTTCAAGTCGAAATGAATCCCTCAGGGGCTAAAGCCCTTGTCTTTATTGTTGTTTTTCGGCACGGCTGAAGCCGTGCCCTGACACTTCGTGCTTCTCCGAAGCAGTTTCTCCGCAAGCTGTAAAGCCCATTCGATTCGATTGGCTTTATCGCCATGGCTAAAGCCGTGCCCTGACACTTCGTGCTTCTCCGAAGCAGTTTCTCAGCAAGCTGTAAAGCCCATTCGATCTGATTGGCTTTATCGCCATGGCTGAAGCCGTGCCCTGACACTTCGTGCTTCTCCGAAGCAGTTTCTCTGCAAGCTGTAAAGCCCATTCGATCCGATTGGCTTTATCGCCATGGCTGAAGCCGTGCCCTGACACAAAGCTCGCTGCAGTTTGAGTTGTTCAGCAGCCAGTCACACATTCATCCTTCAAATCCGAATCGAGTTTACCGACCCGACGCCGGCTCAGTATTTGGTGACGGTGGGGTCGATCTGGTCGGCCCAGGCAAGGATTCCGCCGGCGAGATTCTTCACGTTGGGATAGCCCTGCTGCGCGAGGAATTCGGCGATGCGCTGCGAGCGCGCGCCGGATCGGCATTGCACAACGATTTCGCGGCTGCGATCGATTTCGGAGAGGCGGCGCGGCACTTCATTTTGTGGAATGAGCGTGCCGCCGATGTTGGCAATCTGATATTCGTAGGGCTCGCGGACATCGAGGACCATGATGTCTTCTCCTGCGTCGAGGCGCTGCTTGAGTTCCTTCACGCTCATTTGCGGAATACCGTTGGTCAAGACGTTCTCCTTCGTGGTTTCGTGTGCCGGTTCGGGCGTCGACTCGGGCGCCACGCCACAGAACTGCTCGTAATCGATGAGCCGGGTCACGGTTGGATTGTCGCCGCAGACCGGGCACGCCGGATTCTTTTTCAGTTTAAGCTCGCGAAAGCGCATGGCGAGGGCATCGACGAGTAAAAGGCGTCCGATCAGTGATTCCCCTTTGCCGAGAATGAGCTTGATGGCCTCGGTGGCCTGAATGACGCCGATGAGGCCGGGCAGAATGCCGAGGACGCCTCCCTCAGCACAATTCGGCACCGTGCCGGGCGGGGGTGGCTCAGGATAGACGCAACGGTAGCAAGGGCCCAGGCGTGTTGCGAATACGCTGGCCTGGCCTTCAAAGCGGAACACCGATCCGTAGACATTGGGTTTGCCGAGAAGAACGCACGCGTCGTTGACCAGATAACGCGTAGGGAAGTTGTCGGTGCCATCCGCGACGACGTCGTAGCGGTTGAGAATCTCAAGGGCATTGGCGCTCGACAGCTTTGTCTCGTGCCGAATTACTTTGACGCCGGGGTTCAGGGCAGCAAGCTTTTCCGCAGCGGAGTCAAGCTTGCTGCGGCCAATGTCGTTTGTGGTGTGGATGATCTGGCGCTGCAGGTTGCTCGCGTCGACCGTGTCGAAGTCCACAATTCCGAGGGTGCCAACGCCGGCCGCAGCAAGATAAAGCGTCAGCGGCGAACCGAGCCCGCCCGCGCCGATACATAGAACGCGCGCAGCCTTGAGCTTTTGCTGGCCCTCCATCCCCACTTCGGGCAGGATGATGTGGCGGGAGTAGCGCGCGAGATCGGCGCTGGTGAGCTCAGGGACTTGGGTTGGGGAATTGGCGGCGACCATGGAATGCGATCTCCGCCTTCAGTGTATCGGGCGGGTGGAGCATGTTGCCAGACGCCCGGGCGTGGGGGAGCCTGAAAAAACATCCCTCGGGGGCTGAAGCCCCATTTATTTTTTGCGCTAACGGCACGACTGAAGTCGTGCCCTGACACTTCGTGCCTTTCCGAAGCTTTTTTATCGCCGCCCGGAAAACCGACATTCATGACTGCTGTATTTTGCGGCACAGCCCAAGCCAACCCAGCACCGACGACCTACCTCCGGGGACCCCGGCAAGTCGTGCCCTCCAAAACAAACTGAGGCCGATTATCCAGGCGCCCGGCGGCCTTAAAGCAGGAGCCGCCGGTGCGAATGGTGTCGTGAATCCGCGCAAAGTTTATTGCGCGGGTTTCGCCGCGGGCTTGGTGGCGGGCTTTGCGGCGGGCGCGCCATGTTTCGGCTTCCAGAAATCCGGAGCGGCCTTGACCCACTCATCCATCGGATAGCTTTGGGCAGGATTGATGGAGAACAACTCGGAATCGGATTCCTGGATGCAGTCGGCCTCCAGGTCGCGAAGCTTCTTCAAGCCTTCGTCACCAAGGGCATCGTGGAATTGCTTGTCCTCGGCATAACCGGTGTCGATTTCGGCCAGGGACTTGTCGGCACTGAAAGCCACATATTCGTTGTCGCCGCCGTAGGCGATCTCGTAGGTGGCCCAGTGTGCGCTCGTACCGCCCTTCTTTTGGGCTTCAATGACCAGAGCGACGAGCTCATGCCACTCCTTGCCGTGGCCCGGCTTGATATGGAACGACGTGATTTCGAAGTCGCGAACCTGGGCGATGTCGACATCGGGGCGGTAGCTCAGGTCGTCGTCGAGCGTGAAAACAAATTGGTCGGTATTGTCGAGCAGCTCGCCATCGGCCTGGGTGTCTCGGTCCAAACTCGCGGAGAGGGCTGTGTCTTTCATAAAGGCGTTGTTGTCCTTTTCCATCGAGGCAAAGGAGTCGTAGCCGATGAGGTAAAGGGCGCGCGATTTGCCCGACATCGAATTCAGCGCGATGTAGTGAGTGGGCCACTTGGCGGCGGCCATATCGGCGACGAATTTGCCTTCGGACTTGTCATGGAGCGAACCGCCCTTTCCAGGCTTGAGGAACTCCCGCTCGATGAGGAGGACCTTGGGCGGGTGATGCATTTCTTGTGCCGCGGCGAACAGACTTCCACCGGCCGCGATAGACAATGCGAACAAAGCGGGGTGCATGATTTTCATGGTTTGAGAATCCTCCTTGATGTGCTCGGAGTATCTGTGCGATGGGGGAACGGGGACGGGAAGCGCAAGCTCTCCAAGGAAACCGATTATGAAGCCCGGAGCCGCACGATGTAAAGAAGTTTTTGATTTTCAAGAGGATTGGGACGAACGGAATTCGTTCGAGAGATAAGGATGCGGATGGTGAATGGGTTCGGGTCAGGCGGGCTTTCGATCGGCGCCGTCGATCTCGATTCGCACCGGCTCGAAGCGCTTGTCTTCTTCTGCCGTGCCGGCAAGCAGGAATGCGCTGGTGGCAGTTGCCTGGCCTTGAATGACCTGGGTGATGACGTAGATGCAGCCAAGCCAATGGGCTTGCTCGAGGTCCGCTGCGGACCAGTGCGCGGGATGGCCGGGGTGCGAGTGATAAAAGCCGGCGACCTCAAGTCCACGGCTGCGGGCTTCATGCGCGATTTTGACCAACTCAGCGGGGGCGATCTCGTAGCGATCGCGCCGCGAATCGGCGTGGGCATTGGTTGCGCGAACCAGGAAATCGACCTGCCAGCCTTCGGTGGTGATGCGGCCGAGCAGCGCGCCGCAACACTCGTCGGGGAAAGCTTCTTCTGCGTGTGCGCGAAGCTCGCAGTAAACCGCATTCGGCAGGCGCAGGAGGCTCATCGAATCGTGGACCAGAGGCGGAGTTCGGAATGAAGCGCCGAAATGCGATCTACAGGAGTCATGAGGAACACACTCTGCTGTGCCGGCGCGAAAGATCGAGGCAGTGGAAACTTTGGCGATGGCAAAGGTACACGGTTGACCGGTACCGGAACTCGCCGGACTCATCCGGTATTCTTTTGAGTGTAGGCGACCCGCATGAAGAAACGCTCAACTCACCCGAACTTCGATCAGACGCTGAGTCTTTTGCGCGAACATTCCTTCGGCGTGACTGCCGCTTCCGGCGCTGCCGGAGCCGTCATGGTGAGCAAACACGGAGTTGGGGCGGTTCTGGTGCCGGCGCACCGCGGCAAGGATGCGGAAGATTCGCCGGCAGCGTTCGCCATCGGCCCAGGGATCCTGGTCAAGGGCGAAGTGGGACGGCTACTGGATCGCGGCTACCAAAAATTTATTAAGACATCCCAATACGAGCTACCCGCGACGGCCAATCAATTGCAATGCATACACGCATTCAGCGAGGAACTGACGCAGCTTATTGGGGCCATCAGCCTGTATAACGAGGCGCTGGGCACAACCAGCGATATCTATCGTTACGATCGGCTGATGGGCCGTGGGCCTGACGATACTGCGCCTGCCGAACCGTGGGACCAGACATCGGACGGGGCACCGGACCGAGCGTCGAAGTTGTCCGACGGGCATTAGTCGACCGCCTTGCCCGAAGGGCATGGCGGCGCAAATTGCCCTCCGCTGAAAGTTTGAGCGGAGCATGCCATGGGCGCGTGGGAAGACAGGGACGAGTACGTGGCCCCGCAGTCGGAGCGCCGCTCCGATCCGCGTTATTCCGTCGATGAAGATTCCGTAGTCCTTTTCGTGGGCTATGGCGCCCCACTTCAAGCTCGTCTTGTGGATTTGAGCCAGGAGGGCTGCCGTCTGCGCACCAACCCGCCGGTCGCGGCGCGCGCCCGCCTCCCCGTTGAAGTGTTTTTCAAAATCAACGGAATCTCCTTCCGTTTTCGCGGTGTTCTGCAGTGGAGCGATGGCCAGGGCCTTCTCGGGATCCGTTTCGTGAATGTGGTTCCGCGGCGCATGGTGGAGTTGGCCCAGGTGATTTGCTCGATGGAGGAAGAGTCGGAGGTCGGCGCCGACGCGGTCAATCTGCTGGCCGCGGAGCAACCTGTGGCGGAAGCGCCCACGAGGCCGGATACAGAGCCGCTTCCGGCGCGAAAACCAGTGGGTCGCGAACGGCGCCAGCAAACCCGTCTCGATGTCGATACCACCGCGACGATTTACCTCGTCAATGTCGCATCGAGGCTGCAAGGACGCATTCTGGACCTGAGCCTAAGCGGCTGCCGCATCCGCACCGACGAACATTTTCCCGTGGGCATTTACACACGCGTGGAGACGGAGTTCCGGCTTCAGGGGCTGCCGTTCCGCTTGGGCGGCGTGATCCAGGCCATCCACGATCGCAACACAGTTGGGATTCGATTTCTCGACGTGAGCCAACGCAAGCGGGAGCAGGTTTTGGAGCTGATCGGCGAAATTGAGGAGATGCGCGCGGCGCATCCTGTCGCAGCCGAAGACCACGCCTGAGGGCGGCGGCGGCTCTTCTCGTTCTGACTGCAGATCAGTTTGGCAGAGCGGGCGCGGCGGATTGGTGAGCGGGTTCGACCTCAACATAGTCGAGGGCAGCAGGATCGCTCGCGTCGGGCGCACCTTCGATGCGCAACACGTCGCCCGATTTCAGCTCGAAGCCTCGTCCATCGGGGCCGCGCGCAGTGAAGCGCGTTGAATTGTCGCCGTTCGGCCGGCGCGACGGAAACTTGCCGTCGGCAGCCCAGGAAACCATCTCCGTTCCGTTGATGGCAAACGTGAAATGCGCATCGCCGCCCTGCAGGTCAAAATATTGTGCAGCAATGTCGAAGCGGCCGGGCTTGCCTTGGTAGGTCCATTCGGCGGTGCAGGTTTTCTGCGCTGATTTTGGATCGCACGACACAGCCTTCCCGCCGGAGGCATCTTCCCACGGGGTGACGTCGATGATTTTGTATCCTGTGAGGCGCGCGTCTTCGGCTTCGAGACGCCCGGGATAGTGTCCGGCGCGGCCCAGCGCATCGGGAACGCCGGACTCTTTCAGGAAGTACTGCACGATCGCGTCGCGCCAGACAATCGCGTGGCCAGCCTGATACTCGAGGCGCGCTCGCTCGTCTTCGTAGAGCTGGGGATCGATTTTGCCTTTCAGGGTGGCCCACTCATCGCCCAGGCGCGCCGCTTCTTCCGCACCTTTGTAGTGGCTGTCGTAGACGTACTGAATCACGGTTTTGCCGGAATGCAATTTGTACGTCCATGGGACGTGATGGAAGAAGAGGAGCAGTGAGTCGGGCGTGGTGGAGAGAGACTCGTACATCCTGGCGATTGGGGGCGGGTATTGGCCTGAAAAGCCAGTTCCTGTCGCAACGCTTCGGTCCATGCCAATGCCCTTCGCATCGTCGCGGTGCCACTGGCCCCAGCCGTTGCGCTCGCTGGCTTCGATGTTCGGGCCGTAGTGGCTGCCGGTAATGTCGGTGAGTGTTTGCGTGCCGAGAAAACCCGTGTAGTCAATGTAGGCAGGCCAGGACTGCATGAGCATCTTGTCGACTGTGGCGACAACTTCAGGATTCGTGCTGATGGTTTGCCTGGTCCACTCCGCGGCGATCTGATCTGCGCTCAGATTGGGATTCCAGGCGAGGCGGCCGAAGGCATAAAGATTCGCCATGGCCATGGGCGCGCCGAGCCAGTTGTCGCGGCCGACGCAGGAGACGCCGATCATACCGCCGAGAGAGCGTTTGAAGCTTTTGCCTTCGATGATTTCTTTCACTGGCGTTGAACGATGATCCGCGCGCAGATCGAAGTCGAGTTTCTCCTTCCATAGCGGCGCGAGATAAACGAGGTGCCGCTGCTGGCCGAGATACTCCTGCGTGATCTGCAATTCCACTGCCTCGTTGGTTTTGCGCAGGCCGGCAAAGAGCGGCGACACAGGCTCCTCGGCCTGAAAGTCGATGGGGCCGTATTTGATTTGGACGATGACGTTGGGCGCGAACTGACCGTCGAGCGGATGAAAAATATCGTAGGCGGCACGCGCGCGATCGGCCTTCATGTCGCTGTAATCGAGGTGATTGTTGTAAACAAAGGCGCGATAGAGCACCACGCCGCCGTGCGGCGCAAGCGCGTTGGCAAGCACGTTGGCGGCATCGGCCGGGCTGCGGCCATAGCTGGCCGGGCCGGGCTCTCCCTCGGAGTCAGCCTTGACCGTAACGCCTGCCAAGTCGGGAATCTGCTCGTAAATCTCATTAAGCTTTGCGGTCCACCAGGCTTTCACTTGCGGATCGAGGGGATCGAAAGTCTTGAGGCCGCCGACTTTTTGCGGGCTGGCGATATCGACGCTGATGGCGAGCCGAACGCCCCAGGGACGCATGGCGTCAGCGATGCGGGCGAGGCCTTTGATCATGGCGGGCGCGAGAAAGGGATCGGCACCGTTCACGTTATTCACGTTGCAGCCGTTGATGCCCACCGACGCGAGCAGGCGCGCGTAGGCGGCGGCCTCACTCAAATCGTCGCGAACTTTGCCGGCCTCGAAAAAAATCGAACGGCCATCGTATCCGCGGGTGACGGTGCCGTCCGCGTTGTCCCATTCATCGACCCAGCGGATGGGCATGGCGGGGGCTTCGATGGCATCGAGATGAGAGAGGTCCGCGCCAGTGGTCACACGGCGCAAAAGATCGAACGCGCCGAAAAGGGAGCCGTGTTCGTTCGATCCCGCGACGACCACGAGCGGATGCCCGTGCCAGAGGGTCCGCTTGAGCCAGAATCCGTGCGCCGCTATGTGAGTTGGGACAGCCAGGCCCGGAAAAGCGGTACGCACTTCATCGAGCGTGCCGACAACGGTTTGTCCGCTCGTTTCGGCGCTGGCCGATTTTGGGGCGATCATCGCCGGGATGCCGCGTTGAAGCTCCTCGACTGCCGACTGCTCCAGCGGGCTCGTGCCGAGCGCGCGAACGGAAGTAGGAACGGGGGAGTGATTGGGCACGCTTGCGTATCGTAACCACGCAGGGTCTTCCGTTTGTGCATGGGCGGGTGAGGCTGCGGCGCAAAAGGCCGCCAGCAAAAATGCTGTAAGAAAGCTGACTTTGTGCCGCCCTGCGACCGTCATCATCATGTTTGGCTCCCTGCAAGGTCCAGTTTTGAAAAAGCATTCCTCCGGGGATAAACAGTCTGCGGAAAAATGCAGATTCCAGGCAGATTCCCCTGCAAGCATTCCTCAGGGCCTAAAGGCCACATTGATATTGCGGCATTTGTGCCGGGGATAAATCCCCGGCCTACCGCCCGATTGAGTTTTTCCGCAGCCTGTAAAGCCCCATCCATTCGATCGCCGGTATCGGCATGCCGGAAGTCATGCCCTGATACAAAACCTCTAAATCAGCATTGGCTGAAGTCATGCCCTGATACTTCGTGCTCCCCGAAGCAGTTTTGCCGCAGCCGGCGAAATCGCGGCCTTTCACGGCGAATCGAAACGGAACCACTCCCAAAGTTCTACCATCTAACGGTAGTTATAGACTTGTAGCTCTGCGGCTTCACGGAGGGTTCTCCGCTATGCCCACCACCATGCAGGCTGTTGTGAAGGCCAAGGCTGCGCCCGGCATCGAGCTGCGCGAGGTGCATGTGCCGGTGCCCGGCCCTGGCGAAGTGCTGGTGCGCGTACAGACGGCCAGCGTCTGCGGAACCGATCTGCATATCTACAACTGGGATCCGTGGGCCAAGGGGCGCATTCACCCGCCGCTCATTCCGGGGCACGAGTTTGCGGGCGTAGTGGCCGCGCTGGGCAAAGGCGTGACCACCGTCCGCGAAGGCGACCTGGTGAGTGCGGAGATGCACGTGGCCTGCGGCAAGTGTCTGCAGTGCCGCACCGGCCTGGCGCATGTTTGCCAGCATGTGCGCATCCTGGGCGTGGATGCCGACGGCGCCTTCGCCGGCTACGCCGTCATTCCCGAGTCGAATATCTGGAAGCTTGCACCGTCGATTCCCCACGACTACGCGTCGCTGCTCGATCCGCTAGGCAACGCTGTGCACACCGTGCTGGCCGGGCCGATTGCGGCGAAGACGGTTGCCGTGACGGGCTGCGGCGCGATCGGGCTCTTTTCGATTGCCGTGGCCAAAGCATGCGGCGCGGCGCGGGTGTTTGCGACGGAAGTGAATGCACACCGCAGGAAAGCGGCGCTGGAGATGGGTGCCGATATGGCTCTCGACCCCACAACCGATGCCGTGGAGAAGCAGATTCTGGAGGCGACGGGCGGCACCGGCGTGGATGTTCTGCTGGAGATGTCGGGCCATCCCGAGGCCACGCGACTGGGATTCGCGCTGTTGCGAACGGGCGGCCGCGCATCGCTGCTCGGCATTCCATCGCGGCCTTTCGAGCTGGACTTTGCGCGCGACATTATCTTCAAAGGGGCAACGGTGCAGGGCATCAACGGCAGAAAGATGTTCGAGACGTGGTTCCAGATGGAGGCACTGCTGGCGACGGGCAAACTCAATCTGGAACCGGTGATCACGCATCGGCTAAAGCTGAGCGAGTTCGAGAAGGCGATGGAACTGCTGCAGACGGGCGAAGCGATCAAGGTTGTGATGAGGCCGGAGTGAGAGAGACAGGGATCAGGTGTCAGGTTTCAGGGATCAGAAAAGCGGGGACGAGGGACTACTGGAACCTGAAAATCACCTCATTCCCATTCGACAGTTACTCGGCGTAGGCCGCGCGCAGCGTCGCAGATAAATCGCGTCAGCGCTTCGTAAGTCTTCCTCGCGCAGAATCCGCTCTTCGATGCTCGTCCGCGAACGTTTCTCAAAAACGGAAGATTTGTGATATGATTACAGATGTAATAAATCGTCATAATGGTCGTCTTCGACTCATCCACGTTGATTCTGGTTGCAAAAATCGAGTTGCTGGATCTGTTTCTTGATGAAATTGGGATGGAGGTTACTGTTCCAAGAGCCGTTGCAGAGGAGTGTTGTGGCGGCAAAAAGACGCTCGATGCCTTGATGATCCAAAAGGCCGTAGACGACTCGCGAATCACAGTCAGGACTCTAAGAAACACGAAGCTGGTCACAAAGCTGCAACAGGATTTCAGTATGGCCAGGGGCGAGTCGGAGGCAATTGTGCTCGCACTCGAAGCGAAAGCGTTGTTGGTGGGCATCGACGACAAGCAGGGAATCAACGCCTGTAAGCTGGTTGGCATTCCTTTTACGACCGCAGTAGCTATTTTGCTGCGCATCCGGGAAAAAGGCCTTATCGACCGCGCCGACGGATTAAGCAGATTGGCGGCGCTTGCCAAGTACGGCCGATACAGAAACTCAATTCTCGAAGATGCCAAGCGGCAACTGGAGGTGGAATGATGACCAAGACCATGAGTATTCGTATGGACCCAGACAATTACAAGTTCCTTACCACGTTCACCAGGGAAGAGGAAAGCGATTTGTCCAAGGCCGTGCGCGATCTGGTAACGCGCGGCAGAATCCTGCTGGCCGTGGAAAAGTACAGGAAGGGTGAGGCCTCGCTAGGTAAGGCCGCGGAAGTTGCCGGACTTCCTGTGGGACAGATGATAACTTTGCTCGGAGAATTCGGCGTGAGGGGCAGGATTGAGCATGCGGACTATCGCCAAAGTTTGGTAAACCTCGCCAAAGTCTGGTGAGAAGTTCGTACCAGAAGCTGCGGACAGTGGAAGATCAACCAGCGATTTCTACTCGGCGCAGGCCGCGGACGGCGTTGCAGAGGTAAATTGCGTCGGCGTCCCGGAGATCGTCGAGCGAAAGGACGCGCTCTTCGATTTCGGAGCGCGTTTCGAGCAGATGGCGGCGATAGACGCCCGCCAGCAAACCACAATCGATCGGCGGCGTAAGCCAGCGGCCGTCTTTCTCTATAAATACATTGCTGATAGCGCCTTCGGTGACTTCACCGTGCCGGTTGAGGAAGAGTACGTCGTCGTAGCCGTCACGAACCGCATCGGCGAAGGCTTGCGCGTAGAGGGGACGGTCTGTGGTTTTGTGGTAGAGCATGCGGTCTACGGGATCGGTGCGCAAGTTGGAGATGCAGACGCGGCCGATGGAAGCGATTACGGGCTCCGCCGAAGCCGGTGCTGCCGCGAGGGAGTGCAACCGCAGATCCTTCGCGGCGCTTACCCCCGATTCGCATTGCGAATCCGGGGCCCCAAACGCGCTCCGCTCAGGATGACAACTCGGAGAGGGGTGGGCTTGAAAGCCGGAAGCCAGGGGTTCGTTTGCCATCTGCAAGCCGCTATTGTGCTGCGCCGGGACTTCCCTTGCAATCTGCGAGCCGCTGTCGCGTTGCGGCAGGATTTCATTTGTAATCTGCAAGCCGCCATCGCTGCCAAGGAGCAGCCGCACCTTTCGCGGCGCGGAGCCGGCAAATTTCCGCGCGTATGTTTCTAGCTCCGCCTTCACCGCAGCGCGATCGCAAGCGAAGCCGAAATAGTCGGCCGAGTCCGCAAGGCGATCAAGGTGCAACTCGAGAAGCGGATAGCCGCTGTCCCACAGCAGCGTTTCGACCAGCGAAAATTGCTCCGGCAATTCGGCGCCACTCCGAGTAAGGAACTCCGCTTTCAGCAAGCACTCGCGGAACTCCTCGGCCGGGTCGGAGTCGATGACGACGCCGCTGCCTACGCCCATGGTTCCGCGCGCGCCGTCGAGATCCAAAGTGCGAATTGCCACGTTGAAGACCGTCTGGTGCGGCGAGAAGAATCCGATGGCGCCCGTATAAACGCCGCGAGGCTCGTCTTCAAGCTGGGCAATGAGCTGCGTCGCCCGCACTTTGGGCGCGCCGGTGACCGAACCGCAGGGAAACAGCGCACGAAAAATGTCATAAAAGCCCGCATCGGCCTTGAGCTCCGCGCTGACGGTCGAAGTCATTTGCCAGAGCGTGGGATAACGCTCCGCAACGAAAAGCTCCTCGACCTTGACGCTCCCGGTTTGCGCGACACGCCCCAGATCGTTGCGCACCAGGTCGACGATCATCACGTTTTCAGCGCGGTTCTTTGGGTCGCCGCAAAGCCATTCAGCGATTTGGCGGTCTTCGCGCGTGGTGCGGCCGCGGCGTGCTGTGCCCTTCATGGGCCGCGTGACGATTCGGCGCGGAGAGCTATCGTTTCGGCGGCCGCCGCCAGGAGAGCCGTCGTCGTCACGGTGACTGCCGCAGTGGGAGCCGCTTGTTTCGATGCGGAAGAACAGCTCGGGCGAAAAAGAGAGAATGTGGCGGCCGGGCTGCCCATGGAGAAACGCGCCGTAGTCGACCGGCTGGCGTGCGCGCAATCGCGCGTAGAGCGCTGCGGCACTATGTGGCGCCTCAAACTTTAACGGGGCGGTGAAGTTCAGTTGATAAACATCGCCAGCGCGAATCCAGTCGTGAATCCGGGCGATGCGTTGCGCGTATTCGGATTCGGCAAGGGCGAATTCCGCTTTGATCTCCGGTTCCGGCTCGGGCTCGGGGGCTAAAGCCCCAGGTTTGTTTTGCTGGTCTATGGCACGAGTAAACTCGTGCCCCTTCAAAGCCTCCAGCTCCGGCGGCGCGCCACCGGCAAACTCGCCGGTTGCGTGATCGAAGACGTAGCTGCGGTCGTAGATTCCAAACCAGGCCAGCGGCTCGCCTTGCCGGACCGCACACGTTCCGGCTTTGCATCCCAGCGACGATGACCTGTCGCCGGAGACCCCGGCTTTCCACCCCAGCGACGAGGACCTGTCGCCGGGGACCCCGGCTTTCGGCTCAAAGCAGCTTGCGCATTCGTAGCTGAAGAATCCGGCCGCGTATTGGCCCGCCGCAACCGCGCTCTCGATTTCTGCGAAGAGCGGCGGAATCTCAGCCGGTGAATGGGCAATGCACACGCGCAACGGCGCCGTGAACAATTGTGTCCACGATGTTTGGTTGGCTTCGGAGGAGTTTTGTTGACCATCCAAAAGCACAGTGGCCGGCGTCTGCTCTACGAGCGCATAGATTTCCGGAGGGAGGGAATGCCGCCGCGCCATGCACGAAGTGTATAGCGGCTCTCTAATTTGCACAGTGTGAAGCTGCAAGCGCTCCTGGCAGACTTTTCCCGAATTTTCAGGAATTGGGGAGCTGCCGTTATGAACCGCCGGTGACCGTGAGCACCATCGTGGTGTTGTAGGTGATGGCGGAAACGCCATTCGTCGATTGCGCGGTGATGGTGACGTTATATGTTCCGGACGGAGTCGCTGGTGGTTGCGGCGGGCCGTGGTAGTAGTAGTTGTACGTCGGCTTGCACGACGTTGTTCCGAGCGCTGTAACCAGGCCGATGAGTGCAACCAGCGCCAAACGCTGCAACCAACGCCTGCGGCGCGCGCCCCACGCAAGCCCGCCAAGCCCCAACATGCCCGGCAGCAAAATGGCCCACGCTATAGGGTGGCCGCTGCTCGCCTGCGGTCTGGAGTGCACAACCTGGCCCTGTCCCTGCTCCGTGGTTTGGAGCAGCAAGGAGCTGAGGGGCGGGCAAGCGGATGGAGGCGATCCGGAGGGGCAGCTGGCGGGAGTCGTGGGCAGAATCTCAACCGATTCCGGCGTGAACGCGCAGCTGGTCAACTCGGGAAGGCCCGAACACGAGAGAGTGACGAACATGGGTCCGGTGAGCGCAGCATTGTCTTGAGGCACAACGGTAACCGCAATGGTGCCCGCATTGCCGGCGGTGAGTGTGAGAGGCAGCGTGGAGGGCGCCACAGGCGCGAGCGAAAGGCTGAAGCTCGGCGTGGAGCTGACCTGGCCCGTCGCGTTGCTCGTGGCGGAAGCCGAGCTCAAATGCGACGCATCGCCTGCATAGACCGCGCGCAGGTTGTGGTCGCCGCCTGAGAGCGAAAACACCGGCTCAGCCACGCCCTGGGCATTCAAAGCTGCTTCGGCCAGTTCGCGGTCTCCGTCTTCGATGACGACGATGCCCGATGCGGGCTGGCCGTCGGCGGCGGTTACGGTTACAGAGGCTGTGGCCTGCGTGCGGCCGCCCTGGTCGCTGGTTGCAACGGTCAGAGCAGTGTGCGTGGCGATCTGTTGCGCCGCGGAGGCAGCCGGCAGCGCAGCCAGCGCTAACGCCAAGCCCAGCGCCGCAACCCAATTAAGCCGCAAACCGCGGCCGGTTAATCCTCTCACTTGCACCTGCTCCAACTCTCCAGAAAGATTGCGCATTCGCCCGAGCGATGCTCCCCTTATGACTCTGCGTAAACCCCTATTGTATCTGGCTGGGGCGCGATTCGGCCAATCGCTGCGGCGGGATTGAGGGGCCAGAGATTGGACGGGCAAGGAGGCGTTTGGAAAGGCGGCGGGCGGGCTGGATGCCCCGGACCGACGACCCGGCAAAGAGAACCCCAGGCGACTAGTTTGCGCCTGGCTGGATCGTTGATTGGCCGGACACCTCGAGATTGTATCCAGTCCCTGCGCGAATAAAAACGTCGGCGCCCTTGATCATCCATCCTATCGCCGGTTCCGCTATGGCGGTCGACTCGAGGCTTTGGGATGTTCGACCCCCTTTGAACTGCTCAGGCTCGCCAGTGACCGGAACCTGCTGGCCATCCACAGCGGTGGCCGTGTCGAAAGTGAACGCAAGGGTTGCGTGCCGGCCATATCCGCCGGCGTTTTTAAAATTCGTCAGATGCCCCAGGACGAGGGCACCGCGCCGGAAAACAACCGCGCCATCCACCACAACATCTTCGGCAACTTGAAATTGAATCGGCCGGCCGAGATTGCCTTTTTTGTATTCCTTTGAGTACATCGGGGCTGAAAGCAGCACTTTCACAAGCGTTCCCTGAGGCAGTTGAATGGCACGCGGAGGGTTGGTTTTATCCAGCGGTTCTCCCCGAGGATTTTTTGAGGGGTCGTTCGTGCCCAAAAGCTTCACAAGACATTCGGTTTCCCCAGCGAGGGGTTGGGCGTTGGTACCTTTATGGCCCATCAAGCCGGTCTTAAATTCGATAGCGAGCTCGGACCCTTGCGCTCCGTCGTGGCTCGACTGGCTGACGTCGGCGGACACTGGGCCAGAGACGATCGTTGCATCGGTTCGGCGAGCCCCAGCATCGGCGCTCGTTTGCCAGATGCTATTCAGCAGCTGGAGGTCCTGGAGAGCATCGACGTGCGACCCCTGATCTTTGCGAACGATGTAGCCAAGTGCAGGCAATGCTTTCAAGAGATCTGCTTTTACGATTTCCGGAGAAGCAGGAATGAACCGGTCATCGGTTTTCGGACCATCGGACGATCGAAGGAATGTGACGCCGCATGGGGGAGTTTGTCCACTAAGAGAAAAGGGAAACGCGGCGGATAGAAATAATGCGACTGCTGTGCACCTGATTGGCGTACGCAACTTATGTAACCTTCCTTTGGTCAACGCGCATCAAGTTGGGCAAAGGCGCGCCCGGCTTGATGCGGAGATTTTTGGGTATCGGATCGGCCCTGCGGCGCCGATGGTATGGAAATTTCCCGGTGCAATGACCTCAGTTTTATAGCAAACGCGGCAACGGTATGCAAAGAAGGCTTCGCCAAAGTGCTGAAAGCGGAGCGCCGGAATTTGAATGGTTCACGATGATACGTTTTGACGCCTGCGTGCGCGGCGCCGGCGCCGGGGGCCGCGCTAGACTTTCAGCGTAGGTGGTTTGCCATGACAGAGGCTACGCCCCGCCCCCAACTCGCTCACCTTAGCGCCGTCCTCAACGAGCTGCGCGCCAAGGGAACGCACTTCAATCTGCGGGTGCTCGATGACCAGCAGGCGCCGGTTTGCCACTACGACGGGCGCGAGGTGATCAACCTGGCCAGCAACAATTACCTGGGCCTGGCGAATCACCCCAAACTCATTGAAGCAGCCATCGCCGCTACGCGGGCCTTCGGCGTGGGGTCGGGAGCAGTGCGCACCATCGCCGGAACCATGCGAATCCACATGGAACTGGAAGAAAAGATCGCGCGCTTCAAAAACGTCGAAGCCTGCGTGGTGTTCCAGAGCGGCTTTGCGGCCAACGCGGGTACGGTAAGCGCGATCCTCAGCAAAGAAGACTTTATCCTGTCTGACGAGCTGAACCACGCCAGCATTATCGATGGCGCACGGCTTTCGCGGGCGACGATCAAGGTTTTCCGGCACAAGGATGCGGCTCACTGCGAGGAACTTCTCCAGGAGGTAGAAAACACGCCCGGCCACAAGCTGGTGATTACCGACGGCGTTTTTTCAATGGATGGCGACATTGGGCCGGTGGACAAGCTGGCGGCGCTGGCAGAGAAGTACGGCGCCATCATGATGGTCGATGACGCGCACGCGTCGGGTGTGCTGGGCCGCAACGGGCGGGGGTCGGTGGACCATTTTGAAATGCACGGCAAGGTGGATGTGCAGGTGGGCACGCTGTCAAAGGCTATCGGAGCGCTGGGCGGGTACGTTTGCGGGACGAAAGATTTAATTGATTATCTTTACCATCGCGCGAGGCCGTTCTTGTTTTCGACGTCGCATCCGCCGTCGGTGGCGGCCACGTGCATTGCCGCGTTCGACATTCTGGAACGCGAGCCGGAGCGGATTTTGCGGCTGTGGTCGAACACGCGGTATTTTCAGGGCGAGCTCAAGCGGGCTGGATTTAATGTGGGCGGTGTCAACACGCCGGCTACCGAAACGCCGATTACGCCGATTATTGTGGGCGAGGGGCGGGCGGCGATGGAGTTCTCGCGGGCGCTGTTTGACGAGGGTGTGATGGCGACGGGGATTGCGTTTCCGACGGTGCCGGAAGGCAAGGCGCGGATTCGTGCGATTTTGACGAGCGAGCATACGCGGCCGCAATTGGATCGCGCGCTGGAGACGCTGGAGCGGGTGGCGAAGCGGATGGGAATCGTATAGAAAGTACGCAGATACGCCGTAGAATCGAAATCAATGATCGCTCACCTGCGCGGCAAGCTCATTCACAAACAACCCGGCCAGGCCATTGTTGAGGCTGGAGGCGTGGGCTACGACGTGGCCATCTCCGTGCCTGCTTTTACGGCGCTGCCCTCTGTGGGCGCGGAGGCCGCGCTGCACATCCATACTCAAGTCAGCGATGACCAGATTGCGCTGTTCGGTTTTCTGGACCGCGAAGAGAAGCGCCTCTTTGAGCGGCTGATCACGGTGAGCGGAGTCGGACCGAAGCTGGCCATTAAAATTCTGAGCGGGCTGAACCCGGAGCGCGTGATTCAAGCCATTCGCGGGCAGGACCACGCGCAGCTGACGCACATTCCAGGCGTGGGCAAAAAGCTGGCCGAGCGGCTGGTGCTGGAACTCAAAGATAAGCTCGACGATTTTGCCGTTGCTCCGGCGCAGCCTTCGGTTGGTGGCCCGGCGGTGGACGACGTGCTCTCCGCCTTGACCAATCTGGGCTACCAGCGGCCGGCCGCGGAGAAAGCGATCGAGCAGTCCATTGCCAAAGACAAGGCGCTGGCTGCGGATTTCGATGGGCTGTTCCGGGCGGCACTGAAGGTGATTCGTTAGAGACGAAAGTGGTCTCAGCCGCATCTTGAAGGCAGGGGGTCTCAATGCCCATTGTTCGGAGTTGCCCGTCCTGCGGTAAACCAAATCGTATTCCCGGAAAGCACGTTGCCGACACGGGCCGATGCGGAGCGTGCAAATCGCCCTTGTCGCCGATGTCGGAACCGATCGCGGCTGGCCCGGCTGAGTTCGACGAAATCGTTGGCGCAAGCAAGGTTCCGGTGCTGGTGGATTTCTGGCCGAATGGTGCGGCCCCTGCCGCATGGCGGCGCCCCACGTTTCACAAGTGGCGCGCGACATGGCCGGTCGAGCCGTTGTGCTTAAAGTGGATACCGAAAAGTTTCCGGAGCTCGCGGCGCGTTTCAAGGTCCAGGGCATTCCCAACTTCGCCGTCTTCGCCAACGGAGAGTTGAAGTTTCAGCAGGCAGGCCTAGTGGACGCGAACACGATGAAGAGTTGGCTGGCCGGCTCAGCATAGGCGACGAACTGAGCAATTCGCCGGTGGCGGAGCCGAAGTGAGTGTTCCGCCGCGCGCTGGGGATGCGACACGTTCGGACACAGTTTTCGTGCGTCGCGCGAGCATCGTTCTCATCCAAAGGAAAGCCGTGTATTGGTTGGTTTCGCCGACAGGCATCGGCGCTGCAATTCTCGAAGAATTCGTCTAATCTAGAGGTACCGCTGATTCTTAAAGTCCCCTTAAGCATTGGCCTTCCCTACACGTAAAAGGATGGGTTGATTGCGCTTTGACCTCGCCATCGTAATGATTGGCATCGCCCTCAGTGTCCGCGCCGGGTGCACGCCGATTCCTGGCCCAATGCCGACCGTCAACCCGGCGGCTGCGTGTGTCGTTGCGCCGGATTTCGAGCCGGAGTTAATGGCCAGTGATTCTTCCGATGCGGCAGACCCGGCTGCTGAGTTGATAGACGCTCCGGACGGCAGCCAAACTGCACCGGGCGGAGATTCGGCCGGGCAGGGCAGCAGTACGAGCGGGCAAAGCAACAGTGCGGCCGGGCGAGCGGACAGCGGCTCGCCTGCACCGGGCAGCGGCTCGACCGGGCAAAATGCCGGCGCGCGTCCGGCGCCCAATCCCGACGATCCCGTCGACGCCAACGGGAACCCCATCCCGATCGAGCGCCAGGAGCCGAAGCGGATTCTCGGCTTCATGCCCAACTTCCGGACCGTCTCGGGCGGAGCCAAACCTCATCCGCCGGGATGGAAATACAACTTCACGGTCGCAACCCGGCAGGCCACGGACTATTCTTCCTTCATTTTTCTAGGGCTCACTTCGCTCAGCGCGGAAGGCATCGACGAGCATCCGGCTCTCGGGCATGGCGCCAGAGGCTTCTATGCCTACACGTGGCGCGGCTTCCTCGATAAGTCCGACAATACGTATCTCTCGGCGTGGCTGCTGGCTTCAACTTTGCACGAGGACACGCGCTTTTATGCTCTAGGCAACGAGCGCAGCATTTTCGTTCGCGAGCTTTATGTGATCAGCCGCGAGGGCGTTGCGAAAACCTACGGCGGCCACCAGACGCCGAACATTGCCGGGCTGGGCGGCAAAGTGCTCACGCAGATCATCTCGCGGCAGTATTACCCAAAAAGCGCGACCACGTTCCCGGTTCTGGCGGAGAAGTTCGGCTACTCGGTGATGCGCGACGTCATCTTCACTTCGATTCGCGAGTTCTATCCCGACGCGGCCGCACACTTTATTCGCAGGCATCGCGAGAAGATGGCGGCGAAGGCGGCGGCGAAGGACGCGGCGCATTAACATCATTTTTGAGGTGGACGCCTCGGGATTTTTCCGTATGCCACGAAAATGATTCGATCATAAAAGCTGCGCGCCGCGTTTTCTAAGAAAAGATCAATGCCCGGGCATCTGCAAAAGGCGGTCCGGGCCTAAAGGCCGTGAAGCAAAAAGGCATCATTAAGGGGCCTGAAGGCCCCTGCTCCTTCCTAAAAGGCTGAAGCCAGTAGCGTTCAAGATGCATTGGGCTGAAGACACGTTCATTCGGTGCGAACTATTCAGGGTCCTAGAGGCACTCCTCTCTCCGCCGCGGTGTTCGTTTGATCACCTCGTCCCTTCTGTCTCGCTCAGCAAAGCCCGCGTCCCAATTGTGAAAATGTCTCGAACTGCTTCGCGCTAAACTCCAGTTGTCATGGTTGCCAAGTCGAAGCGCTCTCCCGCATCTGCCACCGCTCTTCCCTACTTCCGCCCCGAGGCGCTGACGTTCTTGCGCAACCTTGCCAGACACAACGATCGCGCGTGGTTTCAGCCGCGCAATGAACAGTTTGAGGCGGAGCTGAAGGAGCCGATGCTGGCAGTCGTACGCAAAATTACCGATGCGATGGCGGACTTTTCGCCCAATCACGTGAGGCCGGCGGAGAAATCTCTTTTTCGCATTTATCGCGACACGCGCTTCTCGAACGACAAGCGGCCTTACAAAACGCATGTAGCGGCGTGGTGGACTCATACCGGTTTCGAGAAGACCTCCGGTGCGGGCTATTATTTCCACGTGAGCGCGAAGGAAGTGATCATCGCCGCAGGATCCTACATGCCGGAGAAGGAACAGTTGGCGGCGATTCGGCACTGGCTACTCGATCACCATGCAAAATTTCGCAAACTCCTCAAGCGGCCCAGCGTGCGGAAGCTCTACGACGAATTTGAAGGCAACGCGCTGACGAGACCACCGAAGGGTTTTCCGAACGAGCATCCGGGGATGGATTTGATACGCTGCCGCCAATGGGGATTGGCCGCGGAGCTGCCGGCGAAGGCCGCTCTGAAAAAGGACATTGCCGACGTGGTAATTCGCTACTTCAAGGTCGCGGCACCGGTGGTTGATGCGTTGAACACGCCGATTGCGGCGTCGCTGCAGCCCAGGAAAACCGTGCTCTTCGGGCTGAAGTAGCGCGACGCGCGCGGGGGCCTGCGCAGATCTGAAATCGCCAAACCCGCTCCAATTCGGGGTTTCAGAGCCCTCGATGCCGAAAATCAGGCAAAAAACGGTGTTTCACCCACAAATACCCAAGAAACCTGTGGAAAACAGGCATTTTCCCATTGACTTTGCCCTTACCCAAGCCGCATGGTAACCATCGGCAGGGTTCTTCGTAGCCGCATGAATACAGGGGTTTCACACCAGGCATCATTCGTAGCCCTTTTTCCATGCGGTGAGAATCTGCGGAAGCCCGACCAACCAGGCAGCCCGGAGGGCTTGCCCAGAAGGAGAACAATCAATGGCAGCAGGAATGACCAAGACAGCTTTGATTCGCCATATGGCCGAAAAGCTTGAAATCACCAACAAACAAGCCGCCGCAGGCCTTGACCTGCTCGCGGAGACCGCGATCAAGGAAACCAAGAAGAACGGCGTGTTTGTGATCCCCGGAATCGGCCGTCTGGTGAAGGCCGAGCGCAAGGCTCGCATGGGCCGCAACCCCCAGACCGGCGAGGCCATCAAGATCAAGGCCAAGACCGTGGTAAAGTTCCGCGTGGCCAAGTCCGCTAAGGACGTGATCGCGCCACCGAAGAAGTAGTTCACTCCCCCAGAGCGAACGGGAGAAGGGAGAGCCTCACGCTCTCCCTTTTCGTTTGGCGCCGACTCAGCTCCGTCTGTGCTGACTTAGCGCGGGCCGATTTTTTGCGTTGAACCGGGCCGGTAGATCATCGAATGGTCATGACAACGGCTTCGGCGGTTCCCGAATCAATCAGCGTTTCACCGGCGAGCAGTTCGTAGGTTGTCCTGCTCCTGCGTCTTGAGGGTTTGGTGGTGGCCGCTGCTACGGCCATCCTATTTGCGCGCACGGGTGCGAGCTGGTGGCTCTTTACGCTCTGGCTTGCGCCGGACCTCTCGATGCTTGGCTACCTTGCGGGTTCCTGCCGGGGCGCGCGAATCTACAACGCATTCCACACATATATAGCGCCGGGAGTGCTGGCGCTTTGTTCGCTGCTGCCCTCGGCGCGCGCCGCGCTACCGCTGGCGCTGATCTGGGCCAATCACATCGGCGTCGATCGGCTACTGGGCTACGGACTCAAATACGGCGACGGCTTCGGGTTTACCCACCTCGGGCGCATGGGGAAACGGGCAGCATGAGGGCGCGAATCTGAAAAACCCGGGCCCAAAGGTCCGTGCCATTTCCGTCAGACGCCCCTCCTTACAGTGCCCCTACGGGGCTCAAGAGTTTTTTGGGGGCGCTTTCCCAGGACCGCGCTGCGCTTGTCCTGGGCTAATTTCCTCTGTCCCTCCGGGACTGGCGCGCATTCGTGACGACGATTCGTTGAGCAAGCGCGATCTATGCGTCGCCGAGACCTGCGGGAGCGGGCTTGGGTTCCTTGCGCGGGACGAGCGCACGCACAATGAGCCATGCCCCGAAGGCGATGAGGATCGATCGCAGCCAATTGAGATGGAAGGGCCACCAGACCGCGGCGAAGACCGCAGCGCTCACCAGCGTAGGAATCCAGGCTTTCATCAGGCCCCTGGCGAAGAGTGAAGCCAGGAAGCTCCAGAAGATGCCCTCCAACATGAGCTGCTGGTCGTAGAACCAGGCCAGCACCGCTATGGTGATGAATGTGCCGATGGGCAGGACCTCGGTAAGAATTGCGACGATCCAGTGTGGCTTGTTCCCGGCCGGCGGCAGAGTGGCGCGCATGCGGGGAAAGAACCGCGGCACGGCGCGTAAATAGTCCTGATAGGGCTGGCCGAGCTGCGCGGCCAGGAATGCTTCTTCGCCCAGAATGAGGCGCACGAAAAAGATGGTCATGAGGACGACGGTAAACAGCGCGCCCGTTGGCGTCATGAGAAGCGCAACCGCAAGCATCATGAACCAGCCGCCAAGATAGAGAGGATTGCGCAGATAGCGAAATGGCCCGTCGGCCATCACCGCGCCGGCCTGCATGTCGCCGTGGTGAACCGTGCTGTATCCGAGATACGCTGCGCCCCAAACGCGCAGCACTGCGCCGGCGAGGGCCGCCAGCGCGCCCAGAACGATGACGATCGGCGTCGCGACGGTGAAGCTGAGTAATCCGATTCGGCTCAGTTCGAGCGGGAGCCACTCCAGCGTGGAGATGCGGCGCCCGAAATCCCACTGACCAAGCCACGGCGCCCAAAAGCCCAAAAAGACGATCACGATCTGAATAATCATCCGCAGACGAAACTCAATCGCACCGGCGCGCATGTTTCTCTCCAAGGCTGAAAGCAGGATTGCGGACTGTCTCAAGAATACGCGCCGACGGGATCGGCAGCAGGAACGGCGATTGAAGATATTCGGGGTTACTTCAAATTCTTGATCGTGGCGTCATCGGGGATGGTCACGTTGAACTGGCTGTCTGTGACGTTGACATTCTCGTGCACCTGCTCAAAGCTGAGCACAATCTGGATTCCCTCCTGAGGCCGTTTAATGGTCACCTTGGCGGGATACTTTCCGGCGCTGAAGGTTGTGTAGTTGGTGTAGTAGATCTGCGTCTCAAGAACGCCGTCGCTGTTGTAAACATATTGGTCGTAGGGCAGCATGTCATCGCGATGGAAGGTGATGGTCCGGGCGGGCAACAGTTCGCGTCCGCTCTTGTGGCGCATGACGCTCAACACATATTCCGGCTCGGCGTACAAATGTTTCTTCGCAGCATCTTCAACCGTCTCCGTGTCGCTGGCCACCATGTACTCATCGTCGCCGGCGAGGCCTCGCACCGCAATCGCATCGAGGAAAAAGTCCGGACGCAGATTTTCCAGCGGATTGGGTGACTTTTCTGTCACGGTGCCCGAGCCCTTGATGGCCACCTTCTTCCCAGGAATCACGAGCGTGAATTGATTGCCATCACTTCCCATGTCGAAAATCGGCAACCCGAAATATGTTCCCCTCACGCGCAGCATCTTCGGCTTGCGCATGATGATGATTCCGCGGCAAGAGGGAAAGTCCTGCGCGATGCCTTGGCCGGTTTTCGTTTCGGTGGCATAAATCTCAGCGGTAGCAGTCAGGTTATTCAGCGCGTCCCAGCGCTGGTCGAGTTGCGCAACCAGTTGTTCCGGCGTCGCAGTTTGCACATTGGGCGGCGCAATCGGCACCGGCAAATGCCGCTTGGTGGGAATGAAGTAGGAGCATCCGGAAAGCGGAACCAGAACGGCGAGACAGGCGATGCGGGGGAGACGAGCGTGAAGCCTCATCGTTCACCCGCCTTCTTCTGCGCCTTGCGATAGTTGGCAACGTTGCGGTTGTGCTCATCGAGGGTTGCCGCGAAAAGAGAATGTCCCTGGGCGTCCATTCCGGCGGCGACAAAGTATAGGTAGTCGGTCTTCGGCGGATTCATGGCCGCACGCAGCGAAGGAACACCGGGATTGCATACCGGACCCGGCGGAAGCCCGGCGTGCAGATAGGTGTTGTAGGGGGTGTTGCGCGTGAGATCGCTCTCGTAGATGGCGCCGCGCCACTGTCCTGCGAGCTCCAGCCCGTAGATGACCGAGGGATCGGTGCGCAGCGGAATATTCTTCGCGATGCGATTTTCAAACACGCTCGCCACCAGCGGGCGCTCGGAGTCCACGGCCGTTTCACGCTCCACCAGCGACGCGATGGTTACAACCTGATGCAAGTTCTCACCTAAGCCCAATTCGACGGCGGCCAACCGGAATCGCTTGACCATGGCGGCAACTTGCTGGTTTGCCGTGGCGGTAGGCGAAAAGCGGTAGGTGTCCGGAAACAGGTAGCCCTCCAGGGTCTTCGCCCCGGGATCTAAATCGGCCACCAGATCTGTCTGGCTCATGGCCGCTTGCAGAAATCCCTGCCGGGTGCCCAGCCCCGCCAATTCGACACGCGAGGCAATATCGAAGATGTTAGACCCTTCCGGGATCGTCAGAGCGATGGTATATACGTCGCCTCGGGCAATCCGTGAATAAACTTCGCTGACCGGCGCCGGATGGTCGAACTTGTAGGTTCCAGCTTGAAGTTTTCTGTACCGGTACCAACGCACCAGATCGAATGCATAGCGGCTGCGAACCACGCCGGCCGATTCCAGCTGACGCCCAATTCTTGTGGCAGTCGATCCGGGCGCGATGGTGACGAATGTTGCCGTCTCGGGCCCGTAGGGCGTGAGGACCAGCCAGGCTCCCGCGCCTGCTCCCAGGCCCAAAAGCAGCAGGAATACCAGCAAGATCCCCGCCGCGGCGGAACCCTTCTTTTTGCCGCCACTCCGTCTGCGCCGAGCCATCTTGCCGTTATTGACCCTTCCTTCAAGAGGTTAGAACGCGAAAGCTCCTTCGCGTGTTCCCCTCTTTGATTGTACCGGGGGCTCAGCTGCGCCGACTCGGGTAAACCCCCGCCCACGCGACAGGGTACTTTAGAGCAGTTAGCCCTGCAGAGCCTTAAGCTAAGAGCTGGGAGCCAGAAGCTGAACGCTGTTCCACGCTATCTCGGATTAGATGTCGGCAGCCGCCGCATCGGCGTGGCTGTTTCGGACGAGCTGGGCCTGACAGCGCAGCCGGTGATGACACTCGAGCGGCGCAGTAGCCGGCGAGAAGACCTGCGCTCGCTGGCGCGCCTCTGCCGGCGATTTGGAGTGGCCGGAATCGTGGTGGGCAATCCGCTGCATCTCTCTGGCGAATCAAGCCCGCGATCGGCGAAGACTCAGGTCTTTGCCGCCGAGCTGGGCGAGTTGACTGGGCTGCCCATTCACTTTTGGGACGAGCGCCTGACCAGCCGAGAGGCTCACGAGATTCTTTACCAAGCCGGCCACGCGCGGCAAACGCACCGCAAAGTGGTGGACCAGGTGGCGGCGGTGATGATTTTGCAGGGGTTCATTGATGCGGCTTCCAGGTGCTAGCTTTTGGGGACCGCTGGCAAGCGGCTAGATAAACACCAAAGCCAATAGCGCATAGCGCCACTGCACTATCAACCCACACTAGCCATCGACCAAAGAGACTAAGGGGCAGCCCGGTCTCTAATCCAATCCAGGTCACGGCAAAGGCAAGCGGAGGCATACAAATGGAGAAGAACAGCCAAGTGGCCCCGAAGATAGTTAGCGATACCCCCTCCGCAAACTTAACATCGCTTTTCAGCATGGATCATGGTCTCAGATGGATCGCCCGGACGTAAGAGTGCTGACCTAACAGCCAAGGCGCGAACGGACGAATGCAGTTTCGGTTCCTACCTTATAATTGGAAGTGCAGGAACGTTGAATTCATGCGGCTGGAGCAGCCCTCCCCGCCACCGGAACCCGGATGCCCGAACACATTAAAAAGAAGCTCCTCGAGGAGATACAGCAGCTCGAGTACGAGCTCACCACCGAGCTGCCCGCCGAGATTAAGAAGGCGCGAGCGCTGGGCGATCTTTCGGAAAACGCCGAGTACCACATGGCCAAGCAACGGCAGGAGTTTGTGAACGCGCGACTGGGCCAGCTCAAGAAGCGCATGGGCGAGCTTTCGCTGGTGAATCTGGTCAACATCCCGCGGGACAAGGCCGGATTCGGATCGACGGTGGTGGTCTATGACTCGACGAAAGACCAGGAGATTGTTTACCGGCTGGTGACGAGCGAGGAAGCCGACGTTTCGAAAGGCTTGATTTCAACCACTTCGCCTATTGGGCACGGGATTGTGGGCAAGAAGGTAGGCGATGTGGCGACGATCATGACGCCCAACGGCAAACGCGAACTGGAAATTTTGAAACTGACGACGATTCACGACGAAGCCGCTGAAAACGAAGACGCAGCCGGCGCAGAAAAATAGCAAGGAAGAACGAATGACCTGGACTAGCGCTTTTGGCCGTGCCTGCGGCTGGCTGCTCGACCGCATCGTGCATGGGCTGGCGCTCACACGCATCTCGCCCAATACGCTCACCTTCATTGGGCTGGTGATCAACATCGCGGCGGCGTTTCTGTTTGGCCATGCCAACTCAACCAACGGGCCAACGATGTTTTTCTACGCTGGGTTGGTGATTTTTGGCGCCGGTATCTTCGACATGGTGGACGGACGGGTGGCGCGCCGCATCAATATGGTGACGGTGTTCGGGTCGTTCTTTGATTCGGTGATCGACCGCTACTCCGACGTGGTGCTGTTCTTCGGGCTTCTGGTTTACTACGGGCGCATTAATAGATTCAGATATGTGGTGCTGGTGGCGTTTGTGATGTGCACTTCGCTCATGGTCAGCTACACGCGCGCGCGCGCGGAGGCGCTGATTGGCAGCTGCAAGGTGGGCTTTATGGAGCGGCCTGAGCGCGTCGTGCTTATTCTGCTGGGCGCGCTGTTTGACCGTTGGGGCGTGATGGCCCCGGTGCTGTGGCTGCTGGCCGTTCTCTCCACGATTACCGTGATCCATCGCGTCGTCTACACCTACCAGAACACCAAGCATCTGGCGCCGCTGACGTAAAGGCATCTCTTAAGTGTGGGGAAACGAGATTCCATAATTCTGTTGTGGAGTCCTGTAGGGACGGCACAAAAAGCTAGGAACTAAAAGCTAACAACCTGAAGCTAAAGGCTGCCGCATGGCATCTCAGGTGATATGAGCACAGAAAAAGCGACATTTGGAGCGGGATGTTTTTGGGGCGTCGAAGCTGCGTTCGCGGCCATCCCCGGAGTGACGGCGACGGCGGTGGGCTACGAAGGCGGATCGCTCGATCGGCCAACCTACCAGGATGTGTGTACCGACAAGACAGGCCACGCCGAGGTGGTCGAGCTCGACTTCGATCCTGAGAAAGTGAGCTACGAAACGCTTCTGGACGCGTTCTTCGACTTGCACGATCCGACCACGCTCAACCGGCAGGGACCGGATTGGGGAACGCAGTATCGCTCAGCCATTTTCTTCCACTCGCCTGAGCAGGAGCAGCAAGCGCGCGCCAAGACTGAGCAGCTCACAGCCGAGGGCCGCTACAAACCACGCAAAATTGTGACCAAGGTGGAACCGGCCGAGACCTTCTGGCGCGCCGAGGATTATCACCAGCGCTATTTGGAAAAGCGCGGCCAGGCAAGCTGCCACATTTGAGAAACAGTGGTCAGGGATCAGCGTTTAGTCCTGAAGGTGATCGGCACCATTCTCAAGCTGAGGTCCCCCGGTTTCACTGGGTTCTGGTACCTCCAGCGTGACCGCGTCGCCCTCCGCCGAATCGGTCAATGCTTCGGCAGTCGACGGCGCGGCGGACTCGTCGATCCATAGGCACGCGATCCACCAGACCAATACGCAGAGGTAGGCCACGTTATTGGCGTGGATCAGCTTGTCACGCAGATTCATCACGCGGTCATATTCTGCCTGCGAATGAATATGGGTGTTCATCCCAATAGCCTGCAAGCTTCCGCGCAGCCCCAGTTGGGCGAGCGATGCGGTGGAAAGGCCGATGGCGATACGCTGCGCGTGACTGTGCCACCCGGCCCCGAAACGCCTGCCCAGCAGCGTGATCAAGAGGCCCAACTCGACGGTCAGCACGCTGGAAAACAAAATGCCTTTGTCCACGGCCAGATCCATCAGCCGGATCATCGCCAGCTCCGAGGTCGCCGTCATTGTTTTCCACGCCGGCCACGCTCCCCACAGCGCCAGGACCACCGCCCCAATGGCCAGTATTACCAACGTGCCGATGGTCCAGCCAAGCCGGCCCAGGCCACGGAACGAGCGCCGCGCCAGTTCCACCAGCACCAGCAAGCTGATCACGACATCCAGGTTCCACAGGACCAGAAAAACTTCGGCTCCGGTAAAACGCGACAACCGGCTCAGCAGAAGCTGCTGCGTCAGCTCCAGCACTCCCATCATGGCAATGCTTGCGGTAAACCAGGGAAAGCGCTGGGCGCGGTCGCGCCCGAGCAGAATGACGAGCAAAACGAGCAAGGCCGCAAACGTGAGCGTCCAGAGAATCTGAGTTGCTGAAAAATCGAAGTTAAAGTGCATTTTTACCTTTGTTCATGCGGCTTTGTTCGGCCACATGCCCTCCATAAGTCTAAACGGGCAGGCAGGCGCGGCAGCGAAACTGGAGCAGCCTGCCATAATTTCTTCATGCTGGTCCTCGCTTCCGCCTCGCCTCGCCGCAGTGAATTGCTGACGCAGGCGGGTTACCGTTTTCGCGTGCATCCCGCACACATCAACGAAGACCCGCTGCCCGCGGAGGATTCGATCACGTATGTGACTCGGCTGGCGAGAGAAAAAGCAGAGGCCGTGTTTCGCGAGCTGGCGGATGTAAATCCAAAACCGGAAGAAAACGTCGTGCTGGGCGCAGATACCACCGTCGTACTCGACAATACGATCCTTGGCAAGCCGACGGATGCGGCAGACGCCTCGCGCATGTTGCGCATGCTTTCCGGACGCTCGCATCGCGTGATCACCGGCGTGGCCGTGGTTACGGCAGAAGGAACGGAAGTGGCAGCGGAAGTGACGGCGGTTCGCTTTCTCACGCTCTCTGACGCGGAGATTGCCGAATACGTGGCCGGCGGCGAGCCCATGGACAAGGCCGGAGCCTACGGCATCCAGGGCCGCGCAGCGCGCTGGATTCCCCGCATCGAAGGCTGCTATTTCAACGTGATGGGATTGCCGCTGGCGCTGGTGAGTTCGCTGCTGGAACTGCATACTGACCTATGCGGATCGGCGGAGTGAAAACTTAGCGGCCTAAAACGTGACAGCTTGGCTCGCGTGCGACTCGTTCCCGCGCTAGAATGATCGCACTTCAAAAGACAGGGCCACTCTCATGCGGAAAACTCTTGTCCTTTGCGGCGCGGCTGCGATGCTCGCCGCAATTTCGGCCGCACCGGCTCGCGCGCAATTTCAAGCGCCGAATCCCGACGAACTCAAGATGACCTCCGACCCCAAAGCACCGGGAGCGGCGGCTGTGTATCTCGACATCGAGGAGACCGACAATTCCAGCCAGGAATCCAGCGACTACTACGCGCGCATCAAGGTGCTTACGGAGAAGGGCAAAGATGCGGCGTCCGTAGAAATCACATATCCTGCCGGAGTCCTCGACGTTGGCAGCATTCGAGCTCGAACCGTTCATTCGGACGGAACCATTATTCCGTTGAACGTCAAACCCGAAGATCTGTTGGAAATCAAGACCGGCGACTATCGGCGGCAGCGCAAGGTATTTACTCTGCCCAGCGTTGAAGTTGGCAGCATTTTGGAATACGCCTTTCAGGTTCGTCACGCCTGGTCAGCGCCCGAATGGCTGGTTCAGCAGGAGTACTTCGTTCACAAGGCCCACTATATGTTCGTTCCCTACGATCAGGATCTCGTGAACCTGATCTGGTGGCCCAATCTGCCTGAGGGCGCGATGGTGAAGAAGGACGTTGCGGGGCGATTCACCTTGGATGTCTCGGATGTGCCTCCGGCTCCGGACGAAGAGTGGATGCCGCCGATCGAGAGTGTCCTCTACAAAGTGCGATTTTATTACGCGAGCCGCTACCACCCTCTCGATGTGGACGACTATTGGAAAGCTGAAGCCAGGGAGTGGTCGAAGGACATCGACAAATTTGCGGAGCCTACAAAGCCGATCCATGACGCCGTCAACGGCCTTATTTCACCTTCCGACAGCGACCTTGACAAGGCTAAGAAGCTCTACAAGGCAGTTCAGTCGCTGGATAACACCGATTTCTCGCGTGCCAAAACCGAATCGGAGCGGCGACAATTGCGGCTGAAAGAACCCAAGCGCGCTGAAGATACGTGGACGCAGAAGAGCGGCAACCGGCAAGAGATCGCGCTGCTTTACCTGGCTATGTTGCGGGCGGCGGGATTGACTGCTTATGCAATGCAGGTCGTGAATCGAGATCTCGGGGTGTTCGATGCCAGCTACATGTCGCTTTGGCAGCTAGACGACAATTTGGTGATTTTGAGCATGGGTGGCAAAGAAACGGTTCTCGATCCCGGCGAAAAAATGTGCCCGTTCGGCGTCGTGAATTGGAAACACTCGCACGCGCAGGGCCTTAGGCAAAGCGCCGATGGCCCGGGCAGAGCTGTCACACCGAGCCAGGTGTTTGGATCGAACACGATCAGGCGGAGCGGCGACCTCGCTCTCGATCAACACGGCGGCGTCACCGGCTCTTTGCAGATTGTGATGATCGGCCAGGACGCGCTGGCTTGGCGGCAAACATCGCTGAAGGTTGACGCGGGGGAGTTGAAAAAAGAATTCGATCGCGACCTCGAGCAGGCGGTGCCCGAAGGCGTTGAGGCACACGTTGATCACTTCCTGGGATTGGATGACCCTGACAGCTTGCTGATGGCCGTCGTGAAGGTCACCGGCACGCTGGGTGCTGCAACGGCCAAGCGGCTGATTCTGCCCGGATTCTTCTTTGAGACCCGCGAATCTGAGCCCTTTGTGAACGAAGAGACTCGTCTGGAGCCGATCGATATGCACTATGCCTCGCAGGTTACCGAGCAGCTGACATACGATCTGCCGGCGGGAGCGGTCGTGGAGGGCGCGCCTCCCGACACCAAAGTTTCCTGGGAGGGCCACGCGATGTACATTGTCAAAACCCAGTCGAGCGCCGGAGAGGTGACCGTGGCCCGGGTGCTGGCCCGTGCGTTCGATCTCGCTAGACCATTGGATTACCAAGACTTACGAAGTTTCTACCAGAAGCTGGCCGCCGCCGACCAGGGACAGCTCGTTTTCACCATTCCGGCCAGCCAGAAAGGCCTTTGAGCCCTCGCAACAGCACGGGGCACAGATGGTTTGGCGTTGCCCCTCAGCTATTTCGTGCGCCGGATTCGTTCCGCGGTAGAATGGTCGCACTTAAAAAACAGGGCTAATCACGATGACTAAATCGATTCTTCTGCGCGGCGCAGCTCTGTTGATCGCCGCTGTGTCGCCGGTGATGATTTGCGCTCAGTTCCAGCAACCAACCGACGAAGAGTTGAAGATGACGGCCGACCCCAAAGCTCCGGGAGCGGCTGCCGTCTACCTCGATATTCAAGAGGTCGAAAACGATCCGCTCCACTATGAGAGCTTTTACATGCGGATCAAGGTGCTCACTGAAAAGGGCAAGGAACTGGCGACCATCGAGCTTCCATACCTGAAGGGAAATTGGAAGGTCGGCCAAATCAAGGGTCGCACCATCCACGCCGACGGCACGATTATCCCGCTGACTGTGAAGCCGGAAGACCTGATGATCGCGAAGAACGGCGACCTGCAGGCCAACAAAAAGGTTTTCGCGCTGCCCAGCGCCGAAGTCGGCAGCATCCTGGAGTACTACTACGAGATTCACTACGACGACGATCAGTTCTCTTCCCCGTGGTGGACGATCCAGCAATCCTATTTTGTGCACAAAGCGCATTACCAGTTCACGCCCTTCAAGGCTTTCATGCCGAGGGGTACGCCCGGCACTGACACCAGCATGGTGCTCGAAGACCGGCGGGGGCGCGCAGCTACGGCGCTGATCTGGTGGCCACGGCTGCCCGCGGGTGTCACGGTGAAGACCAGCGTGAACGGCAGCTACAGTGTGGACGTGACCGACGTGCCTCCCATTCCCGACGAAGACTGGATGCCGCCCATTGGCAGCATGCTCGAGAATGTCCGGTTCTACTACTCTTTCACGAATAACGGGAATGAATTTTGGGCGGGCGAGTCAAAGTATTGGTCGAAAGACGTAGATAGGTTTGCCGAGCCATCGCCGGCAATCCACGATGCAGTGAACGGACTGATATCTCCGACCGACAGCGATCTGGACAAGGCAAAAAAACTATACGAGGCGGTGCAGGCGCTCGATAACACCGACTATTCGCGAAAAAAAAGCGCTTCAGAGATGAAGGAGTTAAAGATCAAAGAAGTCAAGAATGCCAAAGACACCTGGGCGCAGAAAAGCGGTTCGAGCGAAGATATCGCCATGCTCTATCTGGCTATGCTGCGCGCCGCCGGCCTGCAAGCCTACGCCATCAAGGTGGTCGATCGGGACCGAGCACTTTTCGATCCCACGTTTCTCGACTTCGACCAGCTCGACACCACACTCGTGGCCTTGATGACCGGCGGCAAGGAGATCGTTCTCGATCCCGGAGAAAAGATGTGCCCGTTCCAGACAGTGAACTGGCGGCATTCGGATGCCGGCGGCGTTTCTCAGAGCGCACAGGGCATTACCTATTCCATTACGCCGCCGCAACTCTACAAGGACAACGTTACGCAGCGTCTGGGCGACGTGTTTGTCGATGCGCAGGGTGGAGTCACCGGACGCATCAACATTGTCATGAACGGCCAGGCGGCGCTTCACTGGCGGCAGAGGTCGCTCAGGGAGGATGACACCGAGCTAAAGAAGGAGTTCGATCACGAAGAATTAGAAGGCCAGATGCCGGACGGCGTGGAAGCGCATGTCGATCACTTTCTCTCGATGGACGACCCATATACAAACCTAATGGCCGTGGTGAACCTGAAAGGCTCGCTGGGCACAGCTACAGCCAAGCGGATGATTCTTCCCGGGTTCTTCTATGAAACCCGCAGTCGCGTGCCATTCGTCAAGGAAGAGATCCGCCAGGTTGGTGTGGACATGCACTACGCACGGCGTGTGACCGACGAGATCACGTATCACCTGCCCGACGGTGCGACCGTGGAGGGCGCGCCTGAGGACGCAAATATTCCCTGGCCCAGTCACGCTCTTCTGGTTGCCAAAAGTGCGGGGCAGCCAGGCCAGATTACCATCGCCCAGACACTATCGATTGGGTTCACCTTTGCCAAGCCCGATGAGTACCAGGACCTGCGGGCGTTTTACCAGAAGGTTGCGGGAGCGGATGAGGAGCAACTGGTGCTGGCCATCAATCGAACCGCACAGGCAGGGCCTGCGGCTCCGACGGCTCAAACAAGTCCCTCGGCTCAGGCGGTCCCGGTTGGAGTGGAGCACTAATGCAGAAGAGAGTCTCTGTCCCTCGCGTTCTTGCAGTCGCGGGATGCTGTGCGGCTATGCTTCCCGGCTGGCAGTTTGCTGCCGCGAAAGACAACCAGGAAGGCTTGCCGCAATGGGCCCTGGATGCGGCAAAAACTCGCACGCCCGATTATGCAAAGGACTCCGGATCGGTCGTTCTCCTCGATGAATACGTGGAGACCATCGATGCTCAAGGGCGAGCTCTGGAGCGCGAGCGGGAAGCCATTCGGATCCTCGAGCCGCAAGCCAGGAATGAGAGCTGCGAAGTCTCGTACGACGTGGACGAAAAGATCAACTATTTTCGCGCCTGGACTCTCGGGGCGGACGAAAAGCAGTATCAAGCCAAACAAACCGACTTCTACGACGAAGGCTCGGAAGAAGAAGGGATGGTAAAGGACATCCCCATCCTCCTTGAAACGGAGAAACACCGAATTGTTCACCCGCCGGCCGCAGACGTAGGGGCGACAATCTTTTGTGAATCGGAAGAACTGCTGGCACCCTGGGAACAGGAAAAATTCTGGCAGATTCAAAGTGGCATCTCCTTTGTCGATGAGGCGCTTGAAATCGATCTACCCGAAGGCCGCAACTTCTCCGCTTCATGGCATCGCTTCTCGCCGGTGAAGCCGGAGGAGGTGGCTCCGAATCATTGGCGTTGGGAGATCAAAGATGTGCCGAGGCTCGATCTTCGCGATGTGAAGGCAAGCCTGGAGTGGGAAGCGCTGGCGGCGCGCATGTCTGTCACCTGGGGCGATGCTGCGGTGCATGGAAAAGACGATGAGTGGCGGGCGTTCGGCGCGTGGTACGCGAATCTTGAGGCTCACCGTTCCGATCCCACCCCGGAGATTACTGCGCAAGCGCAGCAGCTCGTCGCCGGGGCTCCGGACTTCTACACGAAGCTGAAAGACATCACCGAGTATATCCAAAAGAAAATCCGCTATTTCGTGATCGAGCGCGGCATCGGGGGCTACCAGTCGCACCCAGCGATGGACATTTTTCGCAATCGGTATGGAGACTGCAAAGATAAAACTACGCTTCTGATTTCGATGCTTCAAGCCATTGGAATCCAGGCCTATTACGTTCCAGTCGACGATCGGCGCGGCGTTGTGGACCCCGATGCTCCGTCACTGTTCGGCAACCACATGATTACCGCAATCGAAATCCCAGCGGATGTAAAGGACCCGCGCCTTCAGGCGGTCGTCGCGACCAAGGACGGCAATCGTTACTTAATCTTCGACCCGACCAATGAGCGCACGCCGGTTGGGAATCTGCCTTCGTATTTGCAGGGGGGCTACGGAATTCTCGCTGCCGGCTCGGCAAGCCAGATCGTCGCCCTGCCGGTGCTCCCGCCTGAGACCAATGGCACAAACCAGACGGGCACCTTCACGCTTTCACCCGATGGCGCACTCACAGGAACCGTGGACACATCGCACAGCGGGCCGGAAGGCGCCGATTACCGGCTTTTCCTGAAGTACACCGATGAAAAGGAACGGCGAGAGTTCTGGGAAAAATTGATTGCCCACGACCTACCCGGCGTGGTGCTGGATTCATTTCAGTTTGTGCAGCCATCCGATCTGGAAAAGCCGCTGGAGTTCGAATACAAGGTGACGGTGCCCGAATATTCTCACGCAGCCGGACCGCTGCTGCTCGTGCGGCCGCGCTTGCTCGGCGACGATGCCGTGCCTTTCGACGACAAGCCGCGAAAGCTCCCCATCAATCTCGAAGCCACGGGCCGTTGGCACGATACCTTTAACATCACACTGCCGCCGGGGTACGTGGTCGATGAGACGCCCGACCCGGTGGACGTGGACGCGGGCTTCGCGAGCTACCACTCCTCAACCACCGCCAAGGGTAATGTTCTGCACTATGAGCGCGATTATGTGGTGCGGCAGGTGGAGATCCCGGCCGACAAGGCGGCGGAGTTCCGCAAACTCGAAAGCGCGATTCTATTTGATGAAAAGGGCGCAGCGGTGCTCAAGAAGCAATAGATTTCACCGCCGGTCCGCGGAAGAATCTCGCGAGTGCGTGGGTTCGCCCATGCCGGAAGAGTTTCGACGTGCGAGACAGTTGAATCGCTTCTGCGCGGCAATCATCCATTATGGAAGACATGACAGCTCCGCTTTTCTCTCCTTTCAAGCTTCGCTCGATTGAATTCCGCAATCGCATTGGCGTTTCGCCGATGTGCCAGTACTCAAGCGTTGACGGCTTCGCCAACGATTGGCATCTTGTCCACCTGGGCAGTCGTGCGCAGGGAGGGGCCGGATTGGTGTCGACCGAGGCTACAGCAGTTTTGCCTGAGGGACGCATTTCGCCGGCCGATCTTGGCATTTGGAAAGACGAGCACATCGTCAATCTCCGCCGTATCGCGGAGTTTATCCATTCACAGGGCGCAAGCGCCGGCATGCAGCTGGCCCACGCCGGACGCAAGGGCAGCACGGCCTCACCCTTTGAGCAGCGGCCAACGACGGTCGCCCTGTCGGAGGGCGGCTGGCAGCCGGTGGCGCCCAGCGCGATTGCCTTTGCGCCGGATTACCCGATGCCCGCGGCGCTCGATGATGCTGGAATTCGAGCGGTGATTGAGGGATTTCGCCAGGCGGCGCGCAGGGTGCTCGAGGCCGGCTTCGATTTCGTCGAGATTCACGCGGCACACGGCTACCTGCTGCATGAGTTTCTGTCACCGCTGGCCAATCAACGCACCGATAAATACGGCGGCAGCTTGGAGAACCGCACCCGCCTTGTTGTTGAAGTCGCGGATGCGGTGCGCCGTGAGTGGCCGGAGCGCTTGCCATTGTTTGTCCGAATCTCCGCGACGGATTGGGCCGACGGCGGCTGGAATCTGGATGAATCGGTCGAGCTGGCGAAGCGATTGCGCGAACACGGCGTGGATCTTGTCGATGCATCATCGGGCGGGCTCGTCCCCAACGTGAAGATTCCGGCCGGTCCCGGCTATCAAGTTGGATTTGCGGCAAAAATCCGGCGCGAGGCTGGGATTGCCACGGCAGCGGTTGGAATGATTACTGAGGCGGCGCAGGCCAACGCGATCATTGAGCAGGGCGAGGCCGATCTTGTATTCCTGGCCCGCGCCATGCTGCGTGATCCTTACTGGCCGGTGCACGCGGCTGCGGAAATCGGCGAACAGTCAAGCTGGCCGAAACAGTATTTGCGCGCGGCGCCGCAGGGTTCCCCTGCACGCACGGCAACCGCAGACGCGTAGCGTTACTGACCTATTCCGTTGCGGGAGAAAACCCGAAGAAACCCGGCATAATTTCGCCTCGTTTTTCCTCTGCATAGATTGGTTCGCGGGCTGATTTTGCCTCACACAGCGCGGACGCCGTGGCCTATACTTCGGCTAGAGCGAGGACTTCTCCCCTAGACGAAACTGACTCCTCGCCGATTCACTATGGCTACACAACCCAACCGGAAGCGCGCTTACGCCCCACCCCCGATCCCGGATCGTCTTTACTTCAAAATTGGAGATGTCGCGGAGCTGTGCGGCGTTGAAACCTACGTGCTCCGATTCTGGGAGAGCCAGTTTCCTCAACTGAAGCCGAATAAAAGTGGAACCGGCCAGCGGCTTTATCGCCGCCGCGATGTGGAGATGGCGATGGAGATCAAGCGCCTCGTCCACGCCGAGGGCTACACGCTTTCCGGCGCGCGCACGGTTCTGGGTCACGACCAGCGCAGGCAGGAGCGCAACAAGAAGCACGACGCACAGAGCGCATTGCCGCTCGCCGAGGGCGAAAGCAAGCGACTCGATGCGGTAGCGGCCGCGATTGGCCGCGCCCGCGCTGAATTGCGCGAGATTGCCGGCCTGCTTGGCTCCGAAATTCAGCCGCCCGCGCGCCGCCGAAACCGGCTCGCGCCGATTCGCGCCGCATCGGGCTCGCTGTTCCCGTCGTAGTTTGGTGTGTGCTTTCCCACCCTTCGCGCGATAAGGCTGCGCGAAGAACGGGGCAACGAGATTCCGCGCAGCAGGCTCGCTGCCAAAATAGCCGGAATCGGTCTATACTCTACCCATGCGCAATGAGTTCACGGCGGTCATTGAAAGGGACGGCAGTTGGTTCGTCGCTTGGTCACCGGAGGTTCCCGGGGCGAATGGTCAAGGCCGCACCCTGGAAGAGTGTCGTGCCAGCCTCAGTGAGGCAATTCGCCTGATTCTTACCGACCGGCGCGAGGATGGGCTGCGCGGAATCCCTCCCGAAGCAATCCAAGAGACCGTCACTGTCCAATGAAGCGGGAGTCCTTGCTTCGCCACTTGCGCTTGCACGGTTGCTATCTGAAGCGCGAGGGTGGTGGACATTCACTCTGGTGCAATCCCAGTACAGGGAAGGTTGAGGCCGTTCCTCGGCATACCGAGATCGCCGACATTCTCGCACGCAAAATCTGCCGCGGCCTCTCCGTGCCAGAGATCGGTCGATAGAGGCGCCAAGCCGTGTTGTTTCCGTTGTAATGAGGCGAGTGCTTTCCCACCCTTCGCGCGATGAGGCTGCGCGAAGAATGGGGCAACGAGGTTCCGCGCAGCTCGCGCCTTCGCAGTCCGAGTGCTCGTTACTCGGCGGCGGCTTCTTCGGCGGCCGGCTCGGCTGCTTCTTCAGCGGCTGCGGCTGCGGCAGCATTCGCGGCTGCGGCCTTGTCTTCTTCCGTGACCTCAGCCTGGACCTTGACGGTGACGCGCGCGGTGACTTCACGGTGCAGACGAATAGCCACCTTGAAATCGCCCACGCTCTTCAGCGGATCGCCCAGCTGAATTTTGCGGCGATCGACTTCGTGGCCTTGCGCCGCCAACTCCGCGGCGATGTCTGCGGAGGTGACCGAACCGAAGAGATGCCCTCCTTCGCCGGTCTTGCGCGTGAAGCTAAGCACGAGCGGGTCAAGCGTGGCAGCCAGTTCCTCGGCCTGCGTCTTTTCACTGGCAGAGCGCCGCGCGGCTGCGGACTTCATTTGTTCGATCACGGCTTTGTTGGCCGCGGTTGCCTGCATGGCAAGCTTGCGCGGAAGCAGAAAGTTGCGTGCGTAGCCGTCGGCCACCTTCACCACTTCTCCGCGAAAGCCCAGGTCAGCTACGTCTTCTTTCAGAATCACTTCCATGAGAA
>DASXFF010000146.1:0-11146 GCA_036489735.1 Occallatibacter sp. | reverse complement strand
GGCCTGAGCGGTAAACAGTCTGCGAGGGCCGAATGGCGACATTCGCGCTGAAGGCCTTGCCGAGCGAGATAACCGCTGTCCATCGAATCGCCAGCCCAATCACCATGATGACGAGCGCCGCGGTTATCACCCAAGGTGCTCCGCCGAACATATTGCGAGCAGATACGGCTGCAAGCCACTCGCCTGCCGTGATTGATCCCACGATCGTGACCCACAGGATAGCCATCGTCCCGCGATCCTGGCGCTTGCCGCCGCTCTTTCCAGTGCGCGTAACGATGGCGATTGCAAGCTCGCTCGCAAACCAGGCGTAGTACACGATCTGCCACAACAAAGAGATGCTCAACGCGGCCCCCAGGCTCCCGGCTGATGCTTAATTCCGCTGCACTTATCTTCTGACGCGGCAGGGCATGGCTTCGACGCGATTTTGCGGGTGAATTTGTTGAACTTACCGCTGCTCCGGTGAAAGGGCCGAGAAATTCACCTGTTCAATGTCAGGAGCATTTGCGATGACTTCGAGCACCCGGCGTTCGATCTCGCGCGATTCCTTGAGCCGTGTATGCGCCCGCGCCAGTTCGGCATCGTTGTATCCAGGATGAGTTACCAGCTCCCAGGTTCCCTCCGGCATATGTTGCAGCAGGGAACTGACCGCCGCTTCATCGAGCGAGCCGGTCGCTATTATCCCCAGCGCCCCGTCGGGGGTGGAAAAGCCCTCTTCCGCAACCGTGCGCCGGAAGCTCGGCTCTAGCCGATGCAGCAATCCCACCTGCATGCGCCGGGTCAGAGGCGCGGCAGGGGTCGCATGGCGGCTCCACGCCGGCTCAAATGGATTGCGCACGGCACAGATTCCTGCCGCACGCGCCGCCCGCAGCACCGGCTTCAAGATAGCGGGAAACATGTGTGTGTGCTTGTGCGTGTCGATATGCGTGAGCCGCAAGCCGCTCTGCTGCAGCTTGCCGATCTGCGCCGCCGCCTCGGCCTCGATCTCCTCCGCGCGAATGCGCCCCCGCAACAGCGCCCGCACAAAGGAGCCCAGCGTGGCATGAAATAGGCCCGTTTGCTTGTCGACCAGGGATGGGATCTGAGACGCGTTCCGCAGCGGCTCGCCGTCCACCAGAACCACGTGGCAGCCCACGCCCAGACTGGGGTTGGCAGCGGCCAGAGCGATCGCGTCGGCGGTGGCTGACGCTTTTACCATCAGAGTCGCACTGGTCAGTACGCGGCGGTCGTGCAGCTCCATTACGGCGCGGTTCACGCCGCGGGTCAGGCCAAAATCGTCCGCATTCACAATCAGCCGGCGCACGGCCCAGTCTATCAATTGGAGCCATTTGCGAAGCCGCGCAGCTCGAACTGCCTGCGCGAAGCAGGATTGCGTTTTTTGCGGCCGGTTCCGCTGGTATGATTTCAGAGGGGATAGATCGTCCCCTCCGCCGCCCGTGGGCGGTTAGCTCAGTTGGTTAGAGCGCCTGCCTTACACGCAGGATGTCGGGGGTTCAAGTCCCTCACTGCCCACCACATTTCAAGATGGTTTAGCGGAAATGCTTCCAAAGCACCCTTCAAAGCGCAGTCTCTCTGCAAAGAATGTTTTTTGAATGCGGGAGCGCAGTGTTGACTGCTTCGATATTGATCCAATTGGCGCTCTGAACGGAACTAGTGGGAGCTTTGCGAAGGCACCAAGTTTTGACGCGTCCGATACACTGTGTTCCGAACATGCGACGATCGATACTTTTACTGATGCTGGGAATTCTCTGCACGGCTCTAATGGTCTCCGCCATCTCGGTCTACCTATTTCATGACGTGGACCGCGACATGATCGGCCACTGGAATGAGGCGTTCATAGGACTGTGTGTCGAGAGTACTGAATTTACCCTGATTGTGGGTGCCCCTGTATCGCTTCTAACGTGGCTGGGGCGGCGCCTCTTTCGTCTCACAGGCTATTCCCCTCGCGCAAAACTGGGTCTTTTTCTCGGCATCGGAGTTTCGGTGTTCCAATATCCCTAGGAATTCGCCGTAAGAGCGGGGCTTCCAAAGTTTGCGGATTTCGGTCTTTACGCTTATTTGATTGTTGCAATCATCCTCTGCACTGTTGTTCTCCTTCGGGATAACTTTAGCCAGAAGAAATTAGGCGAAGCGATCAATGCTTCGTCGGTCTAATCATGCGCAGCGGTACCCTTAGCCCTCTTCGGGCCCATCAATCCTGCAATCTCTTGAATGGCCCCATCGTTCGCGTCGCCACAGGCCAAGCTCAATACCACAATGCGCCCCGGATCGTAGTGGCAGAGGGCTCGAATGTCGGCGTCATTCCCTTGCTCATCGCGGCAGTTCTTGCCGGTCCGGAACCACGACTGGCATTGCTCCCCAGGCACCGGAACCGGCTTCGGTGATCATCGACTTTTTGTGGACGAGGAGAATCGGATTTGATAAAGTCACTTATGAGACCTATTTTCAACAACAACCGAGCTGGCCAGGTTTGATAAAGCCAAAAGAATCTGCCTGTTGATATCTGGAAGCGGCTCAATATCCTTGTCCCTTGCGGGTGGTGGCAGCAAAGGGTACTGGCTCGAAGGATGACGGCTCAAGGGATGACAACGCAAGAGGCCATAATCAAAGGTTCGCGGCCCAAAGTGACTGTGCGCCGATGCTGGATTGGCGGAAATCTGCGTGACGGCCATTTCCCGGCGCGTCCGGCTACTTGATCGGTGGCCGAGCTGGCGACAGGCCATCTGGAACAAGAAAGGTTTTACTCTGAAACGTCGCATCTGGCATGGAAAATCTGTGTGTTGTGAGTTCCGAGACGGGAATGCCTCAAATTATTCATACCGTATTCATGATTTTAGGTTTGCCGGGATAGGACTCTAAGAAGAACGGCTTTTAGTTGATTTTGAGCGACGCGTATCGCGAATGGCATCGGGCAGCGGACGCGGTTTTACTTCTTTAAGGCGGGGAGATTTTTGCATGAGGAAGTTCGGGGTATTTGTCGGTCTTTTTTTATGTGCGGCTTGCGTCTGGGGGCAAACGGAGAGTCTGCCGATCGGCCCGGGGGACGAAGTGCACATCCGGGTTCTGGAATCGCCGGATCTGGAGCAGCGGGCGCGCATTACCGATGCTGGGGAATTTCCACTGAATATCGGGGTCGAGGTCCCGATGGCCGGGTTGACGCCAAGCCAGGCCGCCTCGGCCGTTGAGCGCGCACTGGTGGAAGCGAAGTACGTTCTCACACCTCATGTCAGCGTAACTGTGGATCAATATGCGACCCGGAACGTGAGCGTCATTGGTCAGGTAAACAAGCCTGACAGTTACCCGATTCTTACCCCTCGCTCGGTATTGGACGTTATTTCCATGGCCGGCGGCCTTACGGCGATGGCGGACAGAACCATTACCATTCAACGCCGGGACACCAAGGAACAGATTCAATACTTCCTTTCCAACGATCCCAAGGACGCTCTGTCGAGCACGGTCAGAGTCTTTCCGGGGGATGTCGTGGTCGTGCCCAACGTCAATATTGCGTACGTGCTCGGAGCGGTCGGCAAGCCGGGCGGCTATCCAATGTCGCCTACTGACGCCAAGCTCAGCGTGCTTCAAATTGTTTCCATTGCGGGCGCGACTTTGCCCAGCGCGGTGCCTTCGCACGCGCGGCTCATCCGCAAGCTTCCCGACGGAAAATATGTCGAGATCGATATCAATGAGAGTGCCATGCAGAAAGGCAAGCAGGCGGACGTTCAACTTCAGGCGAATGATATAGTTTACATTCCGTACAGCTACATTCGGAATATGGGCTCGAGTCTGAGTGGCTTGGTCGCTTCGGCAGCTACTGCGACGATTTACCGGTACTGATTGGGGCGGCTCCAAAAGGCGATGAAAGGCGGGCTGCGACGCAGACCTGTCCAGCGAATTGAACCTACGCCTGGTTCCCAGGTAACGGATCGAATTCGAGGTATACGCCTACTGCCGGCAGGCGCCGGGTTTCCCGCAATCGTGTACAGAATTTCTGCCCGCGGTCGGTGCGGGGTTCAGAGGAAGCATACTGCATCGATACCCGGCCATAAAGAACGAGGGCGCCGGTTTGTGTATCGATTATTGGCTGGACTGAAATCATAGGTGCGCGAAGTTATGGATGGAAGCAGATCTGGATGGAAACAAATGCAGCAGGCCGAATCCGGATTTCTTTGCGCCTTGGCAGATAACTTCCCGGGAGAACACCCTCGGGCTCACACTTTCGACTTCTAGGTTCGTCGACGGAAAATTATGACTCAAGAGAAATCTCCGATTAGTTGGGAACCCTCGCTCCGCGGAGTCGCCGAGCAGATGGACGAAATCAGGGTGGCAGCCCCGCGGCAGCCGATCAGCATGCATCGGCTCTGGCAGATTCTGCGCAAGCGCAAGGCGACGATTTTGACGACCATCGCCATTTGCCTGCTCGGCGCGGGCGTGTGGCTGCTCTTCCCGGCTACTTACAAGTCCACCGGGACCGTTCAGGTCCGTCCCGCGTCCTCTGATACCTACCGCGTGGCTCAAGTCGCCGCGGAGGCTTTGGGGAACGATTCCGACGAACTGATCGAGTCGACCACCTATACCTTGCAGGCCCAGACGCTTTTACTGCGCGTTGCGAGTGAATTGAAGCTCCAAAATAGAAAAGAGTTCCTGCCAAAAGCGCTGGTCGGGCGGCCCCTTACAGACCCTGAAACGCGCGATATTCTTTACCGCAACCTGAACAAGTCGATCGAAGTGGAGCACGTGCCGAAGACGGAGATGATCAGCATCTCCTGCAAGACCGACGACCCGGCATTGTCCGCTCAAATTATCAATTCTCTGGTGAATAACTACATCACCTGGCTGTACGAGACACGCTACAGCTCGTCGCAGCGTGCTGCCGACTGGCTCAAGGGCCAGCTCGACACCATGTATCAGCAAATCGAATCGGATCAGAAGAAGGTCATCGCGCTGCAAAGCGATCTCGGATTCGTCGGCGACGGGTCCACGACCAACCTCAATGTGGCTTCCCTTCAAGGGCTGTTGACGGCGGCTCGGGATGCGGAGGTCAACCGGCTCATCTCCGAGGCGCGCTACCAAAACCTGCAGAGCGGGCCCTCCAATGTCGCTGAAGGCGGATTCGATCTGATTACTCCGATCAATGCGCCGCGCACTCCCTCGAATCTGCTGGCCACCTTGCGCGGCCAGAGCGCAGCCGCGGATGCGCAATATGCAAAGCTCTCCAGCGAACTCGGCAGCAATCACCCCGACGTTAAACAGGCCAAGGCGCAGGCCGAAGAGCTGCACAAAGAAGTGGCCAGCGAGCAGGGCCGCCTCGTGGATCAAGCGAAGGAATCGCTTTCGGCGGCGAAAACGTTTGAAGATCAGTCCATGTCCGCCTTGAACCGGCAGGAAGATATCCTGCACAGCAAGGGCGACAAGCTTCTCGATTACGAAATTCTGCAATATAACCAGGCGATGCATCGCCAGCTATACCAGGAGCTGATCCAGCACCTGCGCGAGTCAACCATCACTTCGGGATTGGACGCTGCGGAAGTCGACATCGTAGACATCGCCGACACGCCTTACCTTCCCTGGCCGTTTGGCTGGTCGACCGCGCTGGTTGCTGCTGGAGTTGTGGGCCTTTTCCTTGGGATTGTCCTGGCCTTCGTTCAAAACAGTCTCGATCAGCGCTTCTCTTCCGTGGAAGAGGTGGAAGAAGCGGTTGGCAACGCGGCGTGGGCGGTTTGCCCGGTGATCCATCGCAAGCCCGTACGAAAATCGGACAAGCCCGGGCCCGAGGCCAAAGTCGAAGCCGGGGCGACTCAGCTTGAGTTCATCAAGCACCCCAACTCGCAGTTCTCTGAGGCCGTTCGCGTGCTTCGCACCTCGCTTCTTCTGCTCGGTGCGGACAAATCGATCAAGACCATCATGGTGACGAGCTCGACCCCTGGAGAAGGCAAGTCGACCATCTCCGCAAATCTTGCCGCGTGCCTGATGGGGGGCGGAGACCGCACCGTCCTGGTGGAGTGCGATTTGCGTCGTCCGACTTTCGCGCTTCGCCTGCTGACACCGGACCGGGTTGGACTGAGCACCGTCCTTAGCGGAGTTTCAACGCTGGAAGAGGCGATGGTTCATTCCGAGGAGATGCATGGTCTTGACATACTCGGTAGCGGGCCGATTCCGCCGCTGCCTGCTGAGCTTCTCGGCTCAGTCGCTATGCAAAACCTGTTGAAGCGCCTGCAGGCCGAATACAGGTTCGTCGTAATCGATGTGCCTCCGGCGCTCATGCTGAGCGACGCTTTTGTCCTGGCCAACTACTGCGACGCAATCGCGATTGTTGCCCGGATGGGACTGGTTAACCGCGGAATCCTGTTGCGGACAATCAAAGCAATTCGGCAGAAGTCTCGCGTGCCATGCGGTGTAGTTGTCAATGCAGTAGACCATAACATCGCTGGATACTACGGATACTACGATGACTACGGATACTCCAGTTACGTGTCGGATAAGTAGCGGCAACGGTAATTTCTTCCCGGTCCAGGGCCGAACTCGGGCCAGCGCGATTCTGGGCGGGCGGAAATTGTCTGCAATCGTGGCGACAACAACGAGGTCAGGAGAGGCCGCCGCTTCGCCGCGGTCTTTCCCGAATGGATCATGGTCCGATTCGATAAATTCATAAACCTGGATTCCAGGGATCTCCTCCGGAAGTCCGGGGGAGCCCTGGTTATAAAGATTGTTGGCACCGGGCTTTCTCTCGCTTTTTACATGATGGTCAGCAGGTTCCTGGGGAAGGAACGTGCCGGCGAGTTCTTTCTGTCGATGACCTTGACTGTTATCCTCGCTACTTTGGCGCGCTGGGGACTCGATAACGCTGTAACTCGCAATGCAGCCGCTGCCCAGACATCCAAACAATTTGGGGCTCTCTCCTTCATTCTCACTTATGCCGGAACCTTCACGGCGATAACTTCGGCTATTGTCACAGTATTACTGGCAGTTACGGCGCGCCCGCTTGCCCTCTACGCATTTCACGATCCCAATCTGACTCGTCCGCTGCAGCTTACTGCAGCGTCGATCCTTCCTCTGGCCCTCTATTCGATCTACTTCCAGTTTCTTCAAGGGTTGGGAAAGGTTCGGGCAGCCATGCTGCTGAACTCATTCTGGCCGCAGGTGTTCATGGTGCTGACCGCCGGAATCGCCCTCAAGCGGTTCGGAGTTGACGGCGCGGTAACTGCCTATACGTTCGGTTGCGTGGCATCCGTCGTAGTCGGATATTTCTACACCAGGCAAAGCTCGGAGGGACCGGCTTTCGACAAGAGCTTGGTTCGAAAGGCCCTTCTGAAAGGCTGCAATTCGCTCTTCCTGGCATCGGTCTCGGAGTTGCTCATCAGTTGGGTGCCGGTTGTGTTCGTGGGCATTTACGGTTCTCTGCACCAGGTTGCCGAGTTTGCGGTCGGCCAGCGGTTATCCAACTTGCTCGGCTTCTTTTTCTACGCAGTCAACACCACGGTGTCGTCGAAGATTGCCAGCGACTTCCATCTGGGAAGAATGGATGTCGTTGGCAGAGTTATCCGTCACTCGGCCATCATCATGACCGTCGGCGCGCTTCCAGTCTTCCTCGCATTTACCGTGTTCCCGAAATTCGTCCTTCACTTTTTCGGCGACGGCTTCGTGACCGGCGCGAGCATTCTTATCGCCTTGTCGCTGGGCCAGATGATCAATGTCGTCACCGGACCGGTAGCCAGCGCTCTGGTGATGTGCGGAAAAGAACGCGTTTACAGCAAAATCCAACTATTTTCCGCGGTTCTGGCGTGTGGCCTTGTTCTCTACGGATTGCATGTCAATGGCGCTTTTGGAGCTGCCGTTGGAGTCGCCGTTGCTATCGCGGTCAAGAACCTTCTGTGCAGCTTCTATGTGTGGACTACACTGGGCGTCGCTCCCATATCCTTCGGCTTCAGCCTCGATGAACAACTGCCCGGCGAGCAGAGAATCGATGCGCCGGGCAAACGAATCGTTCTGGTGGGATATTACGGTTCGAACTTCGGCGACCTCATCATGCTCAAGGCGTTGCTGGATGTCTTCCGGGAAAAAAGAGCGGCAGTGAGTATTTTTACTTACGGCGCGATTTCGCCGGCGGTGCGCGAAATTGCCGGAGACTTCAAACTTGTCGCGCTGAACCAGTCCTCGCGCATCCGATCGCTGTGGCAGTTCCTTTCCGCATCCATCGGCGCTCGGGCGGTGGTTTGGGGCGGCGGCACATGTTTCATGGATGAAGGCGGCGAGGGAGGCATCAAGTACTTTCTCCCTGCCATGATTCTCGGCACCAGCATCCACTATTTCGGCATCGGTGTGGGCAATACGAAGCGGCTTAAGACGCGACTCTATCTGAGGCTCGCTCGCCTGGCAAGCAAGAGAATCGTGGTGCGTGACAGAGAATCCGCCGGCAAATTAGGAGGTTTGAGCGATGCCGTGCGCATCGCCCCCGATCTTTGCTTTGCCCTCGATCGAAATGGCTTTGCTGCGAAGCAGACCACTCCGGCAAAGACGCTCCTGGTGGCTTATCGGTCCTTGAACGAGTACCTCTCCAGTGAAGAAGCAGAGAGAGTCCTCAGCCTGTTTTGCGACCGGTTAGAAGAACTTATCGAGGCTGAAGCCTATTCGTCAGTGCAGGTGATGGACACGGATGCGGATGTGGATGGCGGAGACAGCGACCTGATATTCAGCCGGTTGATTAAACATACAACCAACGTTATTCGCTTGAATGGAGCTTCTCCGCTCGATAAGCTGAATTGCATTGCGTCCGCATCCGTGGTTGTGACTGGGCGGCTGCATGTTGGCGTGTTTGCGGCCGAGGCTGGAGTGCCTTTCTTGATAGTTAATTATTCGCCCAAAATCGAAACATTCGCTCGCTCGGCAGGCGCCGCCGGCTCATTGGTGAGTTATAGCGAGCTCAATGAACCGCTCTTGTTTGTTCGCCGCGCTCAAGAACTTCGCAAACAACAGGTCAGCCTGCCAGGGGCGAATAAGAACGAAATTTTGTTAGCGCTGGAGGAAATGTATGCAGCTTTTTAGGCGTCGTCGGATTTCAACACTGGCCGGGTTCGCTCTGGCAATCGGAACTGTATTATCGCTCGCACCCGGCAAACCACTGCGCGCCGCAGCGGCCGGTGCTTCTTCGGTTCCTGTTTACATTGTTCTTCGCGGCCAGGACCGGAGCAAGATAACCCAGATCGCCTCCTGCCCGCAAGTGTCCGGCATCACCTTGTATTACGGCTGGTCGTCAATTGAGCCGAAGCCGGGCGTCTACGACTTTTCGCAGGTCCTCGCCAATGTGGATCAGGCGATTGCCGCCGGCAAAAAGGTAAATATCGCCCTGCTGCCAGGCCGCTGGTCTCCTGCGCATGTGTTGAACAAAGCGTCCAGCATCCGCTGGGAACAGCGCGATATGTATGTCGAGAATAATGCAGGATCGCAGGCGAATGCGCCTGTTCCCTGGGATCCGGCATTCGAGAGTTCATTTACCAACGCGATTGCGGCATTCGGGAAGGCGTTGAGCGGCAGGAACATCAATTCCGTCGCAATCACCGGAGGCAGCAACACCAACGGGATTGAGATGAACCTGCATGCGACAGACGCCGAGCTTCGACGCATAGGCTTCACTCCGCAAAAGTATATCCAGGCATGGGAGCTGTACATCGACGCTTACGCCAAGGCGTTTCCTAATCAGGTATTGACCCTCGCCGTGCACAATCAAATTGGAGACTCTCGCAACAACGAGATTCCAACGCAGATTTTAGACTATGCCCGGCACGCGCTCGGCAGCCGGTTCTATCCAACTTCGTTTGCATTTACTGGAGAGAGTTGGTTTCAGAGCGGCGATCCGTATGTGAATCTTCTTCTGCAGCATCGGGAAGGGAGTCACTTTGGCCTTCAGGCAATCCAGGTTTATTCGGCCAAGAACGATGCGGCTGGTTTCAAGAATATGATCGATAAAGCCGCACAATTTAATCCCGCGTGGTTGGAGATATGGCCCAAGGATCTGCAGGCGGGCTATTGGTCGTGCAAGTAGCCGGGCAAGGAGAATCGGGCATTGTACTTATTGATCATCTTCACATTCCTTTTTGGTGCGCCATTCTTCATCTTCCGGCCGAAAGATCCTTTTCAGCCGGAGTTGATTCTCAATGCGTACTACATTGGATTGATCGGAATTGGGCCCGTCATTCTCAAACTTGTTGCTCCCGGTATTTACGACGGGGGTAGGTTCGACCAGATATCGTTTCTCATCGGGCTCGGATTTTTGTGCATCAATCTGGGTTTCGCTTTCACCCGGGTAGTTGGCGCATGCGATGGAATGTCGACCGGCAGGGTGGGCGAGTGGGTCGGCTGGATGGCTTATTACCAGCGAACCTTTCGATTTGTCATTGCGAGCTGCCTGACTGTTGGACTCATCGGAGGCTTTGCCTATTTTGTGCGCGCCGGACAGATTCCTCTCTTCCAGGAAGACAAAGATGCGGCTCGCGTGGCGGCGCTCGCCGTGCATGGCAATGGATACTTCTTCTATTTGATGACGGTATCGATGATCGCCGTTCTGGTGGCGGCGGTGCGGCTTTACGGCGGGCCTTCCATTCATATGCCTGGCTCCCAGCGAAGGAAGGAATGGGGCATGCTGGCGTTCACGCTGGCCGTGGGCGCCGGCATGTTGCTCACCGGTTCGCGCCGCTATACCTTGACCGCGATCATCTACTTGATCCTCGTCCGCCACTATCTCTACAAACGGCTGAAACTGGGCTGGGTCTTCGTCCTCGGCTTCGGCGGATTTGTGGCCATCAACTTGTTCGAGATGTTTCGCGATCCCAACAGCGCCACCACGGTCAGTTTTGCCTCCACGTCATTCTATCGATTCATCATCTATATCTCGAATTTCCAAAAGGTGTTTCAAACCTTCTCAGCTACTGGGCAGCGCATGTTGGGAAGCACTTTTTTCATGGATCTGGCAACGATTCTCCCCGGCCACCAGCAGGATTATCAGTCCTGGTTGAAGGATGAGACAGGGTTGACCTTTGAAGGCTTCGGCATCCCGCCGACCATTGTCGGCGACATGTTCATCAACTTCGGGCCGCTTGGAGTTATTGTCGGCTGCTTCATCTTCGGTGTCATGGCGCGCTGGATTTACGACAAACTT
>DASXFF010000095.1:0-6995 GCA_036489735.1 Occallatibacter sp. | reverse complement strand
TGTCGCTATTTCTCGTTGGCAGGGGGCATCGGGTAACTGTCTATTGCCAGGTAGACGAAGGTGAGCAATGGAGAGAAGACGATTGGAAGGGGATACATCGGGTTCTGATTCCTTCCCCCGACACTTCCATGGGAACAATTCGCTTCGATTGGAAGACCACCTTGGACTGTTCCCGCAGAAAGGGAGTTATCCTCACCCTGGGGTATAACACGGGAATCTTCAGCGCTGTAAATAGATTTCGCGGCTCCGCAAATGTAATGAATATGGACGGCATCGAATGGAAGAGAGAGAAGTGGTCGTTCGGCCAGCGCGTGTGGCTGTGGTTCAATGAGTGGGCGGGATCACGATCTGCGCATCACCTCGTCGCGGATCATCCGAAGATCAAAGAACATCTTCGGCGGCACACTTCCGCAGGCAAGATTACGGTCATCCCCTACGGAGCCGATGCAGTAACTTTCGCCCCGGTCGATGCACTCCAGGAGTTTGGGGTAACTTCAAAGGGCTACTATCTAGTTATTGCGCGTCCAGAGCCCGAGAACTCAATCCTGGAGATCGTGAAGGCGTTTTCTTCGAGCCGTGTTGGCAGCCCATTGGTCGTGCTGGGTAACTATGCGGGAGAAAGAAGTGAATACAAGCAACAAGTGCTGGATGCCGCGGCTCCGAATGTTCAGTTTGTCGGGGCAATCTACGACCGCGAGATTGTCAGGTCTCTTCGCTTTCATGCCAAGGCGTATATCCACGGTCATCGCGTGGGTGGCACCAACCCCTCATTAGTTGAGTCACTGTCGGCCGGGAATGCAATTGTTGCCCACGACAACCAATTCAATCGCTGGGTCGCTGGGCCCGGAGCGAGTTTCTTCAAAGACACTCAAGCTCTCGAGGAGATTCTGGTTGATTTGGAAAGCGATCCCACCCAACTGCTGGCGATGGAGCAGGCAAGCCGTCAACGGCATGGCGATGAGTTTACGAAAGAAAAGATACTCATAGCGTACGAAGAGTTGCTGCTGCGCACCCTTCAAGAGCACGAGTAGGCTAAATTCCTTTAGAGCCTTAGTTAATGGCAGGAGCGAGCCGCTTCTTTGGCGCTGGTCTCGCAGCGCCCCCACGTCAAGCCGCAAAATTCAACAGATAGTGACGGAGTTCCCGAGGGAATCGGTATATGCCCGCGTCAATCCTCTTTGTTCATCAAGGCTATGAGTTGTACGGTTCCGACCGAATGCTGATTCAGTCGGTTATTGCCGCGGCTCGACGCTGGCCAAAAGCGCGCATTACTGTGTTACTGCCCAGCGATGGGCCGTTGCGGAGTGAGTTATTGCCTTTTGTGGCGGATGTTCGAGTTACGAATCTTGGTATTCTTCGCAAGAGTAACCTAAAAAAGATGAGATTACGCGACGCGGCGAAATTCTTGCGGAAGGTCATGGAAGCCCGTCGGGTTATGCAGGATTACGAACTGATTTACATCAACACCGCCATGGTAATGGACTTTATTCTTGCGGCATGCACCGTATCGAAGCCTCGCGTTATCCATGTGCATGAGATTCCCACTGGCCTGGCGAAGCCTTTTTTCTGTGCGCTCCTGATTATGACCGGAGCATACGTTCTGTTCAATTCTCATGCCACACGGGCCAGTTTCATCATTCCGTTCTGGCAAAAGTACTCCGTTGTTTGGAACGGCGTACCACCGGCGAAACAGTTAGTTGTTCCTGAGGCGCACGAGAAGTTGAATGTCCTGCTGATTGGGCGATTCAACGCGTGGAAGGGACAGTCGATTCTTCTTTCGGCCGTGCGAAGCCTTTCAGTTGATTTGCGCAGCCGGCTCAGCGTTCGACTGGTTGGAAGTGTGTTTGGCATGCAAAACCATTTTGCCGAAGATCTGTCGGGGACCATTGCTGCTCAAGGTCTTTCAAGCGTGGTTGAAATGTATCCTTTCAATCCGAATCCTGGTTCACATTACTTGTGGGCGGATGTTGTCGTTGTCCCCTCCACCAAACCGGAGCCGTTCGGACTTGTCGCAATTGAAGCAATGGCAGCGGGGCGAAGCGTGATCGCGGCAAATCATGGAGGTCTATCGGAGATTGTGATCGACGGGGTGACCGGAACCCTCTTTTCCCCAGGCTCGATTAACTCTCTGGCGTCGGCGATCGTGTCTTATATAGAAAACCCGGATCGAGCGCAATCGGAAGGAGCCGCGGGCCGGGAGCGATTTGAAGCTGAATTTGAAGAGAGCCACTATAAGTCAAAGGTAACAAGCGTCATTGCGGAATTGACTCGATCAAAGCTTTCCTGAGCGGGCGTGAACAGTTCATGACTTCGAAGCCTGCTGCGGAGGCTACAATATGCATAGAATGCTGCGACATTTACTGGTTCTGGGAGTTAGTCTGCCGTTAGTTGCCGCGGTTGGGTGCGGTTACCGGACGGTTGGAGCAGGTGTTCATCTTCCGCCCGATGTGGCCACGATTTCTATTCCCGTGTTTGCAACCCGCACAGAGACTTATCGCACAGAAACAGTGCTGACGGAAGCGGTGACCCGCGAGTTCATGACTCGCACACGGATTCGAACCACGCCTGACGCAGATGCAAATGCGGACGCGATACTTCACGGAACCATCCTCAAAGAATCCGTAACGCCTTTGACCTACAATGCTTCAACGCAAGAGTCGAGCAGTTTCTTGCTGACGATGGTAGTTTCAGTAACTTTGAATAGCCGCGACGGCAAGGTCCTTTACGAGAACAAGAATTACGTTTTCCGCCAGCAGTACCAGTCCACCACTGACCTTCCGACTTTCCTCCAGGAGAATCCGGCGGCGCTGGACAGACTGAGCCGAGCTTTTGCGCGCGCCCTGGTGGCAGATATTCTCGAAAGTTTTTGAACCTGGGGTAAAAAAGCGGCGCGGAGATTTCAGTCTCCGCGCCGCTTTACGTTTGTGCGCCAGCAATGGAAGTCCGCGCGCTTCTGTAGACATGTTTGGATAGACGTGAACAACATGCATTGCATGTTCTGATGACCGCTTATTACGGTAGTGGCGCTGCGCTGCAGAGAAAGGTATTCTGGACAGGCATGACGGCAATGATTGGAAAACCGAGGCTGTTTTCGCGCGGAGTCTACCGTTGACCGCCGGGCGATGGGGCGCAGGTTTTGGCGCGGTGGGCCGGTTTGTGGCGGAGATTGAGGCCGCCGCGGCTGGGAAAGGACCGCTGCGGCCCGGTTATGTTCTCGCCGGCGATGAGGTATTCCTTCTCGACAAGTGCCGGAACGCGGTGATCAAGGGCTTCGTGCCGCCCGAGTTCAAAGATTTCTGCCTGTCCGACCTCGACCTGAACGGAACCTCGATCTTCGAGGTGCTCGACCGTGCTCAAACGCCTTCGCTGATGGCGCCATTCCAGGTGGTTTTTGTCAGGAATGTCCGGCAGCTTTATACGCGAGGTGCAAAGAAAGATGAATTCGCAGCGCTCGATCGGTACTTCCGCTCTCCTAATCCCCAGGCGCTGCTAATTTTTGTCGCGGACTTTCTTCGCATTCCGTCGGACCCGCGGCGCATGGATATGGACGACAAGAATCGATTTGAGCGGCTGGGCGAGACGCTTGGCGATTATTGCGGCATTGTGGAACTGGCGCGCGTGAACGAGGAAGACGCGATGCGCTGGACCGTGGCTACGGCACAGGAGGCCGGAACCCGTATCGAGGGCGATGCGGCCCGCGAGTTGGTGGACGCCCTAGGGGCGGACATGATGTTGATTGCAGCGGAACTGGAAAAGCTGCTGCTCTATACCCTCGGCCGCGGTTGCATCACCCTCGGCGATGTTGAAACCATGGTGCTAGGCGCCAAGCAGCGTTCGCTGTATGAACTGACCGATGCCATCAGCGCTCATGACCGCCTTCGTGCTCTTACTTTGCTGCATGGGCTGCTGAATAGTTCGGATGCTGGTGAAGATTCAGCAATCGGACACTTATATATGCTCGCCCGCACCTTCAGGCAGATGCTCGTAATTCAGGAAAAGAATGTGCGGGACTCGCGGGCGATATGGCAGGCGCTGTGGCAGGGGTTTCGCATGCCCCCGTTCGCCGCAGACGATCTGATTCGGCAGGCACGCCGCTACAAGGGCCGTCGAGACCTGACCCGGGCGTTGAGGCTTGTGGCGCGTGCCGATCTGGAGTTGCGTTCGTCTCCACCCGACAAGCGCATGGTGCTTGAGCGGCTGATTTACGATCTGGCATCGGAGCCCAAAGCCGCGCCGCCCTTGTTTGCATCGCAACTTCTGTTTGAAGGTCAGTAGAGAATTTCGGCTGGCTTGCCGCGTGCTATCCGAGGTCTCCAAATGCGAGTGGCCCGGGATACCAGGGCAGGTATAGCATTAGCGGATTCGCCGTAAATCGAGGTTCTGCAAAAGAGCAGACTCGAAAATGCGGTGGCGCTATTTGACGCCGCTGTTTAGAATTCCATGCTCAAGGAATGGCAAGCTTGGATTTGCGTCCCCATTCAAATCAAAGATCACAATCTGGTTCTGGCCTTTCTTCAGCATCGGGGCGGGAAGATATAGCGTTCCTTGTGGACCTATCCGCCAAAAACGGCCGAGGGGTTCACCGTTCACAAATATCTCTCCTTTGCCGAGGGCGCGTGTGTCGATGAACATATCTGCCGGTTCGTCCACATTTAAGGTTGCCTCGTAGAAACATGCGCCTGTGCACGACCGCTGTGTGTACGGAATCGAGCTTGTGTTCTTCATCGGCAGCGGATAAATCTGCCAGCCTGTCAGCGGTGTACCATTCAGCGTTACCTGGCGAGTGATGCCGGCGCGTTCGTGTGGAAACTGGGGCCCAAAATTTACCCGGCCGGTATTTTCGACCAGGATATCGAGACGGGTATTATCGTGCGCAATCTTCACCGTCAGCGACGATTGATTGAGACGGCGATCCAAGGTCCCGGTCAGCGCTCCATCCAGGTAAACCTGGGCGTAGCTGTGCAACTCGTCGATGCGAAGTTGACCGCCTTGAACGCCCGGCAGAGTGGTGCGATACAGAATGTATCCATAGCTTTGTCCCGCATCCTCCATTGAAAGAATCTTTTGAGATTCAAGCGGACGGGGAAGAGTTAGCCAGATAGGCGCCGATCGAGTGAATTGAATTGCAGCCGGCGCGTGGACTGGAAGCGGCGCCGGAGGCTCAGGAGGCTTTACACCGGTGACCTTGGATATTACTTCGCGGAAGAGGAAGAATTTGTTGCGTAACTCGCCGCTCTCACTTACGGGAACATCATAGTCATAACTGGTAACATCAGCACCATATTTTCCGCCATCGATGTTAGCGCCATTCATCCAGCCGAAGCTGGTGCCGCCGTGGAACATATATAAGTTAACCGAGAATCCCTGCTCCAGCATCCATTGCAGCTCGTTTGCTTCGGCGGCTGCGTCCGAGGTGTGATGCTTTTCTCCCCAATGATCGAACCATCCATCCCAGTATTCGCCGCACATACGTGGGGCGTTGGGGCGGAGCTTTGCCAGTTTCGCGAATTCGGTTTTGGCGTTTCCGCTGCCGAAGTTGATGACCGCTGGCAACTCCGGCAGCGAACCGTTTGGCAGCTCATCCGCGCCGTCGGCAGTGTAAAGCATTGCTTTGTCAAAGCCCGAGTCGAGCAGCAGATGATGCATCTGCTCCATGTAATTGTGATCGGAGCCGAAGGAGCCGTATTCGTTTTCAACCTGGACCGCGATGATCGGACCTCCATTGGCGCTCTGCAGAGGGGCGAGCTCCTGGCCGAGCCGATGCATCCAGCGGGAGGCGGCTGCCATGAATGCGGGGTCCGATGTTCGCACTTCCATGCCCGGGGTCTTTAGAAGCCACGCCGGATAGCCTCCAAAGTCCCACTCGGCGCACACATACGGGCCCGGCCGCAGTATCACGAACAGGCCTTCCTGTTGCGCCTCGCGTATGAATTCGGCCACGTCATTTTGCCCGTCGAAGTCGAATTGGCCCGGAGATGGCTCATGCAGGTTCCAGAACACATAAGTCTCAACCGTATTGAGGCCCATGGCGCGGGCCTTGCGCAAACGGTCACGCCAATAGGCGCGAGGCACGCGCGCATAGTGGATGGCGCCGGAGATGATCTGAAAGGGCTTGCCATCGAGTTCGAAGTGATCGCCGTTGGCGCGCAGGGTGTGGGTGGCGGGTGTGGGGGACTGGGCGCGGGGGGATGATGAGAGGCCGACGGAGAGGGCGGCGAGGAGGACGAGGAGGGAGGGCTTCAGCATGGACGAGTTCCTTGCGCGGGGCGACCACGATTCATTGGCTTATTCTAATTCCCGACAAACAGGGAGATGGCTCAGTCAAAACACCTTATAAAAGTAGAACCCGATGAATGAGACACCAACCAGATAGTTAAAAAATACTTGCCGCCAAAATCGCGCCAGTTCCTCGTCGCGGTGGACCCATCCATAGTTGGCCCAGGCTTTCCCCATATACGCCCAAACCGCTCCCGTCATCATTGAGACGGCGCCGAGGATCAAGAAAACGATCAGCGGGGCTGGGCGTGTCCACGAATCAGGCGCCAAAATCCGTTCCCTCCTTATCGGGATAAAAAGCTGGGTGATTAAAGAATGCTGCAAACGGTCTATCCGTTGAGGGTGTCTGGAGTTGTGACGAGTTCCTTGGGTAACGGTTTGGGAGTTGTGCTTTCCCACCCTCCCCGCGATGAGACTGCGGTGAGGATGGGGCACGCGTTCAGTGCTCGTTCTTTCGGGCTGGAAACTAGGGTAGTGGGGTGGCTTCCAGGGTTAGAACCTGAAAGGGAACAAGGTGAAAGGTGTGTGGCGTGGCTGCCGCGAGATGGATGACGGGTTGCGAAGCGTCGGCAGACCAGGGGCTATGGGCGGCGTAGGCGGTTGGAGAATTCGGTGGGAGTTCGAAGGCCTGGGCGATGTCGATCGTTATTTCCTGCGGCTTGTCGCTGGGGTTGCGGAGGGTGAGGATGGCTTTTTGCGGTGACCAAGCTGCCCACCCA
>DASXFF010000058.1:0-3537 GCA_036489735.1 Occallatibacter sp. | reverse complement strand
ACCGCGCACGGTTTCCGCTCGACCGCCTCCGCGCTCCTCAATGAGATGGGCCGTTGGAACCGCGATGCCATCGAACGGCAATTGGCCCACCAGGAGCAGAATGAGGTCCGAAATGCCTACATGCACGCGGCGGAGTTTTGGAACGAGCGTGTGGAGATGATGCAAGCGTGGGCTGACTATCTTGACCAGCTCCGCGCGGGAGCAACGGTCATACCGCTGCACGCGCCTCGTCAAAATCGGAATTAAGGCCCGCTATGACCAGCCGGCGTGACACGGTTACGGCGCGACTGCGTAAGAAGTACGAGGAGTGGGATTCCTACGACTTCCAGTGCCGCCGAAAGGCTAACGTCGACCTGGACGGAAAGCGGGACCTCTCAGACGAGGCCGTTTGGGCCGAGACGGCGCGGGAAGCGTTCGGCTTCAACGGTTCTCAAGAGGAGGCCGAAAGCGACGTGTTTGGCTTCCGCGAAGAAGATAGATTCCTGATGGAGGTATTCTGGACCTTCAATCTCGACCCGGCCGATCCACGCGACGTTCGCGCTCTGCTACACATACTCTCAGATGTATTGGGCCCAGAGCTAACTGCGCTCGTCGCTAAATACAAGCGAGCCGGCGCACCCAGAAAATGGACCCCGGTGCTCCGGCGTCAGCTCCTCGCAGCGGCCGATAAAATCAAACGCGAGGCTGGCCGCAAAATGACCGATCTGGAAGCGTGCGAAAGGCTCAAGAAAGCGGCCCACAATCTTCCGCACATTAAACACACCTCCGCCGGTGCGCTGGTCAGACAGCTTGTCGAAGGGCGAAGGCTGCTGCGCCGAGCTCGCCGAACGGGCGAAACGCCCGCCCCACTCGGACTGTGGCGAAGAATTACGTCGAGCTAATTCTTTCGTTGGCTTTCGCGACGAAATAATTCTGCGTCACTATTCTTTCGTTCCGTGACCGGGCATCTCCCGTCGCAACGGCGCGCGGACGTGCGCCAGCGACAGAGGAGGACGTTATGGCCCCAATTGCCTTGACCATCAAAGAGGCGTGCTTGGCCTCGCGCACCGGCAAAACAACGCTCTACAGCGCCATCCGCCGGAAGGATCTGGTCGCCCGTAAGCTTGGAAAAAAGACCCTGATCCTCGAGGACGACCTGCGGCGCTGGATCGAACAGTTGCCGGCGATCTCGGACCTCAAGTGACAAATACAAGCCCCGGCGAAGTGTAGCCGCACCTCGCCGGGGCATTTCGAAACCCCAACCGGAAAAGAAGGGATAACGATGATGCGCAATGTAACGCATCCAGAACCTTTGGGCTACGAGAAAACCCAGGCGCCGGCGAATGTAGCCGCCGCCGTCTTACCCAACTCCGAGCGTAACCACTCGCTGGACGGTCAGCCGATCGCCAGCCAGTCTTCACACTCGCCGAAGAACGAGCTTGACCACTACGCCGCCGCTGTGGTGGGCGACGCCGGCAGCGGTCCCGCTAACTCCGAGCGCAGCTGTGTTCTCGCGATTTTGCGCGCAGCTTACCGCGTCGCACATTGTGAGCGTCAGCGCATCCAAGCCGATCTCGATTTGCTTGTGGGCATTGCCCGCGGGGTGGAAGCGTACATTTATGACCCGGCCTACGCCCTTGATCGTGCGGTGGAGCACGGCCTCGTTGCGTGGCTTGAAATCGAGGTTGCGCCATGAGCAACCTTACCAATTCCCATTCCTGGCAGCGCGGAGAACTCGCCACCGTCCAATCGGAGCAGGAACCGAGTCACGCCTACTCAGACACCGAAAGCCGGTCGGCCAATTCGCATCAGGACATCCATTCGTGGCCGGATCCAGATTGGTCCCTGTTCGATGATCGCCGCGGGTCTCTCCCCGAGTTTCCGATTGACGCGCTGAGCCTCGCTTGGCGCCGTTGGCTCCAAGACGCCGCACGTGGGGCTGGAGTGCTGCCCGACCACGTCTTCATGCCGCTCCTGACGGTGGCCTCTACGCTTGTGGGGGCGAGTCGTCCCGTTAGGGCCACGCGCAGCTGGTCTGAAATGCCGGCCCTGTGGACATCTGTGGTCGGATTTAGTGGTGCCGGGAAGACGCCGGGCCTCAACGTCACCCTGCGCGTGCTTGCCGCAATCGAGCGCGATCGGAAGAGCAAGATCGCGGAGCTAAAGCGCGCCCATGATTTGCGGGCGGAGACCGCGAAGGCGGCAGCAAAGAAATGGAAGAAGGAAGTGGCCGCTGCTGTGGAGGAGGGGCGCAAGGGGCCGGAAAAGCCGCCGGAGGCGATCGATCCTGGTGAATTCACTGTGCCCCGTCTTGCCGTCACCGACGTGACCATCGAGCGTTTGGCGGTGTTGTTGCAGGCACGGCCAAGCGGTCTCGCCGTCATTTGCGATGAACTCGCAGGACTGTTCTTGAACATGGGACGCTATTCCAACGGCTCGGACCGAGAGTTCTGGTTACGCGCGTGGAATGGACAGCCGCACATTGTTGAGCGGCCGGGGGCGGCCGGCGATCGCGCTCGATCATCTGCTTGTCGGTATGACAGGAGGATTCCAGCCCGACAAACTGGCGGCCTCATTCAAAGGCGATTGCGATGGTATGTACGCGCGCATGCTGTTTGCGTGGCCCGATGAACCTTCCTATCGGCAACTCGCCAATGATGTAGACGAGATCGAACCTGAGTTCCAAAACGCACTCGGCCGCCTTGTCGATCTAGCCAAAATCGAAGATGGCCATTTGCTCAAGCGTTCGATCGACATCTCCGCAGAGGCGGCCACGGCTTTTGAGCAATTTAGGAAATTTTCGGACCGTGAGCGGAGAGCCTTGGATGGTCGAGAGCGGGAATGGTTTGCGAAAGGTCCGGGACAGGTGCTTCGGCTAGCCGGCACCCTGTGCTGGCTCGACTGGGCCATGGCCGGTCAAGTAGAAGAGCCGCAGCAGATCGATGCCGCCTATGTCATCTCGGCGATCGAGATGTGGCGCGAGTATTTTCTGCCGCACGCGCGCGCCGCGCTGCGTCAGATCGGATTCAACGATCAACATGCGTACGCGCGCCGCGTACTCAGGTGGGCATGGGTCGAGCGTAGGCTCACGTTGTCGCGAGAGGGTATCCGGCGGGATGCACTGGCGCAGTATCTCGATGCCGACCAGACGCAAAAGCTCATCGATGCTTTAGCCCGCGCCGGCTGGCTCCGCGAGACCGAGAGTCAGAGAAACGGCCCCGGTCGGCCAGCGCGCCGCTGGCACGTAAATCCTGAGCTGTGGCGGGAAGCGTAGCGGAAAATGCGGGAATTGCAGGAATAGGAGAACCGCGTCGATTTCCGCAATTTCCGCAATTCCCGCAACGCTGGTTCCGGGTCGCGGAGCATCAAACGAACTCATGTCATTTAGAAGGACCGTCCGAACAAATGAGCCAAGACTGTGAATCGGCTTCCAACATTGACCCCACCCTAATTCGGGTGCAAGCGGTTGAAGCATCTGTAAAATTCTTAAATTTCTTCGGGAGCGACCGGCGTCCAAGCGTGACCCCCACTGATCTCAATAAATTGTTTTCGAATCAA
>DASXFF010000022.1:0-5567 GCA_036489735.1 Occallatibacter sp. | reverse complement strand
CCTGATTTATTTGACCCACTGCCGCGGCATACTGAGCATTCGGGTGCGAGTCTCGCGGTCACCCTTTCTGCCTATCGACGGGTAGGAGGCATCCCTCCTCTTCCGCTCGGCGAGGATCGCGCCTTTTTTGCTGCTTTGCGTCGTATAGACGCGCGTATCCGGCATGCCCCCGAAGTCCGTGTAACGGTATCGGGCCGTACGCGAGGGCGTGCATCTGGTGGTATGGCAGATACGATTCGCCGGCGAATGGTGCGGCCAGATGAGATGCTCGACGAAAGGCTAGAACCGGCGGTTAATGCGGCCCGCCGGGCCGAGCTGCGAAGCTTGGCGCGTGTGGCATGGCTTAATCGCCACCACAGCAGCCATGGGATTCAGCTGCTCGCGAGTCATTTGGGATTCTCCTCAGTCGAGACCCAGTCTCTGTTGTCTTTCCCCTATTTCGGAAGCGCGTGGGCCACAATTGAAGCGCGTAGTGATTTCGATACTCTAAAGCGGCCCATTTCGATGCTGTAAAATGGCCCACCTCGCAGACCCGAAGCATCTTGCTGAAGAGCAGGAGGCGCGGGATGGAGAGGAAAGCAAAGGTGGAGCTATTCGAGCAGATACGTAGGGAATACGAATTCGGCGACGGTACCGTGCTCGGCATCGCGCGCAAACTGGGAGTGCATCGCCGGATGGTACGTCAGGCGCTGGCCAATGCTGCACCACCGGAGCGCCAGCAGTGGGAACGGAAGCGACCCATAATGGCGCCATTGATGCCCTTCATCGACGCGGTGCTGGAAGCCGATCGCAACGCCCCGCGCAAGCAGCGTCACACCGCCCATCGCATCTGGCAGCGGATTGTGACGGAGCAGCCGGAGCGGAAAGTGTCGGAAGTGACGATTCGGCAGTATGTGCGCGAGCGCAAACGGGAGCTAGGATGGTCAGCCCGCGCGACCTGTGTGCCGCAGAGCTACGCACCGGGGCAGGAAGGCCAAGTCGATTGGTATGAAGCATGGGCGGAGCTCAATGGTGAACGGATAAAGCTGCAGGTCTTTGCGATGCGCAGCATGGCGAGCGGCGCGGCCTTCCATCGGGCCTATCATCGCGCGACCCAGCAGGCGTTTCTCGAGGCTCACGAGCACGCGTTTCAGTATTTTGCGGGCGCCTTTCGCATCCTCAGGTACGACAACCTGAAAGCCGCGGTGAAGAAGATCCTGCGTGGGTTCCGCCGCGAAGAGACTGTGCGCTTTATTGCCTTTCGTTCACACTGGCGGTTCCAGAGCGAATTTTGCACGCCCGAGGAACCCCACGAAAAAGGTGGCATAGAGGGCGAGGCCGGCTACTTTCGGCGCAATCATTGGGTGCCGGTGCCCAAGGCCCACGACCTCGCGGATCTCAATACGCAGTTACTCGCCGCCTGCCGCGCCGATGAAGGGCGCCAGATCGCCGGACACCAGCAGCCAGTGGGAGCGTTGATGATCGAGGAGCGTGCGCAGCTATTACCGCTCGCCGAACAAGGCTTCGAGCTGGCGGAGATCATGTTTCCACGCGTGGACGGTCTCGGCTGCGTGCGGGTGCGGACCAATCTCTATTCGGTACCGGCGGCGTCCGGGAAGACGGTCGAGGTCCGGCTCTATCCGAGCTACGTCGAAGTGCGGGATGAAGGGCGGCGGATCGCCTGCCACGAGCGCTGTCACGGACGGCAGCAACAAGTGCTGGACCTGGAACACTATCTCGATGTACTGGAGCGCAAACCGGGCGCCCTGATCGGCTCCATGCCGCTCGCGGCATGGCGGAAACGCGGCCTGTGGCCGCCAAGCTACGATCGGCTGCTTGACGAACTGATACTCCGGCACGGCAGGCAGAGCGGTACGCGCCAGATGATTCAGCTGCTAAGCCTGATCAAACATCATGGCCACCAACGGATACGAACGGCGGTGGAAGAAGCAATCGCGCTGGGCTGTATGGATGCCGCGGCGGTGCGGCATCTGGTGGAAGCCGCGGACCTGGCCCATGCGCGCAGTGCGCTCATCGAATTGGGCGCACTTGCGCGTTTCGAACGACCATTACCGGCGATCACCGACTACGATGGGTTGCTGAGCTCGGAGGTAGCGCTATGACTGCGCAGGCCGCCGTTCTGGAAACTGCCAGCATCCAGCAGCAGTGCAAGGTGTTACGCCTGCCGGCGATCGCCGCGCAATGCGGCCCACTCGCCGAACAGGCGGTGCGCGAACGCCGCTCACACCTGGGCTTCCTCGAAGCGCTGCTCCAAGCCGAACTCGAGGAACGTGAAGACCGGTTGGTGGAGCGGCGCCTTCGCGAAGCGCATCTGCCACGGATGAAGACCCTGGAGGAGTTCGACTTCGCTCGCAATTCCAGGATCTCGGCACAACAGATCCACGAACTCGCGCAAGGCGCTTACATCGGCCGGGCTGAGCCGGTCATCTTCATCGGTGACAGCGGCACCGGTAAAACCCATCTCCTCACCGGCCTGGCAGTAGCGGCCTGCCGGCAGAAGCGCAGGGTTCGATTCACCACCGCCGCTGCGTTGATCAACGAAATGGTCGAAGCCAAACATCAGTTGCAACTCGGCCGCGCCTTGAGCCGTTGGGCCCGTTACGACCTCATCGCGCTCGATGAAGTGGGCTATGTGCCACTGGCTGAAGTCGGCGCGGAGTTCCTGTTCCAGGTCATCGCCGAACGGGCCGAGAAGGCCGCAGTGATCGTTACTACCAACCTGCCGTTCTCGGAATGGACGCAGGTGATCCCCAATGCGCGGCTATGCAAGGCGTTGATCGATCGCATTACCGACCGCGCCTGCATCATCGAGACTGGAACTGACTCCTACCGCTTTCGCCGAACCCTGGAAAAACGCAAGGGCCGCAATGCGGAGCTGAACAACATTACCGCGCCGCCCCCGCCGAGCGGCGGCGGGAAAAAGGAGACCTAAAACGAGGCACGCAGCGTCGATCATCAGCGCAGAGCAACAACAGAACAACTAACGGACAACTGGTGGGCCATATGTAAGCATCGAAGTGGGCCAGACCGGATTGTCGAAATCACGTAGTTCTCAGTTGAAGAGATTAAGAGTTCCAGTTAGCGACCTTGACTACGAAACTAGAGAAGCCAGATCAATTCTCCGTGCGTACGACATTCCTCAATCCAACGTTAACAGCAATTATGGTGCAACTAAATGTGTTGTAAGACTTTCAGCACGAGCAAGGATCTTCTGATTTCTAATGGCTCTGCGGGGGGTTGGCTGTGAAATCAATCAAATCCAAGATCAAGCCCTACACAGCTCCTGCCGGCGGCTGGGGTTCGGCGAAATCAGTCGCCAACATTTTATTGAAGGAGGGTGCGTTAATCAGTGGCACTCGGCTGCTGACGCATCAGAACAAGCCGCAAGGCTTCGCCTGTCCGAGTTGCGCGTGGGCAAAGCCCGCCGATCATAATCCGCTCGAGTTCTGTGAGAACGGCGCTAAAGCTACGGCTTGGGAAATCAGTAGCGGTCGCACGAATCCGGCTTTTTTCGCTCAGCATACCACCACTGAGTTGCTGCGCTGGACCGACTGTGAATTGGAACAACAAGGACGTCTGACTCATCCCATGCGCTGGGATGCACCGACTGACAGATATATGCCGGTAACGTGGGATGCCGCATACGCCGAAATCGGCTCAGAATTGCGCGCCTGCGATCCAGATGCGGCAGTGTTCTACGCCTCGGGTCGCGCTTCTCTCGAGACCGCCTACATGTATGCATTGATGGCACGGTTGTACGGCACCAATAACCTGCCTGATTGCTCGAATATGTGCCACGAGAGCACTTCGGTCGCGCTTCCTGAAAGCATTGGCGTGCCGGTCGGAACGGTTACCTTGGATGACTTCGAAGCAACCGACTGCATTTTTTTCTTCGGCCAGAATGTCGGAAGCAACAGTCCGCGGATGCTTCATTCCCTGCAAGCCGCGCGGCGTCGCAACGTCCCCATCGTCACTTTTAATCCCTTGCGCGAACGTGGCCTCGAGCGCTTCGTCAATCCGCAGTCGCCACTCGAGATGCTGACCAACGCCGCGACTCAAATCAGCACGCAATATCATCAGGTCAAGGCGGGTGGAGATATCGCGGCGATCGCCGGCATCTGCAAATCCCTTTTCGAATTGGACCGGCTTAATGAAACTTCGAACGGTCGCACGATCCTCGACCATGCGTTTATTGAACAGCACGTGACTGGCTTTGAACAATTTCGCAATGCAGTGGCTGGCTATACGTGGGAGCACTTGGAAAAACGGTCGGGCTTGAGCCGCAGCGCGATGGAGGCGGCGGCCGCAGTATATGCGCAAGCTGACCGGGTGATGGCGGTCTACGGCATGGGCCTGACCCAGCACCGTGCAGGGGTGGAAGCCGTACAGATGGTCGCCAATTTGCTTTTGCTCCGCGGCAATATTGGTAAACGGGGCGCGGGTATCTGTCCGGTGCGCGGACATTCGAATGTTCAAGGCCAGCGCACTGTCGGTATTAGCGAGAAACCGGAATTGGTTCCTCTCGATCGGCTCGCACAGCAATATGGTTTCACCCCACCCCGCACCAAGGGTCTCAACACTATCGAGGCGTGCGAAGCAATAATCGCAGGCAAGGTCAGCGCTTTTGTTGCCCTCGGGGGTAATTTTGTCCGCGCGGTGCCAGATCGCGATCTCATCGAACCAGCCTGGCAGCGTCTGCGCCTGACCGTGCAGATTGCGACCAAGCTCAACCGCAGTCACCTGATTCATGGCGAGATTTCTTACATTTTGCCCTGCTTGGGTCGCACGGAAATTGATCAGCAGGCGAGCGGACGCCAAGCCGTATCAGTTGAAGACAGCACCTCATGCATCCATGGATCGCGCGGCTTTCAGAAGCCCGCCAGCAAAGACTTACGTTCGGAAGCCGCGATCGTCGCCGGCCTGGCCAAGGCCACGCTCCCACCCAATCCACGAATCGACTGGGACGCCTGGGTCGCTGACTATAGCCGCGTCCGCAACGCGATCGAATACACTTATCCGGAGGACTTTAAGGATTTCAATCAGCGCCTGTGGCAGCCGGGTGGTTTCCATCGGCCGATCGCCGCACGGGAGCGGAAATGGAAAACGCCTAATGGGCGAGCGAATTTGATAACGCCTAAAAGCTTACACGAAGACCAGGATATGCCCGAGGAGGATCATGACGTTCTGCGCATGATTACCCTCCGCAGCAATGATCAGTTTAATACAACGGTTTATGGTTATGACGATCGTTTCCGTGGCGTGAAAGGCACACGGATGGTGGTGTTCATGAACGCCAATGACGTCGCCCGCCTGCGCTTGCGTGACGGCGACCATGTCACGCTTTCGACCGTTGCGCACGACGAAATGAAGCGCGAAATGAGCGGCTTTCGCGTGATCAGCTATAACATTCCGGAAGGCTGTGTCGGGACATATTATCCCGAAGCCAATGCGCTGATTCCACTATGGCACCATGCCGAGCGCTCCAAGGTGCCTGCCGCGAAATCGATACCCGTACGTGTCCTTCGGTAATACCTCACAAGTCGTCGGTGTGACATGCATGGCCTGAC
>DASXFF010000208.1:0-12187 GCA_036489735.1 Occallatibacter sp. | reverse complement strand
TGCTGAACCGCTCCCTGGAACGTTGGTTCTCGCCCGACGCATCGCAGCTTCGCGACGACTCTACCAGTGTCGTGCAGGAGCTGGTGGAGTATGTCGCGAGCAACTCGCGCAGTGAAGCTGCGTCGGTCGCCGAAAGCGGAGCGCTCGACGGGTCCCCGCAAGCTCTCCAACAAGTGATGGCTTCACGCCGGCTTTCGCTCCAGGGCGGCTTTCTGCTCGTTTACGGCAGCGATCAACAGATATCATCGAGCTTCCAGGCTCCCCCCGAATCGAGTCGCGTGTCGCTTCGCGCGGTCACTCCCGAATCCGAATGGATCGAGACTCCATTGCGCGGGACGCTTTCTGCGGCCATTCTCTCCGCCGCGCAGCGAAACGACAATCCAGTGGTGGATGTTGCGGGCCAGGAGTACGCGGTCGGGATGGCCGCCACTCCGTCGGGCAAGATGATCGTCGCTGTGCTGCCCATGCCCCAGGGACTGAACGCAACCACCGCGCGCATCCGCTCCGGCGCCGAAGAATATGTCAAGCTCTTCCGTTCCCGCCGCATCATTAAGAACACACTGTCCCTCACCCTCCTGCTGGTTACTGTCTTCGTCTTTTTTTCCAGCGTGTGGCTTGCGGTTTTTCTCTCCAAGCAGATCACCAACCCGGTTGAAGCTTTGGCCGATGCCATGGATGCGATTGCCGCGGGCAAGTACGAGCAACGCGTGGCCGATGTTGCAACCGGAGAGATGGGCGACCTTGTCCGCTCATTCAATCACATGGCCTCGGATCTGGAGACAAGCCGGCAATTGGCTCAAACTGCACAGGCGCAGCTCACTGCGGCCAACCTCGCCGTCGAGGAACGCCGTCGCGAGTTGGAGACGATCGTCGACACCATTCCCTCGGGCGTCGTCACGCTCGACGGCGCCGGCGTCGTGCTCCAGGCCAATCGGGCCTTTGCCGCGCTCATGGGACTCAGGCTGGATGCACCATTGGCCGGCGACAGCATCGCATCCCTGCTACCTGCCGACTGCGCCGATGAGCTGGCCACGTTGATTCGCCGTGCCAATCGCATGGGCGCAGCCTCCACAGAAATGGAGTTTCACGTTCACGGGCGCACCATCCATTTGGCCGTTACCAGCGCACGGCTCAATCTGGGCCGCAATCAAACCGGATCGGTGCTGGTGATTGAAGACACTTCAGAGTTTCTCCGGGCGCAGCGCCAGCTTGCGTGGAAAGAAGTTGCCCAGCAAGTGGCACACGAGATCAAGAATCCGCTCACGCCTATCGCCCTCAGCGCCGATCGCATCGCCCGGCATCTCGATCGCGGTCATCCCGATTCTCACAACATCATTCGCAAATGCAGCGAAGTGATTCTCGGCTGTGTTGCCACCTTGCGCACGCTGGTTGACCAATTCTCCGCTCTGGCGCAATTTCCCGCTCCACAGCCCAGGCCTTGCGACATGAATCAGATCGTTGAAGAAGCCATCGCGCTCTTTGGCGGACGCCTTGAAGGGATCACCGTGCAGCGCATGCTCGAGCCCAACTTGCCTCCGGTGCTTGCCGATCCTGAGGCCATCCGCCGCGCTCTCGCTAACCTTATTGACAATGCCGCCGAAGCGATGCAGGGAAGCCTCCTGCGGGTTCTTGGCCTGCGCACCGCACTTAGCGAAGACGGCACAGCCGCTGAAGTCACCGTCTCCGACACCGGATCCGGGCTCAGCGATGAAATCCGCGAACGGCTCTTTTTGCCCTATTCCTCCACCAAGCGCCGCGGCACTGGCCTCGGCCTTTCTATCGCCGCAAAAATTGTTCAGGAGCACGGCGGTTCGATCAGCGCTGAAGGGAATGTCCCCAAGGGCGCGCGATTTTTGGTGCGCCTTCCTCTGGTTGAGCCAGCGCAGGCTCACGCATCGGACTCTGAAGATGCTGAAACGATCAAAGGCATCGCCCTATGAATCACATTCTGGTGGTTGACGACGAAGCGGAGATTCGCAGTTCGCTCGAGGAGATACTACGAGAAGAGGGGTACGGAGTTGCGGGCGCGTCCGACGCTGACGAAGCCATCGTGCTCTTGCGCGACACGCCTTACGATGTGGTCCTGCTCGACATCTGGCTTCCCGGCCGCGACGGTCTCGAGCTGCTTGCCGAACTCCGCGACTTAACGCCGGAAATGCGGCCTGAAGTCGTGATCATCAGCGGTCACGGCACCATCGAAGCCGCCGTCAAAGCCACCAAGCTCGGTGCCTACGACTTCCTTGAGAAGCCGCTCTCTCTCGAGCGAACCTTGATCGTTTTAAAAAACGCAGTCGAAGCCCGGCGCCTGCGCACCCAGAATGAGGAATTCAAGCGGCAATTCAGCGCTGCTGCCGTTCTCACCGGTGAGAGCGTGCCGCTCAAAGCACTTCGCCAGCAGATCAAGCTCATGGCGCCAAGCAATGGGCGCGTGCTCATCTACGGCGAATCGGGTACTGGCAAGGAGCTTATTGCGCGCTCCATTCACGCCGAGAGCCTGCGTCGCGACGCCGTCTTTATCGAGCTCAACTGCGCCGCCATTCCTGAAGCGTATATTGAGGCCGAGCTTTTCGGCTATCGCCATGGCGCGCAACCCGGCGGCCCTCAGGAGCAGCGTGGCACCCTCGAGCGTGCCGATGGTGGAACACTCTATCTCGACGAAGTGGGCGACATGAGCCTGAAGACGCAGGCCAAAGTGCTCAGCGCCCTCGACGATCAGATGTTCACTCCGGTTGGGGGCACACAGCCTCTGCGCGTGGATGTGCGCGTCATTGCTTCAACCAACAAGGATCTCGAAGACGAGATCGCCAAAGGCAACTTTCGCGAAGACCTTTTCTATCGTCTTAATGTAGTGCCGTTCTTTGTGCCACCCTTGCGCGAGCGCAAGCAGGACATTCCTCTTCTGGCGCGCGAGTTTCTGCTTGAGTTTGGCCGTCAGTACGGCCGTCCGCGCGTCGAAATCGGCGAAGAGGCGCTGGAAGCGCTGGCGCAGTATCACTGGCCCGGCAACGTGCGCGAGCTCAAGAATGTTGTCGAGCGTGTTCTCATTCTCAATCCGCGCGTCTTGCGCATCGAGCGCAAGCATCTGCCGCTGCTTTCGCATAAAGCCGGATCCCGCGCCACGGAGGAATTCTCGAGCCTGCAACAGGCGCGCGACGCTTATGAACGCGAATACATCCTCAAGAAGATTGAAGAAGCACACAACAACATCAGCCATGCCGCCGAGTTGCTGGGCTTGGAGCGCAGTCACCTTTACCGCAAGATGAAGGCCTTAGGAATCGCCGCGCGCGAGTAGTGGCACGCTGGGTTTCTGCTGAACCTGCGGTTCTTCGCGCCGATCCGTAAAGTGAAAGCGCCGTTCCGCTTTCTTGTCGCGCAAATCCGGCTTACCGACGCGGCGGTCCGGCCTGCCCAGGCGACGCCGCTCCTCAAATTCGCTCATCGACGACGGCAGAATGATTGGACCGCCGGAGCGAAGCGTTTGTGGTCTCGCGCCAGGCCTCGGTTCGGGCCTGACATATGTCGGCCTTGACTGAGCAGAAGTCGCCGCAGCAGCAGCAGCGGCTGCAGGCGCTTCTTTGTGCTGCGCGCGCGCCAGGTCTTCCACCGACGATCCTGAACCGCTGGTGAGCAGCTTGTGCAGGGTCGGGATGCTCGCGCGTTGTGTCTCTACAAAGTCCACGCCATCGACCGACAACGTGTATTGAGCGTTGTCCGCCTTGGTGACGTAGCCCTTCTTTTGCAGGTACCACAAGGTAAAGTCCAGGTAGTCGCGCGGAAAACCCATCCGCTCTTCAATCTCCGCCAGAGGGACTTCAGGATACGTCGGGTTGGTGCGGCGCCTGTAGTAAAGGACTGCCAGCACCGCCAGCCGCCGGTTCAACTCGCCTTCCATCACGTCCATGAAGTCGATAGACGCGGCTAGCGGCTCCGGGGGCGCCTGGCTCTTGGCGCGGGCTGCATCGTATTCCGCGCGCCGCCGTGAATCTGCCAAAACATCGTAGGCAGTCTTCAGCAGGCGGAAATTCTCTTCGTGGCCGGTCTCGCTGTTATCCGGGTGCAGCCGCGCCGCCAGAAACCGGTAGACCCGGTGGATTGTCTCAGCATCGGCGTTGGGGCTGATTTGGAGAAACTCGTAGTAATCGTGGACCGGCATGCTGGTGCTCATGATGCTCCCGCAGTAATCGTTTGAGCTTAGTCGACACGCGGGTTGGCTTGGTATCCCGCATTGGTGGGAGGGTCAGGCGGCTTGCCGGTCTGGCAAAGAACTTTCAGTGGATTCCCGATTGCGATTAAGACCCTCTTAACAAACTACTTGCGCTGGGAGATACGGAGCGCTCGGACCACCAGCGATTGAGGCCACCGGGGTGGGTCAGTTTAAAGGAAAACGTCCCTCAGGGGCTGAACAGGATGCGGAAAAAGTCTCAAAGAGGAAGGAAACCATCCCCAGCGGCTGAAGCCGTGTTGATTCTTGGGAGCTTGCTGGCACGGATGAATCCGTGCCCCTTCAAAGCGGCGGGTGAATAAAGTTTTCCGCAGCCTGTGAAGCCCGCAAGGGATTTATGCAGCTTAGGCACGACTGAAGCCACCCCAGCGACGAAGACCTGTCGCCGGGGACCCGTCAAGTCGTGCCCCTTCAAAACGCGTTCAAACTGACCCACTACCTGGTTTTGGGATACAGTGACTCAGGAACCGGTCTAACCCAAATGTCATCAACCGTTCCTCTTACGGTCGAAGATCCACCCGAATCTCCGCCCCACGAGCGCCCGTGGCTCTTCGCGCTTCTTATCGCTCCCGACGCGGTCATTTCCCTCGGTCTGGTGAGTGGCGCGCTTGCATTCCTCCTTCGCGATGAAGGCGTCGACCCAGGCCGGGCAGCCAGCATCAGCGCCTTGATTGCCCTGCCCCATGCCATCTATTTCCTCTGGGGGCCAATCACCGATTTTTGGTTCCAGCGCCGTTACTGGATTTTGGCGGCGAGCGCTGCCACGGCAGCCACGGTCGTCTACGCATTTCATCTGCCGCGGCTCAGCTCCACCTGGAGCGTCAGTCTTTTGTTCCTCGCAGCGTCCATCGCCGTATTGAGTCCAGCGGCATCGGGCGGGATGATGGCCACGCTTCGCAATGAATTGAACCGCCGCCGCGCCGGAAGCTTCTATCAAGTCGGCTCATTCGCCATCGGTGCTGCAGTGATCTTTGCCAGCGCTTCGCTCGCCGGCCGCTCTTCCTTTGGCGTGATCGGTCTCATCATGGGCGCCTTGATCGTGCTGCCGGCGTTGTTCGCATTCATAGCTCCGTCCGAGCCGGTCATCAGCGAGCACACGATGCGCGAAACGCTTGCGATCATCCTGCATGAATGCAAGACCACGTTTTGGCGTTGGGAGGCCATCCCTTACATTTTGATTGTGGCTGGCCCCGGAGGTTCCGGCGCCATGATCGGCCTGCTCGGCGCAATTGCCCGCGACTACGGCGTCAGCGGTCAGCAGGTGGCGTGGGTCAACGGGGTCGGAGGCGCACTCCTCACTTGCGCGGGCGCGCTTGCCGCTTCGCTTGTTCCGGTCTGGGTGCGCGCTCCCATCGCATTTCTTATCTCCACCATCGTCAATGCTGCCACGCTGGCAATTTTTGTGATCGGCCCATTGCGTCCCGGCGTCTACTTCACGGGAACCGTTCTTTACCTCTTCACTGTGGGCGCGTGCTATGCGCTCACCACGGCAGTCATTTTGGAGATGATGGGCGCATCTGGCAAGAGTGGCAGCGGACGCTACTCCATCGTGAATTCGCTGGCCAATGTTCCTGTGGCCTATATGATCTGGCTCGACGGACGCGGATATGCGCTTTGGGGGCCGCGTGGCATGCCGGCGATGGATGCCATTGTCAGCGGCGTTGCGGCTTCGCTATTGCTCACGCACTACATCGTCAGCGGACGTCGCCGTCAGGCGCGGTTCGCCGAGTAGCTTTATTGGGTGAGAAAATCATGCGGAGCGTACTTTTGCAGATTCTCTTCAGGTAAAGTCACTGATGTTTCGAATGTGGCGGCAGGCGATGTCATCTGCGGAAGACATTGCGGTTCCGTCAGGCAAAAACTCCCATCCGGCGAAGCCACGCAAACCTCCGGCGTATAAATCATTCGCACGTCGTACCGGCCTGCTTCGCGCACTGGATTGATCTGGAACCCCGCGGCAACATGACGCAGAGTGGTCTCTTCCTCAATCGTTTGCCCAGGGAGCAGCGCCGTCCACTCCATGAAATTTCTGGTGCACATCCACCAGGAACTGTGCAATGGCTTCCACACCCCATCTTCGGTGCGGAACTCGGGCGCTTCGGCAAAATCGCTGCAGTTCATTCGCCCAACCCGCAAGGCGCGCGTTCCCGCATTACGCACGGTCATGTGTAGCGCCACACAATCTACGCTGCCGGCTCGCTTCGGCGTGCATCCGTCAAGGCGCGAGTTCGGCTGAATCAACGGATCGCTTGGGTCGAACATCTGCGCCGTCAGTGCCAGTTCCAGCGGCGGCAGCGGAAGCGATAGCGGCCCCGGCGCGCTTACGCTGATTGGCGCCGATAAAACCTCCAATGCGGGCTGAAAGAAGATGCATTGGTAGGTGCAGTAGGTCTGATGCGCGGGCACATAGTGCATTTCCAGCGGTGACAGGCAATCGTCTCCGTTTGTTTCTTCGGTGCAGCCACGCAGCGTCCAGCGCGCGCGCAGCATGTCGGTTGGTGTCTCTGGCATATTCATCAGCTTCCATGCGCCGCCGAGCTGCACCATAAAGCGCCCTGTAAAGCTGTACCGGTCGCCAGGCTTCATGCGAACGTTCTTCCAGGGAATCGCGACCTTTTCCGAATCGGAGCTTTGCACGCCGTGACAATCGTCCCGATGCTCGCCGACTGGATACCAGCCGGTTGGAAATGGGGCAGGAGTTTCGAGGCGAACCTCCGGATCAGCGCAATCGAGCCCGCTAAGCCGCACAGTATGCGTCCCGATATTTTCAAGTGTGACGGTGAACGCACGGCATGTCAGCGTACCGGCAGCTTCTCCACCGCAGGCCGGAGCCGGCGGCAACTTTGCGTCTGGAGCCTCAGCGAGCGTTACGCGAAATTCATTCGCTGGCGGCAGGAGAGGTGCCAAGGGAGGCTGTTCAGACGCGGCGGACGCGCCCCTAACGACGCATAGGCTGACCATACCCACCGGTCCAACCCATCGGCAGTCCATCGACCGGAATATCCTCTTTAACCTGGACGATGCCGCCATTTAACGTCCTCATTTGCCGAATTCTGAAGCATCGATTCGTTGTTGGAAGCTCGAGAGAAAGAATGCAATCGATGATGCAACCCTGAGCAAGCATTTCTCGATACCGGCTATTGCTTGTTCCCGGCGCCCAGGATCGGTCCCATCGCGCCGGGATTGTCTCCCAGTCTCGGATCTACGCGAAAATCCCACACCGATTCGCTGATGTCCGACGGCGAAATGATCTCCACCAGCGCGTATTCGCCGATGGTCAGCGTCTGTGCCGGTTCAATCTTCAGCCAGTGCTTGCCCGGCAGCACTTCTGCCTTGGTCGGGATGGTGTCCTCGTCCTGGGTCACCGTTCCAGTCGTGCTCACGTGAACCGCGCCCACAATCCTCACCGCCTGCCGCTCGTCGACGCGCACAATCACAAATCCCGATTGCGCCGAATGCGCGCCGTGCTTGCCGCCGTTCACAGCTTTCGCGCCGCCGGTATCCACCGTCATCGGGTGCGTCAGCACTGGTTCCGTTTGATCTTCGACGCCGAGCGAAAGATAAATCGCCGGATCGTCCACGTGCAGGTGAACTCTGGCGTTGGCTCCTTCGAGTTCGAGACTCGCCCGCTGTCCTGCCAGTGGATTCAGCACTTCGATCCCCTTGCGATTTTTCGTATTCAGCGACAAATCGGTCGCCCTCAACTCCACCAGCTCGGGAGTACCGCGAAATGTATCCAGAACAAATACGCCATCCTCGTCTGGCAATTCCACGCCCGGCGCTACCTGCGGCCTGCGCGCCAGGTTGTCTTTGCGTTCCTGGGACTCTTCCGCGTCAATCTCCGCGGCTTCTTTCATGGCCGGGGAGGAACCCTCGTCCGCCAGCTCCGCGTGATCCTTCGCCCACTTGTTTGTCGCATCCCAGTCCACCAGGTCTTTGGGCAATTCCTCCCACTCACCTCGCTCTTGCGAGAGATAACGCACGCGATCGCCCACAATCTGGTAATCGCGCACCAATTGGTAGGAGCCATCTTTCAGAATCAGGCGCAGATTCCTTCCCGTGCCGGGTAACGCCGGTTTCAGCGGCAGTGGTTTTGAATTCCCACCCCGCGAATCCTGCCGCTGCATGTCATCGGGATTCTGCCCGCTCGAGTTCTGGTCTGTCTTTGAATCAGTGGGCGCGTTTTGGCCGCTTTGTCCCCAAAAAGTTACCGTCGCAATGAGGAGAAGGGCCAGCGAAAGTGCAGGCATGCGCCAATTTCGCCGAAATGGAAGAGAACAAACCATGGCAACCCAGTTTAGACGTGCGCGCTCAGCCTGCGTTTTCTTCTGGCGGTCTGCCGAAATCGTAACTTAAGTACAACTCAGCCACGCATTAAGCGTCCAATTCGACGAGTGCTTTCTGTAGAATAGTTCCGAAGGTGCCATCGATTGACAGGGCTTAAGTCGGTTTTCGGCAGGAAACGCGGCATCTGGCCCGGCACGTTGCCGGCGATCGCGATGTTCTGTCTCGTCCTGCTGGCCATGCTTGCCGTCGCTCAGGCCACGCACCTTCACTCAAGCGATACCGACGCTGACCACTGCCAACTCTGCATTGTCATGCACACGGTGATCCCCGCAGTCGCCACGGCGGCTGTCATCATCGTCGTGCAATTGGGAGCCTCCATTCCTCAGGCCGATCCCATCGTAGTGGCCCGCCGGCCTCAAGTTCGGCTCTTTATTCGCCCCCCGCCTGCCTCCTGCTAGAGCATCACTCCGCTTTCAAATCAGACTCGCGCATTCACCCATCGTTTTTGTTCATCGGGCGATGTCGCGCAGCATTTGTACATCCTGATCTTGAAACGGGTCGATGCTCCTCAAAATGCCCTGAGAACGTCGCGGCCAAAATTGGTCGCGTGTGACTTTTCACATTTCTTAGCAGCTTTTCAGGAGACTTCCTATGCCTTTTCCTCGTGGCACAACGCGACGCATCCTTCCCCTCATCGCCTTGTTTTTCGCCGCGCTCTATGCGCCAGCCCCGGCATCTGCTCAATCCGGCAGCGCCGGTACCGTCAGTGGAACCGTCACCGATCCGTCGGGTGCAGTCGTTCCCGGTGCGACGGTCCATTTGACCAACGCCGTTAGCGGATTCGATCACACCACCACCACTGACGCCGCCGGAACGTTCACCTTCGCCAACGTTCCCTTTAACCCATACCGCATCGATGTCTCTACAACAGGCTTTGCCCGGAAGAGCCAGGACATCGAAATCCGCTCCGCAGTGGGAGTCAACCTCAAACTGGTACTCCAGATCGCCGGTTCTGCAACGACCGTCACGGTAGAATCTGGTGGCGACCTGGTTGAGGACGACCCAACTTTTCACACCGACGTAGACCGTGACGAATTCATCAAAGTTCCGTTGGAAAGCCAGTCCTCAACGCTGAGTTCACTCGTCACTCTCTCCACTCCCGGCGTGGCGGCCGACTCAAACGGCCTCTTCCATGGCTTGGGCGACCACGCGTCGAATTCATTTTCGGTGGATGGTCAGTCGATCACCGACCAGCAGAGCAAGGTCTTCTCAAACCAGTTACCCGCCGACGCTGTTCAGTCGATGGAAGTGATAAGCGGCGCCCCGCCGGCCGAGTACGGTGGCAAAACCAGCCTCGTCATCGTCGCTACCACGCGCTCAGGACAGGGAGTCACCAAGCCTACCGGCGACGTCAACGCTTCCTATGGCAGCTTCGGGTCTTCGGCTGGTGGTTTCGATCTCTCCTATGGTGGCAGCAATTGGGGCAATTTTCTGGAGGGTGATGGCCTGGATACAGGCCGCTTTCTTGACCCGCCGGAGTTCACCGTATTCCACGACAAAGGAAACGAGGAGAACGTCTTTGATCGCGTGGACTACAGCCGCTCCAAGACCGATTCAATTCATCTCGACCTGAACTACAGTCGTTCATGGTTCCAGACGCCTAACTCCTACGACAACCTGGATGTGCAGAACGTAACGACGACCGGTCCGAACAGCGGCGGCAGCACTAATCCGGCGTTCGTGAATGTCGGAAATACAGATCAGGGCTCTAAAATCAACACGTTCAACATCTCCCCTACCTATACCCATATCATCAGCAACAACTCGGTCTTGAATCTCGGCGCCTTCGTCCGCAAGGACCTCTATGGTTACTATCCCAGCGCCAACCCGCTCGCCGATCTCGGACCATCCAACTTGCAGACTTCCTCCATCTCCCAATACCGCACCCTGACCAATGCCGCAGTTCATGGGGATTATTCCTACGTAAAAGGGATCCATAACATCAAGGCCGGATTTCAGTACGGGCAAACCTTTCTGCGTGAGCACGACAGCCTGGGAGTGGTCGATTCGACATACAACTCTCCGTGCGTCGATGGGAGCGGCGATCCACTTCCGGGTTTCACGGATCCTTCTCAGTGCGCCGGGGCAGGAGACTTCTCCAACGACCCATCGGTTGGCGGAACGTACAATTCCGTACTCGCACCTTATGACCTCACCCGCGGCGGCAGCGAGTACCTATACTTCGGCCATACGGACGTCAAAGAACTTGCCCTCTACATTGAAGACCAAATCAAGGCCGGCAACTGGAACTTCAACCTCGGCATACGTGGCGACATGTATAACGGCCTTACGGTGGCCAGCCAGGCAGAGCCTCGTGTAGGCATCGCTTACAACCTCAAACCGACAACCACGGTGCTCGCCGTCTCCTACGCGCGTACTTTGGAGACGCCGTTCAACGAGAATCTGGTGCTGTCGAGCAGCGGATGCTCGAATGCCGTGCTCTCGCCGCTCCTCCTTTGCGCGCCTGGGGTGTCGGGCACGCTACAACCCGGCTTTCGCAATGAATTCCACGCCAGTGTGCAGCAGGCATTTGGCAAACATGCCGTAATCAGCGGCGAGTACATCTGGAAGTACACGCATAACGCCTTCGACTTTAGTGTGCTCGGCAATACGCCCATCACTTTCCCCATTGACTGGCACAACTCGAAGATTCCCGGTTACGCCATTCGCGCGGAGATGCCCGAGGCCCACGGTCTAAGCGCGTATTTTGTCACCTCGTCGGTGGCGGCCCGCTTCTTCCCGCCTCAGTCGGCTGGCGCAGGAGCGACGGTCGGACAGAGCGGGAGTCCTTTCCGCATCGATCACGACGAAAAATTCAACCAGACCACCCACCTGCAGTACACGCTCCACAACAACGGCTGGGCAAACGGTGTTTGGGGCGGATTCAACTGGCGCTACGATTCTGGCCTGGTCGCCGGGGCTATGCCTTGTTACAACGTCAACGATCCCAATAGCCTTTGTAATCCGGTGAACGGAGGGCCCTCAATTACTCTTCCCGGCGGCGTACCGGGCGTGGATCTGAGCGGCCTGACTGACGATCAGCAATTCGAGGCGGGGATCAGTTGTGACGGCGTTGCCGCAACTCCGACTTTCGGATTCAGCAATTGCGACAATGCAGGTTATAAGTCGAGCCTGATCCAAATCCCGGCGCCCAATACCGAAGACGACGACCACAACCCGCCCCGCATCGCGCCGCGCAACCTGTTTGACGCCTCGGTCGGCAAAACCAACATCTTCCACAAGGAACACTTCAAGACCGACCTGGACTTCACCGCCATCAACGTCACCAACAAGTACGCGCTCTATAACTTCTTGTCGACCTTTAGCGGCACGCACTACGTAACGCCGCGCGCCATGACCGCGAAGCTGACCTTCAACTTCTGACGGTCACCCATTCTTTAAGGGGCGAAGGGACCGAGTTTGTTTTCCCAAAAGGGATGCTGGTCGGCGCGGCTAACTAATTGGGAATACATTTGCTTTTTATTCGCCTTTTGCCCGTTTTCTTCGTACAATTACGAGTAGATGTTGAAAAGGTTCGGGGGGAAATATGTACCCACTTTTTCACTCTCAGTTGCGAGATAATTCGCGCAAGGCTGTAGGCCTTCCAGCGTTAGGTGA
>DASXFF010000031.1:0-56887 GCA_036489735.1 Occallatibacter sp. | reverse complement strand
GGATTCGGTGCGCGCATGTCGGTGACAATCTCGCCCAGCGCGCGCTTTTGCGCCGTCGTGGGATGGAAGGGAAGCACCTCGCGGATTGCTTCGCGCACCTTGTCGTTGGTAGCAAACGCGACACCCGCGCGCTCTTTCATGCGCCGGCGCTTCAACCCGAGGCCCAGCTCGAGAAAGAAAAACTCCTCAAAGATGAGTCGGCGGTGTGCGGAAGTGGTGAAGCTCTGGAGTTCGGAAAGCGACGTACCTTCCGGCGGAAAATGAACCTCGCGCAGAGCCGTCTCGCGATCGGTGAGATCGAGCCGACGGAGCATTGATTTTGGCAGGCACTCCGGCACCGCGCCGCGCATCGCTTCGAGAAGGTTGAAGATCGTGCGACGCTGCCAGCGTGAGGCCAGGCGGCTGCCGCCGAGCGATTCGTAGACGGGCGTGATGCGGCCTACTTCGAGCATCTGCGTCTCGGCATCGGCGCTCGAATCGGGCAGGATCTCAAATTGCGGCTGGATCATTTTGAAGTTGCGGCTGGACCGCGACGGCTCGACCTTGCCGTAGACGGCGACCGTTTGGCCGGCCAGGAATTTGCCCTCGAGGTAAGGGGCGTGAAACCACATGCACTTCATCGCCAGGCGGCCCTGTCCTAGAGTCATCTCGAAGATTGGGCCGCGACGCGTGCGCAACAGAGCCGAACCGCGCACCTCGCCGATCACGCTGGCCACTTCGCCCGCCTTCAATTCGTCAAGGCTGACGGGATTCTGGCGGTCCTCATAGCGAAAGGGAAGGTGGTAGAGCAGGTCCTCGGCGGTCAGGATGCCTTTTTCGCGCAGCATCTCCGCAATCTGCGGACCGACGCCGCGCACATACTGCACTTGATCTTGAAGGGCGGGCACATTCGAATGCTAAATCGCGGAGATGCCGCGCAACAATCCGCGAGGAAGTCGGCTGTGGGATTCAGCCTCAGCTGAATCCCAACACCGGATGCGGAATGTACGGCTCCTCGATCGCCTTCATCTCTTCGTCGGTCAATTTCACGCTTAGCGCGGCGACGGCATCCTCGAGATGATGCGGCTTGGTCGCTCCGACAATCGGTGCGGTAACCGCAGGCTTGGCGAGCAACCATGCAAGAGCCACCTGCGCTCTCGGAATTCCGCGTTTGTCAGCGATCTCGCCCAAACGATCGACCACTTTGTGATCGGCCTCTTCCGTTCCCGAGTAAAGAATCTTCATAAAAGCATCGCTCTCCGACCGCACCGTGGTTTCCGCCTTCCATGCGCGAGTGAGGCGTCCGCGCGCCAGCGGGCTCCAGGGAATCACGGCGATGCCCTCGGCTTTACACAGCCCGATCATTTCGCGCTCTTCTTCGCGGTAGAGCAGGTTGTAGTGGTTCTGCATGGAAACAAAACGCGTCCACCCGCGCTTGTCGGCAAGATAGAGAGCCTTGGCAAACTGCCATGCAAACATCGACGAAGCGCCGATGTAGCGCGCCTTTCCTGCTTTCACCACATCGTGCAGCGCTTCAAGCGTCTCCTCAATCGGTGTCTCGTAGTCCCAGCGATGAATCTGGTAAAGGTCAACGTAATCGGTCTGGAGGCGCCGCAAACTCTCGTCGAGCTCAAACAAAATCTCCTTTCGCGAAAGACCCTTTCCGTTGGGCTCCTCGCGCATGACGCCCTGCAACTTGGTGGCGATCACGACCGCTTCGCGGCGCGCGTTGGCCTTTAGAAACCGGCCAACCACAGCTTCGCTTTCGCCGCTTGAATATACGTTGGCGGTATCGAAGAAATTAATTCCCAGATCGAGCGCCTGCTGCAGAAACGGCTGGCTGTCTGCCTCATTGAGCGTCCAGGCGTGGCGCCCGGGCAGTTGCTTTCCGGTAGCAGGGATGCCGTAGGTCATACACCCCAGACAAATGCGGGAAACTTTCAAGCCGGTCCGGCCAAAATTGACGTATTCCATGTTCGCTCCTCTCTGGATTCTAAAGCCGGCTTTATGAACTCCTGCTTTCATAACCTATTCATCTCGCCCGTCCATGATTGCGACAGAAGACGCAGTTCGTGACCATCGTGGCGCCAAGCCAAGCCCGCCGAATGTCTGGACCAAACAGTACTTTCGTGCTCCGCGCTACCACTTACCGTGTGCGTTGGATTTTCATGTTCGTGCGAACATCGAGAGACAACTCTTGTCGGGCCATCAGGGTCTAAAATTACATGGCGTGAGAAGAAAGAAAGTGTGCTTGGTATCCGCAACCAGGCTTCGGCGCTTACGAGCCCGGTGTTTGGCACGTCTAACTCGTTTAGAGCAGAAACTTTAGCCAGAAGGACGCCGCGAAAAATTCCGCGCCCGACTGAGGCCAGATTGAGCCATGAGAGTTCAGTGACGGAACCGCAAAAGCGAGTCGTGCCCTTTCCCGGCAGGCGCGCGCCACTTCGTCTCAGGCCCTGCCGGAATCGGCCAAGTTCAAACCGGAATAGCAGAAACTTTCTGCGCAGCTGGCCGGTCCGTGTCGTGGCAGCCGGCGCGGTGCCTGCCCTCTTTCTGTTGGCCGGTTGCGGCGGGTCGGCGAGCGGCAGCTCGAACAGCACATTCTCCATCTCTCCAGGCTCGGCCAGCGTCGATACCAACTGTACCGGTTGCAACGCCAGCAACGGTTCAGGCCAGTCCATCGAGCAGTTCACCGCGACATTGACAGGCGGAGGCGCAGCTTCGGTCAACTGGACCGTGAGTGGTGGAGATCCGAATGCGGGCGCAGGCTCCATCAACGCCAGCGGCCAATACACCCCTCCCCCTTATCTCACTGAAGACAGCGCAAAAGTAACGGTGACCGCGACGATCAATTCAGGCACAGGCATGGGCACAACGGCCAGCGCATCACTCACGGTCACGCCGGGATTCCTTGAGCCGCTTTCGCCCGAGAATTCGGCGCTCGGCGGGAATGGCACTTTGACCGTGACGGGCTATATTGCCGAAGCCGGCGGCAGCACTGGAATTAATTACGCCGTCTCGAACTCGCCCACAGGATCGAGCGGCGGGTCGGGAACTCTGGGTTCAACCAGTTGCTTGCGCAATTCGAGCGAGTTTACTCATTGCACCGTCACCTACACCGCTCCAGGAACAATCTCCGCGACGGCAGCAACCTATATCGTCGGCACAGTCGGCACATCGTCTTCCAAGACCGCATCGCAAATTCTGTTGAACACGGCAGGCATATCGAGCAATCCCGCCACGCACCAGGCAGAGTTAGCGACGCCGGTTTCGCTGGGCAGCTCCGGCGGCAACAACAACGACTACGACACACAGGGTAACCAAATTTCGGACTGCTGTGGCGGCACGCTTGGCGCATTGATCCAGAACAGCGGCGGAACGCAGTACATCCTGAGCTGCAACCACGTACTGGCGCGCAGCGATCAAGCGAGCGTCGGCGAGACGATTGTTCAACCTGGGCTGATCGACAACAATTGCACGCCCAATGGAGTTGGGGCCGGGACCACACCGGTTGCCTCTTTGACGACGTGGCTTCCGCTCAGCGCGAGTACGACCAACGTCGACGCGGCCATTGCAGCCGTGAACTCCGGAGCCGTGAGCCCTACAGGCGCAATCATGGAGCTGGGTTTGCCAGGAGCAGGCGGAGTGCTTGCCGCCGCGCCTCCGGGAATCTCATCGACCAGCGGCCATGGCGAGAGCGGTTCGATTGGACTTGTTGTGGCCAAGAGCGGGCGGACCACGGGACTGACCTGCGCCAGCATTTCAACGATCAACACCAGCGTTCAAGTGGGCTACTACACCAATTGCGATGAAACGACGCCCTACCTTACCAAGACCTTCACCAACCAGATCGTCATTGAAGGCAATCAGTTCAGCGACGCGGGAGACTCCGGATCGCTGATCGTGGATGCCGCCAATGCTGAGCCGGTGGGACTGTTCTTTGCCGGCGGCGTCAATAATTTAGGACAATCGGAAGGCATTGCCAACCCCGCGCCGACGGTGCTGGCGGAACTCGGCACACAAGAGGGAACCTCCTACACATTTGTCGGCACCACCGACCACCCCGTGAGCTGCCTTAACTACGGCAACGGCACGGCGACCGCAGCGCAGCGAATTGTGCTCTCCGATTCCGAGAGTGCGCGCGCTCAGCAGGCGCTTTTGCAGGCCCGCATGCTCGTCAATCCCTCGGCAGGTATTCTGGGCGTCGCGTCGGGCAAGAGCAGCGACCGCCCCGGCCGCGCAGCCGTGATTCTCTACGTCGACGAGAACATGAATGTCAGCGCGCCGCAGATGGTCGATGGCGTCCGGACTGAAGTAATTCCGACCACCGCGCAGGCATTTGCGGCAGGCGCGGCTCCAAGGTCTGGCGGGGAGTCCAGCGTGGTGCTTCCGCTCACCTCTGCGGTCCTCAATCAAGCCATCGCGGCGAAAGATCAAGTGGCGCAGAGCCTGATGAAGCAGAATCCCGCCTACTTCGGCGTGGGTGTGGGGCAGAGCCTCGACGATCCCAGGGAAGCCTCACTGGTGATCTACGTCGACCGCACACAGGTCCCCGCCACGCTTCCGGCCGCGATCAACGGTCTTCGCACCCGGTACGTCATTATGAATCGCCTGCATGTGACGCAGTCTTATCTCGGCGGTCAGATCCGGCAGCAGAGTCATTGCATGGCGCATCCTGCAACGCGCCCAGGCAACAAACAGCAAAACGGGCTCGATCTCCTCGATCAACACAAGCTGCGCGGCCTGAATCTGTACTAATCCGACCCCGTCCGCACCGCCATCCTGAACAAAGAGGGCCGCGCAGAGCGCGACCCTCTTCTTATCTGCCGTTGTCTTTCTGCTCGCTTCGGATTCCCTAATTCACCGGCCGGGCCTTGCCGTCTTTCAGGCTTTCATCGATGACCGACCGCATCTTCTCGCCTTGCTCGCCCATCGCGGTGCCCAACTGTCCCATCTGCTTGCCGAATTCTCCCTGTTCCTTCCCGAACAACTCCATTTCGCCTTTCATGTTGATATTCAGGCTGGAGTCAATCTCCGCCTGAATCACACGGCGCTGGAGTTGCGAGACCTCGCGTTGAATCTCCTGCAATTGTTCGCGGCTGATCGTGGCGCCTTGCTTTGCCTTGAGATTCGCAACTGAGGCGTCCAGTTCGGCCAGTTCTTTCGAGAGATCTGGAGTCGGAATGTTTTCTGCCGACTTACGCGCCGCGCGAGCTGCTTCTCGCTCCGCCTGGCTCTTCGCTCGCATTTGATCGCCAAACGCCCGCATCTGTGCGCGCAGGCCTTCTCTCGTCTGTTCCATCGTCTCAATCTGGCTCACGGTCGTTGGGTCGTCGACAATGTAAAGCTTTCCTTCATGACGGATGAGCACGAAGGGCGGATGAGCGTCCTTCATCGCCTTCTCCACTTCGGGAGAGCCATCAGGTCCCCAGTTGCCGCAGTACTGTGTCTTTGCTCCGGGCTCGCTCACGATTGCGTAGGAGTTACCGCTTCCCCAGCAGCCGGACTCAACGTAAACTCTCGCGTCGAAGGGTGGCATTGGAGGCATCGGCGGAACATGCACATCGACATGAACATCGGGAACCGGCGGCATAGGTGGCACTGCAGGTTGCGAATCCTGCGAGCTATCAGCAGGTGTAGCCGGAGGGGCAGGTGAGGGAACCGGGCTCTGATCGGCCGACGCAGGTTCCGGAGGCGCGGGCGGTACCGGCGATGCTTGCGCCGCACCTGAATCGGTTACCTGCGGCAATGCGGGATTGGCCTGTCCAGTCGTCTGGTCAGCGGAGGCGGGCGGAGGCGCCGGCTGATTCTGTGGGAGTTTAGCGGCCGAAGAGGAATCAGCATGGCCTGGCGCGACAGCGGCCTTTACGCGAACCGTCGCCGTCATCGCGACCAGAACCAGTGGGACCACCACCGCTCCAACCAGCGCCCGCCGCGTTCCGCTGAATGCATGTTTGCAGTGTGAATCGTTGAGAAGTCCATCAATGCGCTGCGACAAATTGCCTTTGTGTGCCATGGGAACTCCAATCAGGGTTGGGCGCGGCCGTGCCGCGAATTCCAGTAGAAGTTGGGCGTACGCCGGACCGCTGGCCGATTCTTCAAGCCCCGCCCGATCGCTGATCGCCTCGCTGAGTTCGGAAAGCTTGCGCTTGAGCCACCATCCCAGGGGGCTTACCCAGTTGATCGCCGCATAAAGCCCGGCCGCCAACTGCAGATAAAAATCGCGCTGCTGCACATGAGCGCCCTCGTGAGCGAGGACCACCCGCAATTTCTCAGAATCCCAGTCCACGTAATCGGCGGGCAGAATGATTCCGGAGCCAATGTTGACAGGCGAAGATACCAGCTGGCTCGCCCGCACCGGAATCCCCGGATCGAAGCCGCAGCCAGCTCCTGCTTCGACGGGCTCGGAGCGCAGCCACAGGCGGATTGCCGCGGCCACACCGAAAAGCAACCGGACCAGAAACGCCACGCTGACCGCCAGATAAAGCAACCACGCAGCGCGGATCAGCTGCGCAGGGAGAGGCTGCGCTTTCGGAGCCGCGCCCACCGTCGGTGAAATCGCGCTCCTCGCCGACGAGACTGCCGCGGACCCAGGAAACGGTACAGCAGACGGCGCTTGTTCGTCCCCATCAGAGGGAAGGGAAGCCCAATCTTCACTTCGCAATGGCCTCACGCGCGCACGCCTGGATACCAAAGCGGCGGGTGCGGACGGTTCTGGTGCAGGGGATTGCTGAATCCGTGGGACCAACGGCTTCGCCGCGCTTTCGTGCGATGGAGCGAAGACGAAAGCCCTGGGCCACGAAACTGCCGGCATACGAACCGCAGCCCAGCCGGGCCACCAAGGCGAAGCGATGAGAATCGGCATGGCAAAAGCGGATACCAGCACCACGCTCCATGCCGCTTTCTGCGCCCACACATTGTGGACGCGCAAGAGCCGCAGGCCCGCCCACAACGCGCATGCCATGATCAGCACTCGCAACGCGGCTCCAAACAACACCGTGCTGGCTGCAGTCATCATTACTTCGTCTCCTTCTTCCCGGATGGAGCGGCCTTGGCCACGGCGATTCGTTCGGCGAGCCGCTTCAGCTCGTTCCGGTCCAAAACTTTGGAGTCCACCATGCCCACCAGCAGCGCCTCCACCGATCCTGCGCAGAACCAGTCCACAATGCGTTTGACGGCGCGGCCTGCTACGCGTTGCCGCGATTCGGCTGGGCGGTAGATGAAGGTGCGGTCTTCAACGGTGTGCGCGAGGTAACCCTTTTCCTCAAGGCGCCGCAAAACTGTGCGGATCGTCGAGTCCTTGAGCGGGCGGCCGAGTTCTTCGCGGACCTGTTCGGCGGTCAGCGTCCCCTTGCGCCAGATAATGAGCAGAATGCTGCGTTCCAGTTCTCCCAGTTCGCTGGGATCGTGTTCGGGCTGAGTGTTACGCGTCATAGTGCTACCTACGGTAACACACAGGGCGGAACAATTGTCAAGCAGGGTCGCAAGATTTTTCAGGCGGCTATCGATCGGTTGGGCTTTTACGCTTGAATCGAATCAGCGGGGGGCGACGCCGCGCCAACGGCCGCAGTACCTCTGTCAGTTGCCTGTCCCCGCGCCGCCTCGGCTTCCGGATCGTCGGGAAGGAAAAGCTCAAAGACAGTCCCCGACCCAGTCGCCTCCGGTGCGTCAGAGGGTCCCGCGCTGCGGCTGCGCACGCGCAAAAAACCATGATGCTTGAGAACGATCTCCTGGCTGACCCACAGCCCCAAACCGGTTCCGGTGGATTCTTTCGTGGTGAAGAACGCTTCGAAGATGCGCTTCTGCACTTCATCGTCCATCCCGGCGCCAGTGTCGGCGACAGTGAACCGGACTCCACTTTGTGCGGGATTGCGCCAGTTGCGCGAGCGCCGCGTCCGCAGCGTCAGGCGCCCGCCGGTGGAACTGGCATCGACCGCGTTGCCCACCAGGTTGGCGAAGACCTGGCGGATCTCGCCGGCAAAACAAAAAATGGTTAATCCCATCTCATAGTCGCGGTCCACTTGAAGATCGAGTGCGTGGACGCGGCTTTGATAGAGCTGGAGCACGGAGTCCATCAGTTCTTCCGCGGGAACCCTCGCAGGATGCGTTGGTTGACGGTAAAAGCGGAGCGTCTGCTGCGTGATTTCAGAGATGCGCCGCACTTCGTTGTCGGCCATCGTCACATATTGCCTCGCGGTATCGGGCAGGTCGTTGGAACTGCGCAGCAGGAAAAGCAGGTTGGTAATCGCTTCGAGGGGATTGTTGATCTCGTGCGCAATCGATGCGGCCAGACGCCCTGTTACGGCCAGCTTCTCGGTCCGGCGCAGAGTCTCTTCATTGCGTTTGCGGTCGCTGGCGTCAAGCGCGATGATGCCGACCCAGCGCACCTGATGAGGCGTGGTGCGAACCGGATAAGCGCTGATCAGCCACGTCCACGGCCGCCGGAGTTGGCCGCCCTCGCCATTCAGCTCCAGATTGCGCACTGGCTCTTCAGTCTGGAATACGCGCTGCACCGCGCCATCGATCTCCGCGGTTACGCCTTTTGGCAGCAGGTCAGTCAGTGTGCGGCCCAGATGCCGGCTCACGGTCACTCCCGTCAGATCCGCGAAAATCTGGTTTACGCGCACGAAACGGCCATTGTGGTCAACAAACGCCAGTCCGATGGGCGCGTTGGCGAGCATGGAATCGAGCAACGAAAGCGTGTCATTCAATCCGGCCCGCTGCTCAGCCAGCGAGGCAACCATGCGATTGAATGTTTCAATCAAATCGCCGATCTCGTTTTGCACGCGCACCGGGAGCGGAAAACCGCTGCCGTCTTCAGGCGACGTCATCAGTGCGGTGGTGCCGTGATGCAACAGCGCCAAAGGCTGCGTGATGGTGCGTCCCATTAACAGCACCAGAAGCGCCGAAGCCATAACCCATATGACGCCAAAGATGGCCGTGTCGCCCAAAAGCGCGCTCAGCTGCTGGCGCGCCGCAGCTGGATCGAAGGTTACAAAGGCATAGCCCCGCAGCTTTGTTCCGGTGTAGATGGGCCGCACTGCTTCCAAACCGCCGGCTGCGGTCGTGAAGATCCTTGACTCATCGCGTCTGACAAGCAAAAGTTGCGCGTGCTCCTCCGCGCTGAGATTCGCGGGTTCCTGTTTTGAGCTGCGGAAAAAAAGCGCGTCACCTGATGGGCTGGCGATCTTGGCCGACTGCACAATCGGCGAGTCGACTAGCGTGCGTACAGCCAGATCCACCCAGCTTGGCTTCTGCTGCTCCAGGGCTTCAGCCGACTGCGACGCAAGCGCCGTCGACTCGTATTCCAGCCAACTCCGCGCGCGCTGATTTGTGCGCAGAACCTGCTGCCGTGTGAGCAGCGCCGCGAACAGGCCGATGGAAAGGATCTCCAGTAATAACAAGCCTGCCAGCATCTGCCAGCGAATGGATCGAGGCCACCAGCGCATTTGCACGGATCCTCTCCGAAAGACGATCAGCAGCTTGCCCTACGAACTGGATGCGGTGACGGTGTCATGCGCCGCATCCCGCAACTTCGCCTTCAAAACCAGCGACTCCGCGATCTGCTTTCCGTGAAAGCGGCCGTTCTCAATAAAGATCTCATTGGTGCGCGAGCCGGCAACGATCACTCCGGCCAGGTAAATGCCCGGCACATTGCTTTCGAGCGTTTCCGGATGACACTTAGGACAGCGGTCCGCGCCTTCAAAATGCACGCCCAGGCCCTCTAGAAATGCGAAATCCGGATGGTAGCCAACCAAGGCGAAAACAAAATCATTGGGCAGCGTCTCAACGCCGGCCGGAGTCTTCACCTGGATCGAATCGGGCGTGATCTCAGTGACCTCGGAAGAAAAGAACGCCTGGATCTCGCCGTTCTTGATGCGGTTTTCGATGTCCGGCTTGATCCAGTATTTTACGTGCGCATGAATTCCTGGACCGCGATGAATCAGCGTCACCCGCGCTCCGTGCCGCCAAAGTTCCAGCGCAGCAATGGCCGCGGAATTCTTGCCGCCAATCACTGCCACATTCATGTCGTAAAACGGATGCGGATCGTGATAGTAATGATGGACCTTGCTTAAATTCTCCCCGCCTATGCCCATCCAGTTGGGCAGGTCGTAGTATCCGATCGCGATCGCGAGCTTGCGCGCATGGATTTCACCAGGCCTGCCAAAGCGGTCGGTGGTGCGCACCGCGAAGGCGCCGTCACTTCCCGCCACACTCTCCACGCGATGGTATTGCCTCACATCCAGCTTGTAGTAGGCGGCGACCTGGCGGTAGTACTCCAGCGCCTCATTGCGTGTGGGCTTGGCGTTCGGACTAGGGAAGGGAATCCCTCCAATTTCCAGCAGTTCCGAAGTTGTGAAGAAGGTCATGTGTGCCGGGTAGTGAAAGAGCGAGTTGCAGACGCAGCCCTTATCCACGAGCACGACGTGGAACCCGGCCTTTTGTGCTTCGATCGCCGTCGCCAGACCTGTCGGTCCGGCGCCCACGACCAGAAGATCGACGACGGCTTTGTCCATCGGGTCGGAGCCCATCTTCCTGCGATTCGGCTGCTCGTTCATGTTTCTAGATTAGGGCATTTCGCCCGCGAGCAGGGCTGCGAAGGTCCGAACACAACAAAAAGCTCCAGCCGAAGCTGGAGCTTTTTGCAAAGTGAGGTTGGGATTCAAGCAGTCTTACGCGAGCGCGGGCGCAGGTTCCATCAACGGGATCGCAGGCGCCGGAAGCGGCGCAGGAGCCTGGTGCGATGGCGCATGATTGGTGCGCGTCAGCCGGTGTACGAAATGGTAAGGCGGCCACGGACCGGAAAGCTGCATCTGGCACTCCCGCATCAGGGCGCTGGTGCTGGCGAATTTGTTCTGATACCGCTCCGCACACTTGCGGTCGATCAGATGCGCAATATCCAGCATCATCTTGCCGTTATCCATCAGCCGGCAGCTGACTTCCTCGTCCAGAGGAAGGAACAGCCTGTGCATCTGGAAGCTGACGGCGCGAGCACGCGTCTGGCGCTCACGCGCCCTCGAGGCGTTCTCTCGCAGGTTGCTCAGATATTCCCGGCCCACACCTTCACCGCCAAACCGCCGCTCTATCTCCCGCCCGCAACAATCGTCGACAAAGATCTTCAAGTGCATCTCCGTCTTACCGCGCAGTTGGTCGATGTTGCCTTGAAACTGGCGCTGATTGCTGCGAATCGACTTCCGCAAGGACTCGTCGTCATTGAAGACCGTGCCAAAGCGGAAGGGAAGAACCGTAGAGTGTTGGAAACAATCGGAAATCACGCGTGCGTGGTCCACGCCCGACCGCTGGTTGAAGCTTTCCTGGGGGTTGTGCTCGCTCACGATCACGGCTAAATCGCTTGCGGGATAAAGGAAAACTTGATTGCCACTGACTCCAAAAACCGATTCCATCACGACTGGTTTGCGATGGCGGGCTAAAGCTGGAAATGCTTGTTTTTCACCGATGCAGTAGGCATACCATGCCATGACGAGACACTCCGTCCGCGCACACCACAACGATCAGGTGCCGCTGGTTGATGAAGCTCTTTGAACCTGGGAACAACTGCATGCATAGTGGAGATCTGATGTTTAGTCCGCGAAGCGGACTCCCCAAACTAACGGGAATACTAGTCCCACGAAAATACGACTGGCAACACCCGAAAGCGGAAAGTTAGGCAGGAGGCTGGCCTTGTGCAAAAGTCGCATTGATTAAACAGAATTATTTGTTCGCGTTATCAAAGTTGTGGGCAGGCTCACCATAACGGACTCAAATGAAGCCATTTGGGCCAATAATTGCTAGCCATTTTGACCACGAAACAAATTGGCCTCGCGGCCCCTCACCAGGTCCTGTACCCCTTTTTCCACAGGGGCAATGGGGGCGCGCAGATCAACGCGACCACTGAATTGCTCCATCGATGCCAGATGGCAAACTCTAGTAGACTCAACGGCAGAATGTCTCCTTCTTCCCGCCGCACTCATCCCTTGCCGTCTGCCCCAACTTCCATCGCGCTTCTGGCCATTCTGGTTGGCGGAGCCAGTCTAACCGCCCGTGCTGTTGCGCAGGGAACGCACCTTTGGCAGCAATCGCAGATGGAGGAGTTCGAAAAAGGAACGCCCGCAGGAGTCTCCATCGAGAGCGATGGCCACCTCCGCCAGGGTCCGGGACTCACAGAACTCGCAACGACCCCATCGACTTTTGTTTGGTCTCTCGCGGTCGACAAAAAAGGAACCGTGTTTGCCGGCACAGGCTCGCCTGCGACCGTAATACGCCTGAGCGCGAAACCCGGGGAAAAGCCGTTCACACTCTTCGAGAGCCGGGATCTCAGCATTCAGGCGCTTGCCATCGGCCCCGATGGCGCGCTCTACGCCGCTACTGTGCCGAGCGGCAAAGTCTACAAGCTCAACCCGGGCGCCACCGCCAAGCAGGATGATACGAATGCGACCGTCGTCTTCGATGCGGCTAAGACGGATGGAGCCACGGGCGCGGAATCTAAATCCGATCCCGCCCCCAGTTCCCAGACCCACTACATCTGGGATTTGACCTTCGATTCCACCGGCCGCCTCTATATTGCGACCGGAAATCCCGGCGCGGTCTATCGCATCGATCCCGCCAAACCCACCGCCGCTCCCGAGATTTTCTTCAAAAGCGACGAAGCGCACATTCGGACGCTTGCGTGGGACGCGAAAGGCAACCTCATCGCCGGGTCCGACGGTTCAGGTCTGGTCTATCGCATCGATCCCAACGGCAAAGGCTACGTGCTTTTTGAAGCTCCGCGCCGTGAAATCACTTCCGTCGCCGTCGGCGTGAATGGAACCATCTACGCGGCGTGTGTGGGCGACAAGAGCCGCAATCCGTTGCCTCAGCTTCCCGTGCAGGGAATGTCTTCCATCACCATCACCGTCGTTCAGCCACAGTCGGTGCAGGCTGCCAACGCCAGTGCTTCCGTCCCTGAAGGAAGCGAAATCTTCGCTCTGAGCGAAGGCCAGGCACCGCGCGCACTTTGGTCCAGCAAGGATTCCATCGTCTATCGACTCGCCGCCCGGCCCGACGGCCTGCTCGCATTCAGCGGCAATCGCGGACAAATCTTTCGCGTTCAGGACGACGGCAGTTACGCCGACGTCGGGCACTTGCAGGCGCAGCAGGGCCTGAGCGTGGCCTCCGAACCTGGCAAGGAAGACCTGTTCATCGGCACCGGCAACATCGGCAAGATCGACCGGCTCGGCGCAACCGAAACTCACGAGTACGCCAGCGATATTCTCGATGCCGCAGCCTTCGCGCGCTTCGGCCGCGTGGAGATTGAACCCGGCTCAACCGGTTACGATCTGCTGACCCGAACCGGCAATGTCGAGCAGCCGGTCCGCGGCTGGAGCGACTGGCAGCCCCTCGCCGGCGGCTCGGTTGCTTCGCCGCCTGGTCGCTTTCTGCAATGGAAGGTTGTGCTGCACTCTGGCGGCGCGCTGGGCAGTGTCGGGGTCAATTATCTGCCGGTAAACTCCGCTCCCGTTGTCGACGAATTGGTTGTTGTCCCCGGCGCACGCATCAATCCGCAAGCCAGCTTCGCTCAGAATCAAACCGTGAACATCACTCTACCGTCTTCGAGTCAGGGCTCGACCATTACTTTCGACGCCAACAGTTCGAGTCAGCCTCTGCAAGCCGCGAAAGACCGCACTGCCGTCACGGTTCGCTGGGCGGCGCACGACGACGACGGCGACACGCTTCTCTACTCGCTTTTTCTCCGGGCCGACGGTGACTCTGCCTGGTGGCCGTTGAAAAAGAAAATCAAGGACCAGGCCTACAGCTTCGACGCTTCGCTGATTCCGGATGGCGGCTACCGCATTAAAGTGGTCGCATCCGACGCTCCCTCGCACTCGCCGGGTGGCGCGCTCACCGGCGAAAAAGTCAGCGATCGATTCGTGGTTGACACCACGCCGCCGGTCATCACCAACCTGAAGGCGGATGTCCAGGAGTCGAGTTGCTCCGGCGTCAATTGTGGCAAGCCATTCTTCGTCAGCTTCGACGCAGAGGACGCGGCCTCGCCCGTGGCGCACGCCGAGTATTCCGTTGACGCCGGACCCTGGCAGACCATCGATCCGGCTGGCCTCATTTCCGACTCCAGGCGCGAGCATTACGAGTTCCACATCTCGCTTGATGCCGACGCAGGCAAGATCGGCGAGCACCTGATCACCGTTCGCGCCTACGATCGCTACGAAAATGTGGGCGTGGCTAAAACGATCGTTCCTGCACAGGCGCAATAATCGAATGCGATTTGAGTTATATGTAGCGGCGCGGTACCTGAAGGCCAAGCGGCGGCAGGCTGTCGTCGGCGTAGTCACCGTCATCTCGATCGTGGGTGTCGCGGCAGGGGTGGCGGCGCTCATCATTGCCCTCGCCATCACCAACGGCATGCAGCGCGATCTTGAGGGCAAACTGCTCGGGTCCAGCGCGCATGTGCAATTAATGAATGTGGACGGGCGTGGGATCGGCGATTGGCGGGCGCTGCTGGCCCGCCTGCGCCAGGTCCCGCACGTCGTTGCGGCATCGCCCGGCTTGTACGAGCAGGTGCTCGTGGCTCGTGGCGCACGCGATGGCGGCGCCATGATTGAAGGCATCCTGCCCGACGATGAGCGCACCGTCAGTGACTTGCTCTCCAAGACCACGCCGGGCGCCATAGACGCTCTCGAGCCGGAAACTCAAACTACTTCGACGCCCAATACGGAGTTGCCGCCGATCGTTCTAGGCAGCGACCTTGCCGAAACCATTGGCGCGTCTGTCGGCGATTCGGTGCTCATTATCAGTCCGCAGGGAGAGATGACTCCGGTCGGCGTGATTCCCAAATATGTGCGCTTCCGGCTGGCCGGCACCTTTCACTCGGGCTTCTATCAATACGACGCACAAATGGGTTTTCTGCGCCTCGCCGACGCGCAGCACCTTTTCGATGAGCCCGATCTGCTCTCCGTGATCAGTTTCAAGGTCGATGATCTCAATCGCGCGCCGCAGATCGCGAAGGTCATCGAGCAAGCCGCGGGCCCCGGCTACATGACCACCAACTGGACCGACCAGAACCGCGAACTCTTCCGCGCCCTTAAGTTCGAACAATACGTCACCTTCATCGTCATCGCGCTGATCGTGATTGTGGCAGCGCTCAACATTCTTATCGCGCTCACCATGATGGTCATGGAGAAGACCCGAGACATTGCAGTGATGATGAGTTTCGGTGTCGATCCCGGCCAGGTGCGCCGCATCTTTCTGCTGCAAGGATTTCTGATCAGTGTCATCGGCACCGTGCTCGGTCTCGCGCTCGGCTACTTCGCGTCCTGGGCTGGCAGCTACTACCGCATTCCGCTCTCGCCAGACGTCTACTCCATTGACACGCTGCCCTTCGCGCCACGCCTCATTCATGGCGTCATTGTCGCGGCGGTCTCCATTGGCATTTCGCTGCTGGCGACTCTTTACCCATCGTCTTCGGCCGCAAGAGTGCTGCCCGCAGAAGCGCTGCGGTATGAGTGACCGGGGCGAAGTCATCGCAGTCTGGAGAAGTTGGCTGTTTGGAACAGGCGTCGTACTGTGTTGTCTTAGTGCCATTGGCGTGGTGCTGTGTTTTATTGTGCCTTTTCCACTTATTCACTTGTCGAATGGTGGGCTAATGGTGAATCCGTGGGACCAGCGCGTTTTGTGCGCTGCCGTTCTCGCATCGCTTCTTGCTTCACTCTTGGCTGCATTTGGCAGAGGAGTCCAGCGAATACTGCTCATCGTTTTGGCAGCAATCTTGGCGTTGCTAGCTATCGTCGGCTACGTGCAGAACCACGTTTGAAACCGAACTGCTCTCACTGCGGCGTAATGATTCCGCCCATCGCGTGCCGCCGCGGCAGCACGATGCCCCGATGATCCACCACTGCGTGGGGCAGCCTTTCGGACAGAATTTTGCGCTCGATCAACGCGCCCCCGCAAGCAGGGCACCAGTCCGCCTTCGTGCCTTCGCCAAGAACCGCGTGGCATTGACTGCAAATCCGTTCCATACTGCAAAGAATACCGCAGAGACTCTCTAGTCGTTGAACTGTGATCTCTGAAGCCTGACCCTGTCTTTCGTACACTTGAATTCATGCACCCTCCTCCACGCCTGATCGCTATCGACATGGATGGCACATTGCTGCCGACGCTGTCGCATACCGTCAGCCCGCGCAATGCTCAAGCGCTGCGAACGGCGCAGGAGGCCGGCATTACGGTGGTCATCGCCACGGGCCGCCGCCCGGCATACACCGTGCCGCTGCTGACAGGTCTTGGCCTGCGAGCGGATACGCCCATCATCGCGTCCAATGGTGCAGTGCTCTCGACGCTGGGCGGGGGTGTCTTAGACCGCTGCCACATGCCGTCGCGAGTGGCGCGGGGCCTTTGCGGCGTGCTTCGACCGTTTGGAACCGTCGTCTTCACCTTTGACCGCCCCGGCCTCGGCGAACTGGTGCTTGAAGATGTCGATCAGGCGCATGGACGGATCGCAATGTGGGTCGAGTCGAACCGCAACGCAATTGAAGTTGTGAAGCCGCTGGAGTCGGCACTGATCGATGGCGACGATCCCATTCAAGGCATGGCGGCGGGAACCGTATTCGAGATGAGAGAGGCCGAAAAAGCCTTGAAGCAGAGCGAGTGGGCCGCGGAATGTGAGAGCGTGCGTACCGAGTATCTGGCCCGCGACATTACCATTCTCGATCTGCTGCCTCCGGGAGTGTCAAAGGGTTCCGCGCTCGAACGCCTTGCGGCACGCTTGGATATCGACTGCAAGGAAACCATGGCCATCGGCGACAACTGGAACGACGTGGATATGCTGGAGTGGGCAGGGCAGGGAATCGTAATGGCCAACGCCGCACAGGAGCTGCGCACGCTGGCGAAGATGCGCGGATGGAAACAGGCCCCGACCAACGACGAGGACGGAGTGGCCGTCGTGCTGGAACGCGCACTCGCCAAGATGACGCCCGCGGCAATCTGAGAGGACCATGTCTTTGGAGTTTCGATTCACAATGCGCAGAGCAGCATCCATCGCGGCAATTTCTCTCGCCGTATTGGCTGTTGTGCCGCAAACGGCTCGCGCCGCCGAGCGCGTCACTCTCAGCAACGGCTTCGTCGAGCAGTGCCATCATCACGCACTGGTCGACGGCCGCATTCGCCTTTACCTGAGTGCGGACGAAGATAACTACATCGAGTTTGCGCCCACCGACATCGCAGCCTTCGAGTCAATCCCCGACCCACCCCCGCCGGCTTTGATTGCGCCGCCGGGAAAGCCCACAGGGCCAGCGCACCTCACTCCGGGCGACCTGCACGAAATGCTTACCCAGGCAGGATCAGAGCACAATCTCGACGTGGATCTGCTGGCCAGCGTTGTCAAAGCCGAGAGCGATGGCAACACCCGTGCCGTAAGCCGTGCCGGCGCGCAGGGCCTGATGCAATTGATGCCCGGAACGGCTGCCGGCCTTGGCGTGAAGGATAGCTTCGAACCCAACCAAAATGTCCGCGGCGGTTCCACCTATCTCGACGCTCTGCTCGTCAAATACCACGATAATCTTGCCTTGGCGCTGGCCGCATATAACGCCGGTCCTGAAGCAGTCGATAAATATCACGGCATTCCGCCCTACCGCGAGACGCATCTGTACGTAGCACGAGTGATCCACGAGTTCAATCGCCGCGTCCTCGCCCGCGAGGCGGAAGCTCGTCGCACCGCGGCGCCGGAACATGCCACCGCAGCTCAACCCGCCCCGTAGTTCCGCCCTTAGTCCAATCATTTAGTTCCACTCGGAACATCGTCACACCGCGATTTCTTCACAGTTCATTCACACTGGCGCCACCCGTTGACTCACCGGGTCCGGATGCGAATGTTCACCGACGCGGCCCTGCAGGCCCGTGAGAACATACTTCTAGATCACGATCTGACGGAGAGATTTTGAAAAAAGGCCAGTGGATTCTGGGATTGATTGTGTTGGCGGCGCTGGGCGGCCTCTTCGCCTATGAGCAGCATCTGCATCCCTTTAACTGGCACGTTTTCCTTACTGAATTCCAAAAGGCGCGCTGGACTAAGGTCTTGCTCGGCGCCGGCCTCATTTACACAGCCTTCATTCTGCGCTCGGTTCGCTGGGCATGGCTGCTGCGCCCCAACAAGCGCCTGCCTCTTTTTTCGCTGCTGGGAACGCAGGTCATGGGCTTCACCGCAGTGGCGTTGATCGGCCGCATTGCGGACCTTGTGCGTCCGTATCTGGTGGCAAAAAAAACCGGACTCCCCATTGCCTCGCAAATCGCGGTCTATATTGTCGAGCGGCTTTTCGATGGCGGCTCCATGGCACTGCTCTTCAGCACAGCAATTCTGATCTCACCCGCGGGCACGCTTCCGCATCAGGAAGTCTTTAACAAAGTCGGCAAGGGCGGCCTTATCGCCACCGTCGCAGGCGCGCTCTTCCTGGTTGCCGTGCGCCTGTCGGGAAAAGCTGTCGCGGCATTCTGCGAAAAAATTCTTTCGCCACTCTCCCACAAACTTGCGCAATCTGCCGGGCACAAAATCCGCACGTTTCACGAGGGACTCGACACCTTACGCACTCCCACGGATTTTGTGCTGACTCTATCCATGTCGCTGGTCATGTGGGGAGGGATCACGGCGGCATACGTGGAAGGCGTTGCAGCCTTCATGCCCGAGGGTCACGGAAGTCTGCTGGCCAAATGCCTGGCCCTGATGGCCGGCGGCGGAATCGCCAGCATCATGCAATTGCCGGTGCTCGGATGGTTCACACAGATTGCCGCTCTGGAAGTCATGCTGCGCCCACTCTTCGGGATGAGTCAGGAAACCGCGATGGCCTGCGCGACAACTCTGCTCCTAATCACTTTCCTGGGAATCGCACCGATAGGCCTCATTTGGGCGCAGTTCGAACACATCAATTTGCGCACCGTGACGATCGAGAGCGAGCAGGTCGAAGAGGAGATCATCTCCACTGAGGAATCCAATCCTGCGACCGCACCATGATGATGCGCGCCGCTGCCCTCACGCCGCAGTGAAATATTCCCGCGACTCGCGCCGGAACAGAAGATAAGCGAATAGCGCAAGCAGCACGCAATGAACAATGAATTCGTGCAGGGGATGAAACGCGCTGATGACTACGTGCGCGGCGATCCACACCAGCGCCAGCCATCGGGCCCAGTCTTGGCGCTTCAGCATATACACCCCGGCAATAATGGCAGCCGCTCCGAGTACGGTGATCCCTACAAATTCGTTCATCACGAGCTTGTGCGTCCTGAAATCTGCGAAATGCGCAGCGGTGCTCACTGCGCCCACTACGATGTAAAGCCATCCGAGCACAGTAATCACGACCGGACGCTTTTTTGCTCTTTTCGCTGCCACCAGCCCCCCTGACCACTTCTACTTCAAAACGGATGTCGTCGTCCCCACCCCAGCGTCCTGTGCAGCGTCCCCCGAGGCGCGCGAGTACTGAATTGTCTCCGGCCCCACCGCGCCACCGGTCATCACCATGCTCATAGCCTGTTCCATGCTCAGGTCCGTTTCGATCACCCTGTCCAAGGGAAGAATCTGCAGAAATGCCGATGTCGGATTGATGGCGTTCGGTACCAGCACTGCCGCGAGCGATTGTCCGCTGCCTGCATCGGTCATTGTGCGCGTCAGAAAGCCGATGCTCTTTTGGCCGGCAATTGGAAAATCCACCAGCACCACGCGCTGGCTCGCATCCTTTTTGGCCATCATCGTGTCCAGCAACTGCCTGACCGAGGTGTAGACCTTGGCCACAAAGGGCAGCCGCTCGAGAATCGACTCAAACAAACCAAAAGCCTGGCGGCCGATCACGAGAGACGTTACGCGGCCTACCACAAAGAGCACAACGAGCGTGAGCAAAACGGCCAATAGCGGCTGAATCCACGGATAACCGAACCATGTTCCTGGATACTGCGCGGCCAGCAAATGTACCGCGGGCAATCCCGCCCGAGCCAGCTCGTTTAGAAGAAAGCTGAAGATCAGGTACGTCACAAAAAGCGGGCCGACGGTGATGATTCCGGCCAGGATACTTCGCTGCACACTGCGCAGCGTGCGGTTCACATGTGCCTTCACGCAATTCTCCTCGCTTCGAGCATACCAACCGCCTCCGCGGAGTCTCTGCAGCGTTCGAGTGATGCGACCCAACACCCACCTGCGCTCAGCCGATCAGGCGGAGCACGAAAAGAAAGTTCCAATCGGAACCAAAATGAGCTATATATGAGGATTGTCCCGAGCCATTAAAGAAGGACCGCATGAACGAACCCGACAGCATTGAATCGATCGACCGGGACTCTTTGTCTCCCAGATCCGCAGCCTATCCATCCCGAGCAATGGGATCGCCTTTGCCCATGGGGTCCGGCAGGCGCGCCGCAATCTCTCAGAGCGCAGGGAATCGCGTTTCGCCGCCTCCGCCCGGCCGCTCTCTGCCCGGATCGACGAATGACGATGAGCCCTCTACCGCGCAGCGCGCCGTCAACTTGTTCCGCACCGTCATGCCGTTCGTGCAGCGGCTTCTGCCCTTGCTTGAGGGGAACGTGCTCACCGCGGTGTCGAACGTGCTCACTCCGCGTCCGCAAGCGCCGCCGCCCGCACCTAAAGTGGACTTGGCGCCTCTCGAGAGCAGTATGGCCGCGCTCGCGACCGAGCATCGTGAACTGCGTGAACAGGTGGTCGAGCAGAATGCTTCGCTCAAGCGAGTCGAAGATCAGTTGGAGATGGTGCGCGAAGCCACAGACCGCAACACGCTCGAGCAGCAGGAGCTTCTCGAAGATCTGAAAACCTTCTCAAACAAGGTGAAGGTTGTCGCGGTGGTTGGAATTGGAGTGCTGGCGATCGGCATTGTGCTGAATCTGATTCTGTTCCTGCACATTCAGCGCGTTCTGCCCTGAAGATTTGCGCCTACAGCTCCAGCACGTTATCTTCGATAGCCAGCCTTACATTGCCGTCGGATTTCGCCAGCCGCCGCACCGCCTCGGGCTTGTCGACTTTCGCACGAAGCATGACCAGAGCCACGGGCACGCTGCGTCCTGCGCTCTTGATCGTATCAACCGCCGTTGCGCGATCGATATTGCAGGCCGACATCAGAATCCGAATTCCGCGCTCCACCAGCTTGGAGTTCTGCATGTGCACGTTGACCATCAGGTTTTCGTACACATAGCCGAGCCGCGTCATGGCGCCCGTCGTGATCATGTTCAGAATCATCTTCTGCGCACTTCCAGCCTTCATGCGCGTCGATCCAGAGACCACTTCAGCGCCCACATCGGCCACGATGGTCGTATCCGCCGCTTCTGACAGTGGCGTCGCCTGATTGCAGGTCACGGCTGCGGTGTGCGCTCCGCGTGCGCGAGCATAAGCGACTGCCGCGACCACATATGGCGTGCGTCCGGAGGCCGAAACACCAATCACGACATCCTTGCGGGTCGGTCGGCGACGCGCAACGTCGCGTTGGCCCAGATCTTCGGAGTCTTCGTTTACTTCAACCGCCGACGCCAGTGCTTTGGGTCCGCCGGCCATGATGTATTGCACCTGTCCCGGCGCGGTCGAGTAGGTGGGGGGGCACTCCGACGCGTCCAGCGCCGCGATCCGCCCGCTGGAACCCGCGCCGACATAGATCAGCCGGCCGCCGTCCCGCAGGCTTCGCGCCACCTGGTCGATGACTGCGGCGATCTCCGGGATAGCCTTCTTGACGGCTGCGGCGACTTTCGCATCTTCGTGATTGATGATGCGAGCAATCTCCAGCGCGGATTTTGTGTCGAGCCCTTGAGAAGCCTCGTTCTGGCTCTCTGTAGTTAATTGCTGAAGCAGGTTGGCCTGGTCGTGATGATTATTGTCCTTGGTTCGGGAGCCGGCCATCTCCTGCAGCGTTGAAATCGGTAACATCGCGTCAGACCCCAGCATCAATTGTATCGATAAAACCGCGCAAGGCCCTACACAAATTTCGTCAGGCCTGAGCTGCTTTCGTAACCCCCCATCGTCATCTAACCCGCAATCGTGTCATTGCAGCGCCTCACGAATCGCGTCATGAAACGCAGGGCGCACCTCGCGAATCATCTGATTCCTTCGATCGGGCCAGGTCCGATTAGTGAGCAGAATAATTGCGATAGTGGCATCAAGATCGATCCAAAGGGAGCAGCCGCTGAAAGCAAGGTGGCCGATCGAATGGCTCGAAAAACGCTCCCCTGCCGACGATCCCTCCGAAGAAGGCGTGTCCCATCCCAACGCGGGTGAGCTTCCATCAGGCGTTTGCCGCCGACTAAATCGATTCACGATGCCGGAGTCGAAGATCGCGCCCGGTTTGCGCGCTCGGGGAGCGTCCACGATGGCTCGGGCGAATTGCATAAGATCGCCAATGGTCGAGAAAAGCCCTGCGTTTCCGGCAACTCCTGCAAGCACCCACGCGTTTTCATCCTGCACTTCGCCTTGAATCAGTCGATGGCGAAACCATGTGTCCTGTTCGGTGGGTGGAATCGCGCTCCGCTCGGCCGGGGCAGGGCAGAAGCCGGTCGCATTCATTCCAACCGGCACGAAGACCTCCCGTCTGAGCCACAAATCCAGGGCTTCCCCCGTCAACACCTCCAGCGCCTTGCCCAGCAAAATGAACCCGGGGTCGGAGTATTCCGCTCGCGTTCCCGGCTCTGTCTCGATCGGCAGCTCCAGGCAGGCCTGCATGAGCGCCTCGGGCGTCGTAGCGCGCCGGAAAAGCTCCACATAGCCCGGCAAACCCGAATTGTGCGCCAGCAGATGGCGCAGGGTCACCTGCCGTGCCCAGTCCTGAGGTGTTCGGCCGGTGACAAACTCCGGCACAATCTCGCCCAGCGGCGTTTCCAGGTCCATTTGTCCGCGCTGAACAAGCAACATCGCCGCAGCCGTCGTGCCCACGACCTTGGTAAGGCTGGCCACGTCGAACCGGGTTTCCGCGCTGACCTGGGGCGAATCGGCCTCGTAGGTAAACCTGCCCAACGCACCCTTCAGCGCTACTTCTCCCCCGGCCAGAACCCCGAACACGCATCCAGGGAAGGCCCTCCCGGCAATCGCGTCTCTCAGCACGCGATAAGCCGCGCCAAACCGCCCGGATGCGCCTCCGGGCCCGGCAACACTTGATTGGTCTTGTACTGGCATCGCTTTCTGGCATGGTAACGCGCCCAGAAGCCCGTTGCCCCGCAACCGGCCAATCATTTGACACCTGCGCACACCATGTCGAGCTATCCTTGTGTGCGGGAATTCCGTCTATCCAGTTGAGCAACGGAGGATTGCAATGTCGATGCTGCGGGAAGCGTATCGTGCAGCAATACTGATCGGCCTGGCCTCAGCGGGCCTAAGCATCGCTCAAACCCCGACACTGCCACAACCGGTGGCAACCGCACCTGCGCCCGATCCCTCTGGACCCGCAAATAGACCTGACGCCCAGCCATCAGCGACTCCAGCCACCCCGCCCGTACCCACACAAACCGCGGCGCCGGCCGAACCGGCAGCTCCGGCACAGCCCCCGGCAGACTCGGTCGGACCAGCTGACGCAGCCCCGGCGAAAAAAATCTACATCGTCCCCGCCGGAACCAAGGTTCTGCTGGAACTGCGCAGCGCCATTAACACAAAATCGGCTAAGCCCGGCGATGGTGTCTACCTGTCATCCACTTTTCCTGTGGTGGTCGGCAACCGAGTCATGATCCCCACTGGCGTCTACGTCCAGGGCGTAGTGGACAGGGTCCAGCGCGGAGGCATCAAGGCCAAGGCGCAACTCGACATGCACTTCACCTCGATCATCTTCCCCAATGGCACTGTGGCTGAAATTCCGGGCGTGGTGAGCAGCATGCCTGGCTCAAACAACGATACGGTGAAGAACGACGGCGAGGGAACCATAGAAGGAAATGGAAATAAGGGCCGGCACGCAGGCGAAACTGCTGAGATTGCGCTGCCCACCGGTGCTGGCGCAGGTACGATCGGCGGTGCGGTGTCCGGCCATCCTGTCACGGGAGGCCTTGCCGGCATCGGCGCAGGGCTTGCCACCGTCGGCATTGTTACGCTTTTCACGCGCAACGCCGACGTCGACATTCCCAGGGGCACTCAGGTGGAGATGGTGTTGCAGCGCCCGCTGAATCTGGAGCAGGAAAACCTCGCTGGCGTTTCCGATCCCGGAGCTGCGCCGGAGTTGGTTCCAGCAGCCAACCAGAAGCCAATCACGAACCATCGTCCTCGGGTTTTTTGCCCGCCCGGCGGATTGGGCTGCGAGTAAGGCGACTGAGCCCGCGCCGTGCGGACCCGGCCTGGCGCTCCTAAATAAGCCGCGCGTTTGGCGCGACAACCCCGGCACGCATCAGCACGCAGCTTCCGTTCTGGTCACACCTGTAATGAAGATCGGATCGGTAGGTTTCCCACGAAGTTGCGTTGCCTGCGGCCACCGTCGTTCCTAGAACGAACGTCTTCCCATCGCTGGTTTCAATGGTTCCGGTCGACGCGTTGAATTCCGAAACCGTCAACTCCCCTTCGGTATAGAGACTTGCCGGCGTTGGGAGCTCAAGGCTTAGTTGCGCTGTATTCACTGCAGTTGGGACCGCTGCCTCCGCAGAAACCGGCTCCTCGGTAGCGCTCATAGCGGCGGGTTCGAACACCATCCTTGCAGCGCGATATTCCTTGCCTTCCAGCTGGATAGTCGAGGGTTTCACAGCGTCGGGCGCTTTGTTCAGGGCCATTTCGCGCTCAGAGCTTACCTTTATCGGTCGATCAGAACTCGCTGCGGCAAGCTTCGGCGCAAGATTGGAAACTGCCTTGTGCGATTCGACGGCCGGGGTGGCACTTATAGCCGTAGCTGGGTTGCTGGGGCTGGCGACGGATGAAGCAGTGACAACCGGACGATCCACCTGCGCAGGGCTGGCATTCATCGCAAGCCTGTCTGCGGGTATGGCGCGGACTTGATCGGAATCGACAGGCGTGGTGTTATTCGACGCTGCCAAAGCGCTATTCGACGCGTTCACCAGCGCAAGCGTCAGTCCAGTCGCGCTTCCCACCGAAATGCCGATTAAAACGCCAAGGCAGGGCAGGATAAGACGGTGAAATGAAAAAGAGAAAGACCCAGGCAGGCTGGATCCGGACACAAATGCAACTCGGGGGGATTCGACGAGGCTATCCATAGTCCTCCGGAGGATCGGGCGGCAGTTGTTGAGTTGAGGGTTCTCGGGTACTGGAGTCATTAAACAATTTCCGCAGGTACTCAACAATCCACCGAACGGGGCATTACTAAACGGCTATGCGCCAGCCTGGGCGGGAGTTTTTCGGATCGCTCGCGACGGCTTCACTCCAAGCCTCCAGGACAATCTGTCCAGCGCCGCCGGAAAACGCGATGCGCCCTTTATTTCCGATTCGGCTTACTCTCCTTTTTGTCCACCGTCTTTACTCTTAGGGCGCCCTCGAAGTGCAAGACGGCGCGTTTTCGACTAATCTGGACGTACTAGAGATGGAAACCGGCTCAACCGAACCCATAATTCCTGAGTCTGGCCCAGGCCTTCCGCCCGCCTTAAGGCTGCCGCCCGACAGCATCGTTTTGCCCGCGCCTCAGGAGTCATTGCCCGAAATTGGGCCCGAGATCGTGTCCGAGACTGCGATCGACCCGCAGGCATCGGACGAACTGGCCTCCACAGCCGCCATCCCTTCGCCCACGGAGAAGAAATCCGCGGGGGTCATGCTCTGGATCCGCGATCTGGCCGTTGCCACTGTCGCCTCCGCTCTCATCATCACATTCCTCTATCAGCCCGTGCGGGTTGAGGGCACCAGCATGTTGCCGCGCCTTGAGGACAGCGACCGCCTCTTCATCAACAAATTTGTCTATCATTTCGCGGCGATCAATCGCGGCGATGTGGTTGTCTTTCACTACCCACGCGACCCAGCGAAAAGCTATATCAAGCGTGTAATTGCGCTGCCCGGCGACCAGCTCTTCGTCGATCATGGCCGTGTTTTCGTCAACGGCAAGCAAATCCGCGAAGCCTACGTACCGCCCGAGTACCGCGACACCCGCTCTGTTGCCGAGATGACTCTGCCGGCCGACGAATACTACGTGATGGGCGACCATCGTTCCATCTCCTCTGACAGCCGCGAATTCGGCCCAGTCGACCGCTCGCTCATCTACGGTAAGGCCGTGTTCATCTACTGGCCCGCCCGCGATGCCGGCGTCGTCCACTGATTCCACAGGAAGTGCCGGCTTCCTCGCCGGTGCGGGCACCTTGCCCGTTCGATCCGTGGAAAACCGGACCAATTCTGTCCGCATAAACCTGATAAAATCGATTGAATCCACTCCTCGGAGAGGCGATGCAGGCGATCCTCGCGCTCGAAGACGGGCGCATCTTCCGCGGGCTCGGCCACGGACACCCAGGCGAATGTCAGGGCGAAGTCGTTTTTAATACTTCTCTTACCGGTTACCAGGAAATCGCTACCGATCCCTCCTACGCCGGGCAGATCGTCGTCCTCACCAACCCCCAAATCGGCAACTACGGCACTAATCGCGCCGACAATGAAGCCGCCCGGCCCTTCATTGAGGGTCTGATTGTTCGCGAATTTTCAGCCATCAGCTCCAACTGGCGCTCCGAGCAGGTCACAGACGAGTACATGGAGCGTTATTCCGTCCCCGTTCTGGCCGAAATCGATACCCGTGCCCTGGTGCGCCACCTGCGCGACCGCGGGGTGATGCGTGGAGTGATTTCAACCGATGTTTCCGATCCCGAGGCCCTGGTCCGAAAGGCCGGGAGCATCCGCAAGATGGAGGGAACCGACTTGGCTCGCGTCGTTTCGACCAAGTCGAGCTATGAATTCGACGCCTCCGACCCGCGCAACCAGATAGAGGAGCCGCCTTCCACTGCTCTTATCCAAAACTTAAAAGGGCGTGAGTCCCTTAATGTAATTGCTTATGACTTTGGTATTAAACAAAACATTCTGCGCATGTTAGCTCGTGACGGCTGCCGCGTTACCGTGGTCCCGGCCGAGACCGCCGCCGAAGACGTGCTGGCCCTCAAGCCTGACGGTGTCTTTCTGTCCAACGGCCCCGGCGATCCCGAGCCGGTCGATTATGCGGTTAAGGCCATTCGCGGCCTTATGGGCCGCGTCCCGGTCTTTGGAATCTGCCTGGGCCATCAACTCTGCGGCCTGGCCCTCGGCGGACGCACCTACAAGCTCAAGTTCGGCCACCATGGCGGCAATCATCCGGTCAAGAACAACGCCACCGGCAAAGTGGAGATCACTGCCCACAACCACAACTTCGCTGTCGATCCCGACTCCATCAACGCCAACGAGGTTGAGCTGACCCACGTCGACCTGAACGACCAGACACTCGAAGGCTTGCGCCACAAGACTCTGCCACTGTTCAGCGTGCAGTACCACCCTGAAGCCGCACCGGGGCCGCACGATTCGCACTATCTGTTCCGCGACTTCCGCAAGATGATGGAGGAGTGGAAGGGATGAACCCCGCGATGCACAACAATTTTGAAGTTTTCAAGCGGCGGGGCATTTGGCTCCGCTATTTTTTGGAATACAGTGGGCTGGACATTAAATGGGAATTGCCCCAGAAAACGCCAGGGCATTGCCGAAGAAAATTGTGCATCAGGTTTGAGCAGCCTTGAAGGGGCACGGCTTCAGCCGTGCCGTGAGTAGATCGTGGAAGACCGCGGCTTAAGCCGCTGAGGGAATGCAGGGAAGACGCAGTTTGAAAGGGCACGGATTTATCCGTGCCGCAAGATCGAAAAGGAAACCGCGGCTTCAGCCGCCGAGGGATGGTTTTGAAGCCCGCTCGCGAACATGCAACCAACAACGCGCAAACCTACTTCGTCACTTCCGACACATGGGAGCGCCGCGCGCTGTTTCAAAACGAGGCTTGGGCCCGACTATTCTTCAAAACGCTCTTCCATTACCGCGGCGAATCTTATCTTCTTCACGAATTTGTTTTGATGCCTGACCATTTTCATCTTTTGATTTCGCCACACATTTCACTTGAACGCGCAGTTCAACTCATCAAGGGCGGATTCTCGCATCGTGTGAAAGTGGAGCTCGGATCAAATATGGAAATTTGGCAACGCGGCTTTGCTGACCATAGAATTCGCGCTACGGGCGATTACGACAAGCATCTCCATTACATTCATCTGAACCCTGTGAAGAAGCATCTATGCCCCAGCCCTGCTGACTACCGGTACTCTTCAGCATTTCCAGGCTGGAAGCTCGACCCCATCCCTCAGTGGCTAAAGCCACATCAGGATCAATCTCCCACCGGCACGGCTGAAGCCGTGCCCTTTCAAAACTCGTCGAACCAAAAGTTCGACGCTTTGAGATGGCACGACATGCGTCGTGCCGGCGGTGCATTCTCAAGGCTCACGGCTTTAGCCCTTGGGGAAGGCAAGCCATGATACTTCCTCGAGTGCTTAGCTTGGCCGCTCTGTTAATCAGTATTTCCAGTCAGGCCCAGTTTATTTGTGTACCCGAAAAAAACTGCTCTTGCGACGACGAAAAAGTCTCGCCCAATCTCATGGTTGCCCAATCTGTCCAATTCAAGGGCTCTATCTTCGATCAGACAGGAGCACCAACGGTTTTTGAGAAGATGCTCGTCCAGATAAGAGATCCCAAAACATACAAGGTTTTGACGGCAGCAGTGTTAGACCAAAAAGACGGTTTGATCTGGGTCAGATTCCGAAAGGTAAATTCCGATTCATTGCTTTCTGGAAACAAGGTGACAAAGTGAAGCGCCTGCCGCTCTTTGATCAACCGGAGCCGATTTCGTGTCCCTCTGTTGCAGTTTGCGAGGTGAAGATTGTTCTCAAGGTTCACCCAACAGATCAACCGTTTGAATCTTGTCCCCCAAAATGAAGGTAGAAGAAGAGAAGAATGCCCCGACGCAATGACATTCAGAAAATCCTCGTGATCGGCTCCGGCCCCATCGTCATCGGCCAGTCGGCCGAGTTCGACTACTCCGGCACGCAGGCCTGCAAAGCCCTCCGGCAGGAGGGCTACGAGGTTGTGCTGGTCAACTCGAACCCGGCCACCATCATGACCGACCCCGAGCTGGCCGATCGCACCTACATCGAGCCGCTTACGCACGAGTACGTCGAAGAGATCATTCGCATTGAAACCGAGATGCTCACAGCCAACCCGGGGCATGGTAAGTTCGCGCTGCTTCCGACCGTCGGTGGCCAGACCGCTCTCAATCTCGCCGTCGACCTTGCAGACACCGGAGTTCTCGACCGTTATAACGTCGAGCTGATCGGCGCCAAGCTCGAAGCCATCAAGAAAGCCGAAGATCGCCTGCTCTTCAAAGATGCGATGATCCGCATCGGTCTCGACGTTCCGCGCTCTGCGCTCATCAACAACCTGCGCGACGGGCTCGACTTCTCAGCCAAGCTCGGCTTCCCGGTGCTGATCCGCCCCAGCTTCACCCTCGGCGGCACGGGCGGTGGCATTGCCTTTAATCGCGAAGAGCTGATGGAGCTTCTTGCCCGCGGCCTCGACCTCTCACCCGTGCACGAATGCCTGCTTGAAGAAAGCGTGCTCGGCTGGAAGGAGTTCGAGCTCGAGGTGATGCGCGACCTGGCAGACAACGTCATCATCATCTGCTCCATTGAGAATTTCGACCCCATGGGCGTCCACACCGGCGACTCCATTACGGTTGCGCCCGCGCAAACCCTCACCGATCGCGAATACCAGAAGATGCGCGATGCGGCCATTGCCGTGATGCGCGAGATCGGCGTCGAGACTGGCGGATCCAACGTCCAATTTGCAGTTAACCCGCAGGACGGCCGCATGACGGTCATCGAGATGAACCCGCGCGTCTCGCGCTCCTCAGCGCTCGCGTCCAAGGCCACCGGCTTTCCCATCGCCAAAATCGCCGCCAAGCTTGCTGTCGGATACACGCTTGACGAAATCCCCAACGACATCACGCGCAAAACGCCCGCCTGCTTCGAGCCCACCATCGATTACGTCGTGGTCAAGATTCCCAAGTGGCAGTTTGAAAAGTTTCCAGGCGCCGATGAAACGCTCGGCCCCCAGATGAAATCGGTTGGCGAGGTGATGGCCATAGGCCGCACCTTCAAAGAATCGTTGATGAAGGCGTGGCGCTCGCTTGAGACCGGCAAGAAAACCGGCGCCGAAGTTCTGGAGCCCCGACGCCTGACGCAGATGCTGGTTACGCCGAGGCCAGAACGCCTCGGTTACATTCGCTATGCCTTCGAACGCGGCCTCAGCGTACGCGATGTTGCGCGCCTCACCAGAATGGATCCCTGGTTCCTGCATCAGATTCGTGAAATCACGCTGGCGCAGCAGACCATCGGAAAATCAACTCCAAAAGAGATGACCGCGGAAGCGCTCAGAAAGCTCAAGCGCCTCGGTCTGAGCGACGAGCGCATCGCCACCGAATGGAATCTCCCCGGCCACGCCGGCATCCAGCAGGTGAGGGAACTGCGCGAAGGCCACGGAATCCGCCCCGTCTTCAAGCTCGTCGATACCTGCGCAGCCGAATTCGAGTCGATGACGCCCTACCTCTACTCTACGTATGAAGAAGAGGACGAGGCGCCACCAACTTCGAAGCCCAAGATCATCATTCTCGGCTCGGGGCCAAACCGCATTGGGCAGGGCATTGAGTTCGATTACTGCTGCTGCCACGCAGCCTTTGCGCTCAAGGACGATGGCTACGAGACCATCATGGTCAACTGCAACCCTGAGACCGTATCCACCGACTACGACACCAGCGACCGCCTCTACTTTGAACCGCTGGTACTTGAAGACGTACTGGCCATCTACCAACACGAGGCGCAATCGGGCGCGAAGATCGGCATGATCGTGCAATTCGGCGGGCAGACTCCGCTCAATCTCGCCCAGCGCCTGCGCGCTGCCGGCGTGCCCATCATCGGCACCTCTCCGGAGTCGATCGACCTCGCCGAAGATCGCAAGCAATTCGGCAAGCTCCTCGACGAACTGAAAATTCCGCAACCCGCCGGTGGAACCGCCACCAGCGTGGAACAGGCTCTCGCCGTCGCTGACCGCATTGGCTATCCCGTCCTGGTGCGCCCCAGCTACGTGCTTGGCGGTCGCGCCATGGTGATCGCATACGATGCTGACGCCGTCACCCGCTACATGCGTCAGGCTGTCGAGTACTCGCAGGAACGCCCCGTCCTCATCGACCACTTCCTTGAGAACGCCATTGAAGTCGACGTCGACGCGCTCTGCGACACGCACGACGTTCTGATTGCCGGCATCATGCAACATATTGAGGAAGCCGGCATTCACTCGGGCGACTCATCGTGCGTCCTGCCCGCCGTCGGCATCAGCGAGTCCACTCTCGAAATCCTTCGCGCCTACACGCGCAAGCTGGCCCTCGCCCTCAAAGTCATCGGGCTTGTCAACCTACAATTCGCCATCCAGCGCGACGACCAAGGCAACGACCACGTCTACGTCATCGAGGTAAACCCGCGCGCCTCGCGCACCGTTCCTTACGTCTCCAAAGCCACGGGCATTCCTCTGGCCAAAATTGCCGCGCGTCTCATGACCGGCCGCAGGCTCACTGAGCTTCTTCCTGGCGAACTCGCCTCCGGAAAAGATCTCGGCACCGGCGCCCACTTCTACGTAAAATCGCCCGTCTTCCCTTGGTCGAAATTTTCCGGCGTCGACACTGTTCTTGGCCCGGAGATGAAGTCGACCGGCGAGGTTATGGGCGTTGCATCGACATTTGGTGAGGCCTTCGCCAAAGCTCAACTTTCTGCCGGCCAATTACTCCCGACCGGCGGCACGGTGTTTTTCACCGTGAACGAACACGACAAGCAAGCGGTCATTCCGCTCGCACGCCGCTATGTCGATCTCGGATTCAAAATTGTCGCCACTGAAGGCACCGCCAACGTGCTCGAGGGCGCGGGGCTCATCGTCGAGCGAGTCTTCAAAGTTGAAGAGGGTCGGCCCAATGCAGTCGATCTCATCAAGGAAGGCCGCATTCAGCTCATCGTAAACACTCCGCGCGGCCAGGATGCAATCTTCGATGAAAAAGCCATTCGTCGCGCCGCAGTCCTCAAGCGCGTTCCCACCATCACCACGCTGGCCGCCGCGCAGGCCGCTGCGGACGGCCTCGCCTCCATGCAAAAGCACTCAGTGAATGTCTACGCCCTGCAGGCACTGCACTCTGCCAACGGAAGATAGCAGTCTTCGCAAGCATTGCACTGAGGCGACTGTCGCTAGCAGCCCGCGTAGGCGCCGCACTCAGCCAACGGCCACGAGAGTTGATTGCATGACTCAGCTTTGAAAGGGCACGGCTTTAGCCGTGCCAATAAAGCCGCAACAATCAGCGCGGCTTTAGCCGCCAAGGGAAGGTTTCAACGGTTTTCCGCGGCCATTACGCCCCCCAAAGGTTAGGCGCGCCGGAGGCGCAGCGTTCTTTAGCCCCGCGCTTCAGCGAGGGGAAAGCTGAGTTACGTGGAAACAAGAGTCCCATAGGGACGGCGCTCTGTGTTCGAGTCTTTGCGCGACTCGCTTCTGCCGATCTACCGCTGCCGCATCCCCAGCCATGCTCCGATCGAGTATCCCACCAGCGCCGCAGCCGGCCACGTGCCGAGGAACGGCCCGTCGTCATCCATCAGTCCGCTGGGGCTGGGCATGCTGAAAAATGTTCGCATCAATTTGTCGGTCGCGTCGCACTGAAAGCAATGCCCTGGACCCGTTGGGAGATCCAGCACATAGAGCCCGACGATCATCGCCCAGATCAGCCCTACGAGCCACACAACAGTGGCCATCTCGCTCGGGTGAATTCGCGCAACGATCAAACCCACAACGAGCGGCACAGCCATCGACAACAGTAGAATCACGCTTTGCGGAATGCCCACCGGGCTGACTGCATAACCAAGCAGTATCAGCACGATCCATGAAGCCAGAGCAACAAGGGTATGCAGACAAAATTCCGCTGCCTGACGGGCAAGCGTCTGTTTCTGTCGGCCGTTTTGTCCTCTGTGCAGCGATGTTTCCATAGGCATCCTTCTCGGAGCGCCGCCCCTGGGCAAAATGAGTTCGCTGTGTGAAATCCACCATACACCGGCGTGGTCTGCGCGGCCAACCACGCCAAGCCCCAACAGGGAACTGCGCGCTAACTCTCCGCACCGGGTTCTACAATAATCCCATGCTCCTTGAAGGCATCTTCGCCCCCGTCACGACTCCGTTCTATGCCGACGAGCGTATCTATTTCCGCAAAATCGAAGCCAACATGGCGCGCTACTCGCGCAGCCTGCTTGCGGGGATGGTGGTTTTGGGCTCGACGGGCGAGGCTGCTGCCTTAAACGACGAAGAAACGCGCGATGTCCTTCGAGTGTCCGCCGAGGCCACTGCGCCTGAAAAAGTTTTGATCGCCGGGGTCGGGCGCGAGAGTGTCCACGCAACACTTGAGCTTGCGGAGTTCGCGGCCACTCAGAACTACGACGCCGTTCTTGTCCGCCCTCCCAGCTACTATTCCAACCAGCTTCCAGCGGCAGCCGTCCTGCATTACTTCCGCTCCATCGCCGACCGCTCGCCGCTTCCTGTTGTTTTTTATTACATCCCAAAATTCGTTCCGCAAGAGATTTCCGTCGACACCGTCGCTGAGCTCGCACAACACCCCAATATCATCGGAATCAAGGATTCGACAGGCGACATCGACCGCCTTCGTGCGACCGTCGCCGCCACCGCGAACGCGCCCAGGCGCACCGTACCCGTCACTCAGGTCTTTGAAGCCGCCACGGCGCGCATGATGATGGCTCGTCAGAATCGTACTGCCGCCACCTTCGTCTCCGCCAACGAGCTGGCCGGTGGCGTTGCCGTTGCCGCGCCTCCACCAGCGCCTCCGATCAAAACCCGAGAAAGGGAAGTCGGCTTCCAGGTTCTCACCGGCTCCGAGCGCTCCGTCTTCGCATCGCTTCAGGCCGGAGCTACGGGCGCCATCGTCGCCTTTGCTGTATTCGCGCCGCAAGCTTGCCAGGAAATCTATCTTGCGTGGAAGGATCATGACCCGAAACTCGCGGAGGAAAAGCAGCAGCGGATTCTCGCCGCCGGCAAACGCGTAGTCGGCGAGCTTGGTCTCGCCGGAATCAAGTACGCTTGCGACTTCAACGGCTACTACGGGGGCCGCCCGCGCTCACCGATTTTGCCACTCACGGCTGGTGAAAAGGCCGATGTTGAGGGGCTGTTGGCAGAAATTCGAAACTAGCCTCCACATATAACATGTCCGATAACAGATATTCTGTTAACTACCTCCAGCCATAAATCTCGTACCCTATCTCTATGCCCGCCCATGGCCTAAATGCCGTTGTTTTCTCCCACCTTCCCTTTGAGGATCTCGGTTCCCTCGAGCCCGAGCTCCTGCGCCGGGGCTTCGAGATCGAAACCATCGACGTCACCACCGCCCGCTTCCCGCTTTCGGCCGCTGAGCAATGCGATCTCTTGATCGTTATGGGCGGCCCCATCGGCGTCTATGACTCAGTCGACTATCCGTTTCTGTCCTGCGAGATCGACGCCATTCGCCACCGCCTTGCCGCCCGCAAGCCAACCCTTGGCATCTGCCTGGGCGCCCAGCTTATCTCCGCCGCCCTCGGCGCCCGGGTTTATCCAGGCTCAAACGGACCTGAGATCGGCTGGTTCCCCATTCTTCCTGCCGATCCCTCACCAACGCCAGATTGGTTTGCGCCTTTGTGCACCGAGAATCTCCGCATGTTCCATTGGCACGGAGACACTTTTGACCTGCCTCCAGGCGCTCAGCACCTGGCCTGGACCGCTACCTACGAAAACCAGGCCTTCGCCATCGGTAACTACGCCCTCGCGCTGCAATTCCACCCTGAAGTCACCGCCTCCGGCCTCGAGCGATGGTACGTTGGCCACACGTGCGAACTCCGCCAGAAACGCATCTCTATTCCGCAGCTCCGCGCCGACGCGCACCTTTACGCCCCCGCACTGCTCCAAGCGGCAAGTCAATTCTGGAAACTTTGGTTGGACTACATTTTGTAGCGGCCGAGGTCTTCGTCGTTCAGCCCTTCAAGCCATCCGCGTAGTTGCTCTGCCGTGGGACCTTCGGGCGGCCCGCTTGTGTTTAGCTTGGCGCTTTCCATCACCTTGTCTGCGACGAATATTGGGCAATCTGCCCTCAGCGCGAGGGCGATCGCATCGGACGGTCGCGCATCCACAGCCACCTGCTCGGCACCCTGCCTCAGCCATAAAACTGCATAAAATGTATCGTCTTTAAGTTCTGTTATAACAACCCGATCAAGCTCACCATTCAAGTGGCGCACGAGGTTCCGAGTCAAGTCATGCGTCATCGGTCGCGCGGCTGCCATCTTCTCGATTTCCAGCGCAATTGCATTGGCTTCAAAGATGCCCACCCAAATCGGCATCACGGCCTCTGAACCCACATCCTTCAGCACCACGATGGGCATGTTCGTGGACGGGTCCATCATCAGCCCTCGAATTCGCACCTCGATATCCATCCGCCCTCTTTGCTCCCTCGTTCCCTTGGCTCTCGGCCCGTTGTTCCCTCGGTCCCTTGCGCCCTGTCTTTAGACCGTCTCGCCAACCAAACTGTTAGGATACGCCCCGGTAATTCTCACCTGCAGATAACTTCCCGGCGCCGGTGCGATGGGTTGCGTCCAAGCGACGTTCACTGGCTTGTTCTGCGTGCTCCGGGCCGCAATCTGTCCTCGCGAGGTGTTCGCGCCCTCGACCATTACCTCCAGAATCTCCCCCACCTGCTTCATATAATTGACTCTTTGAATCTCCCGCTGCCTTTCAAGCAACACTTGAAGCCGCTTCGCCTTTTCCTCCTCCGGCACAGTGTCGATCATGGTCAAGGACGGCGTGTTAGGCCGCGCCGAGTACTTGAAGGCGAAGACGCAATCGTATTCCACCTGAGCCAACAGGTTCATTGTCGCGATAAAATCGTCGTCGGTTTCGCCGGGAAACCCTACGATAATGTCGGTCGAAAGCGAAATCCGCCGCCGCGCCGCCTTGACCCAGCCAATCCGCTCCAGGTACCACTCCGGCGTGTATTCCCGCGCCATCTGCTTCAGCACTTTCGCTGACCCAGATTGCACCGGCAAATGAACGTGATCGCAAAGCGTCGGCACCCTGTCGATAGCCTCGACAATGTCCCGCGTAAAGTCTCTTGGGTGGCTGGTCGTAAACCGCACGCGCCGAATCCCCGTAACCTCACCCACCGCCGCCAGCAACTCCGCGAAGCTCGACTTCCCTTCCGGATCGCGGTAGCTGTTGACGTTCTGGCCCAGCAGCTGAATCTCCGTGTAACCAAAATCCGCAATGCGTCGCGCCTCGGCCAGCACAGACGATGAACTCCGGCTGCGCTCCTTGCCTCTCGTGTAAGGAACCACGCAGTAAGAGCAAAACTTATCGCAGCCCTCAATAATCGTGATGTACCCGCGATACGGATTCTGACGCGCCGTGAATTCGGTCTCGAAAGTCTCGTCGGTCTGCCGGTCGTCGAGTCCCGTGATGCGTGTCTCGCCCGCTTCCAGCCGCGTCAGCATCTCCGGTAGCTTTCGGTACGATGCCGAGCCCGAAACCAGCGATACGTACGGCGCCCGCTCGAAGATCTTTTCGCCCTCTTGCTGCGCCACACAGCCCAACACCCCAAAGCGCTTCCCCTGCTTGTGTAGTTTTTTGTAGTCGTTCAGGCGATTGAAGACCTTCTGCTCCGCTTTGTCGCGAATCGAGCAGGTGTTGTAAAGGATCAGTCCGGCATCCAGCTCCGACTCCACCTGACGGTATCCCTGCTGGCGCAATGTGCCAATCACCTTCTCGGAGTCATGTGCATTCATCTGGCAGCCGAACGTCTCCAGATAAAATGTCTTTTCGGTCGCCATCGTCTCTTCAGTATACGGGGATCTCCTTGGACCATTGCATTGGGATGCCCCCGGTCTCGATTTTGAGACCGGGGAATCTATCAGGCTCCGCGCTCTGGGTTGGCGAACACCGCGGGCTCAGCAAACGTCGCCGCTTACTGCCTCAGCAGCTTGAACGCGTGCGTCCACTCATTCTTCGTGAAGCCAAGAAGACACCACAGAATACAGAGCGGCTCAATGGCCCGCGCCGATTCCACCTTTCCCATGTCCGCCGTCTCCCAGCCAAACTGCTCCAGAATCTGCGCCGTCACCACCTTCGCTCCATCGTCGTTCCCGCAGATAAACATCGTCGGCTTCCCTGCTTTGTACTGCGGATTCACCATCTGCCGGTTCCCCACCGAGTTAAACGCCTTCACAAAATGCGCTTTGGGAAATGCGCGCTGTAGCCGCTCCATCAGCGAATCGTCCAGCGTGGTAAAGAACTTCAGCACGCCATTCAACGGCGGCGCGTCGGCAATCGGGTTGCACGCATCCATCACCAGCTTGCCGTCCAGATTCGTGCTTCCGGCCATGCGCAGCACTTCTTCGGCCACCGAGCCCTTCACCGCCAGCGCCAGCGCTTCGCCAAACGTTGCAGCCTCGCCAAAGCTCCCCACCTGCGCCTTGGGATTCTTGCTTTGCCACTCCGCCAGCTTCGCCGGCTCGCGCGTTCCCATCATCACCTGGTGGCCGTGTTTCAAAAATCCTTCCGCCAGTGACTTCGCCACATCTCCAGATCCCAAAACTCCAACCTTCATCGCCTTGTCCTCCTCTATTGCTTTTTCTCATCGCGCAGCCCGCTGTGCAAGTATGCAACCACAGCATCCATCTGTTCCTTCGTCATCTGGTAAGCAAACGATGGCATCGTTCCCCTGCCTGCCATCAACACTTGCTCCACCTGCGCATCTGTTGCCGGTTCGCCATCGGGCAATCTGCTCCGGTCAAAAAGCCCGTGCAGATCCGGCGGAACCTTTTTCAGGTGGAGATCGTTCTCCTCGTGACAATGAGCGCAACCCACGTCGTAGAGATGCTTCCCCTCGGCCTGTTGATCTGTTAATGTTGGCGCCGCCTTGCAAGCCGCCATTCCGGCAAGCAAACCCGCCGCCAAAAACACCGCTCGATTCCGGGGTTGGTTCAGTTTGGACCGCCTTTGAAGGGCCGCGCTTTCGTCGCGCCGTAAGATTCGCACTCGTTTTGAAGGGGCACGACGTTAGTCGTGCCGTAAAATTCGCAACCATGACTGCGGGCTTTAGCCCACGAGGGATGTTTTCCTTCAAACGGAGTCAACACCGTCGCCACTTCGTCTCTCCCGCCCACGGCCAGAGCCTTCAGTCTGATTGCACGCGGCAGCCTGAGTCAAGCCGCGCCGATTGCGTGCAATCCGCGCCGTGCTGCCGTTATCCTTGTCTCATGCCCCTTCCCTCGCTCGACCACATTCGTGAATCGCAGTCCGTGGTCTACCGGCACATGCCGCCCACGCCGCAGTACACCTGGCCACTCCTCAACGAGCGTCTCGGCACTGAGGCCTGGATCAAGCACGAAAATCACACCCCGGTCGGCGCGTTCAAGCTGCGCGGATCTCTCGTCTACGCGTCCTGGCTCAAGCAGCACCACCCCGATCTCGCCGGCATCGTCGCGGCAACACGTGGCAACTTCGGACAGGGCGCAGCCATGGCTGCACGCCTCCTTGGAATGAAGGCCGTCATCGTCGTTCCCCGCGGCAACAGCCCGGATAAAAATCGGGCCATGCAGGCCCAGGGCGCCGAACTCATCGAGCATGGCCACGATTTTCAGGAGTCTCTCGAGTATGCCTCCGTCATCGCCGCCGAGCGCGGCTTCGCCAAGTTTGAGTCGTTTCACCAGCAGCTCGTTTGGGGCACGGCAACCTATGCGCTCGAACTATTTCAAGCTGCGCCTCCGCTCGACATTGTCTACGTTCCGGTCGGGATGGGGACCTCAATCTGCGGCACAGCGGCGGCGCGCAACGCCCTCAAGCTCGCCACCGAAATTGTCGGCGTAACCGCGGCCGCATGTCCGGCTCACGCGCTCAGCTTCAGGCAACACAAGATTGTCGAAGCCTTTGCACGGACTCAGATCGCCGACGGCCTCGCTTGCCGCAAGCCGAACCAGGAGGCCATGGAAATCATTTGGGGCAATGTCTCCCGTTGGGTCGAAATTTCTGACGCCGAGATCGCCGACGCCATGCGCATCTACTATCAGGACACGCACAATCTTGCTGAGGGTGCCGGAGCTGCCTCGCTCGCCGCCGCGCTGAAGGAGAAAAGCCTCCTCCACGGCAAACGCATCGGCATCGTTCTCACCGGCGGCAATGTGGATCGTGAAACTTATCTCGCCGCACTCAGTGGTACGTTCCATTCTGCGGAGCCTGCATGACCCAGCCCGGCGAACAACTCAAGCCCTTCTCTCACGCCGCCAGCAATCGCTGCTTCGGCTGCGGACCGGCTAATCCCACCGGCTTGCACCTCGAATTTCAACTGGCGCCCGATGGCTCCGTGGTTTGTTCCGCGGTCGTCCCCGATACATTTGAAGGCCCCCGCGGCTACCTGCATGGTGGCATCATCGCCACACTTCTGGACGAAGCCATGAGCAAAGCCGTGCGCGCCAAGGGCAGCGTTTCAATGACCCGCAAAATGGAGATCGACTATCTCCGTCCCGTTCCCAGCGGCGCTCCATTTCGTCTTGAAGGACAAGTGACCCGCAACGAGCCACGCAAGCATTGGGCAAGCGCGCGCATCCTCAACGAAGAAGGACGCGTCCTGGCCGAGGCCAACGGACTCTTCATCGAAGTCCTGCCCAAAAAGTAAACGGCGACCCGAAGACCGCCGTTCACCCACGCAATTTGGTTTCTTTGAACCCGGGATGCGAATGCGCCGCGCTTCTTTGCCGTCAGAGTCCACTGGCTCCGGAGGATCACTGACCCCTGAACCCTGACCACCAACCACTGACTCCGGAACCCTGCCCCCTGTTCTTAGTGCACCATATTGATCGTGTCTTCTGTGACCTGGTCGAACGTGGTCACCGACTTGGCGTTGGCCTCGAAGGCGCGCTGTGCAACGATCAGATCCGAGAACTCCGACGAAATATTCACGTTCGAGGCTTCGAGCGCCGAATCCTGAATTGTGCCCAGGCCGCCGCTGCCCGTCACACCCACCGTCGCCGTTCCACTGGCCAGGGTTGTCGCATAATTGCCGTCCCCGAGCAGTTGCAATCCTTGGAGATTTGTCATGTTCGCAAGCGCCACCTGTCCCACAACTTCCGTTCCGCTGGTGTACTGGGCCGTCACCGTTCCATCTGAGCCGATCGTGAATCCAGTACAGGTTCCCGCGGCGTTACCGTTCGAGTTCACGCCCGACAACGCCGATGCTTCATCGGTCTGGCTGATCGTTGGCAGCCCCGCCGATCCCAGCAGGTTCCACTGCAAGTTGAGTCCCGCGGCTCCATCTGCCAGCACATTGTTCGCCGCAGGATTGAAGTTGAATGCAATCGACTGCACGTCGCCCGCTGCCGTTCCGACGGTCGATGGAAGCGCCTGGCCCGTCGGCTGCACCTGTACCAGGTCTCCGTTCTGGTTGAACGTCAGTGTCCCAGTCAGCGCTGCCGGCACCACATTGCCACCCGCCACCGAATAATCGCTCGCCGGTAGCGCCGCCGAGTATGTCCAGCTGTCAGGAGACGTTTGAGTGAAGGCCACGGTCACATTATGTTGCGCGCCCAGCGAGTCGAACACCGGCACCGTCGCCGGAAACGGGCTATTCGCTTCAGAATCGAGGTTGGCGGTCATATTGAAGGTCGTCGAAGCTGTAGGCTGTTGCACCTGGCCCGTCAATGGAATGCTGATGGCCGCCAGGGGCGCGTTTGTATTCACAACGCCGCCGGGCGCCGGGTAACCCATCACCGAGAGGCCGCTTGTGGTAACCAGATTGCCGTTTGTGTCCTGCGAGAACGCACCGTTTCGCGTATAAATGTTTCTGCCGCCATCGTCCAAAATAAAAAAGCCGTTACCGTCGATCGCCATGTCCGAGGTCGTCGTACCGCTGGTGTTGTACGAGCCCTGTGAGAAGTCGGTCGAGTTCGATGCCACCTTCACGCCCGCGCCCACCTGGATCGGATCGCCCGAGCCGGTCTCGCCGATTTGTTGATAGAAGAGATCGGAGAAGTTGGTTGTCTGCGCTTTGAAGGCGGTTGTGTTCATGTTCGAGAGATCGTTGGCAATGGTATTTAAGGCAGTAGAATCGGCTTCCAGGCCCGTCAGCGGAATTGAAAAGCTTGCCATGGTCCTTCTCCTCTTTCAATCGAATCGGTTCGCGGGTCCTCGTTCGCCCAGCTCTGCTAAAGTTTGCGGGTTGACGCGCCCAGAGTGTGAACCTGCGCTATTGCAAAGCAATCGCATTACCCTTTGAAGGCTTCAAATGCCCTGTTCCGTTTAATGCGTGCCCTACACGCTGGGCCGCGGCATTCGCATCGGGCATGCCAAGATTACCCGGAGCAACATGCCCAGCAGCACCCGCGGAAGAGATGTTGTGTGCGGCGGTAACGGCGCTGGCCGGAGCCGTGGATGGAGATGCCGTTACACTTCCCGCATGCGACGCATGCGCCGATGCTGTCACTGCGCTTGTTTCCGCGCTTCCATTTGAAAGGTGAGCAACCTGCGATGAAGAGCCGTCGCCCGTGGCGGAGGTTGGGGTGCCCAATGCGCCAGTCAGTGTCTGATTGATGCCGATCAGTTGCTCCAGGCTGTTCACCTGCACCAACTGATTGATGTACTCGTTGGGATCGGTGTCCGCCGTCGGATCCTGGTTTTGCATCTCCGTCACCAAAAGCGTAAGAAAATCGTTCGCCGAGATCGTCGCCGAGTCGCCGCCCGTCTCGTCGGACCCGCTCGTTCCCGACGTTCCGTTTGTGGTGCCGGCCATCGGCGTCGCAGCGGTCCCGTTCAGAGCTTGCCCCGCCGTCATCGCATGACTGAAGATTGTCGCCGCTGTTCCCATCTGTCCTCCCTGCCGTGAGCACGATCTCGCGCTTAGGCCATCACTGAAATATGCATGCCGCGCCCAGTTCCTGTGGGCGCCATCGTAACGAACCCTGTAGCCGGCGCAACCTTTGCCGCCGAAATCGAAGCATTCGCGCTGTCGTTTGATTGCGACCGCGCCTCGAACATCGGCGCAGCGTTCTGTTCCCTGCCCTGGCCTGCACTCTGCTGCATGCCCTGATCGATATCTTGTCCAACACCTTGCCCGGTGCCCTGTCCAGTTTCCTGGCCCGTTCCGTGCTGCATGCCCTGATTCAGACCGCTCTCCGTTCCGCCGTTTCCAGGAACGGCGATCGTCAAGGTCGCCACCGGCGTATGTTGATCCGAGAGGTACGCGCTCAGTCCCGCCAGGTGCCCGCTCAATGCCTGCGCCGCTTCAGTCGAACCGGGAATCACGGCGGCGTGAACACCGCCCGCACTCAAGTCAGCGCGGACACTTACCCAGCCCAGCGCCGGATCTTCAAAGCCCGCCTCCGCCTGGCGCCCTCCGGCATGAATCCAATTCGGCGTGCCCACCGCCGTCCCCGCGCCTGTCCCCGCGTCGAGCGCAGCAAATGTCTCTTGGGCCGTTGCGGGCTGCGCACCGTCCGCACGATTGACCGCAATGGCGCCGGTTGGCGCCCCATGAGCCGCCATCGGGTCACGCACCATCGCCGGCGCTTCGGTTCCGGAGGATTGCACACCTGCGTGCGACGTGCTTTGCTCCGCGCTTGCTGCGTTCACGACCGCGCCAGCAGAGTGGGATGTTTGCGCTCCCAGGGTTTGCGGATCCGCAGCCGCCGTTTCAATGCTCGGCTTATCCCTTCCTGCGACCGACGCCGGCGCGCCTGCGTCGCCGCTGATGAAACTGCGGTGCGCTTCAACTTCTCCCGCCCGCGTCCTGCGCTCATCCATGCTGGAGCCGGCTACAACAGAACTCGTTTCTAAACGGCTCGCATCAGCCCCATTCGACGATCCTCCGGCGATTGTCGCGGGCTTCAAGATACCCGATGCAAGTATTGGGATGTCGTCCGGCTTTTCTCCGTCCTCTTCGACGGCTTGCGAAACGTTTGCACTCATCGACTGCCGGCTTGGCGAGGTTTGCGGCGTTTGTATCGAATGCGATCCAAGGGCGCGCGTCGATACGATCGAATTTGTCGTAGCCAATGCGGGCGACGTTAACACCTCGGCTCTCGCTCTGTTCACCGGCGAACCTGTTCGCGACGCTGGCGAACCGGCGGGCTCGTCCGCGTCCTCAACGCGATCTGTCAGATTCTGCGAAACCGAAATAACAGGATGAGTACTCGACGGCAAGGTCGTCGCCTCCGCGAACCCAAAACCGAACCCGGCAACACCGAATCCATTAACTCCGAGCCCGGGAAGGAGTGACGCAGCCGCCGCGCTTCCATCGGACATCTTCGTTCCCTGAATATCCTGTTCGTCCGGTGTCGAATCCTGCGCGTCGCGCACTGGTTTTTTGCCCTTGGAGCTCGCCAGCGAACTTACGTTGCTGCTCGCGGTCTCTGCAGGGTTCCCAGCCGATACGATATTCGTTTTCGGTCTCGAGCTTGCCGCGTTTATGGCCGACTGCAGTCCATTGGATCTCGCTGCGCGTTCGGTCAGAGCAATCGCGCTTGCCGTGAGACCCTTGCTGCCGCCCCTGGCTAAAGTTGACTGCACCGCCCCGCTACCTCCGCGCGCCAGCATTGTCCGCGAATCGCCGGCACCCTCGCGGCCGCAGTTTTTAGTTGTCGCGCTTGTTTCATCAGCCTGTCCGCCCGCTTCACTCGGAGTTCCGCCGATGGCTTGGGCTGGCCCTCCCGACGCACGAAGCATTGACTGCCACTGAGCTTGAAAGCTTCCCGCCCCTGCAGCCGACGGCTCGTTCCAGGTCCTGGCATTGAGCCAGTCCTTATTCTTGCCGTTGCCGGACCCAGGCCCGTCAGCTTCGGCTGGCGCTCCATTGCCCGACTGCTTCAAAGTCGTGACGGTCCGACCGATCTCCTTTGTTGCACCGCCCCCGGCACCGGTCCTCGCGGCCTGCCCAGTGCCCGCCATCAGGCCAAAATTTAACCCGACACCCGCACTGCCTCCCCCACCGAACCCACGTGGCCCGGCGAACCCGTCTGGGCCGCCGAAACTACCTGGCCCGCCGAAACTACCTGGCCCGCCGAACTCTGTGCTCACGGCAACCGTCATGCGAAGATGGAGTGCAGCAAGCGTGCCAAAGTAATGACAGAGGGGTTAGGAGATCTTCAAGTCTGGGACATTGATTCCATTTAAGGAGAATCTCTTTACGCACCGGCAGTTTTCGCTCAAGTTTGCAGGCATGACGTCGTAGCGCTTATCGTCTCTTCGGCCTCATTGCCCATGCGACCTCAATCCGTCTCTTCTGTCCTTTGAGAAACCCCACGCGGTTTGCCGCTCACTCTCGATTCATTCCGGCGAAGCTTACCTGGGAACAGACCGATTTCAGCGGCTCGTTTTGTCCGCATTTCGATCGGCCCGATCGGCACTGGTCAGAAACCAGTCGTCAAGAGTCCCCTGCGCGCGGCGGTCGGACACAATCGCGTCGGAGGCCTCGATCTTCCGGATCAACGTCTCCGCCTGTCTGCGCTCCGTTCTCTTTGCCAGATACTGCTGCCGCCTCGCCGCAACCTCCGCTTCCATCTCCGCAATCTCCGGTTTCAGCGCCGCAGCGGATCGGCTTGCCGCGCGCGTCTCCTCCAGGCCCGCAATTCTATCCGCCACATCGGCTGAGCCTGCTCTCGCCGTAACCTGCCGTCGCCCGTCACGTTCGCGCTCTTTCGCTCTTCGAAGCGCGGCTTCGAGCCGTCGCAAAGTGCCAAGGCACTCTTCCAGCGCCGCCCGGCTCAGTTCCTCCTCCAGCGCCCGCACCTCGAACAGGCGCTGAAGGCCTCGCGACACCGCCATCGCTCAGACCTCACCGGCCAGCGCCGCGAGCCGGCGGAGACTTTCAGGAAAGCGAATCTCTTCTCTCGCGTCCTGCGTAAGAAACGCACGAATCGCTTCGCGGGCGCTCAACGCGCGATCCAGTTCAGGGTCGGCGCCTGCCTTATAGGCCCCGATTCGCACCAGATCCTCCGAGCGCGCGTATACCGCCATCAATTTTCTGATCAGCGCCGCCTGCCCGCGATGCTCCTCGCCGGCGACAGCGGGCATCAATCGGCTGATCGAGTCGAGCACCTCAATGGGCGGATACCATCCCTCGGCAGCCAGCGAACGCGAAAGCACCACGTGGCCGTCGAGCAGCGCGCGCACCGCATCCACGAGCGGATCCTGCTGGTCGTCACCCTCCATCAAAACTGTATAAAACGCGGTGATCGAGCCCGTGCGAAACCGCCCGGCCCGTTCCAGCAGCCGCGCCAGCCGCGCGAACACCGACGGCGTGTACCCTTTTGCGGTGGGCGGTTCTCCCGCCGCCAGGCCAATCTCGCGCGCCGCCATGGCAAAACGCGTGAGCGAATCGAGCACCAGCAAAACATTTTTTCCCTCGGCTGCAAAAAACTCTGCCACCGCGGTGGCGGCAAGGGCGGCGCGCATACGCAGGATCGGCGATTGATCGGAGGTCGAAACCACTACTACCGCGCGCCTCAGACCGTCAGCGCCCAGTGAATCGCGCAGAAACTCGCCCACCTCGCGGCCGCGCTCTCCCACAAGGCCCACCACGGTAACCTCGGCCTCGGTGTTGCGCGTCATCATGCTGATCAGAGTGCTCTTGCCCACGCCCGATCCGCCGAAGATTCCTACCCGTTGCCCGCGGCCTATGGTAAGCAGCGCATCGATCGTGCGAATTCCGGTGCCCAGTGGCTCGTCGATGGGGACGCGGTCAAACGGGGAGCGCACCGCCCCGTTTAACGGCAGCGCAGTAGACGCTGCGGGTGCGGCTCCTCCGTCAATGGGCTTCCCCTGTGCATTCAGCACCCTGCCCAGCAGCCCTGACCCCACCTCGATCTCCGGCGAAATGCCGAGCCCCAGCACTGGATCGCCGAAGCGAATGCCCTCCGCGGCTTCCACCGGCATCGACAAGACATGCGAACCGCGAAACCCGATCGCTTCAGCCGAGTGCGCATATCCCGCCTGATCCCGAATCTCGCAACACTCTCCCACCGAGACCGGCGGTCCGGCGGACTCAACGGTTTGGCCGACCGATTCGACAACGCTGCCGCGCCAGCGCCACGGCTGTCCCCGCCCCAGCCGCCGAAAGTAGTCAGCGAGCAGCGCCGTCACGACCGGCCCTCACCTGGATCGTGATCTGCATCGGAGGTCTCAGTGGCCTGGGCGCGATCGAAAAATCCGCGCTCGATCTCCGCCAGCTGAGCACGGACGCCGAGGTCGACTGTTCCCGCATGGCTTTCGATCGCGCAGTCTCCCAGGCGCATCCCTTCGCCCACCGCGACCACCGGCTTTACCGAAAGGTGAGGCAGATGCGCTATCGACTCCTGCCACAATTCAAGCTCTGCCGCAGGCACCAGCAGTCGCACGTCGGACGATGCCGCCAGTTGGCCGAGCGCAACGCGCACCGCTCCGGTCAGCAGCAGCGGATCCATTTGCGCCTCGCGCCGTAGAATCCGCGACGCGACTGCAAGCGCCAGCTTCACCACCTCCCGCTCCACCTCGCGAAGGTAGAGTTCGCCAGCTTCAGAAAACTTTGTCACCAGGGCGTCAAGCTGCCGTTTTTGCCGCTCCGCCTCCGCACCGCGTGCGGCGTCGATTGCCTCGCGCTCCGCCTGGCGACCCTCTTCGCGCCCGCGCGCGCGTCCCAATTCAAACGACCGCTGAGCCGAGTCGTTCTCGTTGCCCGCGTCTCCAGACGAATCTCCGCGCGCCTTCGGACCTTGCCCGCACCCATGCGCTTGGCCAGCCGCGCCATTGTCCACGGTCTCCACCCAGCCGCTCCACTCGGCCGGCAATGCGCCTGGGCAGGCCGGGTACTCGAGCACCTCAACCTCGCTCGTTCCGATGCCGTCCTTTCCGTCCATCGCGTTACCAGCTCCCCGGTCCCTGTTCGCTATTCCCTGTTCTTCTCACGCCAGCATCTCGTCACCGGTTTCAAGCTTGAGGATTACCTTGCCTTCGGCTTCCAGCCGCCGCGCCAGGTTCAGAATCTCCTGCTGCGCCTGGGCCACTTCGCGCGAACGCACCGGCCCCAGCACCTCCATGTCTTCCTTCAGCATCTCCACCGCGCGCGAGCTCATGGCCTTGAAGATTTGCGCGCGCAGTTCGTCGTTGGCCCCGCGCAGGGCCAGCGCCAGTTGACGCTTGTCGACACCGGAAACAATTTCGCGAATCGTCGCTGCCGGAACCGTGATCAAGTCCTCGAAGGTGAACATCAGGTTGCGAATGCTCAGCGCCAGCTCCGGCTGGTTCTCTTCGATAGTTTCCAGAATCTTTTTCGACTCTTCGGCGTTGAGCCGATTCAATAGATCCGCCACAGCTTTAAAGCCCGAATAGCTGCGGCGCGCGGTATCGCCCACGCTCTCCAGGCGGCGATGCAGAATGAGCGCCACCTTTTGCGCCATCTCCGGAGAGAATTGCCGCATCTCGGCCAGTCGCTGGATAGAGACCACCTTGTGCTCTTCGCTCAGGTTGTCGAGCACGGTCGAAGCGCGGCGTGGATCGAGGTGCGCCAGCACCAGCGCGATGGTCTGCGGATGCTCGGAGTCGAGCAGCTTGCCGAGCTGCTGCGGATCGGTGCGCTGCAGCTTAGCCAGATTGCCCTGCGCAGCCTCCTGCGAGCGCCGCATCAGCGCCATCATGTCCTCGGCCCGCTGCTTGCCGAAAGCCTCGATCAGCACGCGGCTGGCATAGTCCATCCCTCCGTGAACCATGAAGTTCTGCGTGTCCAGCAGTTGCCAGAACTCTTCCAGCACCTCGGCCGAAAGCTCAGGCGTGATGCCGCGCAAATCCGCCAGCTCCTCGGTAATCTGCTGAACGTCGTTTTCCGGCAAGCAGCGCAGAACTTCTTTGGCCAGTTCCTCGCCCACGGCAACAAGCAGAATCGCTGCCTTGCGCACGCCGGAGAAAGTTGCCGACGCCCGGCGCCGCGATGCTCCGTTTTCGATGCCCTGCTCCGGCAAGATCGGTCCCTTTCCCCAATCCGCGTTTACCGCCCGCGACTATTCCGAATGGATCCAGCTCTGCAGCAAGCGCGAGCTCTGCGTGGGCTCGCGCTTCATGTGGCCCGTCACCTGCTCATAAATCTCCTGATTGCGAAGCCGCTCCGGATCAACCGGCGCCGGCTCAGCACTGCTCAATGCCGGCGTGGTTGTCGCCGCCAGCTCCCGGGCGGCCGTTTTCGACGGTCCGCGCGTGGCCAGCGCCGTGCCGGCATGGCGAATCGCGGGCCGAACCGCAAACGCCACCACCACAAAAAGCCCAAGCAGCAGCGCAATATACTTCACCAGCACCGGTGAGTTCTCTGCTGAACTCAGCATTTGTTCCGGCACGCCAGCCGATGGCTGCCCCTGATTACCGTCGAACGCCAGGTCCTGCACCGTGACCACATCGCCTCGAGTGGTGTCGAAGCCCACTGCCGCCTGCGCCAGAGCCGTCAGATTGCGCAACTCGTCGGCCGAGCGCGGCTGCCAGACCGCGGCATGGTTCTTTGTCCCCGGCGTAATCAGTCGATCGTTGACCACGATAGCCGCCGTCAGTCGCCGGACTCGCCCCGGGTTTTCGACCGTGTGGCGCACGGTTTTCGAAACCCCATACGTACTGGATTCGCTTTTGGCCGTTTGCGGCGGCGCGGATTCGCGCGGATAGACGGGCAATGCCTGCGTATTGGGCGCGTTCGATGCCGCGCCCGGAACACCGGCGGCCACCGGCTGCGCTCCGGTCGTCTGGTCGGTGCGCTGCATGGCGAGCGTCGCCGTCTTGTCGGGATCGTAGATTTCCGCCGTTTCATCCGTCGAGGTGTCATCGTAGGCAAGCGTGACCGAGGCGCGTACGTTGCCCGTGCCGGTTACCGGCTCGAGCGTCGAAACCAGCTTGTCCTCAAGCGCCTGCTCCGCGCTTAACTGCATTGCCTCGGGCGTCTTCGGGCCCAGCGGCAGATGGCCCGACGCGTCCACCAGCACCACGTGATCCGGAGTCAATCCATCGACGGCCGAAGCAACGAGATTACGAATCGCCTCCGGCTCGCCGTCGGCCAGCGAACTACGCCGCAGCTTGAGCACCACCGAAGCCTTGGCCGGCCGCTCCTCTCCCTGGAAGAGCGAATCGTGCGGAAGCACCAGATGCACGCGCGCCGACTGCACATCGGAGAGCGTACCCACGGTATGCTCGAGCTCGCCTTCGAGAGCCCGCTGGTAGTTCACCTGCTCGTCGAACTCCGATCCCACCCAGTTTGGCTTGTCGAAGATCTCAAAGCCCAGCCGCCCGCTCTTCACGCCGCCCTTGGCCGCGGTTGCCAGGCGCGCCTTGTCCAGTTGCGCTGCGGGCACAAGAATTCCCGCACCATCCGGCGAAGGCTCAAAGGAAATCTGCGCAGCTGCGAGAGTCTGGCCGATCTGGCGCGCGTCATCCGGATCGAGATTGACATAGAGCGTCCGCCAATCGGGGCTGAGTGCATACCATGTCAAGCCGCCAATCAGCGCCACCACCATCAGCGCGCTTACTGCGACCCAGCCGCGTTGCGCGCCGGCCATCTGCGACCATCGCACCCGCACCAATCCAAACAATCCCTGTAACCGGCCGCCCGACTGCACTTTTCCCGGCATGACGGGCGGACTTTTTTCTAGCTGTGTGCCTGTGGCCATGATTCACGTCTCGAGGTCGTCTTCACTCCCGATGCAGCCAACAATTCTCCGTAGCCACCGGTGATTAGAACTGCATTCCCATCACGCTCTGGTAGGCCTGGACCGCCTTGTTGCGCACAGCCAGCGCCAGCTCAAAGGCCATGTCTGCCTTCTGGGTTGCGATCATCGCCTGATGCACATCCACTCCCGATCCGGTCATCAGACCGCTCACAGCTACAGTGGCTTGACTCTCGAGCTGGTTGACCTGCCCCACGGCGTCGGTGATCAGGTCAGCAAACGGCGACGTGGAAGTCGAATCCGCTCCGCCGGCAGAAAAAACACTTGAGGGCCCGGCGCTCGTCGCCGATGCGCGAGATGCCGCGCCTGACGCTGCATTCGCAACCGAGCCGATCGCATTTGTCGCAATCAACATGTTGAGCGCCTCCCTATCCGCATTTCCGCCGACCCAGCTCGCTCAGCCAACCGCCGCCCGCCTCGCACATTCGCCAACTAGCTCTTCGCGATCTCCAATGCCGACGTGATCATGCCCTTCTCGGCTTGCAGGGCGGAGCCATTCAGGCCATAAGCACGCGTCGCCCCCATCAGGTCGACCATTTCTGTAAGGGGATTAATGTCCGGATACGACACATAGCCGTCCGGCCCGGCATCGGGATGCCCCGGATCGTAGCGCTTCAGCGGTGGCGATGGATCTTCGACGACCTGGGAGATGTGCACGCCCGGCGCTGCATCGCGCGCTCCGGCCAACGGTAGGAGCGGAGGTAAAGCCGGCACGGACGTTGCTTCGCCGAGCAAATTCATTTCTCCGCCTGCGTTCCCGGTCGCGCCAGTCATGGAATCGGCCACCGACCCCGAACCCGAACCCGAAATCGAATCGTTCATGGAATCGAGAAAGTTCGCATCACCGCCGTTGGCGGCGAAGATCACCTCTTGCCGCCGATAGGGCCCGCCCTGCTCCGTGCGCGTAGTCTCCGCATTGGCCATGTTGGCTGCCACCACTTCAGCGCGCATGCGCTCGGCCTCCATCGCCTGGCCCGAAGCCTCCATCATTCCGAACAGGTTCATCGCTCAGCCTCCTCGACCGCGCCCTCTCATCCGCACTTGCTCTTGGCTCTATTCCTTGCTTTTGCAGTTGCCTTTGCTTTTCCCTGTTCCCGATTTCCCTAAACTTGTTCCCTGTCTCTCTACGACTTGTCCGCATGAATCGCATCCATCACCCGCTGGTATTCCTGCCGTAACAGGGCCACGCCGGTTCTGAATTTCAGTTGCGCCCCGGCCAGCTCGAGGCTCTCGCGGTCGATCGAGACGTTATTGCCGTCCGGCCGGGCGATCAAGCCGTCCACATCTGTCACCCGCACCTTGCGCGGCGCACGATCTCCTTCCACATCGTCCATGGCGTCGCGCATCTCAGCCTCAAAGTCCATCCCCACGGTTCGGTAGCCGGGCGTGTCGACGTTCGCCATGTTGGCGGCCGTAAGCTTGGCCTCGGCAGCGGACAAGTCAAGGTAGCGCGCGATTTGGTCGCTAAGCCCAGTTTCGATTCCGATGCTCATCCCGCTTCGCTCCTCCACGAATCGCATTCGCCTTCTGCGTCGCGCCTTGTCGCCCCGACACGACGCAACGGCAAACTTGCAGCCGGCCTCTCACAGCTCCACTCCTCTGCCCCAGGTCAGTTCACCGACAAGCCGAAGTCGATCTCCCGGCTCGTCAGCACCGGACTGTCTCCGGCAAGAATCACGCCGCGTTCCAGCACGTGCTCCAGTTCGCGGACATTGCCCGGCCAGTCGTGCGCATCAAGTTTTGCAAGAGCTCCCGGGTCCAGACGCTTCCTCGGCGTGTCCCGGCCCAGCCTTTCGAGGAAATGCTCAACCAGCTGGGGCAGATCTTGCGCGTGTTCCGCCAAGGCCGGCGTGCGGATCAAAAAGACCGCGAGCCGGTAGTAAAGATCGGAGCGGAAGCCGCCCGACTGCGCTTGCGAGGCCAGCGGCCGGTGCGTGGCGGCGATGATCCGCACATCCACCCGGACCGTTTCGTTGTCTCCCACCCGCTGCAGCTCGCCGCACTCGACAAAGCGCAACAGCTTCGATTGAAGTCCAAGCGGCATTTCGCCGATCTCGTCCAGAAAAAGCGTGCCCCCATCCGCGGCCTCGATACGGCCGGTACGCCCCTGCACCGCGCCGGTAAATGCGCCGCGTGTGTGCCCAAAGAGTTCTGCTTCGAGGAGCGACTCCGGAATGGCCGCGCAATTGATGGCGACAAGGGGCTTGCGGCTGCGCGACGAGAGCCGGTGCAGCGCCTCGGCCACCAACTCCTTGCCGGATCCAGTGGGTCCCTCGATCAGCACCGGCGTTAAACGCGGGGCCACCAGGCGCACACGGCGGCTGATCTCGAGCATGCAGGGTGCTTCGCCAATCAACTCGGGCAGGCGCTCCGCGACGCAAGATTCCGTTGCTTGTACCGGGCGCTCCGGACGGATGGGAATCGGTTTCAATATGTTCGCAGCCGCGGTCCGTACATCCGGCACCGGCCGTCGCGGGTTGTCTTCTGGATTCGCTCCGTTCGCCTCCATGATTCGGACAGGCTTTGGCAGTTCCACTTTCGGCAATTCAATCTTCGGCAACTCCAGCACATCCGGCGCGGTCATTGCGGGAGCGCGGTTCCATGCGGCTCCGTCGCTTTCCTGGCTCGAGCGTAGCGCGTAGAGCAGTTCCTGCCGGTAGGGACCTCGAGGGCTTCGGTCTGTCCCCGATGCACCTGCCGCCACGATATCGACTCCCGGAAAACCTCCCTTGAAGTCCGCGACAAACTCTTTCAAATCCAGATCCGGGAGCCACGAGTCCACGATCAGCGCCTCGGGACGCGCCGCTTGTGCGTCTGCCCATGCCTCGGCTCCCCCTTCCGCTTCGCGAACCTGCCAGCGAAGTCCGGTGAGCACCTGCGTAAGGCGCTGGCGAAAGCTGCGATCGGCGCTTGCGATCAGCACGGTGCGGGGCCGGATGCGCGAATGCGTGGGTGGATGCGGAGGAAGAACGGGAATCGCAAAGGGCTGCATGAAGGAACTCCTTTTCAGTCGCAAATCAATCGAAAGAGGCGGATCGGTAGACGGCAATCAATCGTCAATCCAGAGCTAATGCCCCACAGGCACCGCTGGAGTTGCGAAAATCTCAGTCGGCGGCGCAAGGCTGTCGGGCGAAACCGGCGTCACCAATTCCACCTCCAAAGGAACCATGTAGCCACGGCCGCGCACCGTCCGGATCAAATGACCGGGCGGCGGATCCCCCAGTTTGCGCCGCAGATAGTTCACATACACGTCGACAATGTTCGTCGTCTGTGCAGGCTCCATATCCCACACCGATTCCAGCAACTCGACGCGCGAAACGCACTCGCCGCGATTCAGCATCAGGTGCTCCAACAGCGCGAACTCCTTGTTGGTAAGAAGAACCGGGCGTCCGCCCCGGCGTGCCGTATGTTCCAGCCGGTCCAATTCCAAATCGCCGGCGCGCAGTTGCAGCCGTGTCTCCCGTTTGCGGCGCAACAGCGCCCGGCAACGCGCACGCAGCTCATGCAGGCTGAAGGGCTTGGTCATCAGATCGTCCGCGCCCCGGTCAAGGCATCGCACCCGCGTGTCCACTTCCTGCCGTGCGGTCAACACCAGCACCGGCAGATCTGCATCCAGCATGCGCACCTCTTCCAGCACTTGCTCGCCATCCTTAACCGGCATGTTCAGGTCGAGGATCGTCAGATCCGGCAACTCCTGGCGAAATGCCTCCACCGCCGCGCCGCCGTCAAAGGCCAGATGCACGCGATATCCATCCGCTTCCAGCCCGCGGCTCAGGAACTGTCCCAGCGCCTTGTCGTCTTCGGCAATGAGTAATCACATCAGATCCTTTCCATGACCCCGTGCCCTGCACCGTCTACGCGGTTTCCTGCGTTCAGCACTTTCGTTCGCGGCGTTGAAACGAGCAAGGCTTGACTCCACCTTCCCGCTTGGAAGAAAGGAACTCAAGAAAGAATCGTGAAAAATGAAAGGAGCTGATTCAGAAACGATCTCGTGGCAAATGTGAGTTCGCTAATGGGTGTGAAAACGCTGCTCTGTGATGGCCGATACAGAATTGCAGCGAAGACGAGAATTTCGGCACTCGCCGAGCCGCTGTAAGCGGTGGCCCTGATCCCCGCACCAACCTGAATCAGGCCACCTTGGCCCGTCCCGCCGCCTTCTCCTCGTACATCGCGGCGTCGGCTCTGGCCAGCAACTCCTTCAGCTCCTCGCCCGTCGCACGTTCTGCAAGCCCGATGGATGCGTCCACGCGCAACTTCACCTCTCCCGCTTTGCCTCGCACCGTATAGCTCCCGCAGATCCACTTGCGCAGACGAACCGTTTGCGCCTCCGCTTCCGCAAGTCCGCAATCGAAGAGAAGAATGAACTCGTCTCCGCCCCATCGGCCGATCAAATCCGTCGCGCGGCACGCCGACCTCATCTCCCTGCCAAACTGCTTCAGCAAATCGTCGCCCGTTACGTGCCCGTGATCGTCATTGACTTTTTTGAAGTGGTCGATATCGACAATGGCAACACAGAAGGATGCCTCAGCCCCCATACGCTTCTCCAACTGGCCCTCAACATACAAGCGGCTGCTCAATCCCGTCAGCGCGTCCCGCGAAGCAATCTCCTCGGCCTCCTCCAGCTTGGTTTGATAGCTCGCTACCTGCTCCTTCAGGTGATCCAGAACTGCTTTGCCTTCGGCGGTCATGCGGTCAATCGATGACTTGAGTTCGTTCGCACTCCTCTCGATCGACATGCGAATTTCCGTTAGGTCGTCGAGGCTCGCGATAGCCCTCAGCCGCTGGGTCACCTCGCTCATTTGGCCGGCGCACCGTTGATCCCGTGCGCCCACCGATTCCGCTGTCCGCGCCATCATCAACAGTATTTCTTTCACTTCGCAGGCTTTTTGCTGGTAATGTTTCGCCGTTCCATGACCCCACCCGCGGAGTTGCTCACGAACGCCTGAGTCGGTCGTTGCCAGGGCCGCTGCGCTCATGCTTGGCGAAAGACTCGCCTTGAGTTCGCTGAGATTCCGTTTCAGTTCTTCGCCCATAACAGGGCAGGCTTCCAGACTTGAATTGCCCATCTCCATCAGCGCGCAGCCGTAGGCGTCAACAACCGAGAGAAGCATATCTCCATCCGAACACTCCGATGGCTTGATGGAATCGATCTGTTGCGAGTCGAGATATTTTCTCAGCGAGATCATTTGACCGTTCGATTCTTTTCGGGTGCGTCAAATTGGCACGCACACTCCGCATCGAACTTTATCGGCAGCAGGGTGAGTTTGATCAGGGAGCGAGTCCCTTGGGTTTCAAAAGGCAACCCGAACGCGCGGATGTGATCGCCTCCTGGACTCTGGTTCCCCTGGCTGCATCCACCTGTGGAAATTGGTCGCCCGACTCACCTGTCAGAGCCAGAAACTGCACTCCCTTTTGTGCCAATTTCAGAGGATTTACATAGAATTAACTGTTTGAATTTGTTCGGTGTTGGCGGGTAAGGTTACCAAAGTGTATACTGCTGCCTTAAGAGTCCTACAAAAGCGCTATCGCCCTTTCTTAGAAAATCGCCGATTCTGTCATCAATAGACATTAAAAGAAGCGCGGCGCAATGCACGCGCACGAACGGAGTGCCTTGGTTGATTGGAGCAAATTTCCCGATTTAGGAGCCGTCGCGCTCCTCACCTTAGCTTTTGCATCTGTCGCACGGCATGCGCGAGCCACAGTCTCGGCCATCTGGCTTACTGGCTGGTTCTTGATCGCTATTCATTTTGCGGCATTCATGCTTCTCGATTCGCCCGGATACTGGGCTGACCTCGCATCGTTCATTGGCCTCGCCGCCCTTGCTTGCGCAGGCGTTCTTTTTATGTGGGCGGCGGTACCGCATCGCAGGCAGCAACGTTCCAGCCTTTGGATGCTCGCAGTTCTGCTGTCGGTTTACACCCTCTACTTCGGCCTCCTCGTCATCGGACCAAGCGCATCCTGGGCTTTGACGCCCGCGGCGCTGCTCATCGGCGTTTTGCCGCTGGGCATTCTTCTCCTCTCATTCCGCCAGTTCAGGCACCCGCTGCGCTGGGCTGTCGTCGCCCTCAACGTCAGCCTCGCCATCTTTCTTTTGATCTTTCAAAGCCGCCCCGGCACAGGCCCAACGCTGGCCTTCGAATCTGTCCTTTTTGTCGTCTACCTCGGCTGCGCGATTCACTTCTGGTACACATACAGGCGCGCGACCGCGGGAGCCTTCATCACCATCGCGGGTTTCTTTGCCTGGGCCGGCGTCTTCGTGGCCGGACCATGTCTGATGTACTTCTTCCCCAATCTCCACGTTGAAAACGAGATGTGGAACCTGCCCAAATACGTGGTGGCCGTCGGCATGATCATGCTTCTCCTCGAAGATCAACTCGAGCACAACAAGTATTTGGCCCTGCACGACGAACTGACCGGACTACCCAACCGGCGTCTCTTTCAGGATCGCCTCGATAGTGCAATTGAGCGTGCCCGCCGCACCGGATCGCATGTGGCATTGCTTCTCATCGACCTCGACAACTTCAAGCAGGTGAACGATACGGCAGGCCATCATGCCGGCGACGAGCTCCTGAAGCACGTCAGCAATCAATTCACCGGAAGAGTGCGTCGCTCCGATACCGTTGCGCGCACCGGCGGCGACGAGTTCTCTGTCATTCTCGAAGAGCCAATGACTCGGGCCGACGCCGTGCGCGTTGGCAAGACGTTGGCCAAACTTCTCGAAGAGCCCGTCATTTTTGACACGAAGGAATTGCGCGTCGGCGCCAGCGTCGGCATTGCCGTCTTTCCTGATGATGCCGCAGATGCCGAGTCGCTTCGTATCGCCGCAGACCTTCGCATGTACGCGGGAAAAAGCGCATCGAAAGAGAACGGCCTGGAAGCGACTCTTCCCCCGATCAAGCGGAAAGCACCGCATAGCGTCAAGCGTGAACCGGGACTTCAAACCGCGGCGGAGTAACCCCGAACGATTCGCGGCACCCCGACAGACAATTCGCGATTCACGATCCGCGCACGCGAAAAGACCCGGACACTAAGTCCGGGTCTCAGATTGCTGACAAAGTACCAAGAAAGGCTCTCGTTTTCCACGGGGGCCTTTTGTATTTTGGAAAGATGCTGAAGAAGCCGGAAGTGGAGCAGCAGGAACTGGAGCTTGTGTCGATCGAGGGGCTGGTTCCAGCGAGTC
>DASXFF010000177.1:0-1637 GCA_036489735.1 Occallatibacter sp. | reverse complement strand
AATCCCGCCGACAAGCTCGACATGAACGGACGATTGGTCGACCCGACCCATGCGGAGATGAGCTTCAAGGAGCCAGGCCACATCCTGTTCGGCACGACCGTGATGACCGGCACGCTCGGCATCACGCTCACCAACAATGGGCACGCCTTCATTGCGATTGCACAGTATGCAAACAACGCGACGAGCGTCTGGCACGGAACGAAGACCACGCCAGTCCCCGTACCTTAGGAATTGACATGATGAGAGTCCCGGGGCATCGTCGTTTCGATCATCGGCCTCGCGCGCAGCACACCGCCAATGATTGCCGGTCCATCCGTGCGCCCAGGACGGCGCGCCCCCTCGCCAGGGCTGGTCCTGATCGCCGCATTCGTCTTGCTCGCCCAGCGACTGGCGACGGCTCCTTCAGGGTGGCGTGTCATTGGGGTCATGACGCTTCCCACCTTGCGGCCCAAAAGGGAATTTCGGATCAAATGAAAGGATCAACAATGTACTCAGCGCAACGCAAATCTTCAGACTTCCTGGCACTCCGCAAGCGCCGTTCGCGCGAAGTCCTGTTCGGCCTCGCCACACTCCTCGTGGGTCTCTCGCCGACCGTGGCGCAGGCCGCTTGCCGCGAGGGGTTCTGTGTAAGTGGCATTGACCAGAACGGCGTTCACACCGTGACCTTCAGTGTGTCGATAACCAACTATACGCACCTTAACGCCAATACTCCGCAAGGCCAGATCCAGCTGGGGCCCAATGTGCGGCAATTCACTTTCCGCAACGGCCCATCTGGCAAGCTCGAATCGTTTGCACTGCAAGCCTGCTATAAGAACTTGCTGAAATCACGCTGCACGCCTTGGGCAACTTTTACACACACGCCGCCGTAGAGGGCCTGCGACCTGACTGGCTCTTTTTGTACCAGGCGGTTTGATAGAAGCGAGCTTGGAAAGGAGCTTTGTTATGCAGAAGAAGAGGTTCAGTGCGGAGCAGATTGTGATGCTGTTTCGTCAGATCGAGGTGGCGAGAGCATCTTCGTCGGCCCGCACGATCATGCTGTAGCGCTGCGTGCCGCGTGCCTGGCTGACGATCCGGCAGGCCCGGCGTTCGGAGAGACGATAGTTTGCGATCGCGCCGCCTGCCGACGCCGCTCGGGGCTTACGAGTTTCCCTCGGCGATCTCTTTCAGCACCTGCTTCTCGATCGACAAATCGGCAACCAGGCGCTTGAGACGAGAGTTTTCCTTCTCCAGCTCCTTCATCCTGCGCGCCTGATCAAGATCGAGACCGCCATACTCCTTGCGCCAGCGGTAAAACTCTGATCCGAGATTCCTGCGTCCCGGCACGCCGCGGGAATCGATTTCCCCAGCGCAGTCGCTACTTCGATCTGCCGCAGCAGCAGGACGAAATGGCGGAACAGCTACCATAATTCCGTTCTCGGTGCTGCGTGCCAGATGGATGTTCAAGCAGTAGTCCGGAAATCCGTTCTCAGACGGACATAGCATGCGTTCCAGCGTGTTTTTTGCGCTTGACGGTTACGGCGACTTCAACCTTCTGACCAAGGCGGCTGAGGATGGTCATCAGCCTGTCCACCGTAAATCGCCCGAGGTCGGCATTGCGGATTCGGGAAAAGTCTGCCGCAGCGATATGGGTGATCGTC
>DASXFF010000176.1:0-11057 GCA_036489735.1 Occallatibacter sp. | reverse complement strand
TGAAGCGCTGCTGCCCCAGCGTCAGCTCCCCTCGCGTCTCATCGCTCATCGTCATGCCCTCGGCATGCGGCCGATTGCCGCTGCCAGAGCATCAAGCCATCAGCTCAGCGTCGGAAGAACGGGGGTGCCGGAGTGCTTACTGATTTTCATATGGGAAGGCGCCTAGGAATCAGGCGGAGCGCATAGGTGTGTGATTCTGGCGGAGAGAGGGATTCGAACCCTCGAAGGGCTTTTGACCCTTACACCCTTAGCAGGGTCATCAATGCACATGAGGCATTTTGTGATTACCGTACCATTACCGTAGATCACAGTATTACCGTACGTGTCAGCCATAACTACTTGAATTTGTGGTGGAAAGGGAGGGACTCGAACCCTCGACCCCGGCATTATGAGCTCGGTACTTGGCAGACGATAAGCTTTACTTTCAATAACTTAGCCGCGCGACGCCCGTTGCATTTGTCACGACGAAGCACAACCGAGCACGACTGATTCCCGCAAATTCCCCGCAGCGCCGCGAGTCATCCATACCACCCGATCCTCAGTCAGGTTGTACATCAAGTTGCCGAGAAGCGCATCTACTGCGAGACAGTCGTTGCTACGGAGACCCTGTGAGTTCGAGGGAGGTTGATGGCCTCTTGGACTGAAACGGTTGGGCTGAGACTTTGATCGATCCTTGGAGTGCGGCCGCGAGGGCGACTGCGGCGAGCCATCCGTCGTTATTCTCAAGGCTCAAGTACGACTGCGGCGCTGCGAGTTTGATGCCAAGCAGAGATGAAAGCTGCCCTAGTGGGATTCTGTCGCGGAAGGCTTGCACATCTGACAGCACGAGGGCATAAACGGTTTCGCGGTCACCGACATAGGCGTCAAATTCAGCTCGTGTGCAGCCTGCGACATGTCCAAAGTATTCCCAGATTCGGTTGGGGTGACCGTCGATAACTCGGGCTATGGTGGCTTCACCGGCGATGCCTGAGTTCGGTTGAGTAGCGTAGAGAGTCGCCCTGCAGCGCTCCCATTTCTTTGAGAACTTGGTACGAATTTCTACGGTCTTATCACCGCTGAGAATTTTCTCGAGAGGCCCCGGTTGGAGTGCCAATACCGCGCCTGTGAGCAGCGAATGGTTGCCAATCGCGAGCTGGCCAAAGAGTTTGGGAATCTTGAGTTTGGCGGCCTCGAACAGATTCGAAAACGGCGTTTGTGAGTAAAGCTCGGAGTCGAAGAGCCGATACTGTCGACCTGCCCTTTCTGCCCGTGAAAAACTGAAGGCGTTAAAGAAAGACTTACGATCTTCCCATACACTCTCGGGAAGTGTGAATCGGACTTGCTTTGCTTTGCCCCTGACGTCCAGAGCCATCAAGGTGAAGAACAGATCGCCGAGCGATTTGCCTCGAGCTGACTCATCCAACTTAAGGTGACAAAACTTAGAGATATGTCCGCGCTTGAGAACTGCAGCAGCAACGGGTTGCTCGTTCAGCAACCCGACAAAACCGACGCGTTCCGTCGATCGCAGACCCTTCGTGACTTTAGAGTCGAACCAGCGAGCGATGTTCGGATAAGATTCTTCGCTCCGGAGAACGTATTCCCGCAATGAAAGATAATCATCGGTGCGATGTAGTGCATCTATTGCACCGATGCGTACCAACCTGAAGTTTTCGCGCGGCAGGTCCAACGTCTGTTGCATTTTTCTTCCTTATTTCGGCCTGACAGATCCGTCGGTGTCAACTTCTGCTTCTTTGGGCCAGCCAGTGAAGAAGCCTGACAGTTGAAGCGTCTGCGTGTCGTACGAACCTTTCGCTTTCACCGCAGACTGAGTAGTCGGTTCTTCCGCGTCTTCCGACATACGGTAAAACTCAAGTCGTGCCATTTTCTCCCTATCCATTAAACTCACGTCGATGTCGTGACCACGTACTTCAAATATCAAGGGTGTCCCGCGTTTCCCGTCTGGCCGTCGATAGCCGAAAAATGGATGTACGAAGCCAGCGTAATGTATACGCATTTCTCCGATGGTCTCATCGCTCGCTCGGCAGTAGACCGCAATGCCCTTCGGCAGATGAATTTTCTCACGCGAGCGGATAATGTAAAAGCGATTAGTGAGGATGCGTAGGCGATTGTTTTCGTCAACGCGCTCAAATCTCCAGTAATCCCATGGCTTTGGCCTTTGGTCTTCAGGCTTTTTCCATAAATCTATGGCGGCTGCTGAATCGGGGTCTTGCAAAGAAGCGGAAAACGCAGAGACGCCAGTGCCGGAGACTTGATCGTGGCTCAAATCCACCGAAAGAGAAGCACCAGCATCCGGGTCAGCGTCTTCAAATACAGTAGCTAGCAGCGTGTCACCCTGGATAAGGCTATCTTTCTGCGGCCCCTTGTAAAGTCGAAGTTGTGTAAGCGGAATACCCGGCTTTACCCTCACATTGAAAGTCATCGGTGTGATTTCCAGGAACATATCCCCACCACGAACTTTGCTCGGGACAAATCCTTCATATTCATCCATCCCATCAACAATTAGACGGGCGAGAACATCCATTCGCCCCACAGAGCTCTTCGCCGTGGCGGACCCATGGATTGGGGTCGTTTTATCGAAATCCGGAATTCTCTCCATGATTTTGAAGAGGTAGATGTGACGGCATTTCAACAAATATGAACCATCGGCCTCGGGCTGAAATTTCTTCGCTAGTTTCTGTTTCAACAAATGGCGACGAAAGGCGCGACCGAATGGCTTCACGCACGCGCTCAGCTCGTACGCTTCGTCGTCAATATGTAGGTCTAGGGATGAGTAACCAAAGTCTTCTGGATCGGACGAGGTGTTGCGGATGAAGTCGTGCTCGATAAGCTGCTGTACTTGTCTCTTGCTGAGCACTCCTGGCAGCCAGTCATCCCACAGTTCTTGACTCACTCTTCGCTCCTTTTCCGTGTCATTGTTTTGGCTATGGCCGAGGAGAATCCTTGGGCGTCGTTCGCACTGATTCGGTGCAGCTCCAGCTTAAGTTCGACTGAAAACAAGAGACAGGTTTGCAATGCAAGCGCCTGCTCTTCTTCAATGCGATCGATGGGACGAAGGGGTCGCTGCCTTTGTCGGTCTGCGGCGCGGCGCACACGGATTTGCGCTGCGTCATCGAACACGAATATGAGCGAGTCTGGATTGATTAGCGCCATCGCTTTGCAAGGGACAGCAACCAATTCGCGATCATTATCGATCGTGGAGTGGGCGTCGAGGAGCCAGTTGGTCTCGGGAGCCGCCGTTCGCTGTCGATGGATCGCCTCCGCTAGGAATAGTTGATTGGTCTCGACAAGCGATCGGTCGGAAACCCGCAGTTCGTGGGGATTGCGATTTGTGAGTCGTGCCAGAAAGTTGCTGGCGGAAAGCGCTTGCCAGGTTTTGTGATCGCGGACGAATTTATTGATGAGCGTAGTTTTGCCGACGCCAGAAATTCCGAATACAGCGACAAGGTATCCGGTGTGCAGAGAGCGTTTTGTACGAGTCACAATTTCAACAACCAGGCGGGAGTTTCTTACCGGGGGCGAAACCGAAATTCCTTACACAACCCTGATCACCGAAGAGGAGAACCGCCCAGTGTTTTGGTCGGTACGACTGACCTAAAGCCTCGGCGTCCAGCGGTCGCGAAGCTCTTCATCTTCATCGCTGTCGTCCGCGTAGGTGTCACAGGTAATCATGGTGAGGATGCGACCGTATCGGCCAAGGCCAACGGCCTCCTCGAGTACGGTGGCGGAGCGCCTGCCGCCGAACCAGTCGCGCAGATCGCTCTCGTCCTCGTCGCGATCCCCGCGTTCGACAGCATTGCGGTCGTGCGATATGCGCTCCGTCACTGTTCCGCTAGGAACGTGTGCACCCTTCTTCGGCCAATCCAACTGCGGAAACTCCTGCATGGCCTGTGACAAGAAGCAAAACTCGAACTGACCGTTAATGCTGAGTGCCACGGCCACTGGCGTCTTTGCCGTTTCGACCAGCCGAATAGCGGTCGCCACGAGTGAGGTCTTACACACAGTGGCCAGAGTCTCGACCCCGGCGAGGCCATCATCCAGGCCCCGGGCAGCGGCTAGGAATAACTTCTCTGGCATCAGTAGCCCGCAGGCGAATTCATCCGCCTCACGCTCAATTGTTATTCCAGACCGAAACCCTGCCTGGGAGTAGTGTGTGGTCTCACCCTTGCCAAAGAGTTCCTGACAATGGGCGGGTAGGAAGTAGTGTCCCAACTCGTGCGCCACGGAGAACCGCTTGAAGCCCTCACTCGGGATGTGCGTCGCATACGCGATCCCGAATGAGTCCCCAGACTTAACAAGCATGCCGGAGACGCCCGCATCGCTTGCCGCTTTCTCGTAAACCAGGATGTCCGATTGCCGCGCAATCGCGAACGGGTCTACGGGCAGCGCATCGATTCCCTTTTCATCGATTAGCTGCTGCGCCCGCTGCAGTGCGGACTTGGTCGATCGAGGAGGCACCGTGTCACTCGGAGTCTTTGTGCGACTGCTCGTTTCGGTCGGCTAGGAGCTTAACGATCTCCTGAGCGATCACTCGATCTCGGCCCGTCAGGTTCTGACCGTGCCGAAATAACGGATCAGTCTCAACGTTCTGGGTGGGGGCTTCCGCGAGGCCCAAGAGGTAGTCCGTCGTCACTTCCAGCGCCATAGCGAGGCGTCGTAACGAGTCAAAAGAGGGTTTTCGGGAGCCGGCCTCGAAGTGGGAGATGGTGGTTGCCGGGGACCCGGCCCTTTCGGCTAGAGCTGCCTGGCTCAGATGCCGGAGTTCCCGAGCTGCCTTGAGCCGCTCCGGGAAGATCTCGTGGTCAGTCATGCAGAATGTATTGCCTAAGTCGACAGGCCATTGATGTCGAATTCGACATGTGATAGCGTTCCCGACAAGTCTCAGTTGTCTATTTTTTCATCCTAGTGAATTTCCGCCCTCATGGCAAGGAGTTAGCAGTGAATACCCCCGGTTCAGAGATACCCCCGTCAGTGCCCCTAGACGCTAATGTTGAAGTGCTCGTCGAAGTCGTCGAACTCCTCAAAGGCGATGACGTGATCGTCGAGGAGATCATCGTCATCGAGGAGTTTGGTAAGTCCGGCCGTAAGCCTCCGCGTGCCAAGGGCTACAAGATCCGCGTCGACAAAGAGCACCTGGTGTTCCACGAGGAGTGGGTTATGGGGCGGCAGATCCTGACTGAAGCGAAGCGGCTGCCGCCGGAGAAGTACATCCTGCGAGAGATCTTCGCGAACGCCCCGCCGGAGAAGATCGAGCTCGACCAGAGAGTGCACCTGCGCAAGCACGGGGTCGAGAAGTTCCGCACCATGCTGAAGACCGCGCAGGACGGGCAGTGAGTGCCCGGCGCCAATTTCGGTTACCGAGCGCTGATGAGGTGGCGCTCGATCGGTTGGGTCTTCGCTGGGAGACCCTGTCCGTAGCCAATCGTCAGTGGGTAATGATTTATGGTTTCGCCATTCCCGAAGGATTCGTTCAGAAGGTAGCCGATGTGGCGATCGAGGTCCCGGGCGGTTATCCGCCCGGAGCACTCGACATGGCTTTCTTTTCTCCATTCCTGTCCATGCCCAGCGCGCGACCCATCGCGCAAACCCAGCACACCGAGCAGATCGACGGTAGGACTTGGCAACGCTGGTCCAGGCACCGCACGGCGGAAAACAGCTGGCGGCTGGGTGAGGATAGCCTGGAGACGCACATCGACTACGTTCTCGCGTTCCTGAGCGCCGAAATCAGCAGGGGTCCGTGATGCACTACACCCTAAGCATAAGCGGCCTCCAGTTCGCCGCATTGCGCGCCCATCTCATGGCCCCCGACGGGAAGGAAGCTGCTGCCGTTGCCCTGTGTGGCCGCCGCGCTGGTGAGGAGCGCCACCGCCTGGTGATCCAGCGGCTGCACTTCCTACGATACGAAGACTGCGAGCGGTCCGGCTACGGCATCGAATGGCATACCGATCTCATCATTGACCTGCTCGATGAGGCGGATCGGAAGGGTGTGAGCGTGATCAAGTTCCATAGCCACCCGGGCGGCTTCGACCGGTTCTCAAATCAAGACGATAAAACGGATGGCCTGCTATTCCCACGCATCGCCGGCTGGATCGACGCGGAGGTACCCCATGCTAGCGTGGTCATGCTTCCAGAGGGGCGCATGTTCGGTCGGGTATATGTGAATGGAGCGTTCGAGCCCTTGGAAAGGATCAGCGTCGCCGGCGATGACATCGACATCTGGTTCCACGAGCGCCCCCCGGAATTGCCGGAGTTCGTGCGGCGGCACGCCCAAGCGTTCGGGGAGACGACCACTCAGCTGCTGCGCAAGCTGCGCATCGCAGTGATTGGGGCTTCGGGCACTGGCAGCATTGTCATCGAGCAGTTGCATCGACTTGGGGTCGGGGAGATCGTCCCAGTAGACGCTGATGTTGTGAAATACCTGAATCTGAATCGCATCGTTAACGCGACTACAGAGGACGCGGACCAACGTCGTAACAAGGCTGACGTCGCTGCCGCCGCGATTGACCGGATCGGCTTGGGTACTCGACCAATACCCGTGCCATTGAACCTGTACGACCCCCGAGCCGTCGCCATCGTGGCGGAGTGCGACTTGATCATAGGTTGCGTCGACACTCACGAAGGCCGCTTCATCATCAACCGGATCGCAAGCTTCTACTGCCTGCCATACATTGATGTTGGCGTCGCCCTCGAGGCCGGTGCTGGAGGCGAGATCACGCAGGTAGTCGGCTATATCCATTACTTCCAGCCTGGCCGCTCCAGCATATTAAGCCGCGGTGTGGTGGATCTTGTTCAGGTAACCGCAGAGGCGCTGAAACGCAAGAACCCGGAGGCCTACGCCCACGAGCGCAAGCACGGTTACATCGCAAATGTAGACGAAGACCGGCCCGCGGTCATAAGCGTTAACACCGTGCTCGCGGGTCTTGCGGTGAACGAGCTTCTGGCGCGGCTGCACCGGTTCCGCCATGATGAAAACGGCGAGTTTGCAATCATCGGCGTTACCTTGAGTCAGATGGAGATGCATCCGGAGCCCGAGCCCGCCGAGCACTGCAAGTTGTTCGCGAAGTATGTGGGTCTCGGCGATATTACCCCGCCACTGGATCTGCCCGAACTTAGTGAGAAGCCGAAAGAATGAAGTTTGTCCTCCAATTGTGGCAGGCGATTGTCGCGCTTTGGTTAAGTATCCCCGGCGTACGGTTTGTCATACGGCTATTGGGGGGAGCAGAAGACCGCGATTATCAAGTCGCTATGGTCGAAGACCTGCCGGATACGCTGCGTGCCCGCACGTTATACGTGTTAAGGGAGCGAGGCCTTCAAATGCAGGCGTCAATGCTCTGCCCTGAAGGGTGTGGCACGATTATCAATCTGAACTTGATGACGGATGATCATCCGTGCTGGCGCCTCACAGTCGATGCCGCTGGTAACCCCACGCTGCACCCATCGGTGTGGCGACGAGAAGGGTGCTGCGCACATTTCTTTGTACGCGCGGGTCGCATTGATTGGTGTCACTAACCAGGACGCAGGGAAGGGACTTTGCGCCGGTGTCCGATCCGACGCGCGCCACACCTAAGTTACAGCCGTCGGACACTAATTTTGCCCAATGACGCATCCTCGATCGAGCGCAGCAGGATCGCCGATGGAGTCCATCGCCCGCCACGGTCGTCGAACCGTCGAACCGGTATCGGGCATCCAGGACGCCTGTCCGCACTTCGGTACTTTGTGGCAGCTCTGCCAGCGATGATGGCCGGCTTGCCGCGAACCGCCCAAATTGGTGGCGCTCGTAGGCTTCGGTATCGAAACATCCCATCTGGTCGAAAGTGAGGATACTGAATGTCGTTCGCACGATACGAGCTGGCTTTCGGCGAAGTAGCTCGACCACGGCTTCTGCCCCGCGCATTCGCTCCCCAGCGAACTTGCGCAAGGGCCGCGCCTTCGGGTCCTCCCGCATTTGATCGAATCGGCTGACGTCCAGACGATAAATGCAGTCCGCTTTCTCGATGACGAGCATTCGAAGGGAGAGTCCCCTGATTCGGTGACGATTCTAACGGCGGCAGGAGCCAAGGGGTCTTGAACGCTTGTACCCAACCAACGGTTTACAAACCAGACTTCGGGGTTTTATGGGCTTATGAATCAACCACTTGCAGCGCTTGCCAGCCCTGTTCCCAGGCCCACCACGGCACAATTACGGCACACCCAATATGAACTCGACACATTCCAGGCACAGCGTAGAAGATGGGCTCCATTAGCTCCGGAACTGCGCTAGTCGGTCACAGCTCGGACGCAAGCCCCGTAAGATCTCTCGCGCGTGCCGCCGCGGCATAGGGTACTTCATCACAGCCGGGATCTTCTCGGCTGCCGGAACGCAAGCTCAGAAATCGAACCCGAGGTACTGCGTGGCAGCCGGCAGGGTTTATCGGCGGTGGGGAGCAAGAGGAGGTTGCCAACCGGTCACCGGTCCGACGTGAACGCCAATTCCGTGGGCAAACTGCTCCTGCTGATAAGGTGGCCCGCGGTAGAGAATTGCCCTGGAGGTCTCAGCCAACTTTTTGTAGAGCGCATTCTCCGTCGCGCAACTATAGAGTAATGCAACGCCGAATCGCTCCGCACCACTTTTGGCGGTTGCGGTCATGTAGAGCCCCTTTTCATCCGGCTCCTGGACTTCGACACTCCATCCCGCGTCACGCAGCGGTCGCACCAAGTCATTCATGCAATCTTCAGACAAAAGGGCCTTACGCTGCAGAGAGCCATCATCTGTGGGCAGCTCCGGCACGAGGCGTCCATGCTTGTGATAGTTCTGTTCCGCCAGCGCGTTCAGAGTGAACTGCGCTTGGGCTTGAAGCAACGCTCGTTGCCAGAGAAGCGTACTGGCATCACTCATCTCTGGCATCAAGAGGGATATCTCGTGCGAATCGTCATGCCATGACTCCACGACGCCCAACGTCGCCAACGCAACCACGATCCTAATGAAATTGGTCGATTGTTGCCACGACGACGACATGCATGGGCGAAAACGTGTCGATTGAGCCATGTCCGCCCGTCGTATTCTCCTGTTTCTCGGAAGAAAGAACGATGCAGCCAGCGCCGAAATGTTTCAAAGGCAAAAACCTGCAGGTCATGAGAGAACAAGAATTCAGTCGTTAGATATTCTCGGGGCACCCACATTTTCTCGAAACGGAGTTTCGCGGCAAGAGCAACAGCTTTGTCGATCGCCCTATCAACTTTCTCGCCTGGCTTTAGGTCCCCGCCGCCTTCAACAATTTGCGTGAGCGCGCCTTCGATAACCGGGATGAGCGCCGCGAGGCTTGCGGCTCGATAGCCACTGTAGAATGCCAGATACGCCTCGCGCGCCAGCGGGACGAACTCGATCAGGCTGCGTGCTTTCCCCATGAACTGTTCGATGCAGACCGCCTGGAACGCCAACGTGTAGAGTGTCGAAGTGTGATAATTAAACACTTCAATGGCCCGCTCCTTCGGAACGCGGTCAACGGCGTTAAGGAGCTCGCGGACTTTTCCGTGGGGTATCCAGAAAGGCGAAAACCATTCTATTTTTTCCCAAATACCGGCTCTTCGCTCCGCGTTAGCTTGCCGCGCTTCCCATAGCGAATTGCCACGCGGCGGGATTGTCGGGAAGCAAGCGCCGGCTCCATCGGCTAGCTTCAGCACAATGCATTTGATCGGGTTAAATGCCCCGACATCGCGCTCCCCAACGTGCTCTAGCTGCAATCCCCGCTCGGTCGCCCAGCGTTCTAACAGAGCCGGCGTCAGCGTGTCGAGCGCGAGTTGATTCAGCGCCCGCCGCCATAACGCGAGAAAGTGGTCCTGCTCCAAATATCGCTCCCAAACATCAAATACTCAATCGTGGTGTATACGATCACGGATTATCTGCTCGGCCTTAGTCGGCCTGCGCGATTTCCCGCTTTGGACCCACCCGATTTCCTGATTTAGGACCCACCTTCCGTGAGTTTCCGGCGGAACCGTCGAAGCGGATGTTTACGCGTCTTTCTTCTTGGCCGCAAGCTTGCGGGCTTTGACCCCGCGGTAACTCTCCCCGGTGATGTTGATGGTGAGCGCCGCGTGCTCGAGGCGGTCGCGGATGGCATCGGCGATGACGGCATCTCCGATGACTTCGGCCCAGTGATCTATCGGCAGCTGCGTGGTGAACACCGTGGATCTGTCGATCGAGCGCTCCTCGAGGAGCTCGCAGAGGTCTTGCGCCTCGGTGGCTGTGAGCTTGCGCATACCGAAGTCGTCCAGGATGACCGCATCGGGTTTGGCCATCTTGTCGCGGAACTTCAGGTACGTGCCGGAGGAGCGGGCGAGCGCCAGGTTCTCGAGCCAGGTGGTGAAGGTCATGTACAGGACCGTCTTGCCGCTCGCGCAGGCCTGTAGCCCGAGCGCTTGGGCGATGAAGGTCTTGCCGACGCCGGTCTGGCCGATCAGCAGCACGGGGCGCGCATCGGTGAGCCACTGCAAGCTGTAGAGGTCCTTGACCTGCGCCTTGCTGATCGAGCGATTGGCGGTGAAGTCGAAGTCCTGGAACGTGGGGCGCAGAGCGAACTTCGCCGCCTTGATGCGCCGCTTGGTCTTGCGCTCGGTGCGGTAGTCGGTCTCGGCTTGCAGCATCGCATCGAAGAAGGCGCCACAGCTCCATTGATCGCGGGTGGCCTCGGTGAGGAGGCGATCGAAGGACTCGAACATGCCAAGCAGCTTCATCTCGGCCATCAGGTTGCGGGCAATTGCGGTACTCATAACTCGAGGTTCTCCTGGTTGGTGTGGACAACGGGATCCGCGACAAGGCTGCCGCGGACGTAACGAAGCATGGGATTGCCCGGCACGCGCACGATCTGCCGCGACGGATCGGCGGTACCGGGCTTCTGGTGACGGGACTGAGCGAGTAGCCCCTTGAAGTAGGGAACCCGGACTTGCAGGATTTCCTCCTCTGAGGACCAGGCGATTTCCTGGGTTGGGGACCACCCGATTTCCTGAGTTCAGGACCACCTGATTTCCTCAGTTGGGGACCACCGGCGGGGCACTTTTGGTGCGCCTGGTCGGGCGCGGGAGTG
>DASXFF010000145.1:0-16428 GCA_036489735.1 Occallatibacter sp. | reverse complement strand
GTCGTCATTGGCCCTGGCGCAGACGCCGCGTGCGGCGGCAGCCAATAAAGGCAACTTTGGGCACGTGCTGGTGGTGGGAGGCGCCTTCGGGACTGCGGGCGGAAAAGCAGGCGCGCCGGCAATGACGTCTCTTGCGGCTCTCCGTGCGGGCGCGGGGCTGGTGACGGCGGCGGTTCCCGCACCGGCGGCGCAAGTCGTCTCATCGTTTGCGGCGGAACTGATGACGATGCCTCTGGCGGCGACACGAACGGGACAGATTGCGGCGAAAAATCTTGAGAAAAAGCAGATCGCAGCATTGATCGACGGAAAAACGGTGCTCGCCATCGGACCGGGCCTGGGGCAGGGAACAGAGACGGCAAGGTTTGTTGCGGGACTGCTCGCCGCCACCAAGATGCCGGCAGTGGTGGATGCGGACGCGCTAAATATTCTTGCGGGGAAGCCGGGATTGCAGGCCAAAGTGGCGAAGATGGCCAAGGCGGGGCGCACAGTTGTGCTGACGCCTCATCCCGGCGAGATGGCTCGCCTGACAGGCGCGACAGCGGCGAAGATTCAGGCGAAGCGGCTTGAGACGGCGCGCGAGTATGCGCAGCGCACGGGCGTGACGCTCGTGCTGAAGGGCGCGCGAACGCTGATTGCCCATCCCGATGGCCGCGTTGCGATCAACACTTCAGGGAATCCGGGCATGGCTAAAGGCGGCAGCGGCGATCTGCTGACCGGCCTTATCGCGGGCTTGTTGGCGCAGCATCCTGACGATCCGGCACGTGCAGTAGAGGCAGCGGTTTATCTGCACGGTCTGGCAGCGAATCTGGCCGTCGACAAAACCGACGAGCACACCTTGCTGGCCACCGACAGCCTGGCGCAACTGGCGCGAGCATTTCAATCGCATGAACACAATTTTGAAGTGAACGGCAAAACCGGGTATGTTTGGTTGCAGGGGGCTTTGCATGCGGCAGCCTAAAAGCGCATGCAGCAGCCTAAAAGCGCATGCAGCGGACTGAATGCGCACGCAGCAGCCTGAAAAGGCATTCAGCCGCCCCGCTTGAGGTTCAGCAATGACCGAAACCGCACTGGCCGAAGGCAGAACGTACGAGTTCACCACCCAGAGCGGGGCGGACACGGTCGCAGTGGGCCGCAAGCTCGCCGGCCTGCTCAAGCCTCCGCAGTTTCTTTTGCTGCGCGGCGAGCTGGGCACCGGCAAGACGACGCTGGTGAAGGGCATCGCGCAGGCTCTGGACGCAGCCGAACCCGACGAGGTCACCAGTCCCACCTTCACGCTGATTCACGAGTTTGATGGCTCGCGCGACGGCAAGCCGGTGAAGCTTTATCACCTGGACGTTTATCGGCTGGAAAGCGAGCGGCAGTTGGAGACGCTGGGGCTCGACGATTTGCTGACGCCGGATGCTCTTGTGGTGGTGGAGTGGGGCGATAAATTCAAGAGCATCCGCAAACGCGCCACAGGGGAGATCGTGATCGCGCCGGAGGGCGGCGACGCGCGAAAGATTACGGTGACGCTGAAAGCAGCCTTGAGCTAGCGAGTCAGCAGGTCGGCAAGTTAGCAAAGCGACGAGCGATGGCACCTTCTCTTTTCCTCACATGGCCTGACATAAGAGCATCAGGGAAGCCATGAATCGAATTCCATTCGCAGAAGTGCAGGCGACGCTGGCGGGCGTTCTCGAAAAGCTCGGATTCGTCGAGGATCGCGCCGCAACGTGCGCGCGCCTTTTTGCCGAGACGACGCGCGATGGTGTTTATACGCACGGCGTCAACCGGTTTATGCGCTTTGTCGAGACCATCCGCAATGGCCGGGTGATTCCGACTGCGGAGCCGGAGGTTGTGAAGCGATTCGGCGCGCTGGAGCGCTGGGATGGGCACAGAGGGCCGGGCAACCTGAACGCGCTGGCGGCGATGGAACGAGCGATCGCGCTTGGGCGCGAGCACGGCGTGGGATGCGTGGCGCTGGGCAATACCAACCACTGGATGCGCGGCGGAACGTACGGCTGGCAGGCTGCGGAAGCAGGAATGATCGGCATCTGCTGGACCAACACCATGCCTAATCTGCCGCCGTGGGGAGGAGCCGAGCGCGCCATCGGGAACAATCCGCTGATTATCGCCGTTCCGCGCGCCAGCGGGCCGGTGGTGCTCGACATGGCGATGTCGCAGTTTTCGTATGGCGCTCTGGAAAGCTACCGCAAGCGTGGCGAGCTGTTGCCGGTGGATGGCGGCTTTGATGCCGAGGGCAACTTGACGCGCGATCCGGGAACGATCGAGAAATCTTGGCGACCGCTGCCCATGGGGTACTGGAAGGGATCGGGACTGGCCGTGATGCTGGACATGATGGCGGCGATGATGACTCTGGGCCAGGCGACGCATCAGATATCTTCGGTCGCGGTTGAGGAGACTTCGATCTCGCAGATGTTTCTCACGCTGAACCCAAGCGCACTGGGATCGGCAGCCGAAGCAGAACGGATCGCAGACGCGGTAGTGAAGTCACTGCACGATTGCGCGCCGGCAATTGCGGGCAAGACGGTGCGGTATCCCGGAGAGCAGACTCTCAAAACGCGCGAGGAGAATATGCGGTTGGGTTTGCCAGTTGAGCCGGAGGTTTGGGCGGAGATTGAAAAGCAGGGGATAGGGAACAGGGATTAGGAACGTAGCCACATCGAAGCGCCCGATTCTGGCGGAATGCCAGGGGTGCGATGACAGATGCAGGTCCCCGTTCGACTCCGATCGCTCCCGCGATCTTCGCTCAGGATGAGCGGTTGAGGGGAGTGCTTCCCACCCTAAAACTCCTGGCTACGCGCGGAGTTTTAGAATGGGGCACCCCATTTCGTGGTGAGTGGAAATGGTGAAAAGCAACCGCAGGTCCTTCGACTCGCTGCGCTCGCTCAGGATGAGCGATGTTTGAGGGGCGCTCAGGATGACAGACGTTTGAGGGGCATTCAGGATGACTACTTCATCATGAAATGCAGGTCCTTCGACTTCGTCCCGCTGACGCGGGACTTCGCTCAGGATGACCCCTTTAGGGAAGTGCTAAGGATGAATATCGTTTGTTGCTGTAGCGACTTTAGAAGCCCATGATGTTGTAGCCGCAGTCGACGTAGATGACTTCGCCAGTGACGGCGCTGGCGAGGTCGCTCGCCAGGTAGAGTGCCGTGCCCCCGACTTCGCTCTGATCGACATTGCGGTGCAGCGGAGCGCGCTCAGCATGGGACTTGAGCATGTCGCCGAGAGCGCCTACTCCGCGCGCGGCGAGAGTCTTGATGGGGCCGGCGGAGATGGCGTTGGCACGGATGTTCCTGGGGCCAAGCTCAAAGGCCAGATAGCGGACTGTCGCTTCAAGCGAGGCCTTGGCGAGGGCCATCACGTTGTAGTGAGGCACGACTTTTTCGGCGGCGTAGTAGGTGAGTGTGATGATGCTGCCGCCTTCGGTCATGAGAGGCACAGCGCCGCGGCTGACGGCGATGAGCGAATAGACACTCACGTCATGCGCGATGCGAAAACCCTCACGGCTGGTGTTGATGAACTCGCCCTTCAGGTCCTCGGCAGGCGCGTAGGCGACGGCGTGCACCAGAATGTCGATCTTGCCGTACTTCGCCTTCAGCGCGGCAAACAGAGCTGCAATCTCCTGGTCGTTGGAGACATCGCACTGGAAGCCGCTGGCGCCGGAGAGATCGTTAATCAGGTCCTCGGCCTCGGCTTTCATGCGCTCGTTCTGGTAGCAGATGGCCATGGTGGCGCCGGCCTCGTGGAGCTTCTGGGCGATGCCCCATGCGATGGAGCGCTTGTTGGCCAGCCCAAAGACCACGGCTGTCTTACCCGCCAAATTAATCATGCGATGTTCGATCCTCCAGTTATTGCTGAGGGGGTCGGTGATTGCTGAGGGGAATAAGTAAATGACCCGCCATTCAGAATACCAGAGTGAATTTCGCCAAGAATACGCGGGCTATGCTGCGGTTTCAGGCTTGGCGGCAATGCAGGCATGACGCGCAATGAGGACGGGCTGCAGGTTCTCTTCCGATGCTCGGGCGTGAGGACGTACACTGTTTGCGAGGAAATTGCGGTGAAGCTTTGGCGGACGGACGCGGACTGCGTTCGGGAATTGAAAACTTTGGAAGTGATGCCTTGGGCCTCCAGGGCCGTAGTTTTATTGAGCGACGCTCTTTCTCCGGTGCTGATAACCCTTGTCGCATATTTGTGGCCACGAGGCGAGCTTTTAGGACATATCTGGCAGTGGCTGGCCGCGCTCAGTTGGGCTGCCTATGCCGTCCAACTTGTGAGCTACGCTCGGGGACACTTTGCTCGAATGCGAGGTGTCCCACCGTCGCAGCCTGGCAAAAGACCAGACCTGAAGCGGGAGAAATGGTTTGTGGGCGTTTCTCTTGTTGCTGCACTCTTAATGTGCCTAGCGTGGATTAGCGTCCACCTACGCGCCCAGTCCGATAAATACATTTTGGGAAGCCCACTGCTAGCAATGATCACTGCCATGGGCATTCAGCAGCTCTCGACATATACGCGCCACCGTTTCTGGAACGCGGACTTCGAAGAAGCAGTTCAACAATCTGAATTGCATCAGCGGCCCTGATTCCGGAAGGCTGGCCGACTATCCGGAAACGGCATGACTACGAATGCGCGGGTTGATGGGAATACGCCGCTCAGCCGCCGAGATCGACCAATTCGACCTGTCCCACGGGGCGGCCAAGGAAGCGCGAGCCGAGGCGCTGAAACTTCTCGATCGAGTCCGTGGCGAAGCAGCGGACCTCGGGGCCAGAAGGGAGATTCTGGATCGCTCCCACGCTTTCCGACTCCGCCGGCACGGACTCGGAGAGGATGGGGCAACCTGCGCGGCCGTTGATGACTCCCAGAGCAGCTTGCGCCACGGACTCCGCGGAATCGATCACCTTTGCGCCGGGTCGCACAGCGCCTTCGAAGAGCGGCCGCAACAGCGGGTAGTGGGTGCAGCCCAGCACCAGCGTGTCGGGACTCATGTTTCGAGTTTCGGCTTCGGCGCGAAGTTCATTCAGATAAATCTCAATGACTTCAGCCGTGACCGGATGATCGGTCCAGCCCTCTTCAACCAGCGGAACAAGCAGCGGGCAGGCCTTCTCAATGACGCGCAGACCGTGAGCGGCGCAGGCGTTTGTGTATGCGTTGCTGTGGACAGTGGCCTCAGTGGCGGCGACGAAGACATCACCTGATTGCGAAGCGGCACGGGCAGCGGCGGCGCCCGGCTCGATGACGCCAAGCACAGGAACGGAGACTGCCTCCTGAATCGCGTCAAGCGCGAGCGCGCTGGCGGTGTTGCACGCGATCACGAGGAATTCGGCGCCCTGTTCGTTGACGAGAAACTGGGCGCTCTGGGCGGCGTAGCGCGCGATGGTGCGGCGGGATTTGGAGCCGTAGGGCAGCCGAGCAGTATCGCCAAGGAAGGCGAAGCGGGCGCCGGGGAGGCGCTGGATGAGCGAACGCAGCACCGTCAGTCCGCCAAAGCCGGAATCGAAAACACCAATGGTTGGTGCCATGTATTTCAGATTAGACCCTGGAGGGTGAAGTCAGCGTTGACAGCCCTCAGCCCTCAGCCATCAGCCTTCAGCTTTTTCGTGCGGGGTTCGCGGAGGTGCGATCCCACCCATCCCGCAAAAGAGCGCGGGATGGATGGGGCACCCATTTTTGTGGTGAGCGATCGGAAGGAGATGCAGGTCCTTCGACTTCGTTTGGCCGAAAACCCGGCCAAACTCCGCTCAGGATGACCATTCAACAGAATTGGAATCTCTGAGACAGCACAATTGTTCGTGAAGCGCGCATCCGTCATTGTCTGATCCTTCTTAGATACGCATTGATCTCTTCGTTCGCGGGAGCGGCGGCGCAGGCTCCGGGCCGCTGATAGAGGCATACGCCCCCCCAGCATTGCGACTTTGAGAAGCCGGTTGGAAGGTTTTCGGAAGTCGCGGGCGCGATGAGCGCATTGATGGCGGGAGCATCGCCTGCCATTTGCGCAACACTCTCGAGCGGAATGATCGGCACGTCGCGATGAAGGTGGGTATATCCTCCGGACTGCCACCAGATCGCCTGGTAGATTCCAACTCCGCATACGGCGGGGTCGCGGCTAAGCCGATCGAATGCACCATCGCCCCAACGGGTCTTGTACCAGTCCGCACAGTGCGCCGCCAGCAGCGCCGATGAAACGAAGAGAAATGCAACGCCAATGGCCACAACCCACCGGGGATTATCGAGGAATCTCATTCCCCGCTTGATCTCGCCGAAGAGATCGACGATGCCGATGGCGGCCAGCGTAACGGCGGGCGCCAGGATCGGGTAGATGTAACGAATCTCCTTGTGCGGGATGAAGCTGTGCGAAACCAGGATGATGGCGCAGAAAATGGCGAGAAAGGGGCTGCGCCTTGCGCCGTTAAAGAGAAGCAGAACCGCGGGACCAAGGAGCACGAGCAAAACCAGCACATACCAGTACCACGGCTCGGGCCAGAACTGCTTGCGAAGCTCGCCAACCATGTTGACTTCGTAATAGCGAATGAACGTCTGCCAGGGATACGACCAGGTGATCCAATCGGCAGCCCCGAAGATGAACGTGGGGACCAAGGCTCCGGCTGCAACGGCGGGAATTCTGGCGCGCCACCGAGGATAGCAAAAGTACACCATTGCAAAAAGCAGCGCGGGCAGCAATTGGATACGCAGACACGCAGCGAGGGCGCAGAGGAATCCTGCAAGAAACATCCGTTTCCGTTCGCCGAGCTTCTCGCCATAGACGCCGAGATAGAGACCGGGCAATAAGACGTGGGCGGCGACGGCTTCATTCAACGTCTTGGGCGCAAAGTAAACCAGCCCGAAGAAGAAGGAGCACGCAACGGCCGCGATGATGGCCGCGGTGGCGCCGCTGGCGCGCTTTGCCCACGCATATCCGAACCAGATTGTGACCAGCGAGATCAGAGACAGGACAATCGCGATGCCGAGGAGATATCCGCGCGATCCCGCTCCCATCCAGGTTGTTACACGCATGATGCCCGCAAGGAACGTGGGAAAGACCCAGGAGCGAACCCCGAACCGCCATTCCCAGGAGATGACGCCATAGCCAAAAGCCAGTCTGTGAGCGGGCTCGAGGGACTGAAAAACCTCATCGGGAACGAAGACGTTGGGCGAGCCCACTGCAAGACCAATGCGGAGCGCGAATGCGAATGCGAACAGCGAGGCCCATGCGGAAATCTTCTGTGTGCGCGTCATGGCCGGGCCCCCGCGGTGGCCGCCGTGTCCTCATTGGTGAGATATGTGCGCGTGAGATCGGCGTGTCCCGCGAGAGTGGCGCGGGTTTGGCCGTCGACGAGAAAGCGCACCTCGGTGACGCTGGGCAAATTGGCTTTGAGAGTTTCGCAGACAGAAAGTACGGTGAGCGATTCGGTTTCAAGGCCGGAAGGATGACCGCCGACAAAGGCGCCGGTCAGGTTTACCACCGCAAGTTCTGGATTGTTCGGCCCTCCGCTGCCGTTCGCAGGCGGGAGGGGGATGAGAAAGACTTCGGAGATTGCACTTGCCCCGCCGGGCACAGCGTGGGTGGATTCGGGAGCGGCATAGAGATCAAGCAGCCTGGCCAATACGGCTCGTGCGCGGGCTTCCGGATTCTGGGGCAAGGGCAGGGTGAGGATGCGGGGCTGGACCGTGTTATCGGCGTCGTTGGCGACCATAAGCGTGGCTTGCTCGGCCGGAGCCACCTGCGGCGCCTGGGTTGGAGCCGAGTCTTCGCCGCGGAGCAGGCGGTCGTGAGCGCGGCGCAACTGGTTCCAAAGCAAAACGCCCATAATGGCCGAGGCCGCAAACAGAACCACGAAAAGGACGGTCTGGTGTCGAGGGATCACGGCTGGCCTTCCTGCGATTGCGATCGCCACTCAACCAGTGCCGCAGCGAGCGCGTCTGCGACACGCGCCTGGTAATCCGGATCGTCCAGGTTCGCCGTTCCCGGCGCGTCCTGCGCCGGATGCGGCGCGATCTCGATTGCGACGGCGGGGCAGGTCATACTGTCAATCGAAGGCAGTGCTGTGCGGCCCAGGCTAACGGGCACGCCGGCATGCGAAAGCGCCGAGTTGACCATGCCAGCCAGAGAGAGGCTGCGCATGATCCAGGCTGCCTGCGCGGTCTTCCACGGCAAAAAGCGCACTTTCTGGATGGGCGCCAGAGAAGAGACGAACAGGTGCACCCCGGCGCCGATTTCCGTGGCGTGCAGAGTGAGGCAGGCCTGAGGATCGACGTGATCTGCAATGCCGGCGCGGCGGCCGGGATCCATCGCGGTGTCAGAATCGCGCGTCGTCACCACGGCGAAGCCACGGGCGGCGAGCAAGGAACGAAGCCGAACGCTAAAGGCCAGTGTGAACGCCTTTTCTGTCTCGCCGTCGAGGCGAGCGCCCGTGTCGTCGCCGCCATGAGCCGCGTCGAGCACCACTACAAATCTCGGAGGAGCGGGAGGAGCTTGCGCGAGGGCTGCTGAGCAGGCGGCGATGGCGAGGAGGGAAAGGATCGTGCGGATAGGGCGAAATGCAGGTCCTTCGACTCGCTGCGCTCGCTCAGGATGACCGTTCGTTGTGGTTAGAGTGAGGACTCGCTGGGGACGACAGCAGATGCTTTCAAATGCATGTCCTTCGACTCGCTGCGCTCGCTCAGGATGACCGTTGGTTGTGGTTAGAGTGAGGGCTCGCTGGGGACGACAGCAGATGCTTTCAAATGCAGGTCCTTCGACTCGCTGCGCTCGCTCAGGATGACCGTTCGTTGTGGTTAGAGTGAGGGCTGGCTGGGGATGACAGCAGATGCTTTCAAATGCAGGTCCTTCGACTCGCTCTCGCTCTCCACCCCAAGGAGCAGTTCTTGGGGGGCCCGGCCAGCGCGGGACTCGCTCAGGATGACAGGGGAGGGTCTCAGTCGAGCGCATAGATCGCCAGGCCGCTGAGCAGCTTGGGGAAAAAGTCAGTGGATTTCTGTGGCATCACTTCGCCGGCGAAGGCAACTTCCCTGAGCTGCTCCATGGTCACCGGTTTGGTGAGAAAGGCAATATCGGCCTCGCCGTTGCGGACCTGGTCTACAGCTTCCTGGGCGTCGCGCAGATAGCGCAGGTTGGTCTGCTCGCGAACCTTTTCGGCATCCAGACCCAGCAGGCGCTCCAACACGATGGAGTGCAATTGCGTCAGGTCGAGCTGACGCTGGCGGTCGGGCAGGCCGGCGAGAGCCGCAGTCATGGCATCCGGCTTGGCGCGCAGAAGAAATGCGCCGGCTACGGTCACGGCGACGAAGGCCGTTGCAGACTCGCGCGACAGCTCCTCAATGAACGAAGCAGCTTCAAACGGTGGCAGCGGTTTGACTTCGAAGTACGCTTCGGCCGCCTTGAAGAACGCCGTGGCGAAAAAGCCATTGAGACCGTGAACCACGCGGTGAGTGGGCAGGATGACCAGCCCGTCCGAATCCATATTGACGAAGGTCATTATGGCGGCGCCCGCCGGGAATTCCGGCTGAGGCAGCTGCTGTGTGCTGGAACCGCTCTTGCCATGGGCTGCGCTCGGGTGTTCCTTAGAGTACTTCAGAGCCGTCTCGTAGCGGTGGTGGCCGTCGGCAATAATGAGCTTCTTATCGCTCATTGCGGTCACCAGCAGACGGATGGCCGCGGGATTATTTACACGCCACAGCCTGTGCTGGACGTCATACTCGTCGGTCACCTCGGCATCGGCGGCGCCATTGCCGTCGTAGAGAACCTTCTCCACGCTGCCGGCTGGGTCGGAGTAGAGCATAAAAATCTGGCCGAAATGGGCCTGCGTGGCCTTGAGCAGGTTGAGGCGGTCGCTCTTGGGCTTGGACAGAGTTTGTTCGTGGCGGAAGACAACCTGGTCGGCATATTCATGGAGTTTGCCCACGGCGATGAATCCACGCCGTTCCTTTTCAACTTCCGTCCCCGGAACCTTGAAACGCTGAGCGTATGCAAACACGCAGGGCTCGTTCTCCTGAATCAAAACGCCCTGCTTGCGCCACGCACGAAAATCCTGCGCGGCGCGGGTATAGACGTTTTCACCCTTCTCCGCGTCAAATAGCTCAGGCAGTCCCAGGATGATTCGGACAAGGTTAAAGGGACTGCGCTGGTAGTATGCCTGTTGCATGGCCGGGGTGATCTTGTCGTAGGGTTGGGTGACCACGTCTTCAAGGCGAACTGAAGAGGGATTGTAGCGCCAGGCACGAAAGGGAAATATACGAGCCATGAGGAAGGTCTTGCTCCCAGCGAATGAGTGGAATTTGGGTTCCGTTTTGCCATGCTGCTCAACGATTCAACCCAGCCTCGATTGTATCTCAGCACTTACCGCGAGCCGCCTCCCTGAACGCTCGACTGCAGGGCGCCGGGGTGACAATTCGGTGGCAACAACGGCGCGCCAATAATGGTACTATCGCCTTCAATCTTCCGTGGAGCCCGATGAGGACGCTTCCCCAGCACGCGATTCGACAAGGGCGGGGCGAGTTTGCCTTTTTTTGCCGCTGCGTTTCGATGGCAGCACTGGCCGCGGTATTCTCGCTTGCGCAGGCACGCGCACAGGAAGATCAACTGAATAAAATCCACGTCGAGCCTCCGGCCTCCACGGCGCCGGCGAGCGAGCCAAAGGGTGCAGAGGCAGCGCCGGAAACCGGCACCGCATCTCTCCACATTCATCCCGGTTCGTTTATTCGCATGAATGTGGATATGGTGCTCGTTCCCGTCACGGTGACCGACCCTTTAAACCGGCTGGTGACCGGTTTGGAGAAAGAGGATTTCCAGGTTTACGAAAACAACGGTGAGGAGAAGATTGCCAGCTTCGCGAGCGAGGATGCTCCGGTCTCGATCGGCATCATCTTCGATCTCTCGGGCTCCATGAGCTCCAAGCTCGTCCGCGCGCGCGAGGCGATCCTGCAGTTCATTAAAACGGCCAATCCCCAGGACGAGTTTTTCGTGATCGGATTTAACGACCGGCCGGAGCTGATTGAAGACTTCACCAGCTCGGTCGAAGACATTCAGGCGCGGCTGGCGACGGTTGAGGCCGGCCACCGCACCGCTCTGCTGGATGCGATCTACTTTGGCATTGCCAAGATGAAGGACGCTCACCACGAGCGCAAGGCATTGCTGGTGGTCTCAGACGGAGGCGACAACCGCTCGCGCTACACCGAGGGCGAAGTGCGGGCAGCAGTGCGCGAAGCCGACGTCGAGATCTATTCGATTGGAATCTTCGATCCCTATGCGCCCACTCCAGAGGAGCGCACGGGGCCGCAGCTTCTCGACGACATCAGTTCTGCGACCGGCGGCCGGCTCTTCCGCGTTGACGATGTGGACGAGATGAGCGACATTGCTGAAAAGATCTCAACCGAGCTTCGTAACCAGTATGTGATCGGCTACAAACCCGTGGACCTAAGTCGCGACGGTAAGTGGCGTAAAGTGAAGGTGAAGGTGAATCCGCCTCCGGGCCTTCCTCCGCTGACGGTTTATGCTCGCACCGGCTACTATGCGCCTCTGCAATAACGCGATTCTGGTCTCTCTTCTTCTTGGTGCCGGGCTGGCTCTGTCCGCGCAGCAGGCGCCTCAGCCGCCAGCCGGAACACAGTCGAATCCAGCGCCCCTCACCGTCGATACGGATCCGGTGCGATCGCCTGACGCAGTTGCCCCCGCACCATCCGCCGGGCCGCTGAAGAAGGAGGGCGAGGGCTACCTGCTCCACACCGATGTTGAAGAAGTGGTGCTCAACGCCACGGTGCTCGATGGCACAAACCTGGTACAAAACCTCAAAAAGGACGACTTCACCATTTTCGAAGATGGGGTGAAGCAGACGCTGATCAGCTTCCAGCACACGGATCTGCCGGTATCGATGGGGCTGGTCGTCGACAACTCCGGGTCGATGTACCGCAAGCGGCCATCGGTGAACAAATCTGCGCTCGATCTGATCGAAGCGTCGAACTCACAGGACGAAGCCTTTGTGGTGAACTTCTCCGACGAAGCATTTATCGATTGCGACTTCACATCGAGTATCGGCAAGTTGCGCGATGGGCTTTCGCATATCGACTCCCGCGGTGGCACCGCGCTCTACGATGCTGTGGTGGCCTCTGCGGACAAGCTTGTCGCCGATGCCAAACGACCGAAGCAGGTTCTGATCCTCATCACCGACGGAGAGGACAATGCGTCCAGCGCGACGTTGGAACAGACCATCGCGCGTGTGCAACAGCTCTCCGGACCGGTGATTTACTCGATTGGCCTGCTCTTTGGCGATGAAATGAGCCGTGCCGAGGTCCGCCATGCGCGGCGCGCGCTGGAGATGCTTTCCCAGGAGACGGGCGGGATGGCGTTTTTTCCTAAGTCGATCGATCAGGTGGATGAGATCGCCGCGGAAGTCGCGCGCGATATTCGGAGCCAATACACGCTTGGCTATCACTCGACAAAGCCGACGACGGTGCCGGGTTTCAGGCGCGTCGAGGTGACCGCTGAGTCCAAAGGATTGGGCAAGCTCACAGTTCGCACGCGCACGGGGTATTTTCCTTCGGTGCGCACGGCCAAGCAAAATGCGGCGGTGGCAAGGTAGATGGCGAAGATGGCCGATGAAGCCGGACGGACCTCTGATTTGGAGCAACTGGCTCATCTGAAAGCGATGGCCGAGAAAGCCTACGACGATATGTATGAGGCGCGTTCGTCGAGCGCCGCGACGGCCGCCTACAGCGACGCCAAAGAGTGCTTTACAGATGCCATCGGGCTGGCGAGGCAACTGGAACTGAAGGAAGAGGTTGAGGCGCTGGAGAAGCGTCTGGCGCACATCAAAGCGGTGTTCCGGAGCCAATTTACGTAGCCGGCGTTCTTGCTGAGATCGCAATTCTGCTACTCAAATCCTCTTAAGACCGGTCATGCTGAGCGAAGCGGGTTGCGCCTGGCGCGACCCGCGCAGTCGAAGGACCTGCATTTAGCTCGGCGCGCTAACTGGTTGCTCCGGCGTGTACCACGCTTCGCTTAAATCGAGCCAAGTCGGATTGCTTTCCTTGATCAGTGCGATTTTCCTGGCCCGGGTCCAACTCTTCAACTGCTTCTCCCGTGCGATGGCGCTCGAAGCATGTGCATACCGCTCAAACCAGACGAGGCGATTGCAGTTGTAGTCCGCCGAAAAGCCCTTATAGAGCTTCATTTTATGTTCGAAGACTCGTTTATCGAGATCGCCGGTCATGCCGATGTAGAGGGTCAAGCTTCGGCTGGCCACCACGTAGGTGTAATAAAAGCGCTCATGCATGAGGATTTCCTGGAACGAAGCATTATCGCGCGATCGGGTGAGAGAGACAAATGCAGGTCCTTCGACTCGTCCACGCTGAAGCGGGACTCGCTCAGGATGACCGTCCTGAGTATGAGTTATGAATTGCTCAATGCAGGTCCTTCGACTCGTCGCCGAGGCGACTCGCTCAGGATGACCGCGTTGAGGGTGAATGATGAAACTCTAGCCCAATTCTGGATCAAGTTACACTTCAGGCCGGTTGCAGTCTGACGGACTGTAATGCATTTCGCCGCTCGCATTTCGTCATCCAATGGTTTCGCTGGCTTGGTCCACCGCTCCGCACGATAAGCTAGTAGCTAAAAGCTTAGGAGCGAACAGCACTCTCATGTCTCCCTACAAGTACTCGACTCTTGCCGTGCACGCCGGGCAGCACCCTGACCCCTTAACGGGCGCTGTGAACGTGCCCCTTTATCTTTCTTCGACCTTTGAGCTCACGGGAATCGGCAGCGACCGCGGGTGGGACTACTCGCGTGCCGGCAATCCCACGCGCGACCGGCTGGAAACAGCATTAGCGACCCTGGAGGGTGGAACCAGCGGCCATGCCTTCACCACGGGGATGGCAGCGATTGCCGGTCTGGTGGCGATGCTTCGGGCTGGCGACCACCTGGTCTGCTCGCGCGATGTGTATGCAGGCACTGTCCGGCTCTTCGATGAGATCGTGCGCGGCTATGGGATCGAAATCGAGTATGTAGACACGAGCGACCTCAAGGCCGTAGAAGCGGCTATCAAGCCCAACACCAAGCTCGTACACATTGAAACGCCCAGCAATCCGTTGATGATTCTGACCGACATTGCCGGAGTGGCGAAGATCGCCCATGCTCATGGCGTCGAGGTCAGCGTGGACAACACCTTTTTGTCACCCGCTTTGCAGCGCCCGCTGGAATTGGGAGCGGACATTGTGATGCACTCGACCACAAAATATCTGAACGGGCACTCCGACGGCCTGGGCGGGGCGTTGATTGGCTCGAAGCCTGAGCACAAAGAGCGTTTTTTGCTTGTCCAGAAGGCGGCGGGGGGCGTGATGTCTCCGTTCGAGTGCTTCCTGGTGCTGCGCGGCATCAAGACACTGCCTTTGCGCATCCAGCAGCATGAGACGAATGGCGGCGCGGTGGCTGAATTTCTCTCGACGCACAAAAAGGTCAGCAAGCTGGCTTATCCGGGGCTGAAGAGCCACCCGCAGTACGACCTGGCGGTGAAGCAGCAGAAGGGCTTCGGGTCGATGATGAGTTTCGAGCTGACGTCCCGCGATGAAGCGGAGCGGTTCCTGAAAGCGATCAAGATCTTCATCAATGCGGAATCGCTGGGTGGCGTCGAGTCGCTGGCCTCGCACTCGGCCACCACCACGCATGGTTCGGTGAGCGAGGAAGTGCGCCGGTCAATGGGGATCAACGAGGGGCGAATCCGGCTGTCGATCGGGATCGAGGACAAGGACGACCTGATCGCCGATCTCGATCAAGCGCTGGCCGCAGTCTGAGGTATTTCTCTGCTCTTCCGCGATTTGTGCCACGAGCAGAGATCGGCGCAGGCTCTAAAAGTCGCGCCAGACTCTAAGGAGTGTTGTGTCGTTCGGTCAACCGATTCTCGCGATCGATACTTGCGGCCCGACGGGATCGGTGGCCTTGGGGCGGCTGCCCGGACGCGACCTGGAGATTCTGGGACAAACTGAATTGGCCGGCCGGACCTATTCGGCGACGCTGGTCGCTGCAGTGGCCGATTTGCTTCGCGCGGCTGGGATTGAACTCAAAGAACTGGGCGGAATCGTCGTCGTCAACGGGCCGGGGAGCTTTACCGGCGTTCGCGTCGGGTTGAGCGCGGCGAAAGGCCTGGCCGAGAGCGCTGAGATTCCAGTGGTTGCAGTTTCCCGGCTGGAAGTGCTTTCGCGCAAATCCGGCGTACCTTCCTCCGCAATCAATGCACACAGGAATGAAGTGTTTTTGAGGCTGGAGCGGATGGGCTCGGCAGCGAACGAGATCCTCGCCGGAGCCCATGAGCTTGCGGCGATTGACCTACCGCCGGTACGCGTGGCAGTTTGCGACGATGAAGCAGCCGCAATCGTGGCGGCCGCATGGCCGAACACTCAACTCGTCATGACGGCTTCTCCGGTCGCGGTCGACACGCTGCGCATCGGTGAGGGTCGACTGACAGCAGGCGCCGTCGCCGACCTGGCTCTGCTCGATGGCCACTACCTGCGCCGCTCGGATGCTGAGATTTTTGGCGCGGGCGGCGACTCCAAACAAGTGCCCGCGAGGTCTTAGAGCGGATGGCGTCTACAACGGAAAATGCAATGATTCGCCTCCAGATCCGTCCGATGACCGCTGATGACCTGACTCAAGTGCTGGCGATCGCCGCGAGTTTGCCGCAGTTGCCGCACTGGCCGGAAGCAGCGTATGTGGCCGCGTTGAACCCCGAAGCAATTCCGAGGCGCATCGCACTGGTGGCCGCCGCCTCCCAGACAGGAACCATTGAGGGATTTACTGTGGCAAGCCTCTTGCCTCCGCAGGCAGAGCTTGAGTCGATTGCGGTTTCGAGCGAGAGCCAGCGGCAAGGGCTGGGCCGCATGCTCTTCGACGGCCTGATCGGCGAGCTGCGATCGGCAGGTGCGTGTGAGATCACACTGGAGGTGAGGGCCTCAAACCTTGCCGCACTGGCTTTTTACCGCGCCGCCGGCTTCGGGCACAGCGGGCTGCGAAGGGGCTACTACATTGATCCTATTGAGGATGCGGTGCTCTTGCGGCTCGATTGTGCCTGACCTGAGCTTGACCTGAGTTTGACCGAGCCGCCCGGAAGCGCCGGTCGCAATATTCACAGGGCGAGGTTACTTTCAGCAGATTTCTCGCTTGCCGATTCACCCAAAACGGCGATATATGTAAATGTTCTAATAAAAACGGTGGTTCTCGATCACCAACCGAGCCGCCGAACCGGAGGTGCTTGATGGACGAAGGACAAGGTTCCATGCTGAGCGAAGAGATCGGCCGCCTAAACGCAGAACATCGCCGCTACGCTCAGCGCTTGGAAGAATTGCTTCAGAAGCCATACCTTTCCGAAGACGAACAACTTGAAGAAGTGCGCTTGAAGAAACTCAAGCTGCACGCCAAGGATTTGATTTTCGCGCTTGAGCGCCAGG
>DASXFF010000018.1:0-64893 GCA_036489735.1 Occallatibacter sp. | reverse complement strand
CCGGCTCATGTTGGGGGTGCCGGTGCGGTGGGGCAACTACAGCGCAATGCGCGTGAGCGCGCTATCGCTGCTGACGATGTCGCCGGATTTGTGGAATCATTACGCCGCGGCGGTGGTGCGGTCGCGCCTACGATTTGGCGCGATAGGGCTGCCGCGCGGGCAGCGCTACACGGGCAGGACCCACATGACTTACACGAGCCTGGTGATTCACGGGCTGTCGTCGATTGCAGCTTCAAGCGAGATGCTGGGAGCGCGGATGCTGATGGTTCTCTCAGTGCTGCTGGCTGTGTCGTCCGCCGGGTTGGCGGGCGAACTAGCGGCGCGGGCATGGCTACCGATCCCGATTCCCAATATTGCGATTGCGGTGACAGTATTGCTGGCGGGACTCACCGTGCAAGGGATCGCGTTTACGTTCCTGTTTACGCTGATTGTGCTGGGACGGCGTTCGCAGGCGGGATTTGTGCCCCTTCGCGACGCACCAGGGTACATCGACCGGGTAGAACAGATCGAAACCGTGGAAGCGTGGGCGCAGCCGGATCAGGGCGCAATCCTCTCCCAAATCTCATCGTCGTAGGGGAAGCGCTGGGCCCGCCGATAGTGCGTGCCGATATAGTCCAGCATGAACTGGAGGTGCGCGTCGGCGGGATCCTCCCACGAAGGTACAACGAGCGGATCGCCCTGCCCCCAGTAAATATAGCGAGGCTTGATCTCCTCAAGCCGGCCAATGGCGTCAGTGACCTGCTGCATGGTGGTGTATCCATTGTTAACAGCGCGAGGCAAGCCGGTGGGATTGCGCAGACCGAGGTAGAAGTACATATCGGGGAAATCGGCCTCGTAAAAGTAGTCGCCGGGATGAGTGTGCTCCTGCACCCATGAGTATTCTTCGAGAGTGCTCTGCGTAGTCAGCATGACGGGGCCACCGGGCGTGAGGAAGAGTCCGGCGCGCTCCGGCCTGCGGCGGAAAGAATCATGCAAGGCAGTGATAACAATCACTGTCACACAAGCGGAGATGATCCAGCGGCGTAGGCGGGCCGCTTTCGAGATGAGCCAGACAAGCAAGATGAGCGCGGGCAGGATGCTGACCGACATGCGGTTTGGATTCGGCGCCGGCGCCACGCAAAGAAAGATGAATAAGCCAACCACGGCGACGAGCATAGGGCGAGCCCACTGCTGCGGCGTAAGCCGACGGGAGTTACGCAGATATGAAATGAAGAACGCTACATAGGCGAGCGGATTGAGAATGAACCAGAACACCCACATCGAGACGTCATAGAGCGCGGCGCGTGTGAAGGCAAGATGCGGAACATAGTTATAGAAGGCGGCGAATGTGTTCCAGTCTGCTTCCTTGGGGTAGTATTTGAGCACGAAGACGACCACGCACCAGAAATAGCGCTCGGGACCGGCCTTCCAGATGAAGTAACCGTTGATTAGCAAAAAGACGGCAACTGCGGAGCCAAACAGGAGCGCCTGGCGCTGCAACGCGGTGCGCCATTCCTGGCGGTGCGACCAGGCTTCCCAAATCAGGTAAACGGCCACGCCAACGTAGGCGGAAAATCCGCGTGTCTGGGTGAAGCTGGCGCTAATCCCGCAGAAGGCGCCGGCAAGGGCGATGCGGGTGGGCGTGCGGCATTCGAGCAGCACAAGGATAGCCAAAAGCCCGGCCAACATGCTGTACCAGTGGTGGACAGGGTCACAGAGGAGTTCGCGCGCGCCGACGAGGAATGCCGCTGAAGGTAGCAAGGCGAGAGCTGGGCTCATGAGCCTGCGGGCGATCGCGACGCCGATCGAGACCATACCAAGGCCGATGAGGATTACGAGCAAGTTGGGGATCCATGGACGAACACCGAAGAGCTTGAAAAGCGCAACATGAACGAGCGCCATGCCTGGGGTAATGAACTCGAAGAAGTCGCGGTAGATGAGCTGGCCTTGAAACATACGCAGACCGGCAGAAAGGTAAAGCAGCGAGTCGCCGATGTTGCTGATCTCAAATGGAGTGAAAGGCGGAACGAAGACAAAGGCGTAAAGAAACACCGTGCAGGCGAGCAGATACAAAGCGGTGTACACGGGCATGCGCACAGGGCCGGAGCGAAGCGCGCCGGAGCTGCCAGTCTCCATGGTGATCCTTTCTTTAGCAACGCCGATAGTTTTGACGACGAAAAACTAACGGATAATCAGAGCGTACTACAGCACTGGAACTGGTCCAGCCGAGACCGCTCCCGGGGCGAAAGACGAGGCACACTCCCGCGCGAGCACATCATGGCATCGCAGAAGCTGCACACCGACGACACGCCAGCCGGTTCCGGTGTCGGTGCGAAGCACCGGCAAGACCAAGACCGGCCGCTTGTGGACCTACGTTCGTGACGACCGCGCGGCTGCCGGGAAAATAGCGCCTACGGTCTGGTTCGCTTACTCGGAGGACCGCAAGGGCGCGCATCCACACCAACATCTGAAGAGCTTCATCAGCGCGCTGCAGGCCGATGCCTATGCCGGCTTCCGGCACCTTTACGGCGAAGGCCGCATCTACGAGGTCGCCTGTTGGGGCACCCGGTCAACCGCATCGCCGAGTTACCGCCATGAAATCTGACTCAAAGCCTCCAGACTCACACTTCTCAAGCCGCCTGACCCGCACTCGCCATATGTGTCCACTTAAAAATAAGTGGACACTTGCCGGATGTATCAATCCCACATAATCCGCCCGGTCAAGAAGGACTCACCACACGGTTACAGCGAAACAGTATTCCCATCAAATGAGCGCCTAAAAACTAAAGAGGCTGATCAGGTTTGTGTCCTGATCAGCCTCTTTGCCTTGCAACAGAAATGGTTTCAAGTTGTGCGAGCCCCCGTGATTTGAACGAGGGCTCGCGGATCAATCAGTGCATGTTTACTGCGCCGCCTTCTTCGTCGGATGGCGCTCCGCAAGCGGCTTGCGTGCCTGCGGCTTCACGGCCGTTTCATCCACCGGAGTCGTGCCTGGTATATCGGTGCTGAACGTCGCACCCGCCGGTACAAGGTAGTCTTCCGCCGTCTGCCCGTCGGTCGTGCCAGTCGCCACGCTGATGCGAGAAGCGTCGATTCCCTGCTCCGTTACCAGGTAGTCCTTGGCATTCACGGCGCGCTGCGCAGCGGCGTCTTCCACCTTGGCGCGTTTGTGCTTGGCCGCATAAGCCTGTTCCTTGTCAGTCTTCGCCTTCTCCTTGGCATCGGACTCGCCGACCACAACCGCCTTAGCGTCAGTCTGCTGCTTCAGATCGAGGGCCACCTGATCCAGGCAGGCCTTGGCTTCGTTGTCCACGCGCAGCGGACGCTTGGCATCGGTCGAGAAACTGATCGAGCAAAGCGCCTGCGTCTTCGGTGCCGGAGGCACATACGGTGCCGTAATCGTCAGGCTGGTCGACGAGCTTTCCGTATGTCCCTTGTCGTCCGAGACATTACACGTGATGCCGACTGCGCCCGTGGGTGCACCCGCCGAGGAGTACTCAGCCGTGGTTCCTGTGCCCGTTACCGTGCCCGCCGACGCCGTGTAGCTGTACGTCAGGGGACGATTTTGCGGGCTCACTCCCACCGCGGTGATCGTCGCGTTGTCTCCCGGTTTGATCGTGCTCGGACTCGCCGAACAACTGATCGTTGGCGGCTCGAATGCCTTCACCGTGATCCCGGCCGAGCATGTAGCCGTCTCCCACGGCTTCAGCCCTTCCCTGCCGGCTTTGCCTTCCTTCACGGTCCCTGTGACCGTGTACTGGCCCGGCGCCAGAGAACTAGTGTCGATCTTCGGGTTCGCGTCATTGCCTGTCACGCCGGTCCCTGACCAGCTATAGATCACGTGATCCTTCGGGTTCAGGCCGCCTGGCGTTGCGGTCAATGTAACCGGGTCGCCGGGGAAGATTGACTCCGGGCTCGCCGAGCAAGCCAGCGTAATCGGTGTCGGCGGCGCAATCGATCCCACATGCAACACGATTCCCGCACTCAGACGAGCGGCGTTGATATTGGCGCGTCCGCGAAATACTCCGGGGCCCCAATCGGCATGCATGTATTCGTAGTCTGCCTGGAAAAGACGAATCGCCAGATGATGGTTCAGCCAAGGCGTCTCGTAGTCCATGCCGCCACCCGCCGTCAGATCCGGTCCCCACTTGAAAGGCTCATGATCCGGCCCGTCCACCAATGCTCCCCCCACCAGTGCGTGCGCAAAAGGAGTGATGTTTCCATCCGGGAAGCGCAGAATCAAGCCTCCGGAAATCGTCTGGAATCCGTCGTCGTTTCCGCCGGTACCGATGTTCGTGCCGTTCTTTGCGCTTCCCCACTCGTGCACGGCATATTCCGCCTGGATGCCGACAAAGCGATTGAAGTAATATGCTCCGCTAAAAATCCCGCCCACATTCACAGCGTCGTAGGAATAGGGGGCAACAGTACCGTTCCCCTGCATAACCTGAACCGTTCCTTTCGGAGCAAGATAGCTGTAGCCGGCGAAAATATCCCACCGCGACGGCATCTCGTTGCTCGCCCCTCGCGCGGACGGCGCCGACTGGCTCACGATGGCAACCGGAAACATAATTCCTACTGAAACCAACGCAAATATTCGGGCAATAATTTTCAAAACACGAGTTCCCATGCGATTATCCTCCGCAGTTCGTCGAACGCACCCAATATGAAAGAGAAACTGTCACCGACTAGAATTGCTGGGCGCTGCCAATCGATCGGGAAACCTACGCTTCCGCGTTAGATGCGAAGCAGAGGGGCTTTCCAACAGCGTCATTAAAAACATATCATGGCAGTTGCGCCGAGAGGACATTTCTTTCAATAAGATGCTGCGGTTAAACGGGGTCAACGGACGAAGAATACCAGCGTTAATTACTTTGGTAATTTTGTCCGAAAACTGCTCACTTGCCACCACTTTCTTGTCCGGAAGAGGCACTGAATCGGGTGCTTTTTCGCTCGACACGTAATCGACCAATGGAGTTACTGCAGTACTGCACTTCGGTCTGTAAATGAGGCCGGGCCGATCGGCCTTTTTTTCGCGGACGACATAGTATCTTGAGCAAAGCAGGCTCAGAGATGGGCGGACAGTTGGAGGAGTGATTCGTGCTGGTTTCGTTTGGACGGAAGTTGCTGCTTTGGTCGCTTTTCTTCCTCATTTGCATGGGCTTAGGCTACCCGACGCTCAATCGCTACGATCCGCGGTCGGTTCCGGGGCTTTATGACTCGATCGGATACGCCTCGCTTGTAACAGGCGCTAATCTGGCTGGCGATGAGGCACACCGCGTGCTGGTTCCGTACCTGGCCAAGCCAATTTATTGGCTCGCCAATGGTCGTCTGCATACCTGGAGTCCTGTTTTCTTTGCGCTTTTGGTCGTCAACGCATTCTTTATCGCAACCACCGCTTACTTGTTGGTCGTCATCGGTCATCGAATTGCCGGGAACGATAGTATCGCGCTGATCAGCGGACTTCTCTACCTGACGAACTTTGCGGTGTCAAATTTCAATCTTTCGGGCTATGTGGATTCAGCCGTCAATTGCATGATGATCGCAATCACTTGGGCGCTGCTTACGGAGCGATGGTGGCTTTTGCCGATCTTGGGCATTTTGGGCGCACTTGCCAAAGAGACCTTTATTCCTCTTTCGGCAGTTTTTGCGTTTGGGTGGTGGGTCGCGTGCTGGCGGCGAGGTGCGCAGAGGCTTTCACAACTGGCATGGGTGGGGTTGATGATAGCGGCTAGTTTCGCCGTACTGGCTTTCGTTATGTCGCGAACCACCCCTGGGGCCACGCCGATGGGGTTCGCTGCTTCGAGAGGGCATTCCACCGGTGCCGTGGATTTTTATCTGGCGGGCCTCATCGGGGGCCTGATCGCGCGGGAAACCATTTACGTTTTCGGCTGGCTCTTGACGACGGGTATCTGGCGACTCGGGCGCTTGCCCAAACCTTGGGTTGTCGCATCTATGTGCGCGGCCCTTGCAGCGCTCGCAATGGGGGCCTACGACGATGCAGTTGGCAACACCGTCCGCCCACTTTTTAGTGCGTTGGGACCGCTGTTGAGTTTGTCTGCTGCAATGCTGCTTGCAGGAGCCGGTAGGTCAGCAGGTTTGAACGAGAAAGCACTGCTCTGAGACGGGTTCGGCACAATGAAATGATCACGCGCGTCGATCGCCTGAAGCGTTGCTTGCGCAGGGAACGAGCATATTCATGCGTCTGTTGCCCCAAGTGGGAGTCGCAATTGAGCATTATCCTTCACGCAGTACCGACTGCCCATCGGTCCCAAATCGCTTCATCCCCTCGCATCGTCTCTGGCTCAGCAGGTTGCCAGGGTGTCCGTTTTTAGCGAGCAACGTCACTATTCTCGATTTAGCAACCCCAGGGCATGACGTCTGAACGCCGATTTCAGTCGCGTGCGCACGCCGAGCTTGACGCGCAGGTCACGGAACCTCTTCAGACCCCCATAGCGGATACTCAGGCCGAACTTGATCAGCGAGTCGTCGGGACCAATGCAGACCCGACGCAGAAGATACGGATCTCCTTTCAGATAGTTCAGACCTTCTTCCGAACCAAACGCAAGGTCGAAGTTGTTTCGGACCAATTCGCAGATGGTGTCGTTGTAATTTCCATACGGATAGGAAAACGAGATGACAGGGGAGCCCAGCAGATCGGCAAGGTCGTTTTTGCTTCCCGCGATCTCTTCAAGACATTCAGCTTGAGAAAGTGTCGTCAGATCTGCGTGCGTGCGGCCGTGCGCTCCAAACTCAATTCCCTGCCCTGCCCAGAATCGAATCTGTTCTGCAGTCATCAGCTGGAGCGTGCCGGAGCCTTGAGCTTCATCCCACGTATTGGTTCCACCGATTCGCTTGGTGACGACGAATACGCCGGCGCTAAATCCATAGCGACGGAGAATAGGTAAGGCATACTCGGCCGTATCTGAGTATGCGTCATCAAAGGTAAGAAGAACTATTTTTTCCCGAAGCCCAGTGCCTTCCTTCCGCCAGCGAAGCCAGTCAGACGGTCGAATACCGACATATCCCCGGCGAGCCAGCCATCGGATTTGCCGCTCGAATTGCTCGGGTGAGACAGTCCATTCCGGAGAAGTACCGGGGTGCGCAGGCCCAACGTGGTGATACATCAGGGCCGGACATTGACGTCCAAACTCGCTTTCCAATGATTTCCACGAGCCGGCAGCACGCAGGGCACTTCTCAAGCGCACCGTTCTTTCAGCAATTTGAAGCAAACGTAACCCCGCCCGGCGCATGGGGGCATAGCGATAAAACCAGGTCTCAAAACGAAGAGGGAAACTCAGAAGCGGCATTGGCGATATTGGCAGTTCCAGCAGTACGCGCCGGAACCACCTTCTTGAACGACGCGTTTCTGCAAGAGGCGCCAGCAATGAACATGGTCTGTACTCCGGATGTTTACGGCAGATACGCAGGTCGCCAGGAGCTGCTGTTCCCGCCTGCCACTCGAGGTATTCGCGCGAAGTCTTAACGTAGTATTCGTGCACAACTGCGGCCGTATTGAAACGGAATGGAATCCCCATCTTCCACAATCGCAGGCCCAATTCCAGATCCTCCGACACCCGTATCTCTTCGTCAAAACCTCCGCATCGAAGAAGAACATCGCGGGGCAGCGAACTATTCGCGAAAGAAGACAGAACTGCCATCGAAGGACCGAAATCTTCCGGATAGCGCAACTCCATATCTGGATTCAGAGAACGATAGTAATTTCTATAACCCGTTTCAAAGTAGTACCTGGGAATCGTCTTAGAACTTTCGGCTGCGACATAGATAGGACCGTGTACCACACGTGGCTCTGAGTCCAGATGAGCCGCACAGTGCTGCCGAAGAAGATCGGGAGCTCCCATCAGGTCGTCGTCCAAAAAAAGCACCAGCTCACCGACAGAAGCCTGAACGCCCACATTACGAGTTGCACTCGGGCCACGGTGTGGCGCTCGCATCGCGCGAAACGCGCACTTTGGCCTCCACTCGTCCAGTAGCTCTGCTGTGCCGTCCGTGGAGCCGTCCATGACGATGATAATTTCGTAGTCTTCCGCTGCAAGATCCTGCGCCAAGAGCGCCGGAAGTGTACGCTGCAGAACATGTCGACGGTTATATGTTGGAATAATGACCGAAAGCTTTATCATTACAAGCCTGAGTTAGAGTTGGGCTTGACAAACACGTAAGAAAAGTACGGCGAAAAGTGCCGGTCGACCCATTCGCTTGACTCGGAAAAACCCTTCGTCTCCAACTGTTTCAGCCCCAGAGCCTCAGTTTGCTTCCGTACAAAGCTGCGGGTTGCATAAAACGTATACACGCCTTCTTCGAACACATATGCCCATTTCTTGAACGCTTTCGCGCTGTTTCGCAGTTTCCATCGCAGACGGTTCCCGTAATAGGGCGAAAAACAATGCAACGACTTCAGGTTATGCGAGGAATAAATCAGGGTGCCGTTCGGCTTAAGGACGCGTGCACATTCGCGCAAAGCCGCGAGCCTCTGTTCCTCAGGAAATGCATAGTCGATTCCGTTATGTGAGATCAATACGTGGTGAAATGAGGAGTCCGGTTCATTGATCTGATCATAACTTCCTGCCTGCAAATCCAGGTATGGCATACGCCGCTTGGCGATTTCGATGAAGACGTCCGAACGATCAACGCCGCGCACTTTGAGCCCCATTTCGTGCAACAGCAGGGTCGTTCTTCCCATCCCACATGCGAGATCAAGAACACTGTCTCCCGGTTTGTAGTATTTGGGAAACAGATATTCTTCGTCTGGATGCAGCCGGTAGTAAGAGAACTCGGCAACGGCATGCGGAGTCCTATAAGCCGCGAGGTTTTCCACTAACTCAATTGGAATTTCTTCCGGCAAGACTACCCTCTCTCCCTTCACAACTCGAATATTTACCAAGTCGCGTTTTGACACGCTTGTTCGGCAATTGCCGGACCAGGGCTTAAATGTCGCGGGCTAAACTGTCGCTCCCGGATGGACGCGAAACTTGAGATAGGCCATGGCGGAAAGCCGCGAAACCCAGCGACGGTTCCAAATAAGCAAACGGTACGTTTGATGGTACCCGGTGGACCAGCGCATTTTGTAGGATTCCTCACCTTTCAAAAAATCGAATTCGTTAAAACCATGTGTAAAGCCATAGTCGACTACCTTGGGAATGAGCATGGCGCCAGGCGAAAGATCAGAAAAACGGTGGTCGTAAGCGGTGAGATAGCCCCAGATACTTTCACCACAACGGTAAAGAAGCTGCCAAGCTACCAATTCGTCTTTCCATTCCGAAAGTACTACCGAAATCCAGCCCCGCGGTCCCAGGGTGTCAAACACGTGTTGGAATACGTCGGGATACTTACCGAGAAAGGGAGGTGATGGCCTTCCCCCAACCTGTTTCTGCGCCTCTACGGCAATTAACCTACTTAGCAACTGAGGCTCTTCGTGGGGATTGTCAACAATCCGTACATTCAGCCCCTTCCGAGTCATGTCGATAAATCGTTGATAGGTTCGTCGTGTGGAACGAGAATGACGATTTAACATCTCCGACCATGGGCTATCGATCCTAAGATACGGGCATCGTTCCTCTTCAGCTAATTGGCGATATGGCAAACCAGTACGCGCCAATGCGCTCTTGATGCCTGAGATCATCGTACCTGTGTCGCGCAGATTCCTCAGATCGATCAAGTCCCAGTCTTTGCATGTGTCATTCAAGAAGTTGATGATGGCTTCGATTTGCTCATGCACGTCGTTTCCCAGGATCAGATCGTTGTAGTCCCATTCATGCTCGCGCGCCAAAAACTCGAGACGCCGCAGAGAAAAACCAAAGCGCGATGAGATTGTTTGAACAATGGGCGATATGCCCGTTGCGATCCCGTTTTTCCTTAAAACAATAATATTCGGTTGTCGCTTGGGGGATCCTTTCAGCTTTATCAAACGTTGGTACCAGGCCTGAAACCAGTCGAAAGTCATGAACACGTTAGGATAATCGGAGGCGAGACTCAGTCGGTTCCAATCGTCACTAAGATTGATAACCTCATCTTCGCCGGTAACGACTTCGATGGTATAGGGCACATCGCTCACAGCGCATTCATCCTTCATGGCCGGCCCCGCTCGGAAAAGTGTCTTGCCGCCATCATGTCCGAATTAGGCGGGTCGACGAAGGAATCTGTGAAAGGCTGATCTTAGGTTGAAGTAGATGAATTTTCGTACTCGCGAGATTTTGTGTTTATTCCAAATCAACACCCGTAGCCGGCGATGACTGCCGGTACTCCAAACCAGCTTATACGGCTCTTCACCACGCAAGAAGTCGTATTCGCGAAATCCTCGCTCGAAGCCGTAGTCAAGGAGTGCAAGCAACAACAAAGTACCTGGCGCAAAGCCGGAGAATAATCTGTCGTAGGCTTTGGAGTAATCCCAGAGCTTGTCTCCGCAACGAAAACCAAGCTGAAATGCAACCGGCTGGTCACCTGACTCAAGCAACGCCACATAAAGCCAGCCTTGCGGTCCAAGACTCTCAATCAATGACTGAAAGACGTCGGGGAACATTCCAATAAAGGGCGGATAGATGCTTCGGAGATGCTTATTGGATTCAAGCCTTATAAGTTTCTTTAAGAGATCTGGCTCTTGCGCCGGGTTCTCAATGATTCGTGTGCGCAAACCTTGTGCCGCAGCGCGCTTGCATCGATTGCGAAGCGCACGGCGTCCATGTCCAGAAAGCCTTTGGGTCATTTCTGAAGCGTCGCCGTCGATTTTCATATAGGGACAACTGTTTTGTTCCGGGAGGACGTGATAGGAAAGGCCTGCATGGGCCAACGCGCGTTCGATCACTGCAATTTGTACGCCAGTATCTCGTAAATCTCTGAGGTCTACCACGTCCCATTGTTCGCTGGTTCGAGCAAGAAAATCCACGACGGCCGTCGTCTGGCCCTCCAGGTCATTTCCCAATACGAGATCGTTGTAGTCAGCGTGAATCGATCCGAATTCAAGCTTGCGCACACGAAAGAGGCGGGATGCGATGTGCCGAACAAACGGAACTATACCAGCAACTGAGTTCCCCTCTTTCAACACCAGCACGTAAGGCGAAAGACGATTACCCAAGGGCTGGTGATTAGATCCTCCGAGCCAGGAGCGATACCAGCCAACGGTCATAAACGGGTTCGGTTCTTGAGTTGCAGTGTTTAGCCTGTTCCAGTCGTTCTCGAGCTCGTCCAGCGCCGACTCATTATGAGCTACTTCGACACGATAACGCACCGTTGCATTCTCGCAAACGTCATAAGCCGGATCGAGAAAGCTCATATCACGATTGCCAGAACGTCTTCTGCAAACAATCAGCCCCGCATGAAAAGACCGCAATCGCCTTAAACGACTTGGTGAACGCGTGGAACTTCATCGTTGCTTTTTCTGCTCCTAGGACTTCGCGACGACCACCGTCGTCAACCACGATCATGCTCATGAGCACCAAACGGTGCATGAGCCAATCATTTTCTTCGAGACTTGACCGTCCAATTTGCGAAGTAGCCCTTAGAGCGCTTCTCACTTGACGTCTCATATACGGCACGCTTCCAATACCGGAACAGTCGAATCGATTAGCTCAGTATTCCAATTCAAATTCGGCCTCACTACGCCCGGCCAGTGATCGTGATAGAAACCTCGCAGCTCGCTGGCGGCATCGTGAACTTCGAAGGCTATGACATCCTCCCAGTAGGCGACCTCGGTCAAGCCCCCAAGCAGGACTGTGAGATGAATCCGATAGGTACCGTTGTTCATCAGGTCACCGGGCACGGTGAACGAACTCCGCAATAGACCTGCCGGAGCTGGCGGTTCCGCAATCTTCGCAGCCGTAAACACGTTGACTCCATGCTCGTTGAACACCTCCGCGGCCAGATCCAAACTGGTATGTGCTGCCAGCTTCCAGTATTGAAACTCCACCACGAGCGGAGTCCGAACTGTAATCCGATCCGTGGAAGATCCACTTTGCGGGCGAATGCACGCTCGATGTAACCGGATGATTTCGTTGCCGGGCGCCGCGTTGATGTCGTCATGCACTACTTCTTTGAACGTCGGCAACCAAGTTTGCAAATACCGGGAGGTGACCAAGCCGGGCGGGCCCTCTAAGACGACTCGTCCTTCATGCAGGCAGATGGCGCGCGTACAGAGGCTATCCACTGCCAGCATGTTATGGCTGACGAATAACACCGTTCGTCCCTGGCTTGCTGCATCCCCGATTTTGCCCAAACACTTTTTTTGAAAAGCGGCGTCACCCACGGCCAAAACCTCATCAACGAGCAGAATCTCCGTCTCCAAATTAGCCGCCACCGCAAAAGCCAGCCGAACGTACATGCCGCTGGAATAATGCTTCATGGGAGTGTCGAGTAGGCGGCCGCATTCTGAGAACTCGATGATCTCATCGAATTTGCGTTCAATTTCGCGACGGGTCATTCCCAGGATCGCCCCGTTCAGGAAGATATTCTCCCTCCCGGTCAACTCCGGATGGAATCCGGCTCCCACCTCAAGCAAGGTGCCTACGCGTCCCCGAATTCGCGCCATTCCTTTGCTTGGTTTCGTAATTCGCGACAAAATTTTTAGGAGTGTGGATTTACCGGAACCGTTTCGCCCGATAATGCCAAGTACTTCGCCGTGTTTCACTTCGAACGATAGATCCTTGAGCGCCCACAATTCAGGATTCCGCGCGGCGACGCCAACCGTCGACTGCTCCGACGGGGCTAACCAGCGGAATGGTGCGCGCGCCATCTCTGTGAGTGCGTCGCGCAAGGTCCGATATCGCTCTTGTTGCCCGATCCGGTATCGTTTGCCGACTCCCTCACAGCAAATTGCGACTACGTCTCCATTCTCAGATGAAGTCGGCAAAAGTATCCTCTGTCCGCCGGAAGTAATAGGTCCCGCCGATTAGAATCGCCATCGCAACGCATGCTGAAATTGCCAGCAAACTAAGAGGAGCAGCACCGGTTCCGCGCAGAGTCCATCGAAAACCTTCCACGACTCCCACCATCGGATTGAGACCATACCAAACCCGCCATCGTTCGGGTACCACGCTGGCTGGATAAGCAATTGGACTGGCCAAAAACCAAAACTGCACGAGAAAGCCTACTACGTAACGCACATCTCGATACTTTACGTTGAGAGCGGCGAGCCACAGCCCAACGCCCAAGGCAATCAGCACTGCCAGCAACGCTACCAATGGCAACGTTACGATCCTCTCCGTCGGAACGATTCGATAATAGATCAGGAAAAACGCTAATACGAGAAGGCTAATCGCGAAGTCAATTAAACTCGCAAGCACCGAGGAGAGGGGAGCAATCAGGCGTGGAAAATAAACCTTGGTGATCAGACGCTCATTGGCTAGAAGGCTATTGCTGGATTCGGTCAGCGCATTGGCAAAGAGCTGCCAAATCACCATGGCCGAATAAGCGAACAGCGGATAGGGCAAGCCTTCCGAAGGCACCCTGACCAGGTTCCCGAGAAACAGGCTCAATGTGAGTGCTATTGCCAGAGGTTGAATCACAGCCCATGCCAGCCCCAACACGGTCTGTTTGTAGCGGACCTTGATGTCACGCCACGTAAGAAAGTAGAGTAACTCACGGTGCCGCCAAAGCTCCCTCGGCTGCAGACTCCACGAGGAGTCTTCACCACGGATGATCACCGTGCCGACTTGCGGAACATGCGGCAGTGCCGACAAAGCTGTCATAGATTCAGAACCCGGTCATAGAGTTGGGTGGTGCGGCGTGCCATGATCTCTTCGGAGAAATACTCTCGCACTCGCTTTAGCCCTTCGCTTCCCATACGCGCCAACCGTTGACGATCGCTTGCCAGTTCCGCGAGACAACCGACGAGGGCGTCAGTATCGCCGAGGGGAACAAGCTTGCCAGTTACTCCATCGACTATAAGTTCCGGAAGACCCCCTACCCGACTCGCCACCACAGGTCGAGCCGCTGCCATCGCCTCAAGCGCGGAAAGTGGAAGCCCCTCTTCCAGGGATGGAATCACCAGAAGATCCCACGATGCTAAAAGCTTGTCAACGTCCGTGCGCCATCCAAGCATGTGTACGCGATCTTGAACGCCAAGGTGGGCGATGCGATCGCGAAGCGCGGAATCCAAAGGGCCGGAACCTGCAATCTCCGTTTGAACATCGATTCCCATACCAGCGAGGCGACCCGTTGCATCGATCAAACTCTCAATATTCTTAAGCGGAATCAAGCGAGCAAGAGCTCCGAGCTTGAGCGGCCCTCTGGGAGACACTGCCGTTGGATGGGAGGTGGGTTCGACTCCCGTATAGATAACGTCCGCGCTACGTTCCGGAATACAATCTGCCACGGCCTGCGAGCAGGCCACAACTGCATCCAGAGCGCGAAAATTCATCTGTGAAATTGAAGCGCCTGAGGGCTCGAGTATTCTGCCGTGTATATGTTGCACGATCGCTTCGACGCCGGCCATGCGACACACGAGCCGAACCGTGAGTCCCCCATGGTGCATGTGCGCGATCTTCGCTGGATGCTCGCGCAACCAGCGCCACACCCGCCAGGCGCCTGCCATATCCTTTCGGTCGGCCGACCAGGGTACAACACTTGCTGAAATTCCTGACTCGTTCATCACCGATACCAATGGTCCCTCTCCAAGGAAGAGCACAGATATTTCGTATCCGATCGGACGAGCATATTTAGCGATACCCGAGACTATTCGGCAGAATCCGGTGCATTCAGGTTGCGCGTCTTTCATGATATGAACGCACTTCGGCAAGCATTCACCTTTGCATCGGGGCGTGCAGCGATCCGGCGATATGACCTGACCGCCAACGGCTCGCTAGTTATCTCTAGGTTTTCTGGTGCGGAAGAAGAGTAGTGCCGCACTCACGCCCGCTGACAGAAGTACGCGCCAACCACTGGTAACAATTTCGCCGGGATCCGGCGCATCGCGCCGCCAAGTCAGGCTTTTGCGGCGCAATCGGCGAAAAAGAAATCGCACGAGATCCAGGCGAGAGCCGGGAAATTCGGAAAACATCAACATCGCATAGGCAATCGAATTACGGGCTTCCTCGTTGACCTCGCCGTGTGTGGGATTAGGATGGAAGACGATGGCATCGGGAAGATAGCCGGCGGTGTAACCGCGCGACAGAATCAACGCGAACGCGTAGTGTTCTTCCCCCATTTGAAAGGGCGCGTTCCGGCCGAGTCGCTCATCGAACAGTCGTGTGCCGACACAATCACGCCGACGGAGCGCCATATTGCTGGCCAGGGCTAATCCACCAAAGGCGGCTATTTCAAACCACTTAGGATCGTTATTGCTGACGAATACTGCAGATTGCCTGGCAGCGCTTTCAACATGAGACTGCGGAGTAACCACCCGGCCCGACACCGCCGCAAGCTTGAGATCACTGAAAGGTGCAATGAGATTCCCTAGCCAGTTCACATCGGGCGTCGCATCGTCGTCAAGGTATGCGACGATCTCAGAGTGGCTTTCAGCCAATCCCCGATTGCGCGCTCGGCTCGCTCCCGGAATTGGCTCTACGACATACGTGGCAGCGAACGCTCGCACCACTTTCTCCGTCTCGTCGTCTCCCGACGAATTATCAATTACGACCACCTCGTCCGGTTTGTGCGTCAGGCGAAACACGCCTTCGAGACACTTCTGCAACTGCGCAGGACGATTCCGCGTGCAGACAACAACAGTAACGGTCAGGTCTGATTCCTTAAATTCAGGGGACGTGTCAAACTGCATCGAATGTCAAACCGAGGACTTGAATCAAGAAAGCTCGTATTCAACGTCAAAGGCGCCAATCACGAGGTACGGACGTTGAGCTGGTGGTGAAGAAAGACCTCACAGGAGAGGCTTCGCGCTTAATGGACTAAGAGATTCTATCAGACCAGCATAAAGATGATGAACGATCTACGGCCTCGGACAAATCGCAGGTCCCTATCTATTCCGACAATTATATTAAACTGTCGGGCAGAGAGGGTAACATCTGTCGAACTCGAGCGATTCTCCAGCGGAAGAGTAATGGATTGGGCCACCGACGATTCCGTCCGACCCCGTGCAACTTCAGGCGCCGTCTCATGTGAAAAATACAAAATGGTCCGGGGATAACACTTCACCCACTTATAGAATCACTTATTCGACGGATCCTACAGCCTATCTTTCTTGTCCTGCCCAAAGTCTAAAGTCGTAGGAGATGCCGACCGTTACTCCATTTGGATTCAGGTCATGAGGCCCAAAGATGTGGTGCCAGTACTGATAGTCGTAGCTCCCTCGTATCCAAACATGGCGCCAAGCGCGGTACTCAACTCCTCCGCCGGGCTCAAGTACCAAAAATGTGTCATGCGAGTAGTTTCCCGATGGAGGAAAATCGATGCTTCCTATACCTGCCAGATACTTTCCGTAGGGACGAAAGTTGCGATATCGATTCCATGAATAAATTGCTCCGCCCACACCCGTGTCCTGTCGCATTCTAGAGAGTCCCGCAGGACGGCCAAAATCGAGATCCCGTCCCTCGACCTCGATGCCCAAACCATTGAGGGCCGCAGGCATGTGGTAGGGGAACCAGTCGGCCCAAGCTGCGATGCCTTCCATTCTTGCACTAGGTCCCCAATCGAGGCTGAAATCGGAGAACCCTCCGCCAATGACGATGGGCACGCCGCCCTGGTTGGCAGCTGGGGAAACCTGGGAGTCTGCGGGAATTGCCGCGGCCACAAGCAGCGCTGTGAAAATGAGCTTAAAAATGGGCTTCGAAAGCATAGTCTCACCTCAAGAATTGACGAATGCCTTCCTCGCGAGAATCCCCCTTTCAGGGGAGAAAACGGGGGCCATTCATCGCTTTTCAGGATTTGCAAGGCAGAAACCCAGCAGCACTACAGTGACTCTCAGGATGATGTTTCGAACCGGATTCCGGAACCTTGGGCGCATTGTCCGGATTCTTATTTTGTCTTCCAGATCATAAGATAGGATATACGTTTCGATTACCCGTCTGTTAATCCATTATGTACCTGTCCAAGGTTTGATGGGCGAGACACAAAAAGCGCCTGCAGAGTTTGCCCGGTCGCCTCTCTTTTACGTGGATACACTGCCATCCACCGTCATGGCCCAAACATCTTCGTTCAAGACGATGAATACTTTGCGGTCGGCCAAAATTGAATCGTGAATGTTGCGCTCTAAGACGGTCAAGGAGAGTTTCGATCGTGGAGCCGATTAAACCCAAGCCGCACCGCTATCGATTCCCGTTTGGATCCTCCAAGCTGCTGATTGTGACAACTTATCTCACAACGCGGAGCGCTCAAGCGCGGTCGACAGTAGGCATACCATAAAGGGACGGCGATTCTAACTCTTCTTAGAAGCTGATCTTTCGTCCAGGAAACCAAGTGAATTGAATCGTGGTAGTGGTCACATTCTGCTGGCCTTGTAGGTAGATAGGCGCCTTCCAGTGCTCGAAGGCAAAGCTCCCGTCGATCTCAATATCTCTGCCCAAGCGTTTGACTGCCTGGAAATTGATGTCGTTGAGCGTGGTCCCCCCGGGAATGAAATCCGGCGCAGCCTTCTGATAGCGGTCGCTAACCTGAATCCATTCATTTCCGCTCAGATGGTATGTAATCCATCCCTGGCCGCCCTTATCCTCGCGGCCGATCCAGTCTCCAAACAACTGCCCCTGATTGGTGTAGCCCTGCTTCTGAATGGCTTCGTAATACATAAACTTGCCGCTTTGCGGGGACGGTGGATTCGGATAGTGTCCAAGGTTGATGCGCGGAGCAGTCGTTGCTGCCTCGCCTCGAATGGAAAGCCTTGGCAAGCCGGGAAAATGCGAAAGGTACAGCCCTGGGCGCATTGCGGCCCGGCGCGGAGCGTCGACCGGGGAAATATCGTCATGTACCTCTGAGTCGCAGTACAACATAAGCCAGTTGCGGACAAATGGAAGACGGTAAGAAAAATCAAAGGCCCCAAAACGAGCTCCCGGATCTCGAGTACTATCTTTTACGGTCTCATCCGGCGCGGAGAGACTGAAGAAACTCCGCAGGAAGCTCTTGACGTTAATCGGTACGTGCCCTTTGCCTCCCCAGATCACAGTGCGCTCGAAACCGAACTCAAGATTCTGAGTTCGCCGAAAGCTCACTTTCTCTAGGTGGACCCATGGATCGATGGGATAAGTATGCCCTTTCAAAGGGCCGACTAAGAATTCATAACGGAATGGGCCTGTAAGGCGGGAAAGCAATGGCACATCCAGCGGTTCGATGCGGTTAATGCGAAAGGAATAGATGTTCTCGGCATTGTTCGAATAGGACATGGCCCCGCCCTGCCCCGGGCCTAGCCAGTCGTCTTGCTTTCCGAAAGATATGACGTGGTTGAGGAACTGGGCGGAGACGTAGGCCTCCATGACGCGTCCTCTAGTAGCCGCTGCGACCGGACCCACCGGCATCGTCGTCTGCTGATTGTTTGGAAGCGGTGTGCACGAGGTGTTATTCAGCCAACATGTGGGATTAAAAGAGTCGGTAGTAGCGTCAATGGCCGCCAATTCGCCGACCAGCGGCGATGAGTACCCGGCGGTCGAGGGCGCTTCCTGAAATTCACCACGCGCATAGAGGAGAAATCGTCCAGCGGACGCATAACCACTGACGCCGGAATAGTTATTGAAGCCATGTGCATAGGGCCGTCCATAGTCGTTCACGATAGTCGAGCCTAGATGATAGCTATCACTTAGCGGTATGCCGCTTATAGCGCGTGCCACACTATAGGCAGACTCGGCGTGGACAGTGCCCTTCTGCACTGAGCAAGCGTCCCACGCGTCATCGCGCAACTCGCGTTTCAGGGCGTCGTACAAACCCTCAGCTTCGCTCTCGGAGCGCCCCTCATCCACATCCTCGAGACGGTCTTCGGTCGCGTCCAGCATCCGGCTTACACTCACCCGCGTCCATGGTCGCAGGCCGAGGTAAACCTTATCGACATAGCCCAACGCATAGAGCCGTAGCACCGCTGGATAAACCCAGCTATCAACCGGAATGTAAGGAGAGCCCTGCGTAACCGGCCGACAATCGGATCCATCGGCAGTCGAATTGCTACTTGACTGCTGCGCGGCACCGTCAAGTGGCACTGGTTTTGCGCCAGCAGAAATGCTGGTGGTGATTAAAACGAGTCCAACCAACAAAGCCGCAAATCGAGTATATTGCGTTAACGAGAATTTTCTACGCACATGCACATTCTTACCCCGAATGTTTCTTTCATTCGCCTTGGCTATTTACAGCTAAAGGCTTCCGGACAATAAGTTCACAGTTGGTAATTCAAACAGAGTCGATGCGATGGCAGGGTGCTTGGTTGTCTATTTAAGATGAAGTTGAACGTGATCGACGACAATTGACTTTGCGCTAATCCCATTCCAGCCGGGAGCTAAAACCGGCGACAATCCGGCGATCACAAATGGCGTGTACTCATCTTCGCCCAAGTCCCTGTTTCGTGAGATACCAATCAATCGTCTTACGCAGACCAACCTCAAAAGATGTTGCCGATTTGAATCCGAACTCCCTCTCTGCAACGCTAACGTCCAGCCGCCGACGTGGCTGACCATTCGGCTGATTGGTATCCCAAACAATCTGTCCATTAAAGCCTGTCATCTCCGCGATCGTTATCGCCAGTTCGCGAATCGAAATCTCCATGCCGCTGCCCAGGTTCACTGGATCGGATTTGTCGTACTTTTCGGTTGCCAACAAAATACCTTCGGCCGCATCTTCCACATAAAGAAACTCGCGCGTGGGCGAACCGTCGCCCCACAACACAATCTCCTGACGGCCGGCCTCCACAGCCTCAAGGCACTTGCGAATCAAAGCCGGTATTACATGAGACGAATTCAAATCAAAGTTGTCGCCCGGTCCGTAAAGATTCACCGGCAAAAGAAATATTGCGTTCATCCCATACTGCTCTCGGTATGACTGACATTGGACGAGCAATACTTTCTTGGCTATTCCGTATGGGGCGTTCGTTTCTTCCGGATAACCATTCCAAAGCTCTTGCTCGCGAAACGGCACCGGCGTGAACTTTGGATAGGCACAAATTGTGCCCAGGATTACTGTTTTCTCGATCCCTCGGCGTCGAGCCGACTCAATAAGTTGAATCCCCATGATCGCGTTTTCGTAGAAGAATCTGCCGGGGTTCGCGCGATTCGCACCGATACCACCCACTGCAGCGGCTAAGTGGATGAGAATTTCTGGCTGAAACTCCTCGAACATTCGCTCAATCGCATCGACATTCACGAGGTCGTATTCACCGTGTCCAGGTGCAATGATGTTACGGCAGCCGATTTTCTCGAACCCCTTGATCAGATGGCGTCCGAGAAACCCCGCCCCCCCTGTAACCAAAACTCGCTTGTTGGGCAAATCGATCATCAGTGACTGCCTTCCGCGGTCGCTGCAAGCTGGAGAGCTTCGGCCCCGCCTTTCATGCGCGTTGCCAACTCTTGGATGTCGGCTTCAACCATAATGCGCACGAGTTCCTTGAATGTTACAGTCGGCTCCCAATCCAGTGCTTTCTGCGCTTTCGTGGCGTCTGCGCACAAAAAATCGACCTCAGCAGGCCGAAAATAACGAGAATCGATCTCGACGTATTCTTTCCAGTCCAAGTCTGCAGTCGAGAATGCAAGTTCGACGAATTCGCGTACTGAATGTGCCTCTCCGGTTCCGATCACATAGTCATCTGGCTTTTCCTGCTGGAGCATGAGCCACATTGCGCGAACGTAATCTGGTGCATAGCCCCAATCGCGTCGCGCTTCTAAGTTACCGAGGAAAAGCTTCTGCTGAACCTTGTATTTTATTCGTGCAACGGCGCGAGTAATCTTGCGGGTAACAAATGTTTCTCCGCGACGCGGAGATTCGTGATTAAAGAGAATGCCGCTCGAGGAGTGAATTCCATAACTCTCGCGATAATTAACAGTAATATTGTGCCCAAACACCTTTGCGCAGGCATAGGGACTGCGCGGATGAAATGCTGTCGTTTCGCTCTGGGGAGGCGGCGCGCTCCCGAACATTTCGCTCGATGAAGCCTGATAGAAGCGGCATTTTACGCCAGTGAGCCGCATCGCTTCAAGCAAGCGGAGAGTTCCACAAGCAACAACATCGGAGGTGAATTCTGGGATCTCGAAACTCACCTTTACATGGCTCTGCGCACCCAAATTATAAATCTCGTCTGGCTCAAGCTCGTGAAGAATTGCGGAGAGCGAACTGCCGTCTGTAAGATCGGCATAGTGCAGGAGAAATCGGTTTTCGGTTTCGTGAAGGTCTCGGAAAATATGGTCGACGCGATCGGTATTAAAGCTCGACGCGCGCCGCTTAAGGCCATGTACCTCGTATCCTTTGGCGAGAAGAAACTCAGTCAGATACGAGCCGTCCTGGCCTGTACAACCAGTAATTAGTGCTTTCTTCATGTGCGGGTTGAACTCCTTCGTTTGTTAAACGAAAATATTGACTCAAAGAGAGACGGTAAGTGTGGCGCAATTCCCCAGGACGGCGCGTGTTTCAAAGATCAAGAGTATTAACCACAAAATTGCGAGGCTGACTTGCGAGCAATCCATAACGGTCCATCCTAAAACCGTTGGTGCGTCAAACGTGCAACTTCGGCGCGAATCTCTTCGTCGCATGAAGCGTTTCGGACTGCAGCTTCAAGTTCGCGGAGTTTTGCACCTGACAAAAAGCGGTACCAGAAACCCTGCAAAACGTGATAGACCAGCCCCTGCCGTCCGTCGAGAAATCCTAGCCGGATGATATATCGATAAAAGAAATAGGCAAACGCAGCAAGTTCGGGTGGAAGCCGATTGTAGACAGATTCCTTTACAAAACGTTTTGTCTTGACCTGCCGCGGCGTCGATTCTGCGGTGAGGTCATGCGGCGGTTCGAATAGATGAAAGCGTTTGTTCAGTGCGTCCAGCGCTTCCCGGCTCGAGTACTTATTGTGCTTTTCGGTAAAAAACGTTAGATCTTGCAGATTGTGGTCCGCGAATCCGCCGGTAAAGGTCACGGCACGTCCCTCCGTGAGATACATATGCTCGTCCATCCATCGGTCTTCGATTTGCGCCTTCCCGCGGCGCCAAATCCTAAGAAGTGTCAGTGGATACCTTCCGCCGTGGCGAATGAATTTGCCTTGGAAAACTGTCTTGCGTTTGAGATTGACTCCAGTAACATCGAGCGGAAGTCCAGGGAGCTTCGCCACAATCTCTGCGGCAAGATCGCCCTCGATGATCTCGTCTGCATCAAGGCGCATCACCCAGTCCGTCGTGATTGGAGCGTTCTCGAGCGCCCATCCAAATTGCTTTGCCTGGTTTTGAAAAGGGTGTTGCAGAACTTGTGCCCCATAAGACCTAGCCAAGTCTACTGTCCCGTCTGTAGAGAATGAGTCCACCACGAAGATCTCTCGAGCAAAAGATGCTAAGCAGTTAAGGGCCCGCGACAAATGCAATGTTTCGTTGTAGGTCAGGATGATCACTGCCACGCTTGCTGTTTTACTCATTAAATAGTTCCTACCGCCGCGCCATCTTCCCGCTCTGCTAAAGAAATAGCCGCCGCAAACTCTCTATCAATGGCCAAGGCTGTGCGGTTCATTGTGTATCTTTCCAAGAAGCTCGATCGTGCGCGAGACGCCATCGCTTCGCGTTCAGCTTGAGGCAGTTCAAACCAACGATGCAGCAACCGCTCGGTCCCTTCCAGCGTATCGCTTTCAACAAGACCCGCTCGATCAGCCTCGATCTCACTGCAAATATTCACTTGGTTGCTGATGAGCACCGGACGCCCGACAGCGAGGGATTCGACAACTGCGATGCCGAAATTTTCCGAGTGCGATGAGAGAACAAATGCGTCACAGGCCCGGAGCGCGCCCCATTTAATATCACCGTCAATAAAGCCGGGCCAGTGCACTCTGCCGGCTATGCCAAGCTCCTGGGCTATGCGCTGAAGCTTTGCCTTCATTCCCATCTGGTCAGGACCGGCTATTACTAAATCCAAGTCCGTAGCCGAGGCCGCCACCTTCGCAAATGCCTCGATAAGAAGATCACAGCCCTTCTTTGCATGGATGCGGGCCAAAAAAAGCAGATAGCGGTGGCCGCGAAGTTCGGGGAGTTTGTGGTAAAACGATTCAACCTGTCTGTCAGCCTGCTCCTTTTGCGTCTCGGGGTCGTTGATCCCGAACGGGATGACTACACCGTTCCATTGGTTCGGACGAAAGCTGGTCTTTGCCAGATCTCGCTCGGATTCTGCCGTAAAGAAGACGGCCCGCGCATCGCGAAGAATTGGGTATTGCACGGACCAGTAAAGCATCTTCTTGAGGTACTTCAGCGGATACTTCCGATCAAACCAGGGATCGAGGGCTCCATGGATGAACACTCCGTAGGGTCTTCCGGCGCGTCGCGCCGCGAACCAAAGAGCAACACCGGGGAAGGTCCATATTCCATGCATGACAATGCCATCGAAGCGCTCCAAATTCTCACGAAGCCAGCGCCATAAACGCGGAGAAAATGCATACCTGCCCAAATACTTCTGACCGAGAGCATGGACCCGGCACGGAATGCCTGTCATAAAGGACTCACGTGGATTGTCAAGGCAAACCACCTCCATCTCTGAACGGACGTCGAGATATGCCTTTGCAAGCTGGCGCACGGTTTCTTGTGGACCGCCATCCTCCGGCGAAAAACTACAAATGATGTGAAGCGTTCGCATAAGAATTTAATTTTGCCCTGTAGAAGGTCCTGAACCGACGGTCAGCTAGGGCGTTCAAGGGGCATGCGGTCCCGATAGCGCAACATCAGAGGCACAAGATGTCGCGCGTTCCAATAACGCGGGACAAAACGCCGCGGATTGGAAATGCTGCGCCACAGCCAGCCAAGTCCCAATTCGTCAATCCAACTGGGAATTCGAACCTGATCTCCGGAGAGAAACGCGATGGCCGCACCGATGCAATGAATTGCCGGTCGATAGCTCAGATTCTGCTTAAGGTAAAAGCCAAGTTGCTCTTGCGTTCCTCCACCGACGCCCAGTATTACGTGCTTCGGCCGGCGCTGGTCAAGTCGCTCAATGAGTTGAACATCGCGAATCTCGCCGTTGTAGATGGGGGCGACGTAAGAATCTTCATCGTTCACGAGAACGCCAGTATGCCGCAGCCATACCATGTTCCGTTCAGCGGCTTTTGGAGATGGCATGACCCAGAAGCTGCCGCCGGGCTGCCGGAAATCTTCCTGTTCGATAAGCACCCGCAGATACTTCAGCCCCGAGAGTTTGGGGATCCGGTTTCGCTGCATCAGGTTCCATAGAAGCACCATCAGGCCGCTGTCGGCAATGGCAAAGTCAGCACCCAGCAATGCATCGCGATAGGTTTGGTCACGGGGAAGATTCTTAAGTCCAGGTGCGGAGGGCACCACCACAAGGCCCCCTTTTCGCGATATTTCATCGATCGCATCTTGAGCAGTCCCGATAAAGAAACGAACGCCGAGGATGGTCTCGTAGCGAGTAGCGATTGAAATCGGCGGACTCATATCGTCTCAGAAAGGTGACAAACCTGAATTGTCACTGATAAGGGCTAGCTTGAAGTCGGCCCTGGAGTCATTACATCGGCGACGGTGCGCTTTCTCTCTTTCAATTTAACTGCAGGCATTCCAGCGTACACTCCCCATGGCTCAAGGTCGCGTGTTGCAACCGAACCCAGTCCAAGCACAGCGCCGTCACCCACGTTGACTCCCGGCCCCACCGAAGCCCGCGCGCAAATCCAGGCGTACGCTCCGATGACCATAGAAAATGCGAGCAAGGGGAACGCGGGGTCGTCAAAGTCGTGAGTCGCGCCACAGATATATGCGCCCTGCGATACGATCGCGTGCGATCGAAAATGAATTGGCGCTGGGTTGTAGATTTCAGCGCCATCGGCTGCCGTGACGTGGTCCGCACATTCCAGGTTCCATGGCGCCCAAACCTTCGATCCGGGGTAGAAGTGGCAATGTGGCCCCATCTTCGCTCCGAACGCCTTAAGCAAAAAGACACGCCAGCAATGAAACGGGCGCGGGGAGGTCCTATATAGGAGGAGCCAACAGATGTTCCATGCCATCCGCCCGAGTCTATCCCGTCGCGAGAAGGCAGGACGGAGATAAGGGTCGTTTGCCGTCTCAGCCGCAATTTGATCCGCAGCGTTGTAGTAGATCTGCCTGGTCATCCGGTCATCACTTGATCGAGCCCCGGGGCTATGCGCACGACGTTACATATTTGAGACCAACCCTCAGTTCCATCGTCCGTCAGCATGTCAACTACCTGCTCTGCCTGTGACCCCGGTAAATCGGATATCAGCTTAATGTGACGAGAACGAATTATGGGCCTGAAGAATCGTGTCAGCCCACCGCGCTGGCGAGAATTGCTTGGAAAGAAGATGACTGGCTTGGGACATTGCATCAAGGCGTGCCTCACTAAGATTGCTGACGTGAGCCATCAGTGCCGCAAGCTCTTTTGGGTTCCGACCGTCAAAAATGTAACCATTATAGTTATCCTGGACGAGGTGAACTGCAGCGCCCGCAATCTCAGACGCCAGAATCACCAGTCCCGCTGAGGCCGCTTCGTGAATCACGACCCCCCAATGATCCATGCTGCTGGGCAAAATCAGACATCCTGCTGATGCCAGTATGTCGTTCAGCCGGTCAGGCTGGACAAAACCTTCAACGCAAATTCCAGGCCTGTCTTTGAATCGAGCACCCAAAGGGCCGGCACCGCAACAGATGAGAGGCCATGGGTCGCGGGACATCTGTCGGTATGTCGAGTAGGCTTCGACGAGCTGATCCACACCCTTGTGCGAGGCAAACTCGCCAACAAAAAGAAAGACATGTGGCAGCGGGCGTCCATCGGCTTGACGCGTGAGATGCACAGTTTCTATCCCAGGTTGATCGCAGGAAAGTGAGCCCCAAATAATACTGCGAAGCTCGAAGCCCAACCTCCTCGCAAATGCCGCCTGCCGTTCGCCTGGAATCCAAATCATATCCGCAAGGGGACGAATGTACCAAGGCGCGACAAGTGTACCAACCCTCTGCCTCAACGTTGCCTCCCACGGGTTATCGAAAGCTAACACGCGCCAGCAATGTTTGGCCATAGATCTCGCTACGCGCCGATATGGCGGTACATGCCATCCAGCGAATAGCAAAATTTCTGGATCAAATGCCCGTAACCGCTCGTCGAGTAGAGTAAGGTCGGCCTGTGAACGCCAGACTAATCGATTCGATATCCAAGCATAATGGCTGTCATCGAAAGGCGCATCCTGTACGGGAGCCTGGTGGGTTACGAACAGTTCCACGCTTTCGCGGCTGGCAAGTTCCTTCAGGCAAGCATTCAAGTATCCCGACATGCCTGTCCAAAGAATGGCAACTCTCATGCAGCATTCCTCTTCTTGGCCAGAGAATTCGACCAGAATGCGATGCGAAACAGTAGCCCTTCAGCTCGATAAAAAACACGCATGAGATCGTCGATTACCGACCAGTCTCGTCCTCGAATCTGCCGAAAGATGCGTCTGCAATCTTTCTCGTAAGCAGCCTCTAACCTGCCCGTTCCGGAAATCGATGCGTCGTGAAGCCGGAATGCTGCAAGGTCTGCGTCTATGTAGCCGACGGTGGCTCCCATCTGTGCCATGGATATGAACAACTCGCCGTCCCAACTCGTTCGATTTTCCATATTGAAACGCGGCGAGCGGAAAAACGCTTCGCGCCGAAAAAAAGTCGCCTGTTGAAGCCATCGCGTCCCGCCATATAAATAGCGACGAACCGTGAAGTGTCTGGCTCGCACGTGCCGCAGAATCCGGCCGTGGGCGTCCACAACATTTCCGTTTCCCATGACCATGTCGCAGTGCGGATGCGACTCGAAAAACTGCGCGACGCTGCGCAATGCCCCAGGAAGGAGAAAGTCATCGGCGTTCAAAAATCCGAAGACCTCTCCAGTTGCCCGCGAAAAACCTTTATTGAGCCCATCCCCGGCGCCTCGGTCTGTCTCGAAAATGACCTGGGATAGCTTTTCACCGTAACTCCGAATCAACTCGCGACTGCCGTCCGTGGAGCCAGGGTCGACAATAATGTATTCCAAGTCTGGAACATCTTGTTGCAGAACCGAATCCAACGCCTCCCGCAAGAATGCGCCCTGGTTGTAGGACAAAGTAACAATACTAATTTTCAACGGCTCACCGCGGCTCGTAATATCGTCTTCGCTTCATAAGCGTACCGGCACAGTTCTCGGCACAGAACTTCCAGATCAGTGCTGCGGCCTGGGTATCATCGCAATGTTCACGATCCGTTTACTTGACGTGGGACGCAAGGCACGCTCAACCTTGCGAGGCACCATGTCTGCACAGGTCATCAGGAGCACCAGGTAATACGGAAAGAGAATACGCTCCGTCGCACCATAAGGAGAAAACAGAATATTCCACAGCATCACGAAGCCCACAAAGGCCATAATTGGAAGGAGCGCAACGGTTACAGGATAGACTCGCACCAGCATTCTCGCCACCAGCACGAATACCCAAGCCCAAAAAGCTGCGCCCGCAATTCCGGCCCATACCCAGGCTTGAAAGAGCCAGGAGTGGCAAGGGATCACGCCTTCTTCGAGCTCTTCTCGCGACACTTCACCAGAGTTCTGGTATCCCATCAGGGCCATCGCCTGCTGCTCCGCGATGATATAGGACCAGTCCTTCGCCCATGACCCATGTCCTAAAATGGGCGAATCGTAAATGGCCGCAAAGGCCCCCAATAAATCTCCCCGGCCGCCCAGCAGGACTCCGTATTTGCCACCGGACTCCTCCGCATACTTCTGTCTTGCGTCTTCGCCCAGAACACCTCTAGTGGCGGCATATTGATAAGCCCACATGATTCCGGCAGCGCCCAGCACGATTGCAGCCATCAAAGCAGCCTTTGATTTCATCGTTATCTTGGAATTTGCCGCAGCTTTTTTTTGTACGAAACGGGTAACAAGAAGATACAGGGCTACGGCCATGCATTCTCCTCCTTCGCCACGGCTCCCCAGAATCACATTGACAATCCCGATCGTCGCGCAAAGTGCAATCTTCCAATGGAAGGGACACTTCTCGCGCGAAGCAAAAAGAATTACGGCCAACGTCAATGGATCGCCAAGCCCAAATTTCCATGGGTAATCCCGTGCATAGTCATTGGGGCTGATGAAAAAAGCAAGTGTGGTCCCTGCGACCAAACCCCATCCATAAAGCATTATTCGTTGCGGCTGCCCATACAGGAGCGTGCAGAGCGCCACAAAAAAGATCAGCGTTAGCCCAATCATGCTCCAGCCGCGTGCATAGTCGGAGAAAGCGCTATGCCTGACGATGTCGGTTACGCACTGCGACGCGAGCCAAATCAGACAGAAAATCGCGACCGCTCGACTCGCTGGCGTCGGAAGCCGCAGCTTCTGACGAAAGGCTAGGTACAAGAACACAGCCACCAACATCAAGTCCGAGCCACTCAGGACTCCAACTAACTTGATATGAATAAACTGCACGCATGGGATGAAAAAAACGAGAACGTCAACACGGTCTCGAGGCTTCTGGCGTGTTGGAAGGGGCATCTTGCCAAGGGACTCGGCTCGGGCCGGGGCAGAGGTCATCTTAGTTTGCAATTCGTTTCTCGATGCTATTTTAATTTGGAATCCTCTCAGCTGACTCTCCAGGTCAGAGGTTAACCCGTCTTCCGCCCGCCAAAAAGAATCTGCGTTGCCCGGCCCACAACGTATCTCCTGATCCGTGGAACCAGAAGATGCTTACGAGCGTGCTCGGTGACGCCCGCATTTACAAGTTGCGGATTGATGAAAATCCTGCGTCCGGCCGATTTAATCTGGCGGTGAAGTGACACATGCTCGCAGACCTCGTGGCGGGCCTCGCCGAGACCAACGTACTTGACGCCACTCAGCGCATCTCTGCGGTAGACGGCCAAACCGCCAAAGGCCGAATCAACCTCGATCCAGTCGTCAGTTGTATTGACTACGATCATTCTGGATCGAAGGGCAGACCGCCATGCAGATCGCTTCCGAGCATGATGGGCGAGAAAAAACTGGTACTGGTCGTACCAATCGTTCGGGCTCCAGAGTGGATGTCGGAGCGCCCAGATGTCGTAATAGGGTCCTCGTTGGTTCGCGGTACACACACTCCAGTCAGAACGAGCCCAGCACGACGCGAATCCATCCATCGTGATCAGGCTATTGACTCCGTCGAAATCCGCAACCACCACACAGTCAATACCTGCATACAACCGATTGGAGTTCAGCTCGTCGAGGTACGCATTTCGACAATGTGCGAGCCGCTGAGTCCTAAGCGGCATAGCCTGCCGGAGAAAACCAAGAGACACAAACCGAAAGCCTGGGAGGTCGCCTTCGAGGGTCCGAAGAGCGCCGACAGTCTTATCGGAACTGTCGGACTCAACCACGAACCATGAGAGCCCTTTACAGCCCTTAAGCGATTCATGAAGCCTTAAAACATCGCTTCGAACTGTCCTTTCGCAATCCCTTGCTACTCCTACCACGAGCACCCTTTGTTCAAGGAGACGCGAAAAGGCTTGAGGTGTTACCAAGGCAGCTCCTCATTGTGGCTTGTACTCGATCAGAATCGAAATAGTCAGGCGGGTTATTTCTGCGTCAAAGCCCTGATTGCAGGCACAAGATCTGAGTCCTCCTGATGGAGAGCGCAGATATCAAAGTAATGAACGGCTATTCCATGCCGCCTGTTAGACGCCAGATAGGCATCTAGGTCGTCGACAATCCTCTGACAGTTCGCTTCGATATGCAACAGAAAGTTTCCGAAGTTGTCGTAATAAATCAAATCAGAGTACCCAGCATCAACCAACAGGCGGATTGTGTCGGGCCCCGCGCGTCCCTCTGCGGGCCGAAAATGCGGATCGTACTCAGAAAACACAACAGGCCTCGCCCGTCGAATGAACTCAAGGGACTGCCTTAAGATGTCAAAGTCGAACCCTTCCGTATCGGTCTTCAGCAGCTTCGATCCGGCAAAATCGGGATGGCTAGCCAGAATCGTCCGCAAACTGCGAAGCTTAACCGCCCCCCGCTCGTCTACTGCCTCGGCCAAGCAGGCGTTGCGCCCCAGGCCGTCAGCTACTCCGAGATTTATCCCCGCTCCGTCCGGGCCCACAAAACTGTGCTCAATCTCGAGCCCGGGGCCAAGCCTGACGACGTTTTCCTGCAAAAGCGGAAGCAACGAGGGATCGCCTTCGATACAGAGGACTGGAATGTCCCCAAACTCGCGGATCAGTGCCGCTGTGTCGCCCACATTTGCACCGACGTCTATCGCACGAAGTCCGGGGTACTTGACCCTCAGAACACTCGCGATTTTTCCGAGCGCAGTGTCGTAAAGAGAAAAGGCGGCCTTGTAGTCAAGAAGCTGGCCATTCGCAGGCAGACGAATCTGATACCGACCTATCTTGGCATATCGCGCGTTCGGTTTGCGAAGACGTTGACAAAGCGAACGTATATAGCGAGCGGGCCGCAGAACTTGTCGCGCCCGGATCATCGCCGACACCATTCACTCGAACTTAAGTTCAGCCAAAAGCCGACGTTAAAGTTTCTCAATTATGCCTCTTTCCACGTTGAGGACCGGTAAACCCGCGATCAGGCTTAGTCTGGCGTTGCCGGTGACACATGTGAGTCTGCCGTCCTCGTCCCGACTCTCTCGAAACTTTGATGGAGAGAATCCGTCCTCAGCGTCGATGGAAGTGACTTGCTCGTTCAATAGGTCATTTCGAACGAAAAAGGCATTGTTACCCGCCGAGTTCGTCCCGACAAACGAATAGCCCTTCTTTTTTGCAAGATAAACGATTGCACCCAGCGAAGCACCGTAGTAGAGGTTCGAGTGGTGTTTCCTCGCCCTGACAAAGTCAGCATCGTAAGGAACGGCGATGCGCCTCGTTGGACCAAAGACGGCGTTGTATTCGCAAACCAGTATCCGGGGCCTAAAGTTGCTAATAGCATCGAGCACATGGTAGTCGTTTCCGTCTAAATCGATCGATAGAATCCCTAGGTCCTCTCCAAACCCGCTCATTTTCAGCAATTCATTTATATTCTCCGTGGTGATAAAGGCATCTAGGGCCGAAAGTTCATATTTCCAGAAAAAATAGGATTCTTTCAGACGACGAATGTTCGCAGCCGACCCATCCAGGACAAAACCGGTCCAATTGTCCTTCATTAAGAGAAACCGGCAATTGGATTCCAAGAAGTCTTCCACGCCAAATTCGATGAATGTCTTCTCTCGTATTTCAACAACACTGATTAGGTGCTGCAGAATGCCGTCTTCTCCCCATTGAGAAAACACTCTGAATTCGTAGTCTTTCAGGGTTGTCCCGTGTTTGTGCTTGTTCTTTTCGGCCAACATGACGCCTTGGTTGATCTTTAACTCATCGAGGCGCACCAACATCTCATGAATCATTGAGGGTGCACCGGCAAGCGCCGCTATCTTCGAAGTGATTGATTTGAACATTGGCACCTTACCAAGAAAGCCTGCAGATGTAATAACCTGCCGCGGAAGGCGCGGTTCAGGCCAGCGGCGTTGCGCCGTCACCGAAGCGCGTGGCGAGACGATGTAGCCTGTTCACGATGCGGCGAGGAATAGAAGGCGGGAGCTGCTTCTGAGTGCGGCACAGGTCTAGGCTGCGCATGGGAATGAAGCTTAAAGGATGCCTCAGTGGAAACTTCATGGGAAACGCTGTAAGAGTGAATCGAGAATCGGCCTTTGTTGTGTGCGTTGCGCCCTCCCCAAAGCCGATGTTGGTTATTAAATTCACATTGGGAACGACCACAAGCGAGTTATTCGTCAGATTTGTATATACCCACTGATAATCCCACGTATCCGGCCCTCTTCCGTCATGCATGGCGTCGAAGATTTCTGTATAGAACTTAACTGCCTTTGGGTCGCCAAAGATCTCTTCTAACATCCGCTGCTTCTTGAGTTGCGGCCAATCCTTAAGATAACGATCGTAGCGCATCCATTCCGACTTCCATGTCGCCCATCCCCAGATGCCGCCGATTTGTGAAAAATAATAGCTATCACCGTTTCGATTGTGGCGTTTCACGAGGTCGTCGCCCGATATATAAGCAATCCTGTCGTCCGCGCGGAACTTCTCAAGCAGTTCCTGACAGAAATGGAAGAATGACAAATCGGGAAGGCAGTCGTCCTCCAGAATAATTGCTTCCTCTACGAGAGAAAAGACCCAGTTCAGGCCACTGACCATCCGTTCCCCGCAGCCGAGATTGTTCTCCGAGAAGCTCTTGAACACCTCGCAGGGCCAATCGACTTGGGTCAAGATCTCACGAACCAGGCGGCAGGACTCGGCCTCCCCCACCACCTCTCTTCTCGGCCCGTCGGCGACGAGCAGCAACGTTCCAGGCTTGACCTTGGAAATTGCCTCGAAGACGAGACGCGTAGTTTCGGGCCTCTTGAACACGAATAACGCCACAGGCGTGTCTAGGCTCTGCGCGGGCATTGACCGCAAGCCTCCGATGCGTCCGAGCACATTGAAAGGTGTAGTAGCATTTAGAACGGTAAGCCGAATGCGAGCAGCCGAAACCCAAGCGTCATTTCAGCGCCAATGCAAGTCATTTTCGATCGGGGACCTCGCCCGCAACGACAATCCGCCACCGCCCCGCCGGGGCGCCAACCAGATTCAACGGACAATCCATTGAAGTTGCCCGCGCCCTGTGTGCGTATCTTGCGAAAACTGAAAAACGTCAGTCCCGGCCTTCGCAGAGTCTCTGAAAACGCGGGCTGGTTAATGGTGGACCGCGTAGTCCGCATGGGGATCGGTCTGCTTGTGGGGGTGTGGGTCGCCCGATACCTCGGACCAGCCCAGTTCGGCAGCTTAAATTTCGCCATAGCATTCCTGGCTCTGTGCGGAAGCGCGACTACGCTAGGCCTGGAAGGTATCGTCATTCGGGAGATACTGCACGACACCGAGGAAACGAACGAAATTCTTGGGACCACCCTAGCGCTTCGAACCGCTGCCAGCCTCTTGGCCGCTATTGTATCGATTGTCTTGCTCATGTTGATTCAGCCACACGATCGGCAAGCGCTGCTTCTGGTCAGCATCCTTTCGCTTCAATTGATATTCCAGGCATTCGACACCATTGACGTTTTCTTCCAGTCGCAGGTCAAGTCCAAGATCACTGTCTGGGCTAAAAACGGAGCCTTTCTGGTTTTCGCAGCCGTGCGGGTGCTGTTCATCTATGTCAAAGCGCCGCTCTGGACATTTGCTGCCACCATGGCCGGCGAGGCTGCCCTCGGCGCAGCGGGTCTCGCGCTTGGCTATCACTTGACCGGCGGCAAAATGCATTTCTGGCGAAGCAGCAAGAAGAGGGCCATCCTTTTGCTGCAGCAAAGCTGGCCGGTTATTTTCTCTGGAATGGCCATCATGATCTATATGCGCATTGATACGGTGATGCTCAAGATGATGAAAGGAGACTTCGCTGTCGGATTGTATTCCGCCGCCACTCGAGTATCGGAGGTCTGGTATTTCATTCCAGTGGCCATCGTTTCATCGGTGTCTCCGGCCATCATGCGCGCAAAGGATAATCCGGAGGTTTTCCATAGCCGGCTTCGCAAACTTTTTTCGCTGATGACCCTGTCAGCATGTTTCATCGGTTCCGGCGTGGCGCTCGCCTCGCATGCGGTCATCCGCATCCTGTACTCGAGCAGTTATCGAGGTGCCGGGCCCGTCCTCGCAGTCCATGTTTGGGCCTCCGTGTTTGTCTTCCTCGGTGTTGCGCAGGGTCCCTGGGACATAAGCAAAAATTTGCTGAAGCTCTCACTCTACCGGACCGTTTCCGGCGCAGTCATCAATGTTGCTATGAACCTATATTTGATCCCAAAGTATTCTGCCATGGGCGCTGCCATCGCCACAGTCGTTTCCTATGCCGTTTCCGGAGTATTCGCCAATGCTCTAAGTGCACGGACAAGACCTATCTTTTATATGCAGATGAAGTCATTTCTTCCTTATAAGTTTTGGACCACTTAGGAAGAGGAACTTAATCGCCACACGGATTCAAGAAGTTGAGGAGTTGCGATCAACAACGGTGCGGAGATTGAAACGAATTATCCAAGCTCGTTTGACGGCCTTGAATGTCGTTGAATCCATCTCATTCCGGGCAGCTTCCAATACCATCGTTGGGCATTGAATGCGCCGTCAATCACCGCTGCGAACATCCGCTTTGGCTCACTCTCTGGATCCATCGCTTCCCAAAACATTCCAGCGAGAACTACCGTGCAGGCTAGGACTAAGGAAAGTAGCGCCCCCACCTCGACAATCAACCGCCGCGACGGGCCAGATTTCCGGCTGGGAACATTGGCAACATCTAAGATGCGGACAGTCGGAATCTCCTCTGCCTCTTCCACCTTCGCCGATTCATACTGCCTTGTAAGCGCCTCCCATAACGCTTCCTCGACGCGCATTTTCCGTTCGAGATCGTAATAAGTAAGGCCCAAAGCAGGCAGTTCGTCGGCGGTAGGGTAAGGCGATTCGTTGGGACTGGCATTAGTCCCCGATCCCCCGGCCGCTCCGCCCATCTTGTCTAATTCTCGTTGTAGCTCAGTGTTATGCGCCTCCAGAGCCCGTACTCTGGAATTATCCTCAGAGTAGGTTTGCCGCAAGGCCGCCAGTTGGCTTCGCCCCTCAATGAGCTCGGCCTGCAATCTGAGCCCTTCCTCGACCATCGACTTCGTCTGCGAGGAAATATCGATTGCGCCGCTTTTGGAGGAAAACTGGCTCAGTTGCTTCGCTGAGTCATCAAGCTGCCGCTTAACCTCTTTGACCCGCTCTTCGAGGAATATCCTTTCCCGGCGAGCAGCAGATGTCGAATCGTCCGTTACCACACGGTCAAGTTCCTCTACATACCCCCGAGCCATATTCGCAGCAAGTACGGGGTTCGAGGCTGAAACGCTAATCGTTATAATCCCGCTCTTTCGTTCTTCCTCGATCTTTGTAGCACCGGTCAATGATCTGCGGGCATCTTCAAGATTGTCAGTCTTAAAGTAATTGGCAAGACCCAAGCGAGCGATCAGTGAGTCCTGGACGTTCCGGCTATTCAAAATTGCGATAAACAATTCACCTCGAGTCTCGAGTCCGAGCGCTTCGCTGCCAATCTCGCCAACTACGCTGTTAGGCGTGAGTTCGCCAATGATGCCTGGGTACGGAGAAGAGTCGCTGGGCGGCATTAATGCGGTTGTCGACGTATAAACATTTGGCAGAGAGAGAGCGTAGAGCACAGCGATCAAAATGCCTGCCGCTAAAATACACAAGACCATCCTTCGTTTAAGCCAGAATTTCCGCAGAAACTGCATGAGCCTTGAGAGCAGCGATACCCGGAGCTCTTCTTCGCCGAGGGACTCAAAGTCATCGCCGTCGGCGGGCAATTCAGGAGCTTGTGTCGTCGTTTGAAAATCGTCCATTTGAAACTCCCTTTCGGGAAGACTATGTGATAGGGAACCGGGAGGTTCCGAACATCCCAGCGAACTCATCAAATGTCGACAAAGTCGCGATCAGCAAATCGTTTGAACGGCTAACTGCGGCACGTCGAGTACATCAGCACGAAGTAAGGGATCAGCCAGATTGAACAATTTCCGAAATCGATCAGTAGACTCCAGAAACCGCAATCGGGAGGGCCGCAGCCGCCATGGCCTGTGCGACCGCTGCTATGTTCTGCCAGACGGTCGCAGCACCCGCAATCTTTTCTGGAACAAAGACCGTGTCGCCGGGCCGCATGCGCAGATTCATAAAATTACTACTTACCCAGTTACTACTGCGTGGCACCACGGACCCATCGGCGTGGAGAACGTAGATTTGCTTTTTGTCGCCAGAAGGCGTCGCGCCGCCCGCCTTTTGCAGATACCAGATAAGGTCTCTTCCGGGAACATAGCTTATCGCCGCTGGGTTATAGACCTGACCGCTAACAACTACAAAATTTGGCCGTTTGGGTATATAGAGGGTATCTCCCGCGCGCATTTCGATATCCTCAGGCGTATTTTGCCACCGGCTCACGTCTGAAGAAATGTTGATGATAAGGCGACCACTAGCAGGATGGCTGCGAAGGCTCATGAGTATCTCCTGTCGCTGCGCGTCGATGGACTGCTGGATACTTGCCGATGTTTGCGAACCAAGCGCCCCCTGCCGGACTTGGGCAGGCGTGTTTTCGATCTGACGAATCATCTGCAGACGTGCTTGCTCGGCCAGCAGGCGAACTTGAGCCCGCTCCAGGACGGCCGCTGGCGGGTATGCATCTGTTCGAAAGCCTCCCGCACGCATCAATACAGAGCTGAGGCGCTCGCCCGTCTGAATGGCGTAGCTACCAGCGTGCTCGACTTCACCTCTTATCGTCACCGATGAGCCGATATCCTGCCAGCCCGCCAATTGCTGAATGCTGACGACGTCCCCAGGTTTGAGCACCACATCGGCGCTTTTGTCGCCTTCCAACGCCTTTTCCACTTCTACAGTGCTATGGGTCACAAGTACTTTTTGGCCGTTTTGCACCTCATAACTCGAGAGGCCAGCTTCATCTCGATATGCACTCCGGGTAAACCCTCCCGCCATGTTCAGCAGTCCGACTACAGTCATACCGTCGGACATCGGATATGTTCCGGGACGAAGAACCTCTCCCTTAATCGACACCATGGGCGGATCTACATCATAACGGCCATAGACATGAATCGAATCGAGGGGCTCCAGCGGAATAGAATCGTTGCCTATTAACGCATCGTGCAAATTAAAATTGATGATCTCAGGCCTGAAGTCGGGTGGTCTAAGCCGAACCAGCTCCGCATGATCGGACGGTTCAGGCATAACATCCTGATACGAACGCAGGAGATCGTTAATTGTCATCCCATCCTTATACGGATATTTGCCGGGCCTATAGACATGCCCTTCAAGAAAAACCGCATCTTGGTTATAGGGCAAAATCTGCGAGATTACGACGTCGTCGCCGCCCTGAATAGAGAACCCGGCCAGCTTCTTTGCCACCTCCGAAGGATCATCTGGTAGTTGGAGACTTACCATGGTGCGGCGCTCTTGAGCCTCAATGCGTGCGACATTAATCTGTTTAAGGCTCGCCGTGCGCAGCACTCCACCCGCCAAGTCAATAACCTGATTTAGGGTTTTCTCACCGTTTAGTTCATAAATCGCGGGCCGATGCACCATTCCTTCCACGGTAACTTGCGGTCCGACCGTCGGCACTAAGAGAGTATCGCCCGGCAAAAGACGTTCTACGTCCGACCGGACGCCCTTCAAAAGAAAATCGTAAAGGTCGATCTCGCGCACCAGTTGCTCGCCACGATACTGTCGGAGGATACGTAGCGATCCTCGGCTCGTTGGGCCGCCTGCGGCATAGAGCGCACTTAGAGGAGTGGATAAGGAACTAACATCATAAGCACCGGGCCGCTGCACGTCTCCTACAACATATACGCGCACCGTGCGCAGCCGGCTTAGCGAGATCTCAACGTGCTCATCGTGAAACTGCGCGCCGAGTGCCTGCTGGATGGCATTCTGCGCTTGGGCGATCGTCATTCCGTTGATCATGATTGTGCCCGCTTCAGGCAGGTCGATCTGACCTTGGCGGTCGATCGTCCTGCTGAGCCGGCTTGACTGGCCACCCCACATATTCACGATCAAACCGTCGCCGGGCCCAAGGACATAATCCGGGCCAGCTGGAAGATCCATGGGCAACTGGTTAGCATTACCCGTGCCAATAACAAAAGAACTGCTGCCGAAGCGCTGCAGCTTCCCTCCGGCCGATGGAATTTGGGTGTAAAGATCGTCGAGCGAGGACAGATTCTTATAGGGAATCGGCTCTCGGATCTCTTGCGGTTCACTTTGAGGTTTCTGCGAACGCGGCCCTATCGGCCTCGGCGCTTTCTGTGCGCCCGTTGCTGGTCCACGATTATTTTGGGATAACGGTTGAGTGTTCGCGTTTTTGCCGCCCGCCTTGGCCTCACCTTTTTGCAAACAGCTTCGGAGGCAACTGTCAGCGTCGCTGCTGTCAGCACATGATTGAACACACTTATTGGCAGTTACGTCATCGTCCAATCCCGAGGCATCGCTCTGCGCGCCTGGGCCGGTGAAATTGGGCGCTTGGGTTTCACTTCTCTGGACGCATCCTTCCGGTAAGCCATCGGCGTCACAATATTGATTCGCCCCCCGCGCACCACTGCTCTCTGCAGACGGCTCTTGAGCCTCGCCGTCAGATTGAGTCTGAGCCGTACCGCTGGGTGCGCATGCTTCAGGGGAGGCTTCGTCGGAATCACAATTTTGATCCCCCCCCTGCGTGCTATTTCGCGCCGATGGTGATTCGTTGTCGCGGACGGAGGGTGTTTCGGCTTCACCCGAAGATGGTGATTGGGCCTCATTGTTAGGCGCACATGCTTCAGGGGAGCCTTCGACGCCACAGTTCTGATCCGTTGCTTGTGCGTGTCCGAGCTGGACAGCAACAACTCCACAGACCAAGATCGCCAACCCAAGCGCGATCACAAGACTGCGACTGCGGGTCCAATGCGGCCGAAATTCAGCCATGGTTCGAACGAAGTGAATTACGTTGCGCAATTTGTTACCTTCTCAGGCTTTGGTTTGTTGTTCCGACTTCAGGCTTGGAGCTTCCCGCCTTATTCAAGCTCGACGATTCATTTCCGGCCGAGCCGTCACACCACAAGATTTGTCGGTCAAGATCAATCATTGGGCACTTTCGCCATCAAACGATGCGATTCTCGCCTCCAATTGCTCGACCTTTCTTTCCAGATTTTTGATTCCGGCGCGAAACTCATCCAGATGGCGGCCGAGATTGTCTTCCAGATTCACGTCTTTCACGACCGCGCGCACCGCTTCGCGCGTCAGGTCCGATACGCTACGTGCACTCGTTAGCGAGCAGACCCGCTGAAGGGCGATGTATTCCTCCTCGGAAAGGCGGACGCTTACCTTGCGCGAGCGCGGCTTCAAGACTGTCATAGTTGGCCCCAGAGCCAGGTTTGGAATTCAGAACGTTGCCGTTCACTCTTGGCTGTCTTTAAGGTGGCAGGGAAGGAATGAGAACAATTCGATCTCCTGAAGGCTCAGGATTTCAGCTGAACCGGGGAAGGCTCCGCCCCCCTCAGTCCCGATCGAGCAATAAAGCATTGAAATTAATCGGTCACACTCTTTATGAAAGCAACGACCCAGGCTGTCTTCAAACAGTGACGGGGACGCAGCGTTCCGCTCTTCCCATCAATCCGAAGGTCAGATTGACCAAGGAATAGCATGGGGGTACGGCAGATGCAAGATAAATGTACGACAAATGGTTGACAAACTTGAGTCGGGCGTTTTGCGATAACTATCTGATTAACAATGTCTTAATTTTAGGAAAATTTGAGCCGCTACAATATCCAATGGGGGACGTTTGGTTCCATTTGCCTTGATTTGCCTTGATGCATTGCGTTTACAGCCCGAACTCATACGACGTGCAAGATCCTAGTCGGCTTCGCATTATTATATTGAGGCTCCGGGGCTCATGACCGCTTGGCTTCAGAATTCTGAGGATATCCAGGCAGTTACTCGTGAATGGACGACTCGCGATCCCCGAATGGCCTTGAAACGATCACGGCCTGCGACCCAAGATTCGACACTTTACAACTAGCATGAGTCAGTCCAACGCCCCTGCGATCGTGCCCGGGCGTGGAGATGCAATGAGCCCGGTGCAAGTCGCTCGAAGGTGGTCGTCACACTATTGAGACTCAGTGTAGGAACTAATGCTGGAGAGTACGATGGCGCCGCTGCTGAAGTTCGTCTGGAGCTGCGCGTAGATCGTGGCTCCGTTGGTGGGCAGGGTGAAAGCCGCGCTGGTGGCGGTCGAAAGATACGTGTTGACCAGATCGAGCCCGCCCGGAGTTGTGCCGACGTGAAGAAAGTATCCCGTCACTCCGCCTGTGCCTGCACTCCAGGTGAACGTCGTCGAAGCGCCGGTCAACGTGCTGCCGTTCGTTGGGCTGGTGATGGCTCCCGCCACGGTTGACGATCCTGCCAGTGCGTTGATCAGGTCGCTGCCATTGGGACTTCCCCACCCAGTGGCCAGATCGTAGCCAGTTGTTGCTGCGAAGCCATTGCTTCCGCTGGTAACGTCGTGGAAGTCCGTGGTATAGCTTGAGCCCGCGCCAATGGAATAGAGGCTTGGGTTAATGAAGCCCAGCAGCCCGTTCCCATCGGCCACTGATTGTTGATTGATGAGTGCCAGGTAGCCTGCCCACATGGGCGCGGCAAAGCTAGTACCACCATAATTGTTGGCGGTGCAGGTAGTCTGATCGGCGCAAACGTAAAAGGTGTAGTTCGCATTGGCGGAAACGTCAGGGCCGTTACGATATGCCTGGGAACAACTGGCGCAACCAGCCGCAGCAGTTGTCTGCCATGATGGGATGGCATATTTGCGCGGCGAAATACCGCCTCCGCTGTTGGACCATGCGGTCTCAGAGGCCCAGGGGCCGCCCGCCGAACTCGTCGACAAGTCGGTCCCCCCGACCGAAGTGACATAGACATCGTCTGCCGGGTAAGTTTCGGAAGCCTTGCCCGTGGTGGTCCACTTCGCACTGTCGCCAGCTGCTTGAAAAAGATTCTGGCCCTGCGCGGCAAACTCTTTGAAGTACGGGTCGTCGGTGGTCGGATCAGCCGGCGTCCACGTCCACGACGAGCCCAACTGCGCGTTGAGCGGCTTGGCCGTGGCCATGGCGTTGAAGATGGCGGCATCAGTCGACCCGACGTACATGACAAGGCTCGACAATCCTGGCGCCATACCCAGCGCCTGAGTCATATCGAGCGTCTGCTCGGTGTCATCGCAATTACCGCCGGCCGAGGTATCAACGCAGCTCGTGCTGGTCCCGTCGGTCGAAAGCAAAGTGATGGGAACGTTGTTCGTTTGTTTGGCGTTCGTGAAATAGGTATTCAAGTCCGCAAGATCGGTGCCGTAAAACTCAAGCAGGCCAACCGACTGGCCGGTGCCGGTCAGCGCCGAACCGCCATAATACGCGCCGCGCATATCGCTTCCCAAAAACGATGCCGATGGACCGGAACCGGTGGTGGCGTTCGAAGTCAAGTCTGAGTCGGCAGGCTTGCGATCAAGTCCTGCAGGATGCGGCTCTGAGAAGTTGTCCAGCCCGGATACATGCCAAAGAGAGAATGTAAGGTTGGTGGTTGGCTCACGGTCGGGTCCGTAAAAGGTGCGGTTCTCAGTGGGATGCTGATAGACCCCGAGTTTGACGTCAAAAGCTGCCTCAACGTTCTGCACCGTCCCGGACACTTGCAAGATCAGGCGATTCGGCGAAGTGCCGACGACGGTGAGGCCGTTTTCGTTCGCAAAATTGACCAGCGCGTCGTACTCTTCCTGGGACGGCCCAAACTCCGAAGTGAACTGCTCCACAGTCAGAAACTCCCTGTAGTTCGCGCTAGTAGGGTCGTAGAGATTCGCGAGGAGCAGATCCAACTCATCCTGATTGCGCAGCGGCAACGTGATCACCAGGTGCATATTCCCTGTGGCTGCGAGTTGGCCCATTCGTCGCGCGGAACCATCTTGTGTCGCCTCGCGCACATGATGCGTCAATACGGACTGAGCGTCGCAAATCCATGGAGCTATAGACAAGCCTGCGGCGATCGGGAGCGCAAAGATTCCCAGTTTTCGTATCATAATGATTTTCCTTTTAGAGGTTAAGAGTGACCTGCGCCCCTGCAGATTTAACACCCCGCTTCAATGCATTCTGGGGCAGATTAACTCTTCATGTCCGCAGAAGTAATCCTAAGAAGGGTTGGATTTCGTTACTTTCGGGTGATTGACGAAAACCCGTCCCTTCCTCCTCAGTCGCGAGTTGCGCAAACCAGCGCCGGGATCGGCATCCTCCCCTGAAACGGATGGCACAATAGCAGCTCCAAGCGCACGATCACACTTTCATCTCGCAGTGGCTCATTCCAATTTCGCTTCCTGCTGCTGCATCGCAACATTTTTGATTGCTTTCGTGTCCCGGAGAGCTATACTTTTGCTGTTCTGGCAGGCGAAAGTCCCGGCCGAGTTCGATTAGATTCGCCGCTCCCCCCGCGGTAGATTCAATTTGATTGAAACCCTCAGGTCCCAATATCCGTCGATAAAACGTGAGGGTGCAGGCCTCAACGCAAACCTTTTCCTGCGACGCTGGATGGTCGCCTTCCTCGAGCCGGCAACGTTTTACTCCGCGTCACGGTTTGCGACTCGTCGGGCCAAGTGGTCTTCGCCCATCGGCAGCCCACGTGGGTTTCAAAGTCCGCAGATCGCACCGCGGCAAAGGGGGAACACTCCTGCTTGCTGTTCGCAATGGGAGTTTTTTATGAAAGCGTCTGTCGCCGCATTGTCTGCCTTGGCCTGCTGCTTCTTGGCGCCGTTAGCTGGCGCTCAAACTGAGCGTGCCTTGCTGATCGGAATTAACACATATCAGCCCGCCGGAACCTCACCCGATCATCCCGCCGGCTGCATTTATGGCCGATGCGAATTGGGCACGTTCGAGAATCTCGATGGCTCTGTGAACGACGCGCAGGCCATGGCCGATCTGCTCACCGGGCCCAAGTTCGGATTCCCGGCCGCCAACGTTGTTTTGCTCACCGATCCGGCGCCGCCTGATTCCAGCCCCGGAGTTGTTCTGCTTTCCGCCGATCAAGCCACGCGCGACGGCATTCTTGCCGCCATGCAGAAATATCTGGTAGACGTCCCGGATAAGGGCGACACCGTTGTCTTTTACGACGCCAGCCACGGCTCACTCCGCGTCAACAGCAAGGGCAACAAGCTTACCGTGCTTGTCGGCAATCAGTATGTGCATGCGGACAGCACGCTGGTTCCCTCTGACGCTTATAAGGGCGGATATGACGTCCGCGACCGCGAAATGACGCGCATCTTCAACGCCGCTCTCGATAAGGGTGTTCATCTCACCGTCATCTTTGACAGTTGCCACTCTGGCGGCATCAGTCGCGGCATCGGGCCGGTTTACCGTGAGCGAGCCCTGGCCTTTGATCCTCGAGATGTCGCTCAAGCGCCGGACACACTGCCCAACGGGCAGCCGATTCCTTCGCCAACGGAGCGCACCGACAATCCGGCGCTAGTCTTTTCCGCTGCGCAGCAGGATCAGACTGCCAAGGAAATGCCTTCCGGTACGGAGCCTCACGGTGCCTTCACTGCCGCGCTATTGCAAGCTCTTCAGGCTATGCCCGCCGACACGCCCGCATCCGTCGTTTACGAGCGCGTCAAGGCTGTGCTCGAGGGCAGCAACGTGCCCGATCAGGAGCCGGACCTCGATGCAACGGCAGCCCGGCGCCGACAACCGCTTTTCGGTGGCGTCGCTGCCGAGTCAGACAAAGTGCGTGCCGCCGCGCTCGGCGTCAACGACGATGGCTCAATCTCACTCGACATTGGCCGTGCCTCAGGCCTCGGCGTCGGCAGCGAGTTCTCCTCCACTTCGCCCAACAGCGCAGGGCGAACAGTTCAACTTCGGATCACGAGCATGGACGGCCTTGCTCGCTCCTCGGCGCAAATCATCAGCCCTGCCGGCTCCAAGGTATCACCCGGCGATCTCTTCGAGCTGAGCAAGTGGATTCCAGCCGATAGTCCTCCACTGCTGGTCTGGCTTTGGCCTTCCAATCTCTCCGAAGATCAGATTGCCTCGGCAACCGCCCAAGTGCAGGCTTCTGGAGTCGCTCTGGTTTCCGATCCCGCCGAACAGCAATGGACACATGTTCTCAGTTGGGACGGCACGAATTGGACAGTCCAAAAGGCCGGCACGACCACTCCGGTCTCGCTCGGCCCGTCGCTCACCGCTGACGCCATTAAGAAGGCTCTTCCCGCCGGCGCAAAGCTCTGGGTCAACCTTCCTCCGTCGCAGGAGTTGGCAGCCAGGCTCAAACCGGCTGGCAGCGGCGATGCCGTTCAGATCGCCGGCAATCTCTCCGTCGCACACTACACGCTCACGGGCGTCCTCACTGCCGACGGGCCCGCCTACGCCTGGTATCACAAGAGCGAGTTGGCCGCCGGGCCGCCCGCGCACGACGCGCCTCCGCATAGCCCCGGCTGCTCTGCCACTTCGCCCTATCCCGTGCGCAGCGACTGGGTGCCCATCGGCAGCACAGCAGCCATCGAAGCTGCCGGCAACAAGCTCAACCACTACTCATCTCTCCTCGCCAAGGTGCATGGCTGGCTCGAGCTCGCCACCAGCCCCGCCGACGCGTCCACCGATGAGTTCTATTCCTTGACCCTGCTACCCGCCAACGCCACTGCTCCGCTTCCGGCCAATCAGGTAACACACCAGGGCGATCAGCTTAAAATGGCTCTCACTTCCGACGACAACATCGATGACCACCGGTGGGTTTATGTGCTCGACATCGATTGCCATGGTCAGGGCACGGTTCTCTATCCGCGCGACTACTCTGAGAATCAGTTTCCCAACGATGCAGACCATAGCCGCCAATTCATTTTGCCGGGCGCGCCGGTCTTGCGCATTGGTCCTCCCTTCGGAGTCGATACGCTCATCATGCTGAGCACAGAGCAGCCGCTCGCCGATCCTTACGTTCTGAATTTTGAAGGCGTGGCCTCTCGCGGCTCACGCGGTGTGTCGTCGCCGCTCGAAAAACTCCTGAATCAGACCAGCAGTGGAACTCGCGGATTCTCAGGCGAGGTTCCAACAAATTGGGGCATCGGGCTTATGACCGTTCACAGCGCTCCGAGTGCTGCGCCAAATCCAACCCAATAGTGTTGGTAGACCGTGGCGTCACGGTGATCTTTTGATTGCATGAATCGAGTTGAAGACTATGTCCAAGACCGGCAGAAGACAGCATGAAAAGGGGCAGACGGCAACCCGCTCGGGCGGGTATGCTGAGTTGGAAGCCGCCACTGGTTGGGGCCGGTGGCGAAGCAATATTTCCTCAAATTGGTAAGAAACGGTATATCGTCGGGGGGGTCAGGATGAGCCGTTCGGCACAAATCGTTCTGCTTTTTTCATTGAGCTTAGGTCTGCTTGCAGCAGCGCCTGCGGGCGCGCAAAGTTTCGGCGCGGCCAAGGAGAAAGTTACTCTGCAGCGCAAGCTTCCCGCGCTTGTCCATATGCCGGGAGACACGATTAAAGTCACCGTCACGTCATCCGACGAAGACGGAACACTGCCTTACGACTTTCAAGCGCTTCTCGAGACCGAGCTGCTGAAAGACGATCCCAACCTCCGCGAGGATGACAATCCCGCGACGCAAATTCTCTGCCAGATCACCGACTACTCTCACCCGAATGCCGCCTATACGACCAGATCGGCGCCGGGAATCGCCTTCGGCGCCAGCGGAATCGACATCACAAGAAGCGCCACGCGGACGGCCACCTTTGAGCGCATTACGGGCCAGCTCAACGTTTCATTCCAGGCCAAGGACGCCAGTGGCCATATGCTTATCTCCGACAACATCTCTTCGAGCTTTGACGGAGAGTACGACAGCGAGGGGAATTCAACTTCCCATGGCATGATGGGCGAGATTACCGGCAAGTTCTCGCGCGCTAAGGGCGGAGCCAAGAGCGAAGATCAAAATCCCCCAACGCCTGCAGAACTGCGCTCGCGCTTGATTATCGATGCGGTCCAGCAGGTTGCGGAGCATCTGGTTGACACCAACGAGACGGTGGACGCCTTTTTGGCGCGCAAAGATGGCCCGCTCGAAGACGGCGACAAGGATGCCGAGACCGGGCTGTGGGAACGCGCCCTCGAAACCTATGAGACGGCGCCGGCATTTCCCAAACCGCAGGAAGACGCATACAGGCTCTATAACATCGGCGTAGCCTACGAGGCACTCGCGTATCAGGCTGAAGATCAAAAGGCGATCATGAAGTATCTTGATCAGGCCGCCATCAACTATGGCAAGGCCATTGACGCCAAGCCCGACGAGAAGTACTTCCTCGAGCCGCAGAAGCGCATCGAAACCGCCATCGCTCATTACAAGCAGCTGGATCAAGAGCAGCAGGCGGCGGCTCGCGCCAAGGCCGAAGCAAGCAATCCTTCGCCTGGTCCTGCGGAGCGGCCCGCCGGCAATGGCCTCACCAATGCTCAAATCATCACGATGGTGAAATCGGGCATCAACGACACCACGGTCATCAAAACCATCCACGGCGCTGACGCTGTCAACTTCGATCTGACCCCTTCTGGTCAGCAGGCTCTCAAAAGTGGAGGCGTCAGTCCCCAGGTCTTGGCGGCCATGAGGATCCAGGCAGCGAAAAAACCGGCGCCTTCGGCTGCATCTTCTCGTAAAGGGTTGACGAACACTCAGATCATTGCCATGGTCAAGGCCGGTATGGATGACAACACGATCATCCAGACCATACACGGAGCGGATGCCGTCAACTTCGACCTGAGCAGGGACGGCCAACAGCAGCTGACCAGCAGCGGCGTAAGCCCGAAGGTTTTGGCCGCAATGAAGACCAGAGGCATGAGAACCCCAAGCGCCAACACCAGGCCGGTAGCAGCAAAATGAAAGCGACCCACCGACTCGGCATTTTTTCTCTGGCCCTCGGCTTTGCGTTAGCCGGAAGCCCCCATGCGAGCGCACAGGGAGTTCGTTGCGGCGCCGGACAAGACCTTATCGTTCAGGCCCTCGAGCGCATTACGCCGCAAAGCGGCAATGATGCGTTTGAAGACGCACTGCAGCTTCTCAAGTCCGCCGTTGCGGAGTGTCCCGAACTCGGCGATGCCTGGTACTACCGCAGTCTTGTCGAAAAGCATCTTGGCCACGATGCTCTCTCCAACTACGCCATGGAGAAAGCACACTTCAACGGCTCCGAAGCGCTCGATCAGGGTCTCAATCCGCTGGTTCTTTCCACGCCGGCTTCGCGCGGATTTGAAACCGACCAGGGCACGACACCGGCTCCTGCCGCCCCGCCTGTCAAACCTGGCCCCGTTCAGCAGAAATGGGCGCTTGTCGTAGGCATTGGCCGTTTCACGGATACACAGATTCCGGCCCTGCACTACACCGACGCTGACGCAACCGCTTTCGCCGCTGCCCTGAAGGATCCCGCGATCGGCGCGTTCCCCGCTGACCATGTCAACGTGCTCACTGACGATCAGGCCACCACAAAAAACATCAAGGAAGCCTTGAACTCTATTGCGCGCCAGGCACAGCCCAATGATCTTGTCGTGATCTATGTAGCAACCCACGGCACCCCGCGTACCGCAGACACAGCCGGCGGAGCCAACTATCTCATTACCTACGACACTGAAGCATATTCGGGCAGCAGCCTCAATGAAGACTCGCTCTACGCCACGGCGTATCCCATGATTGAGCTGGCAAATGCTGTCTCCACGCGTATGAAGGCCCTCCGCACCGCCGTCTTTCTCGACACGTGCTACAGTGGTGGCGCCGCCGGCGACAGTGGATCGCCGCCTGCCACTGCGCTCGCCAACACCGCGCCGTCCGGCAGTATGCTCGCCCACATGACCGATGGAACCGGCCGCATCGTGATGTCTGCCAGCGAGGTCAGTGAGGAGTCGCTCGAAAGCAATCAGCTCAAGCACGGCTATTTCACTTACTACCTGCTGCAGGCGCTCAAAACCGGCAAAGGCGAGACACCATTAAGCCAGGTCTACACCTCAGTGGCGCAGCAAGTTTCGAATACCGTCTCCGCGCAGGGCATGCACCAGCATCCCGTCATCCACCGCAGTTCCCCCGATGCCGACTTCGCCCTGAGAGCTGTTCCCGCCGCAACGGCGAGCGCTCACCCTTGAGCAAAATGCAGTCGATGAATCGATCCGGCTTCGATTGGCTCCGCGCCCGCGCGATTTGATTGTTGTGATTTTCGCGGCAGCAATGGCGTCCGTTCAGCCGTTTTGCTGGACGCCTCGCCTTCCTGCACGGCGGCGGCGTGGTACCAGGCGGGGGGTATCGGTCGCGGGTCTCGCAAACTCGCTGACTTGCCGACTCGCTATCCCAGCAGCTTCTTCGCCACTTTCACGTACAGCTCTACCGCCTCCAGCAGCTCTTTTTTCGCCAATCTCTCGAAGGGTGTGTGCGCCACGTGAATGCTGCCGGGACCCAGCAAGAGCGGCTCGCCCCAATTGCTTAACTGCGGAATGTCAGTGGTGAACTTCGCCACCATCGTTGGCAAACCCTCAGGCGCGCGCAGCCGCACAAAAGGAATCTCCAGAGTGAAGTCCACTTCCGCCAGCCCCTTCGCTGCTTCCAGCAACGCAGCCCTCACCGGCGCCGAATCGCCCACCAGCCGCACCAGCACCTGGGCATCTGCCTTGTCCGCGATCACGTTTGGCGCGTGTCCGCCGTGAATTTGTCCAATGTTCAAAGTGCTCGGTCCAATATCCTCGGTGACCGGCAGCTCCAGCTGAAGCAGTTTGTCCATCACTTTCACCAGCTTGTGCACCGCACTCTCGCCCAGTTCGGGATACGCCGAGTGCGCCATCTTGCCCGTCGAGCGAAATGCCACCCGCAGCGCCCCTTTTGAAGCCAGCGCCACGCGATTATCGGTCGGTTCGCCATTGATCAAAAATCGGCTACCCTTCGGATTCAGATTTGCCGCCTTCGCGCCGGCCGAATCACGCTCTTCGCCGGACACGAACAAAACTCCAATCCGAAACCCTAAACTGCGGAGCGCCTCGGCCGCCGCAACCTGTGCTGCAATGATTCCTTTCGCGTCCGAAACTCCGCGGCCGTGCATAAACTCTGCGTCTTCACTGAATGGGATATAGGGTGGAACGGTATCCATGTGTGTCGAAAAAACCAGATCCGGCGTCTCGCCTGCCGGACCTCCATACACGTTCCAGCGCGGCCCCGCCGTCCCACTCTCAGCGGGCTGGGCCACTGGTGTCTTCTCCACTTCCCATCCCCGTCCGGCAAGAAAACTCCCCAGAAAATCGCCGACCTCGCCCTCGTGATAGGTGGTCGACTCAATTTCGCATAACTGGCGCGTAAGCCCAATCGGGTCAAATGGCAGATCCTTAAGTTGATCGTTCATAATGCTGTCAGAATACCGTAAAGCCAGTGGAGACCCCGCGGCATGGCGCAATTCATGCCCTTCGGGAGCTAGTGGAAGCGCCTCTCGGCGCAGCGTAAAATCGAACTGAAATGATTTCTGCCTTATTCATACAAACTCGATCGCATACGCAAAATTCGGCTCCTCCCACGCATCGCGTGCCGCAATTCGACTGCCTCAGTCACAAAGTGCCGGACTGCCTCAAGGAGTTGTTGCCATGACCCCGGTCAGTGACGCCGTTCTCGAGGCAATGCATTCTACGGCCACCGGCATCTTCACCGGCGCGCTCAAGGCCAGCGACATTGCCACCGCCTTCGATCGCCGTCTGAGTTTCGAAGGTCAAAGGCTCAACAGGCTCATGCCCGATGGCAGCGGTCCGTCTGCCATCGATCTTTCCGCTTACAAGCGAATCTTTGTCATTGCCATCGGCAAGGCTGCAGGCCCCATGCTCCAGATTTTGCTGGATCGCATGAAACGCCGCAAGGGACTGCGAGGCATCTGTTGTACCAACCAGCCTCCCACTTCACGCAATTGGCGCTTTCGCTATTTTGAAGGCGGCCATCCCGTGCCGAACGAGGACTCCTTCGCTGCCGCTCGCGCCGCGCTCGCCCTTCTTCGCAAGGCCCGCAAAGATACACTCGTTTTCTTTCTCATCTCTGGCGGCGGTTCGGCCATCTTCGATCTTCCTCTCGACCCGCAGATCACCCTCGAAGAAACCTCCGCGTTCCATCAGTTGCTTCTCGCTTCGGGCGCGCCCATCCACGAAGTCAACACCCTTCGCAAGCATTTTTCCGCCGTCAAAGGCGGGCGCCTGGCCATCGCTGCGCCGGAGGCACTGAAGGTCAGCCTGCTCCTCCCCGATGTGCCGCTGCGATCGCTCGACGCGCTTTCTTCGGGCCCCAGCACGCCCGACCATTCGACAGTTGCAGAAGTGCGTGACCTCCTCTCGAAATACGAGCTCGCAACCAAGCTTCCCACCCGCGTTCGCGCGTTTTTTGAGCGCGTCGATCTGCCTGAGTCGCCGGGCAACAAGGGCTGGCGTCAGTCGTTGCTGCCTAAACTTCCGTGGACCGACGCCACACCGCCGCGACGCATCACTTCGGCAGCCAGTATGAGCGGCGAAGATCCGGCATTCCGCGACTCGGTCTTCGAGATTCTGCTCTCCAGCCACGATCTGGTTGAGAGTGCGCGGACGCTTGCGAGAGAGGCCGGCTATCATGTCGTGGTCGACAACAGTTGCGACGACTGGGACTACGCCGAAGCGGCCCGCTACCTGCTCGAGCGCTTTCATACCTTCCGTACCAAGCACCGCCGCCTCTGCCTGATCTCGGTAGGCGAGGTCACCGTCACTCTCTCGCGTACACCGGGCGCAGGCGGCCGCAATCAGCAGTTTGCTTTGGCTTGCGCACTCGACCTTGCCAGGCATCCAGGCGAACCACTCACCGTCTTCAGCGCCGGGTCTGACGGCATTGACGGGAACACAAAGTCCGCCGGCGCCATCGCCGATCCCACCACCGTAGCTCGTGCGCGCGCCTTCGGGTACGATCCCGAGCGGTCGCTCGCCGAATTCAATGCGTGTCCGCTTTTCACCGCAATCGGCGACACGGTATTCACCGGGCCCACAGGCCACAACCTGCGCGACCTCCGCCTCCTCATCTCTGAAACCGCCTAATGCCGAAGTTCTAGCGACACTTCATTCCCAGTGGAAAATCGAATTATTTTCCCTCTTGCGTCTCGCCCGGCTGCTTTAGGATTGGTTGGTGCCTCGCAAACCAAAGCGCAAGAACGCCGGCAAGCTCCCCGACATCCGCGCTGTTGCTGCCGTAGCCAAGGTCTCCATCGCCACGGTCTCCAGAGCCATGAATGGTTCGCCGCTCGTCAGCGAACGTCTCAACCAGCGTGTATGGCAGGCGATCAAGCAGCTCAATTATCTTCCCAATACCCATGCCCGCACGCTAGTCTCTGGCCGCAGCCGGATTCTGGGAATTATCGTCGAGAACATTTCCAATCCATTTTTCCCGGAGCTGATTCAGAGCTTTGAGGAAATTGCCGTCGCTCGTGGATACGAGATTCTGGTGAGCTCCACCAACAGCGACCCTGCCGTGCTTGCCGCATGTGCTCGTCGCATGCTCGAGCGGAAAGTCGACGGCGTCGCCGTGATGACTTTTGGTGAGGAAGAGCCTGTGCTTGATCAGCTCACGCACCGTGGAGTTCCCATCGTGCTCGCCGAGTTCAAGGTCGACGATACCAAAGCCAGCACCATCCTCCTCGACTACTCCACAGGCATTCATCAGGCCGTTCGTCATCTTGTTGATCTTGGTCATCGCTCCATCGCTTTCCTCGCCGGCCCCCATAGCCTTCACTCCGCCATCACGCGCGAGATCGACTTCCGCGCGGCCGTACAGTCTGCGGGTTTGTCGCTTCAAAAAAAATGGGTCATCGAGTGCGACCACACTCTGAAGGGTGGCGTAGCGGGCTTCGAGCAGTTGAGCAAGCTCACCAATCGCCCCACGGCCGTCGTCTGTTCCAATGACATGACCGCCATCGGTGTTCTGCGTGCGGCTTACATGCACGGCCTCCGGGTTCCCCAACATCTTTCTGTCATCGGGCTTGACGATATCGATTTCGCCGAGTTCACGCTGCCCCCCCTCACCACCATCCGCCTTTCGCGCGCCGATCTTGCCCACGCCGCCTTCGACGCTCTCCGCATTCAGATCGAAGAAGTCGGCAACGCTCGGTTGCAGCGCGAATTCCTCGTCTCAACGAGTCTTGTCGTCCGCGAATCTACGGCCGCTCCGCCCGTCGTCTGAAGCCAAACTTTCGATCCGTGCGTCCAACAGTTGCAATCGGATGACAATCCGATGACGCCCATGCCCCTCGCCGCCGCGATATGCTTTCCAAAGGGCGATAGAAGTTTCCCTCCCCGGAGGCCGCGCCATGACGACTGCCTATCTCAATCGCATCGCCACTGCGGTCCCGCCGTACGACATGCACCGCGCCTTTATTCCCTTCGCTGAGAGCCTTTTGTCCGAAGGCACGCCCCGCAATCTTTACCGCCGCATGGTTCGCCTCTCTGCCATCGAGCATCGCTATTCGTTCCTCAAACCCATCGTCACCGACACGGGCGCAATGCAGGACGCAGACTCGCTCTTCGTGCGCGGCAGTTTTCCCTCCACTGCACGGCGCATGGAGGCGTTTCGGCAATTCGCTCCGCAGCTCGCGCGTTGTGCCCTCTTAAAGCTCGCGCTCACGGATTCCGAACGCCACGAGATCACCCACGTCATCGTCACCTGCTGCACCGGACTCTATGCACCCGGCATCGATTTCGAAGTCATCGAGCTCGCCGGCCTCAATCCCTCTGTCGAGCGCACTTTTATCGGGTTCATGGGTTGCTATGCCGCCATCAACGCGCTCAAGGCTGCGCGCCACATCGTCCGCTCCGAACCCGAAGCCAAGGTCCTGCTTCTCTCGCTCGAGCTCTGCTCCCTGCACATGCAAGAGACCTCCGATTTGGAGCAATTACTCGCCTTCACGGTCTTTGCCGATGGTTGCGCCGCCTATCTTGTGACCGCCGAACCCAGCGGCTTCGCCCTCGACAGCTTTCTCGCCGTCAACCTCGCTGGCACCGATAACCTGATCACGTGGCGGATCGGCGAGCAGGGTTTCGATATGCATCTTTCCGGCCAGGTTCCCGGCCAGTTGCGCAGCGGCCTCGCTGAGGCCGGCACACGAATCACCCAGGGCCGCGAACTTTCCTCCGTCGACCACTGGGCCATTCATCCCGGCGGCAAGACGATCCTCGATGCAGCGGAGCAGGGGCTTGCTCTCCCCGCCGAAGCTCTCGCCGAATCGCGCAAGATCCTTCTCAACTACGGCAACATGTCCTCGGCGTCCGTCATGTTTGTTCTGCAGAATCTAATGCAACGGGCTGAGCCCGGCCAAATCGGCTGTGCAATGTCTTTTGGTCCGGGAGTTACTGCCGAAACCATGATGTTCCATGCCGCCTGACTTTCTTCATCGCGCCGAGCTCACAGAACTGATGGATGAGCCATGCTCCCGCGACGAGCTCCGCGCCTGCCTCCGCGACCTTTCCCGCCTCAATCGCTGGTTCCTCGCTTATCGTCCTCTTCTCGATTGGCTCAACACCTTCGTTCCGTTGAACCCTTCCCGGCCGCTCCACATCCTTGACGTCGGCTGCGGTTACGGCGACAGCCTGCGCCGCATCGAACGCTGGGCCCGCAACCGCTCCGTCGCAGTCGAACTCACCGGCCTCGATCTCAATCCCGATGCAATCGCCATCGCTGCCGAAACCACGCCATCGGGCAGCGCTATTCGCTGGGTCGCCTCCGATGTCTTTTGCTGGGTACCCGGCAAACCCGTAGACCTCATCGTCAGTTCCCTCTTCACACACCATCTACCCGAGCCTGAACTCATTCGCTTTGTTGAATGGATGGATCTCACCTCCGAGCTGGGCTGGTTCATTAACGATCTTTCACGCGCTGCGGTTCCCTATCATCTGCTGCGAGCCTTCACCCGGCTCTGTCGCCTTCATCCATTCGTCCAGCACGACGGTCCAGTCTCCATCGCACGCGCCTTTATTCCTGATGACTGGCGTCGAATATGTGCGGCAGCCGGCCTTGATCTTCGCGATGTGTCCATCCAGCCCGTATGGCCGGCGCGCCTTTGCGTCAGCCGGAGGAAAATGCCTTGACCGCCTCCGCTCGTCAGGTCGATCACTTAATCATCGGCGGCGGTCCAGCAGGCGCCATGGTCGCGCTCCGCCTCGCCTCCGCGGGCCGCAAAGTCATCCTCCTTGAGAAGGAATCCGGCCCCCATCACAAGGTCTGCGGCGAGTTTCTCAGCCCCGAGGCCATCGACTATCTCTCCCAGGCCGGCATCTCGCCGCTGGATTTCGGCGCCACGCACATTCGCACACTTCGACTTTCCGCCGGAAACCGGACCATCGCCGTCCCGCTTCCCTTTCAGGCCCTTTCGCTCTCGCGCCACGTTCTCGACGCTGCTCTTCTCGCGCGTGCCGAAGAAAATGGCTGCCAGGTTTTGCGTGGCACAGCTGTCGAGTCGCTCTCTGCCACAGGCGATCATTGGACCGCTTCGCTCGACAACTGCGATTCCGTCCGCGCCGCCAACGTCTTCCTCGCCACGGGCAAGCATGACCTTCGAGGATTTCCCCGCTCACCCTCCCGGCAATCCAATCTCGTCGGTTTCAAAATGCATTGGCAATTGGCGCCCGCCCAGCTCGTTGCACTCCGCGATTGCATGGTCCTGTATCTCTTCGCCGGTGGATATGGTGGCCTAGCGCTTATCGAAGGCGAGGTAGCCAACCTCTGCCTCGTCGTCCGCCGCAAGATATTGCGCTCTTTCGGCGGATGGCCCGAACTCCTGGCGAAACTTCAAAGGGATAATCGCCACGTGTGCGAGCTTCTTGACGGCGCCACTCCGCACTGGCCGCGTCCGCTCGCCATTTCTCCCATCCCTTACGGCTATCTCGTTCGCGAATCAAAAGGCCTTTGGTGCGTCGGCGATCAGGCCGCCGTCATTCCGTCCTTTACCGGTGACGGCATTTCCATCGCGCTGCACTCCGCGGCTCTGGCCGCACAAATGTTCCTTGCCGGCGCCAGCGCAGCCGATTACAATCGAGCACTTCGTGCTCAACTCACGCGATCGATGACTCTCGCGACGTTGCTATCGCAGACGGCTGTCACCGGCGCCGGTCGCATCGCGGCACTTGCTGCACTCACGCTCGCGCCCAACGCAATGCGCTGGGTCGCTCAATCCACGCGCATACCGCAATCGTCACTGATTTCCTTGGAGTCTTTGCATCAGGCAGCCAGAACGGCTGCCAATTCAAGCGACTGAAGCGCCTAGCCTAATTCACCGGACCGCGACCGCGCGCTCGCTCTTCAGCGAGCCCGCCTCGCGCCATGCCGCGATCTCATCGTGCGTCTGGTCTGCCGCCACGCGCCGGTCGGAATAAATCCTCGGCTCACCAAAGTGCAGTCGCGCCGCGAATCCCTTTACGCCGAGCACCTTCCACAAATGACCCGTGAATTCCTCATCGCCAAACCAGCAAAGCTCGCGTTCCTCTACGCCGCCCTCGATCGTATATCGGATCGCCGCCGCTGTAATCGGCGCGCCTGCAACGGTGGCAGGATCGATGAGGCGGGAGTGAAACCTGAGTACCTGCGCTCCATCCGTGCTCGTGCCTTCGGGGAACAGCAGCACCGGAATCGGCAGCCTAAACCGCTCCGTCATTTGCTCCGCAACTGAGTTGGCGCTGTCCCGGCTCGACCGATCGAGAAAAATTGTTCCTCCCGATCGCGCTGCTTCGCCAAAAAACGGCCAGCCACCCACCTCGATCTTGGAAACGAAAAAACACGGCATCGCCGCGCTGATAATGATGATGTCGAGATCGCTCAGGTGGTTTGAGACCACGAGCCCGCATACCGGCGGCTTGCCTTCCACCTCTGTCTTGATATCGAGTACTTTAAGAATTGCTTGCGCCGATCCCTGCAGCCACAAAGCGCGCCGCTCCAGCGTCATGGCTCCGCGCAACCGCGCCAGCCAATACCGGACCACACACATAGCAAGAGCGAATGCCAGCGCCACAGCACGCTTGATTCGACGTGCGATCAAAGCGTGAGCGGTGCCAGAAAGCGGTGGCGAGCTGCCGCCGAAAGCAGATTCAAATCCAGGAGCGTCAGAAAATCGATCGTGCGGAACTCGCGGTCCCAGGCAGGCGGCGCAGCAATGCGCGCGCCAATCGCAAGATAGGTCTTCAGCAGTTTGGGAACCTTGACCGCGGCATGTGCCGGAACGAAATCTTGCCGCCCGAATCGATCACCAGATTGATCGGCCTCGCAGGACAACGGCTGTGCGTCCATCCTCTCCTCAGCGAGATCGTAGCTTCCTGGGGGGCACGCGTATTCCGCGGTCGCCCTCGTCTCAAACTCCGCGGGGACCCTGAAGTTCTCAAGCTGGCGATAGATCTGCCAACCCTCCGCCGGGTCATTGGAATTTAAAGAAGAGCAACCGAGCAGATAACGAAGCCCCATGTCGGTAGCATACTGCGCGATCCCTCGCCACAACAACATCAGCACTTCAGGCGTGCGATGCTCGCGGTCGATCGACGCTCGCCCCAACTCCAGAATGCCGGGGCGCAGCGGCTCATACGGCCCGAGGCAGAACTCCTGCTCTGAGTAGTAGCCCAGGTTGCGCGCAGCGGTTGTGCCCGACTGCATCCGGTACGTCCCTACAACGCGCCGGCTGGTCTTGTCCTCAACCAGTAGGTGCTCGCAGACGGCGTCGTACCGGTCCATGTCCAGCCCGGTTTCGTAGGAGCCCTCCAGCCCCCCGCCCAATTCAATGTTGAACACCTTGAAGCGCAGCCGGCAGGCTTCTTCGCAATCTTGCGGCGTCTCAGCAAGCCGCAGTCGATAGCGCCCTGCGTCGGCGCGAATCCGTGATGCCTGCGCAGGCCCAATTTGCACCGGCAGTCCGGCCGGAAGCGCAATTTCCACCAACGAGCTGGCATCCGGCGCCAGCCTTAACGGAACCTTTGACCGCGTTTGCGAAATCACGCGACCAGTATCGCGCCGACCCCGTAAATGCACCGTCAATCCGCTGCGAAAACGGTGCAAATATCCTGCTTAGCCGTTCACCGGAATGTCACACGCACCGCGCCCAGCGAATTAGCGGCCTCTCGCGCCGCCGCGAAAACCCATGCCGCCACGCGACGCCATCATGGTTCCACGCGCCGAAAATCCCGCCGACGAATAGCCTCGCGCCGCATAGCCTCCGCCCACATAGCCATGCGCTGCATACCCGTATCCGTATCCGTAGGATCGAACTGCGGGAGCATAAGCCCGCGGTGCATAGCCATATCCCCGATACGCCGGCCCTCCAACGTATGGCCTCGGTCGGTACGCGTATGCTCCAACGCGCGGGCCGATTGTGACTCCAACGTAAGGAATCACGCTCGGATAATACGGCGTTACCACCGGCGGTACGTATGGCACAGCGTAAGGCACTGGCGGCGCATAGGCCATCTGGGGAGCTGCGGGCTGCTCTTCCGGCGCTGGCGGTTCCGGTGCATAAGACTGCTCCGGTCCTGCATCGGGCGCTTGCGTCGGCGGCGCAGGCTGCGGCGCATAGGATTGCGGTCCGCGCTGGTAGAGCCCGTACGGATCGCGTTGTGGCTCTGGCACCACCGGAACTTGAATATCGTCCATCACGCGCAGAGTCAGTGCCGTCTCCGACTTTAGAGTCGGTCTCGGGCCGCGCCGTGGCAGATTGATCAGGTCGATCGGCCACAAGACCGGAATCATCCACATAACCGTATCGCGGACGGCGTGACCTCTGCCTAGAATTCTTCCCTGCGCGTCGATTTTGTACCCCGGCGCATCCACCACCTTCGCGCTGATCGGAATCACCTGATCGCCCACGTAGAGCCGGTCGAAATCCAACTCCATCCAGCCCTTACCTACAAAGTGGCCGGGATCTTTGTACTCGGCAAACTCGCCGCCCAGGTAGCTGTTGTACGGCATCATGAAGTCGCCGCGGTGGAACTGCACTTTGCACAGAATCGGATCGCCGACGGCAGTCGTCTTCGAAGAGATTTTCCCGTCGCCGGTCGTGCACGAAACCAGAGCACCCGCCGGGATCAGCCGCGAACCCGCATCTGCAAACAGCGATGGCGTCATCAGAAGTGAGAACACTACCAACATTGCGCGTTTCATACACTGCCCTCCAAGGCAAAAATCTACTGTGCGCCGCCGAGCGATGGCTCCGCGGACGCGAATGGACGGAAAACCCCAATTCCACTCAAGAACCCTGAGGGAATTTAAAAGTTTCGCGGATTTTTAAAAATGTTTTGGGGGAGCTGAGCCAAATGGGAAATTGAAGCGTCTAACGCCGCTCACGTCGCTCGAACCACGCTCCGCCCTGGAACCTGGTTGCAAAAGCTCCGCTTTGAAAGGGCGCCACTTTACGGCTCGCTGAAAAATTCAATCGCGCGTCCGTTTTGAAAGGGCGCCACGAGCAGGGACCTACGCAGTGTGTGGGTCGCGCACCGCAAACTCCCGTAGGGAGCGCACGAAAATAGCCCAGGACAAGCCCGCCACGCGGGCGCAGTCCTGGGTAATCGCAGCCCCGTAGAGGCGATGCAATTGGAGTAGCGAGTTTTCAGGTGGAGTTGAGAAGAACGGCCCTACGCCCCAGGTTCGTAATTGAGGTTCGGCCCCAGCCAGCGTTCTACCTCGATCACACTCATTCCCTTGCGTCGCGCGTAGTCTTCCACCTGGTCGCGATCGATTTTGCCGAGACTAAAATAACGGCTCTCAGGATGTGCCAGGTAAAATCCGCTCACGCTTGACCCCGGCCACATGGCAAACGATTCGGTCAGCTCGATCTCCGCGTTCTTCTGCGCATCCAGGAGCCGCCAGATCGTGCCTTTTTCCGTATGATCGGGGCAGGCTGGATACCCCGGCGCCGGTCGTATTCCGCGATACTTTTCGTGAATGAGATCATCGGCGCTGAACTTCTCACCCCGTCCGTAGCCCCACTCCTCCCGCACGCGCTTGTGCAAGCACTCGGCAAACGCTTCGGCTAACCGGTCGGCGATCGCCTCCGCCATAATCGCGTTGTAGTCATCGTGCGCCGCTCGGAACTGGTCGCACAATTCCTTCAAGCCCACCCCGCTGGTCACTGCGAACGCTCCGACGGAATCCTTCAGGCCAGTCTCTTTCGGCGCTATAAAGTCCGCCAGGCATCGGCAGGGCTCATTCCCTTCCCGGTCCGATTGCTGCCGCAAAAAGTGGATCTGCGCCAGCGCATGCGCCCGTGTCTCATCCCCGTACAGCTCCACATCGTCGCCTACCGCATTCGCCGCGAAGAACCCGTACACACCACGCGCGGTCAGCAGCTTCTCCGCGATAATCCGGTCAAGCAGCGCATTCGCCTCTTTGAATATCTGGCGCGCCTGCTCGCCTTGTCTCTCGTCTACAAGAATGCGCGGATACACACCCTTCAGCTCCCAAGTGTGAAAGAACGGGCTCCAATCGATGAATTCCCGCAGAGTTGCCAGCGGAAAATCCTCAAGCACCCCGACCCCTAAAAACCCAGGTGTTGCCAGATCCTCCGCTCGCCATTCAATCGGCGTTCGCCTTTGCCGCGCCACTTCCAGGGCAACCACCGATCTCCGCGGCGCTGCATGTGCTTTGCGTAGCGCATCGTATTCCGCTTTGTGCTTCGCCACGAACTCCGGCTTGCCCTCTTCGCTCAACAGGCTCGTCGTCACGGGCACGGCCCTGCTCGCATCCAGCACATGCACCACTGGCTGGCTGTAGTGCGGAGCAATCTTCACCGCCGTGTGTGCGCGGCTCGTTGTGGCTCCGCCAATCAGCAGCGGCAATTTCATTCCCTGCCGCTCCATCTCGCGCGCCACATGCACCATCTCGTCCAGCGATGGCGTAATCAGCCCACTCAATCCCACTATGTCCGCCCGCACCTCCCGTGCGCGCTCCAGGATCTTCTCCGCCGGAACCATCACGCCCATGTCAATCACTTCATAGTTGTTGCAAGCCAGCACCACGCCCACAATGTTTTTTCCGATGTCGTGCACGTCTCCCTTCACGGTCGCGAGCACAATCTTTCCCTGCACCTTGACGGTCTGGCCTGCCGCGGCCATCTCTGCCTTCTCCGCCTCCATAAACGGCGTCAGATACGCCACCGCCTTCTTCATCACGCGCGCCGACTTCACAACCTGTGGCAGAAACATTTTTCCCGCGCCGAAGAGATCGCCCACCACGCCCATGCCATCCATCAGCGGGCCCTCGATCACTGCCAACGGGCGCCCCAGTTTTACGCGCGCTTCTTCCGCATCGCTCTCGATGTAGGCGTCGATTCCCTTCACCAGCGCGTGGCTCATCCGTTCCTCTACCGTGCCGTTCCGCCACTCTTCGACTTTCTTTTCGTCGCCCTCCCCGCCGGCGCTCGCCCCCGCAGCTTTCAGTCTCTCGCCGAAGTCGACCAGCCGCTCCGTTGCATCCTGCCGCCGGTTCAACAGCACATCTTCCACCAATTCCTTCAGTTCCGGCTCGATCTCCTCATAGACCTCCAGCATGCCCGCGTTCACAATGCCCATATCCATCCCGGCAGCAATTGCGTGGTACAAAAACGCCGCATGCATGGCCTCTCTAACCTTATTGTTGCCGCGAAAACTGAACGACACGTTGGAAACGCCGCCGCTCACCTTGGCGTGCGGCAAATTCTCCTTGATCCACCGCGTGGCCCGGATAAAGTCCATCGCGTAGTTGTTGTGCTCCGCCATCCCCGTGGCTACGGTCAGGATATTGGGATCGAAGATGATGTCCTCGGGCGGAAAGCACAGCTCGCGCGTCAAAATTCCGTATGCCCTCTCGCAGATTCTCGTCTTGTCTTCGAACCCTGCGGCCTGCCCCTGCTCATCGAAAGCCATCACCACTGCCGCCGCGCCATACTTCAGCACCGTGGCCGCGTGCTCGCGAAACTTGGCCTCGCCCTCTTTGAGCGAGATCGAATTCACAATGCCCTTGCCCTGCAGGCACTTCAACCCCGCCTCAATCACCTCCCACTTTGAGGAGTCGATCATGAAGGGAACCTTCGCTACTTCGGGCTCGCTGCCAAGCAACTGCAGGTAGCGCGACATCGCCGACACGCCGTCGATCATCCCCTCATCCATGCAGATGTCGAGAACATTTGCCCCGTTCTCCACTTGCTGCCGCGCCACGCTTACGGCCTCTTCATACTTCCCTTCTTTAATTAACTTGGCGAACTTGGGCGACCCGGCCACATTGGTCCGCTCACCAATCAGAATGTAGACTCCAGGTTGTTGTGTGAATGGCTGCGATCCCGACAATCGCAGCGGCTTGGTCTCAATCATTCTTGACGTGCCCGCGCTCATGCTGCGCTCTCGATGCCGCACGAATCCGCGGCCGCCGGTAACTTCCGCGGCGCAGCACCCTCGAGAGCCTTGGCGATCGCCGCAATATGTTCCGGCGTATTTCCGCAGCATCCACCTGCGAGGTTGATCAGGCCTTCACGCGCAAACTCTCCGAGATATCGCGCCATGTCCTCGGGACCCAAATCGAAACCCGTCGGCGATAGCGGATTCGGCAATCCCGCATTCGGATAGCAAGACACCGCAACATCGGCTTTGCCCGCCAGCTCACGCAAAAATGGCGCCATCAAATCCGGCCCCAGCGAGCAGTTCAGCCCCACGCTGAACGGCTTTGCGTGCCGCACGGCTGTCCAAAACGCCTCGATCGTCTGCGCCGAAATCATCGTCTCGCCGCCGCGGCCCACGGCTGCCGAAATCATGATCGGCAATTCCCCGCCGCGCTCCGCAAGCCCGTCTTCGTCGAACACTTCACGGATTGCCACCAACGCAGCCTTTGCGTTCAGCGAATCGAAGATCGTCTCTACCAGCAGCAGATCGGCTCCGCCTGCAATCAGCGCCCGCGCCTGCTGTTTATATGCCGTCTTCACTTGGTCAAACGTCACCACGCGAAACCCTGGATCGTCTGCATCCGGCGAATTCGAGAGCGACACCGTCAGCGGTCCCATCGCTCCCGCCACAAACCGTTGCCGCCCCGTATCGTTGCTCGCACGCTCGGCGCATTGGCGCGCATCCGTCGCCGATTTCGCATTGATCTCCCAAGCAACCTCACCTAGAAACTTGTCGTCAACGATCCTTTGGTAGAACTCGGGATCTTTGCGGCCTCCGCGCTCTCGCGGATCGTCGACAAAAAACTCACTCTGCGCAATCGTGGTCGCGCCGAAGGTGTTCGTTTCAAGAATGTCAGCTCCGGCTTCGAGGAAACGGCGATGAATATCCGCAACCACATCGGGCCGCGTCAACGTAAAAAGATCGCCGTTGTTCAGCAGGTCTTTTTTAGCATTCCTGAAACGCTCGCCGCGAATGTCCGCTTCCTTCATTCCGTAATTACGCAGCGTCGTGCCCGTCGCACCATCGATGATGGCGATGCGGCTTTCGAGAATCTTTTTGAGCGGGTGCTTTTGCGTTGCGGTCATTGCTTCGAAGGGCTTACGGGCCCCACCTGAGCATAACGGAGGACCACATTCACTCGATGCGATTCCGCGTTAAATGTGCCCGGACATGCACTAGACTGCGGCCAGCCGGACTTGAATGGGGCCGTTTCTCGGCCGGCCAACTTTGTTCGCGTCTCGCAGTTAAACTGAAGAAGATGATTACAACTCTTTTTGGTAGGTCGGAACCCGAACAATCGGATCCAAAACCAGAAAAGAACTTCTTTGAGCGGATGAAGCAGGCGGTCTCGCGGACGCGCGAGTCGTTCTCCGCCAAAATCGCCGATCTCGCTGCGATGACGCGCACGGTCGACGAATCCGACCTCGAAACTCTCGAATCGGCTCTGCTGTCTTCCGACCTTGGCGTCCCGACCACCACCGCGATTCTCGACGCGCTGCGCGATCGTGCGCGCCATCAGGCCATCGAAGGCGGCGCCGAGTTGCGCAATTTGCTCAAGCACCAAATCATCGCAATCCTCAGCGCCCCGCAAGGGGCGGGCGCGCCACCGCCTCCGCCTTTACCGCCAAAAGTGACATTCCTTGTCGGTGTGAACGGAACGGGCAAAACCACTTCGAGCGGAAAACTCGCCGCATGGTCTCGCGCACAAGGCCGCTCCGTGCTCTTGTGTGCCGCCGATACATTCCGTGCCGCCGCAATTGAACAATTAGAAGTGTGGGCCGCGCGTTCCGGCGTCGAGATGATCAAGACAAAGCAGGGCGGCGATCCGGCGGCTGTCCTCTACGATGCCATCTCCGCGGCAAAATCTCGCTCCATCGACGATCTCTACGTCGACACCGCTGGCCGCCTGCACACCAAAACCGGACTGATGGACGAGCTGGATAAAATGCGACGCACGGCGGCGCGTTTAATTCCAGGTGCGCCTCACGAAGTGCTGCTGGTGATGGACGCGACAACCGGCCAGAACGGCCTGCAACAGGCCCGGCAGTTCACGCAGGCCGCGGGCGTGACCGGCATCGTGCTCACTAAACTCGATGGCACCGCCAAGGGCGGAATCGCTGTGGCCATCGCTCGCGAGCTGAACTTACCGGTGCGCTACGTGGGCGTCGGCGAAAAAATGAACGACCTGCTGGAGTTTTCGCCGGCAGAGTTTGTGGACTCGCTGCTGGAGTAAGATGGCTGGCGGGATATTGGCTATTGGCCGTGGATTGGCATCAGAGTTACGCCGCCAGTCGTGCAATCTTCACGCGTCTCTTGCTCATCGCTTTTGCCAGATCGTAATGGGCCTGCAGTCTTACCCATATTTCAGGCGAACTTCCGAATGCCTCCGAAAGTCGCACGGCCATCTCGGCCGACACACCCGTCTTACCGTGAATGATCCGCGAAAGATTGGCCCGCGTAATCTTAAGGTGCCCCGCCAGGGCAGAAACCGTTAGACCCAGGCCCTCCATATACTCCTGAATGATCTCGCCTGGATGTGCAGGGTTACGCATCATATGCATCTCTCCCTCAGTGATAGTCCTGATAATCCACCAGAATCGCGTCTTCGCCATCGAATTTGAACGCCATGCGCCAATTGCCGCTGACACGCACCGACCAATGGTCCTTTAGCTTTCCCATGAGCTCGTGCAAGCGCCAGCCCGGCACGTTCATGTCTTCGGGTGAAGCGCTCGCGTCAAGCAACGTCAACTGCCGTCTCAGCTTCGTCGCGTGCGCCGGCTGGATTCCTGCCTTGCTGTCTGTGCGGTAAAAACGCTCCAGCCCGGCATGACGGAAGCTTTTAATCACATGTATACTGTATCGACACAATATACAGATGTCAAGGAGCCCGTCTTCACCAGGCCGCGCCGCAGCAGTGAGGCTTCCACCGGCGTGTAAACTTGATTGTTCCTTCACTCGCGGTATGACCGACCCCACCGCCGACCTCGATATCCGCTACATGCGCCGCGCGCTCGAGCTTGCGCGCCGAGGCATTGGAGTCACCTCGCCCAATCCTGCCGTCGGCTGCGTGATTCTCGATCGCGCTGGACAAGTCGTCGGCGAGGGCTGGCACGAATACGATCTGCGCGACCACGCGGAAATCGTCGCCCTCCGCGAAGCCGCAGCTCACGCAGGCGACCGCGTTAACGAAGGAACGGCCTACGTCACTCTCGAGCCATGCAACATCACCGGCCGCACTCCGCCCTGCACCGATGCGCTCATCAAGGCTGGACTAGCCCGCGTCGTTGCCGCCACCATCGATCCCAACCCAGCCGTTGCTGGCCGCGGCCTTGAAGCACTGCGTGCGGCAGGGATTCGGACGAGTGTCGGGGTCTGCGAAAACGAAGCGCGCCGCCTCAATGAAGGATTCGCACGATGGATCCAGGACCACCGTCCCCTCGTTCTAATGAAGGTGGCGATGACGCTCGACGCGCGCATTGCACCGCCGCCCGCGCAACAAACGCCGCATGCGCCCTACTGGATCACCAGCGAAGAAGCGCGTGCCGCCGTCCAGCCACTGCGCTGGGCCGCAGACGCCACCATCGTTGGCGTCGACACGGTTCTGGCCGACAATCCATGGATGACCGACCGCAGTGGCCTGCGCCGACGCCGTCCGCTGCAGCGCATCGTCCTCGATTCCGCGCTGCGCATGCCCCTCGATTGCAAACTGGTCTCGACCGCACAGAACGACGTCGTCATCTTCACGGTCTCCCATGACGAAGCTCGCATCGCCGCTCTGCGCGATCGCGGTGTCCGCGTTGAAGTGTTGCCGGCTGAGGCCGGGGCCCCCGGCGGCAGGCCCACGCCGCCGGGGTGGGAAGCCGGCCGCGTCCCGCTCGACAAAGTTCTCTCGAAACTCGGCGACGAAGGCATGCTTACACTTCTCACC
>DASXFF010000113.1:0-6003 GCA_036489735.1 Occallatibacter sp. | reverse complement strand
AAAAATGACGCGTCAACGATTGCAACGAGCAGCGATGGAGTGGGCCATGGCACTGACGACCATGAGTATTCCCGATGAGTTGCGCCGCGTCTCGGCGCCGGTGTCGGACGACAGCCTCGGCGATCTTCGTTTCCGCGCGCTGTTGTCCGATGCGGAGTGGTGCTCGCTGCCGCCGTCGGTGCGCCGGCGCTTTTCAAAACGTCTCGCCGGCGGGCACACCGCGGTTTATGCGGGCGAAGTGCTGGCGACACGCGTGAACCGCGCCGGCTGGTGCCTTGCGCAACTGGCGCGGTTGATCGGCGGCCCGCTGCCGCTGTCGTGCGACGCCAACATGCCGAGCGTCGTCACTGTCACCGAAGACATGGCGACCGGCGGCCAGATCTGGACGCGGCTTTACGCCCGGCGCGACGGCTTTCCGCAGATCATTCATTCCTCCAAGCGCTTTGCCGGTCCGACCGGCATCGAGGAGTATCTCGGCCGCGGCTTCGGCATGGCGCTCGCCATCAGCGCGCGCAACGGCATGCTGGTGTTTCGCAGCGATCACTATTTTCTGCAGATTTTCGGCCGGCGGTTGCGTCTGCCGCGCTGGCTCTCGCCGGGCGAGATGACGGTGACGCACGCCGAGCACAGCGACGGCCGCTTTGAGTTCACGCTGGAAGTAAAGCATCCGCGCTTCGGTGTGATGATCCGCCAGTTGGCGGCGTTTCGGGACTCCACGCCATGACATCGCGCCTGTTCTGGGCTTTGGTGTTCGGTCAGACGGCGCCGGGGGCGTTTGACACGATCTGATCGCGGATCATGAGATCTGCTGCGTCCATCGCGCGCACTTCCTCGACAGCGAAGCATCCACGTCCTGCGAGACATCGGCATCACGCAGATCGGACAGCCGACTTTGGCTCGCTGGCTCAGGAGGACATCATGCGCTCGCTGCGCATCTTTGCGGATCAGGTATTGCCGCACGTGCGCGACATTTGGGGCGTGTACTCATTAAATTCGCAATGTCTGCTTACCGCAGAAGCCGACAACGCCTGGGAGCCACGGCATGTCAGTTTTGTGCCAGTTTCAGACATCATGCGATGTCCTAATTACTCCGGCAGGCCCGCCTGACGGAGCGCGCTGGCGAGTGATTTGGCGAGCTCCGGTCCACCCACTCCGGCAGCGAGAAGGGTCGAGGTGGTGTAGTCGGGTCGGAGCTCAATCGAGTGCTGTACCATCGCCTTTGCCTCAGGGAGCTGGCCGAGGCGTACGAGGGCGGCCGCACCGATCAGGTACGAAACAAAAAAGCGAGGATTAGCTTGAACGGCCCTTCTTATAGCGGCGACACTATCGGAATAGGAATTGTGCTTGTAATGAGCGACGGCCAAGCCCAGATGCGGGAGGTAACTTAGCGGGTCGAACGGGCTGAGCCGTAACGCTTTTTCAGCGAGACTTTCCGTCTCTTTTATATGGCCCAGTATGCCATGAACGTTAGCTGCGATGCCGTAAGCAAGAGCGGACGAATTACTGACGGCGAGAGCGCGATTGATTGCGCCGAACGCAGAATCGTAATCATTTCCAAGCAACGCAATGATGAAGCCGGCCAAGGCAAGAACAGAAGCATCGTCGCCAGCCCACAGCAGCGCTGCGCGGGCGTGGGCTAAGGCTGCGGCTTTGTCAGCAGCAATCGTGGCATTATTTCCGAAACGATGTCCGATACACCAAGCCACGGCAGCGTGAGCGGTGGCGTAATCCGGTTCCTTCTGCAACGCTTGACTGAGCAGGATGATTGCCCGTTCGCAATCCGCCGGCGCAGAACTGAACACGTGGGGCAAAGCCTGAAGGTAAAGATCGTAAGCATCGAGGCTGTCCGGCCGCTTGCGCCTGGAGCGGTCTATTTCGATGCGAATAAGATTAGGCTCAATTGCGCCGACGACACTTGAAGTGATGTCATCTTGCAACTCAAAAATATTACCGATGTCCCGATCGTAGCGTTCAGCCCAAACTTGCCGGCCCGTGGTCACCTCGACGAGCTGCGCAGCGATCCGGATCCGAGTACCAGCTCTACGAATGCTGCCTTCAAGAATGTAACGAATTCCCAGCTCTCCTCCCACCCGCTTTGTATCGACGATTTGATTTCTATAAGAAAAACTCGAATTTCGTGAGATGACAAACAGCCACTTAATTCGAGACAAGCCGTTAATAATGTCCTCCACGACGCCATCGGCGAAATAATTCTGCTCAGGATCGCCGCTCATGTTCTGGAACGGCATCACCGCGATTGAAGGCTTGTCGGGAAGCGGGAGGGGCAGAGCATGCGTTGCGGCCGCTAGCAACGGACTTTTTCCGGATTGGTCTGGTACCAAGGGTACCAAGGGAACCCACTCCTGCCTTTCTTGAACATCTGCGACGAAACGAACGCCTTTACCGATCATCGTCCGGATGACCCGCTGTTCACGGCCATTGTCGCCAAGGACACTCCGCGCTGCGCTGATCCGGCTCGCTAGCGTGGCGTCCGAAACGATACGTCCATTCCAAACGGACGATATCATGTCATCCTTGCTGACGACCCGACCGCGGTTACGCACGAGATGCTCTATGAGGTCGAAGACTTGAGGTTCCATCGAGCGAAGCTCGTCGCCTCGAAGCAGTTCACGCCGCTCAGTATCAAGGATAAAATTTTCAAACAAAAACAGCATCTTAGAGGCTACTTGCGGTGATTTGATCAACGGGCTCGGATTCCGCGATCAATACCATCAAAAATCCAGTCGATCTGCATTTGAATCCAGACCGTCTCAAGACGATCTCCAAGCAGCGATTTCACTACCCTGTCAGGTTCGGATTGCTCGCTCATTTATTTGGAATGAAAGATGATTTGTGGGGGAGGCCAGTTATGACGTCAGCCCGAGTTGCTGTAGCCCCACTTGTAGCATGCAACAGCGCGCGTCTACCAGCCTATATTTCGGGTAATTCCTGGCCGCAAACCATGCGTCCAGTTGGCTTGGTTCTGCTTGCACTTTTGCTGGTCTGGTTCGCACAACCCTCAAGCGCCCAGAATAGTGTTGAGGCTTGTCCGACCTTCGAGCCTCAGCTAACCGGTGCAGCGTTTGTTGACATTCACATCAACAGATCGTTGTTGCCGGTAGAAGAGCGCGCACTGCGGCCCTGCAACGTTTTCCAGGAATGCGCGCTGTGCCCGGAAATGGTCGTGGCACAGGCTGGTGAGTTTAAGATGGGATCGCCTACGGCTGAGGAAGAAAGTGAGGATAATGAGAGGCCCCAACACACAGTAATTATTTCAAAACCTTTTGCGGTCGGTCGCTTTGCAGTGACTTTCGATGAGTGGGACGCATGCGTAGCGGCTGGTGGGTGCAGGCATTACCGGCCAAGAGATCACGGCTGGGGGCGCGGTCAAAGGCCAGTCATCAACATTTGGTGGGACGATGCGCGCGCCTACGTGCAGTGGCTCGCGGACAAAACTCGAAAGGCTTATCGGTTACTGAGTGAGTCAGAGTACGAGTACGCGGCCCGCGCAGGAACGACAACAATTTTTCCGTGGGGAGATTCGATTACTACGAGGCAAGCGAATTTCGATGGCAGCTTCACATTTCCCCTCTCGCGCGGACAAAAGGGTGAATATCGACTGCGCACTTTACCCGTTGCGTCATTCGATCCCAATCGGTGGGGGTTGTATCAATTGAACGGCAATATCGATGAATGGGTCGAGGATTGTTGGCACAGAAATTATGATGGAGCGCCATCAGATGGGTCGGCCTGGACGAGCGTTGACTGCGACCGGCATGTGCTTCGCGGGGGGTCGTGGAACTCCGCGCCATGGCAGCTTAGGTCAGCCTCGCGTGGTTCAGTGGCCTCGGCTGTAGTGTTTCTGCCTGCAATAGGATTTCGTGTGGCCAGGGATATTGTACGCGAGAAGCCAGGTTCCCGGTAATCGTCCAGCAGCGATATCTTTTCAGCTTTTGCTCCTTGGAGATTGACTATGCCCGACAACACGCAGGCCGGGTCGCCTCCGCCGCACGTCCAATTAGTTCAAATGGGCAGAGCCTTCATGGTTTCGCGAATTGTTTATGCGGCAGCGAAATTGGGGCTCGCCGATCAACTCGCGAGCGGCTCAAAAAATGCCGCGGAACTCGCAGGCCCAATGCGTGTTGACGCTCCTTCTTTACACAGGCTGATGCGGGCCCTGGCAAGCCTAGGCATTCTGACGGAGCGCTCAGAGCACTTTTACGCCCTGACCGCCTTGGGTGAGGCGTTGAAAACAGGTGCTCCAGGCTCAGCAAGGGCCTCCGTGCTCATGCAAGGCAGCCCCTGGTTTCAAACTTCTTTTGATCATGTTGTCGACGTCATTCAGACAGGCAAAAACGGCTTTGAGAGAGTGCACAATCAGCAACTCTTCGACTACCTCGAACAACACCCAGAGGACGGTTCCTTGTACAACGAGGCGATGGCGGGCTTAACGAGCCAAGAGCCCGCTGCTGTTGTTGCCGCTTACGATTTTGCACCCTTCAATACAGTCATCGACGTCGGTGGCGGGACCGGTAACATGATTACCACCATCCTCACCCGTCACCCCGGGCTGCGCGGCGTGCTGTTTGACAAGCCCAATGTGGTGGCCGACGCAGTCCCTCTGTTGGAGGCGAAAGGTCTAAGCAGCAGAATATCGGTTGAGGCTGGAGATTTCTTACAGACGGTGCCCCACGGTGGCGAGGCTTACGTGCTGTCTCACGTCATCCACAACTTCAGCGAGGATCAGTGCCTCACAATCCTTGGCCACGTCCACGAAGCTATGAAGCTCACCGGTCGTTTGCTCATTATCGAAACGGTGCTGCTACCAGGCGACTTACCGGATCCAGGAAAAATGTTGGACATGACGATGCTGACAGTGGGTCGAGGCCAAGAGCGAACGGAGAACGAATACTCGCATCTTCTCACCAGAGCGAGCTTTCGCGTGACTCGTGTAGTGCCGACCAAATCAAGAGTCAGCGTCGTGGAGGCCGAGCGGATTTAATTGGTCGGATGTCCGCTTAGGGTCGGGACATGCCCACGTTCCGTGCATTTAAAGGTAGGGACCGTACTCGGCATCTGCATTTGTAGATGCACCGAACGCGGGTATTGATGGTGTAATTGTGAGATCGCTTAAGTTTGGCGCGATACTATTCGGAAGCGCTTTGGGGGCGTTTTTCGCAACATTGTCGGTCGAATTGTTCGACTCGAACATCAGCCAACTCGGATACATGGCTGCATGTGCAGTATTTGGTGGCATCGCGTCCGCGGTCATCTCCGCGGGGACGCCTCATCACGCGTGCAACTGCGGACAATCTGACCTATCGACGGACTTGGGCACTGACGGGCTGCTGAAATCCCGAAAAGCCCACTCTGCAGACTCGCCTCCGCTATCGCCTCAGTGACATGTTCGTACAGTTTTCGATTTTTTAGCGCCACATCATAGACCTCGGCGGGGCCTAGTTTGCCGCAATTATCGGAGCTGCCGCATGGCAGAGAAGGGTCACTTTCGGCGTTTGAGCGGTGTCTGCGCCATGTCGGTTTAGCCTCTCATAACTGCCGTGGGAGCGGCCCTGACGCTCGGACGTTTTGTGCCATGAAGAGACTCCTGCCCCGCTGCATGAGAGCAAGCAGGAGGACTTACCGGCAGTCACCGATTGTGACCTGCAATCCGCGCGGCCGGCGGAACAGCCGTCCGATGTTGGAAAATTGGCGAGTAGGTCAGTAATTTTCATAGAGCACGCCTAGAGCCTCAGGCTTGAGGATGATGGTCCAACGATCTTTGAGCTCTAAAATGCCACGCCGCTGCCATTCACGTAGGCAACGGTTGACGTTCTCCCGTGTCGCGCCGGACATCTCAGCCAATTCGCGCTGCGAGAGCGACAGCTTCAGCGGGCCATGTCCTTGCACCCGGCAACGCAATAGCGCCCTGGCGAGGCGCGCCGGTAGATCGAAGAAAGCGATTTCGGCCATGCGCTCGTCGGAGCGGCGAATCCGGCCGGAGAG
>DASXFF010000011.1:0-11855 GCA_036489735.1 Occallatibacter sp. | reverse complement strand
GAAAGAGCCGCATGCGCCGTTTCCAAAATTTCCCTCGTTAAGTGAACGGTGGCCGCGATGAAACAGTTGGGCTTTTCGAAGGCCAGGGAGAAATAGCAAATGCCTGTCAAAATGCGACATTCTGTTGAGGCCCTTGCCAAGGATGGCGAGCCGCGCAGAGGAACCTCATCTGCCCGGATGCGACAAGCGGGGGTATAGCCTTTTATGCTACGCAGACTTCACTTGATGCTGCACAGGCCTGCGTTGGCAGAGTGGAACGGGCCTCAATCCAGCCGCGGGATGGCTCACAATATTTCGCAACGGTTAACTCTGTGCTCTTCCTGTGTGCCGTGAAAAGTTTGACAGAATAGCGGGAGCTTTCGTGGAGCCTGCGTGAGTTTCCAGGGTAGCCGCGGCACTTTTCCGGATCTTTCGCACAGGCGCTCCGGGGGTGAAAGATGCATTGCAATGTTTTTAACTTGAACAGTTCGCGCGTTGATGTAGCAATGGTATCGGTTGCCAAAGGAGAAAAGGGAAATGGGCTGTGATTTGAAGAGGCTGATTATCGCTGGTGCGGCGCTGGCATTTTGTGCCGGCGCCGCAGGTATCGGGCAGAGTTCCGCTGACACGCTCAAGAGCGGCTTTGAGAATCCCCCCAACAGCGCGCGTCCGCGCGTGTGGTGGCACTGGATGAACGGCAACATCACCCAGGAAGGAATCAAGCTCGATCTGGAGTGGATGCATCGCGTGGGGCTGGGCGGTTTTCATAACTTCGACGCGGCGCTTGATACGCCGCAAGTCGTGGAACACCGGTTGGCGTATATGACGCCCGAATGGAAGGACGCATTCAAGTACGCGACCACGCTTGCGGATCAATTCGGCATGGAAGAAGCAATTGCGGGTTCGCCTGGCTGGAGCGAGTCGGGCGGCCCTTGGGTGCCGGCGGCGCAGGGCATGAAGAAATACGTGTGGAGCGAAACGCTGGTGGAAGGCGGCAAGCCTTTCACCGGAGTGCTGGCTCATCCGCCCACAACTACCGGATCGTTTCAGACCCTCGGCAGCGGAGATATGGAGTCGATGGCGAAACGTGGCAAGCAGATTCCGACATTCTACGGCGATTCTGCAGTCGTTGCTTTCCGCCGGCCGGGGAGCGATGTTTCGATCGAATCTCTGCATCCGAAGATGACCGCCAGCGGAGGCGCGCCGGACTTTGCAATGCTGACCGATGGCGACCTGTTGAAGGCGACCGATCTGCCGATTGCTCCAAAGGGCCAGCTTTCCTGGATTCAATATGAGTTCGATTCACCGCAGACCGTACGCTCGATCACATACTTGATTCGCCCCCTGGATTGGCTTCAAGCGCTCAAGAAGGGAATGGGCGCGCCGGAAAAGACACTGGAAGCGAGCGATGATGGAAAGAGCTTCCGCCCGGTCGCCAAGCTTACCGATGGCAACGCTCCGGAGTACACGGTTTCGTTTTCACCGGTAACGGCGAAGTACTTCCGCGTCTCGTTCAAGCGCACGCCGTCTGAGCCGCTCCCTCCGTGGATGCAAGATATAGATCCCGCCACATTTGAGTCCAAAGTTGCGCCTCCGCCGACCGATTACGAAATTGTAGAGCTGGCATTGCATCCTGGGGCTCTGGTGAATCACTTTGAAGAGAAGGCGGCTTTTTCATCGCCACCCGATCTGTACGGCTTTGCCACCCCGCCGGTGGACGCGGCCGATGTGATCGTAAAATCCGGCGTGATGGATTTGACCGCCAAAATGCGGGCGGACGGCACACTTGACTGGACTCCTCCGCCTGGTGATTGGGTGGTGCTGCGCTTTGGGTATTCCTTGATGGGAATCACCAATCATCCTGCCACACCCGAAGCTACCGGCCTTGAGGTCGACAAGCTGGACCGGCGATTCGTGAAGCAGTACATGGAGAACTATCTCGACAGCTACAAACAGACGGTAGGCGCGGACATGATGGGCAAACGCGGCATCCGTTATGTAGTGAACGACAGTTGGGAAGCCGGTTCGCAGAACTGGACCGACAATATGATCGAGCAGTTCAAGAAGCTGCGCGGTTACGACCCTGTGCCGTGGATGCCTGTGCTGGCCGGCCAGGTCGTCGAAAGCGCAGAAGCCAGCGACAAGTTTCTTTGGGATTTCCGTAAAACGATCGCGGACCTGATTGCTAACGAACACTATGGGCAACTGGAAGCCACGCTGCATGAGTGGAATATGGGTCATTACGGCGAATCGCATGAAGGCGGGCGCGCGCTGGTAGCAGATGGCATGGAGGTGAAGAAGTTCAACGAAGTGCCAATGAGCGCGATGTGGACGCAGTCTCCCGGTGTGAACAATGAGCAGTTCGGCTACAACGCAGACGACCGCGAGTCAGCTTCCGTATCGCACATCTACGGTCAGAATCTGGCGGCTGCGGAGTCGATGACTGCGGCTGCGGCGCCCTGGGCGTGGTCACCGACGACTCTCAAGCCGACTGCGGACGCGGAATTCCTGAACGGGATCAACCGGATTGTGATTCACGAATCGGCGCATCAGCCGCTGGTGGGCAAGGCGCCAGGACTAACGCTTGGGCCGTTCGGGCAGTGGTTCAACCGCAATGAAACCTGGGCGGAGGAAGCCGGACCGTGGATCGATTATCTGGCGCGGACAAGCTATTTGCTGCAGCAGGGGCGTTTCGGCGCCGACCTGATCTACTTTTATGGCGAGGACTCGAATCTGACCGCGATCTTTGGGGATAAGTCTCCCAATGTCCCCGATGGGTACGGATTCGATTACGTCAATGCCGATGCCTTGATCAATGAGCTGCGCGTGGTTGACGATCGCATTACAACAAGCGGCGGCATGAGTTACCGTGTCCTGGGGCTCGACCCATACAGCCGGCACATGTCGTTGCCAGTGCTGCGCGCAATCCATAAATTGGTGGAAGACGGCGCCACCGTGGCCGGACCGAAACCGATCGACGACCCGAGCCTTTCCGACGACGATGGTGAATTCACCCGCCTGAATGCGGAGCTGTTTGGGGATGGAACGGGCGAGCACAGAGTTGGCAAAGGGATCGTCTACGCCGGCCAAACTCCCGCGGCTGTCTTTGCAACTTTGAAAGTTGCGCCGGACTTCGACTACACCAAGCCGGAGAGCGACACGCGGCTTCAGTTTTTGCATCGGAAGATTTCCGATGGCGATATCTATTTTGTGGATAACAGAAAAGACCGGGGCGAGACGGTGAATGCAAGCTTCCGCGTGACAGGCAAGGCGCCCGAGCTATGGTATGCCGAAACCGGCAAGTCAGAGCCCGTTTCGTTCAATATTGCCGATGGACGCACCACTGTACCTTTGCATTTGGAGCCTTGGGGAACAGTGTTCGTCGTCTTCCGGAAGGAGACCACTGCGACTTCGCACACCGTGCCCAAACTGACCGAGCGGCAGGTGTCAACCCTGGACGGAACCTGGAAGGTCAGCTTCCAGCCGGGCCGCGGCGCACCCGCGTCGATCACGCTCGACAAGCTGTCATCGTGGAGCGAAAGCTCAGATGCCGGTGTGAAGTACTTCTCCGGAACAGGGACTTACACGCAGTCAGTGCATGCTCCGCAGGCATGGTTCAAGAAGGGCGCACATTTGTGGATCGACCTGGGCGACGTGAAGAATCTTGCCGAAGTCACAGTGAATGGTAAGAACCTGGGAGTTGTGTGGCACGCGCCGTACCGTGTGGATGTGACCGGAGTGCTGAAGCCCGGAGCCAACGAGCTGACAATCAAAGTAACCAACGCCTGGGTAAACCGGCTCATCGGTGATGAACAGCCCGGCGCCACCAGATATACCTTTGCCGATGTCAAACCGTACAAGTCAACCTCGCCGCTACTGGCCTCAGGATTGATCGGTCCCGTGGCTCTAGTGCGCATTGAAGCGCAGTAACACCTGCAAGCTATTCGACGGGGGCGCACTCTGCGCCCCCGTCGCTATTTGGCGATGGAGTTTGAACTCCGCATTCCTGTGTTCGATCTCGATTACCCATTGAGAGCCCCTGCTTTTTTCCCGCAGCTTCTCTTCTTCGCAATAGACGTCTCTCCCTCTGCGCGCAACGCAACGCGAGAATGGGTTCTCTGGCGTCGATTCACGAGAAACCAAATGCCCTTCAGCTCTGCGATTTCAGCGGCAGTGCTGCCCATGCGGCTACCGTTCGATGATTCGCTCTCCCCATTGCGCGCCACCCGGATTGTGGCTTGGCGAACATAAATTTACCGGCCCGGTTCGGCACGGATTCCATGCGCAAATAGAAAGGCAAGTCATTGTTTCAAGTGGTTGATTCCAGAGTAGTTACATGCATCCATACCGTAAGATACCGTGCATTACTTGTTCATAATGCAGCGAGCATCTAGATTTCGCATGGATCGGAAGTTCCGGGTTATCTCGCGGCAAAACTCACAGGGAATTCGTCTTCAAAGAGTATCCCGGAAACAAGCTCTTCCAGAAACTGTAGATACCGACCGCTTTTCGGAGATCAGTTTCATTCCATTGAGCCATGGGGCTCCAGCAAGGAACGCGATGCGTACTATTCGGACAGGTTCGAGGCAAACGCTCCAACCGGCAGCTGAAGAAGCTTTCGATCAGGCAGGCGCGCCCAGCAAAATTCCGGGCAAGGTGACTTTGAAACACGGTGTCATCAACCTGGATGTCAAATCACCATTCATCTTCGGAGCGTTAGGTTACGCCGCCGATTGTTTTTCGGGAGGACAACAGTGAAGAGCAAAATCTCAGGGATTCAGTGGAGTATCGGCCGGGCAGATGCCAGACCGCTCAGAAAATGGATTGGCCTTGTCTGCGCCTTGGCCGTTTGGGTAGCGTGCCTGTTTGCCGGCACGCCGCTGATGGCGCAGTTCGATTCCTCGCAGATCAACGGCACCGTCCGCGACCAGAGCGGCGCCGTGATTCAGAATGCGAGCATCCAGATCCAGAACCGCGACACCGGCTTCACGCGGCAGACTGTCACCAACTCGGACGGCATCTACGTGCTGAGCCAGGTTCCGCCGGGGGTCTATAAAATTACTGCTGGTTCGACGGGCTTCGGATCGGTTTCGCGCGAGGGCGTGGTGCTAGTGCTAAGCCAGAGCGCCACACTTGATTTTGCGCTGAAACCCGGAGCAGCCGCTGAAGCGGTGGAAGTTTCCGCGTCGTCGGTACAGTTGGATACGACGTCGTCTACCCTCGGGGTGACTTTGGAGACTGAATCTGTCAATAACTTGCCGACACTCGGCCGAAACTATACCAGCCTGATCCTTCTGCAACCTGGTGTTTCTCCTATCAACGACGACGAGACCGGCAACTACACCAACAACGTCGGCCAGCTTTATAGCCCCTCCATCCAGGGCTTCAACAACCGCAGCAACACATACCTGCTGGATGGCGTGAACAACGATGAGGCTATCTCAGGTTCGGAAATTATCACGCCGATCCCCGACGACATTCAAGAATTGAAGATGGTCATGCATGCCGACTCCGCCCAATTTGGAGAAGGGCTGGGCGGCACAATCAATATCATCACCAAATCAGGCACCAACCAGTTTCACGGAGCCGGTTGGGAATATTGGCGCAGCAGTGAATTCCTCGACGCCCCCAACTTTTTAACCGGCGCCTTGGCGGACTTGCACCAGAACCAGTTCGGCGGCGATGTAGGCGGTCCGGTGAGGATACCCTTTTACAACGGCAAGAACCGTACATTCTTTTATGGAAGCTATGAAGGGTTCAGGCAGGAGAATGCAGCGCAGACTCTCCAGTATGTTCCCACAGCGGCTGAATACACCGGCGACTTCAGCGCTCTGCTCTCCCTGGCTCAACCGGAACAGCTCTATAACCCGTTCACGCCCAACCGAGATCCTTTTCCCAATAATCAAATCCCTGCCAGCCTGTTGGACCCGAGGCTGGTGCAGTACGCGAAGTCAGTCTATCCACTCCCCAACACCAATTTGCAGGGGGGCGCAGTCAACTATCTCAACGTCACGCCGGGAACCCACGATTCTGACCAATATGACATTCGCGGAGATGAATATCTGACCAAGCGAGATCTGGTCTGGGCTCATATCCTGCATCAAAACAACCCCATCAACGCATACGGCGGACTGCCGGGCCTCACCAGCTCCACAGCCTACGTCGCGCACAACTTCGGCGCGCAGTGGGTTCACACCTTCACCCCGTCCTCCATGCTTACTGTCGCGTTTGGACAGAATTATGGCGTGCAGGTGGGAAATGTTGTCTATGACGGCGATGTTGCGGGCATCAACTCTGCTGCCGGATTCGCATCGAGCTTCAATTGCGGTTACGTCGTGACCTCACGGTGCGTGCTGCCTGGCGTCACTATTTCAAATTACGCGGGCGCCGGCGAACAACTCTCAACGGGCGGCGGTCTCTCACGCATCTGGGAAACCAAAGCGGATTACCAGCAGACCATCAAGCGGCACACATTCCTGGTTGGATTCAACCTGGACACCAACAACAAGGGCCAGTCCGCAGCGGGCGGTTCCGGAATCACCTTTAGCCCCTTTCAATCCTCTAACGGTTCTTCGGGTGGCGATGGTTTCGCGTCCTTCCTGATGAATTTGCCGGCCGGCGCAAATCGCGAAAACAGTTCAACTTCGGAGAGCGGCGGTTGGGTGGACGGCGTCTACGGTCAAGACCAGTGGAAGGTGCGCGACAACCTGACGATCAGCCTTGGTCTGCGCTATGATCTCTCGCTTGTACCCATCGTGCACAACCCCGCAGGTGACTACTACGACATCTACGACTTCACCAATGGCACAGATGTAATTCAGAAGCTGCCGCCGCCATGCAGCTCAACTGTGTTCGCGCCCTGTATGCCGGGGGGCGTATTGCCGGACCACGTGGTCGTTTCCAGCCAGCCAGGCAAGCTGTTCTTTTCTGACCACACCAACATTCAACCGAGATTCGGCCTTTCCTATGCGTGGCGTCCGGACACGGTCATCCACGGCGCTATTGGCCGGGTATTCAACAACTGGGCGCAGATCGAAGATATGGCGGCAAGCACCAATAGCTGGCTGCTGCAGACAAACCAGATGGTCGAAAACCTGAACAATAATCCGGGCATTACTCCGGCGACGCAGGTCACCGCACAGAATCCCATGGCGCAATTCACCGGCAACTATCCTTCGGCCAGCCCATTCGGAAGCGTCAACTGGAACACTCCTCCTCAAACCAAGGTCGGCTATTCGGATCAGTGGACCGTCGGCATTCAGCAGAAGGTAGCCAGAGATAATGTGTGGAGCATCAACTACGTCGGCGCGGTAGGCCGGCATCTTGATTATGGTCCCGCGGCCAACACTGCAATGACCCCGGGCCCCGGCGCCGTCGCCCCGCGCACACCGTTTCCATACATGGGTCAGTCTTATTATGACCAACCGATTGGAGAACTCAGTTACAACGGATTGCAGACTACATTCCAGGGAAGGAATCGCGCATCCGGCCTGACCTACCTGGTTTCGTACACCTACTCGAAAGCCCTCAATTACGGCGTGGATGGATCGTTGGGAATCGGGACCTCGAGTATCCAAAACCCCTACTGCTTCAAATGCGACCACGGCGTAACTGGCCTGGACCTGACCCACGTGTTCACGACAGGTTGGGTATGGGAGGTTCCCGTGGGCAAGAATCATTTGTCCACCGGAAATCGGTTCGCGGATTACGTGGTCGGCAATTGGCAGATCAACGGAATTGCCACATTGGAATCGGGCCAGCCTTTCAATATTTACGACTCGGGCGATATTGCCAACACGGGCAACTTTGACTGGGTGGGCGGCGGCTATGAGCGTCCAAATGTGGTGGGCAATCCCAAGTCCGCAGATACGTCGCAGGGACAATGGATCAACCCCGCTGCTTATACGACGCCCGATGCGTACACGTATGGCGATTCTGCCAGGAATCCAGTGCGCACGCAGGCCACGAAGAGACTGGATACTTCGCTCTTCCGGGAGTTCCCAGTGTTTGAAAGTATGAAGCTGCAAATGCGCCTTGACGCGTTCAATGCGTTCAACCACCCCGTCTGGGGCATCCCGAACCGCTGCCAGAACTGCCAGTTCTTTGGCGTTTCCACCAGTTCTGTACAGCAGTCTCGTGAAGTACAGTTGTCGGGCAAGGTCGTCTTTTAAGAAACGGCGCCCGATTGCATTGATCCGGGACTGCCTTGATGGGGTCCCGGTTCAGTCTGACATTGTTTCCCGGACCGTACATTCATGCATGGCTGGCGATATACTGCCCAATAAATGCCGAAGCGAAGAACCAGAGGCAAACCGCCTTCATGCAAGGAGTGAGTTTTCAAGTGATGCTTCATCGTCGAGGGCGGTCGAGGATTTCATGGAGCAGCCTTTGGTGTCTGCCGCTCGGCTTGACCCTCGTTTCAATTTCCGTCTTCCCCCAGCAGGTACCTCGACATAAAGCAAGCCCGCCTTCCGATCCTTTACTGGACTCGGGGATTGCGTTGGCGCAAAAGGGAAACTACAAGGAAGCGGAAAAAGTCTTCGCGCAGGCCGTCACACTCCATCCGGAGGATGCGCGCGCACTTTCAGCTCTCGGGCAGGTGCAGGATCAGTTGGGAGAGTTGCCGCAATCGATCGATACATTTCGTAAAGTGATTGCGATTGATCCACTCTCGGCCGATGCTCACGTCAATCTCGGCATCGCGCTCGGGGATCGTGCCGACCTTACCGGCGCCCTTGAGGAAAGTCATGCTGCCATTCGCCTGGCGCCGGAGTCTGCGGGAGCGCATTTTCTTTGCGGCCGCCTGTTGAGCGATCTGGGCAGGCGCGACGAGGCGCGGGATGAGTTCCGCAAGGTGCTCAAGATTGCTCCGGGCTATGCCGAAGCGCTCAAATACTGGGCCGCGCTGGAAGGCGATGAAGGCAACAAAGCCGCGCAGGAAAGCCTGCTCAAGCGATATGTCAGATTACGTCCTGACCAGGCGACGGCATGGGTCCAGCTCGGCCATGTGCTGAACTACGAACAGAAGCAGCCGGAGGCAATCGCAGCCTGGCGCCGCGCTCTCGCGCTCGACCCGCAATATATGGACGCGATGTATTCGCTCATTCGCGCACTGAACGCGACGGAGCCGGCCGAATCCCAAAAGCTGATTCAGCGCATTCACCAACTGGAGAACGACCAGCGAACCGTCGATCGAGTTAACCTGCTGGGAAACAGGGCGAATCAGGAGATGGCGGCTGCCGACTACAAAGCGTCGATTGACGACTTTCATAGCGCGATTGTGATGTGTGGGAAGTGCGGGCTGCAGAGCGCGCTTGAGAAGAATCTCGGACTGGCATATTGCCACGCAGGTCAGCTCGATGCCGGTGAGCGGGAACTCAAAATCGCGAAAGAGCTGAACCCGCAGGATTCAAGCGTGGAAGAGGCCCTGACGGTTGCGGAACAACAACGGGAGCAGGCGCAAGGCCGCTCCCACTAAGATGTGGTCGAATGCGGGGGATTTTGCAGCCGCAATCGCGCCATGAGGAGAATTTCAATTACTCAAGCTGTCAATTGGCTAAGTCGACGGGACGTAATTCGTGGCATCGGCGCAAGCGCGTTTTTCGCAACTGCGGGACACCGTGCGCACGGCGCTGAATATCACCAGGCAGACACAAGCTGGCTGGCGAACTGCTCATTCGGCGTATCCTCGCATTGGACGGCTTCGTCGCAACCCGTTGGAGAGGACGACTGGGTTCCGTTCGAGGATGCCGTTTCGCGCTTCGATGTTTCGCGCTACGTGGACCGGATCGCGGATGCGGGCGCGCAATACATCATTTTCACCACGACACATGCGAAGCAAATGCTTCCTGCGCCTTGTGCGGCCATCGACAGGATTGCGCCGGGACGGACAACGAAGCGCGACCTCCTTCAGGACCTTGCGGATGCATGCCATTCGCGCCAATTGCGCTTCATTGGTTATTACAATCACTCCTGCAATCACGGCGACGATCCGGATTGGGAGTACGCCGTCGGCTATCACGCGAAAGACAAATCGCGGCTGGTGAGCAATCTCACCGGCATTCTTCGCGAACTGGGTACTCGGTACGGCTCGAAACTCGATGCATGGTGGTTCGACAGTTGCCCCGCACTCGACCCGCGGGGAGTCTACGATGCGGTTTCCACTGACATGCACGGATTCCAGTTTCCGTGGGAGGAATGGACCGCGGCCGCAAAGGCGGGTTATGACGCGCGTCTTGTAACACTGAGTTCAGCCATGCTGACCCATTTTCTCTACTCTACTCACCAGGACTATGAAGCAGGCGAGGCGAATGATCTTGTTGCGGTTCCTTCGTCACAGTTCACGCCTGATCATCTGCAAGCGCATCGCTGGGTCTGCCTCGACAACCCGGAATGGATTCATTATCGCGTGATGACTCCCCTGGCGCCCCCGCGCTTTCGGCTGGATTCGGTGGCCCAATATGTAAGTACCTGCAACAAAAGCAAAGTCCCGGTGACGTTCAATATCGACACCGACAGGACGGGACTGATGAGTCAGGAGTCGCTCGCGCTGCTGCACAAGGTAAAAAGCCAGATCGCCTGATCCGCAAAATACGAAAGCTTGTCCGAGGTAACTCGTCAAAGCTATCGGTAAGCGGCGAAAACAGCACCTGAACCGCACAGGGAGAAAATATGAAGTGGAATGCCTTTTTTGCACCAGTCATCCTATTCGTTGCCTGCTCCAGCCCGGCTTGCATAGCGCAAGTCCAGGGAACCGCACCGGGTTTTGCACTTCACGACGGCGACCGCGTAACTTTCTACGGCGACAGCATTACTGAACAGCGCCTGTACACCGAGGACGTGGAAGAATATGTGCTCACACGTTATCCGGCATGGAAGGTGAGCTTTCATAATGCCGGCGTAGGTGGCGACAAGGTCAGCGGCGGATGGGCCGGCCCCATCGATCTGCGGCTTGACCGCGATGTGTTCGCCTGGCGCCCCGATGTCGTTACCATTATGCTCGGCATGAACGATTTTTATTATCGTCCCGATCAGCCTGGCATTTTCTCCAGCTTCACCGACGGCTACAAACATCTGATGGACGCGCTGCAGAAGAACAACCCCCGCTTGCGCCTCACGCTTATCCAGCCATCGCCCTACGACGATGTGACGCGTGACGTGACGATTCCCGGCGGTCTGAATGCCGTACTGCAGAAATACAGCGCCTTCGTTGCCCAGTTGGCGCAAGATCGCGGGGTTGAAGTCTCGGACTTCAATTCGACTTTGATCCCGGTGCTCAAGGCTGTCAATGACGAATCCCCGGCCTTGGCGCAGCAGATTATTCCCGATCGTGTTCACCCGCAGCAGGGCGGCCATTGGATCATGGCGGAGACCCTGCTTAAGACCTGGCACGCCGCATCGCTGGTCACTTCTGTCGTGATCGATGCGGGCGCGAAGCCCGGCGCCACGGCGGCCAACACTGAAGTTACGGACCTGGTGCGCGCCAAGGGAAAGATGACCGCGCGGATTGCATGGACGCAAGCCGACAAGGCGCTGCCATTGCCGTTCCCCGCGCCCGAGGTCGATCCGGTACTCGCGCTTGTGCTCAAGAATTCCGATACGGTTGCAGCGCTCGATCAGGAGACCTTGCAGGTCAAAGCGCTCGATCCCGGCCAGTACGATCTGCTCATTGAGGGCCGCAAGGTTGGCAGCTTTTCCGCGGACCAGCTTGCGGCAGGAATCAACCTGGCCACTATGGAGACACCTATGCTCGAACAATCCAGGCTGGTTGCTTTCGATACAGAGAAGGTCAACAATCTGGAATCAGCGCGCTTTAACCTGATCAACCCGTCTGCGACAGCTGAACAATCGCCGACAGCTCAAGCGCTGGCCATTGC
>DASXFF010000055.1:0-16247 GCA_036489735.1 Occallatibacter sp. | reverse complement strand
ATCTCTGGTGGAGTGAACCCATGTCCGATCCTGTTCGGATTCTATCCATCGATGGAGGTGGTATTCGTGGGATCATTCCTACGATGGTGCTTCAGGCCATTCTTCCGAGCACGAAAGCACAGGACGCCTTTCATATAATAGCGGGCACATCGACGGGCGGGATCATCGCATCAGGTCTGGCGAAGCCTAATCCCCTAACTCTCGATCAAATCCTAAGCCTGTACGTCGACCACGGATATGACATTTTCAACAAGGATACCGAGAATAAACTTCATACCGTTACAGGTCCACGGTACGGCGCCGATGCTCTAGAAAGCCAGCTCAAAGCACAATTCGGACAGACGTATCTCTCTGAGGTCAGAGATACCGAATTGCTCGTACCGAGCTATGCAATCAGGCTTCCCGAGCCGGACGCAAACGGCAGCACATCCGCTCCAATGTTTTTTCGCAGCTGGCAAGCACGAGGCCTTCTTCTTAATGGCAAGCCCGCCCCCAAATTTGATTTCCAACTTGCTGACATCGCACGTGCCACTTCGGCAGCCCCTACGTATTTCGCTCCTGCGGCAATTCACAACAAAGCCGGCCAAGCATTTACAATGATTGATGGCGGGGTATTTGCAAACAACCCCACAGCTTCTGCAATAGTGGAAGCTTACCACCTTTACCACTCCACAGACTTTCTCATTGTGTCACTCGGCACCGGAAGCGTTCCGGTCCAAATAGATGCTAATGCCGCTGCGGGTTGGGGCGATCTCGAATGGGCGAGCCCAATCATAACAATTCTCATGGCCGGCAACGCCCAAACCGTTGCATTCGAAGTCCAGGAATTGTTTGGAAACGACCAGTACGCAAGACTGGATATATCACTCGCCCCTTGACCCCTCAGGGCGAAACAGTCGATCCAGCTATGGACGATGCCCTGGACGGAAACTTAGCGGCGCTCCAAGATAAAGCTAACCAACTAATTGACGCTCAGAAGACGCAGATTCAATCTTTGGCAGCGGTGTTAGCGATGCCGAAGGCCAAAATTTCACCGAAGACGAGCTTACCCGCGACAAGCCTGATTAAGCAATTGAGCGCGAAACCCGCTACCTAGGCCGCAACCAAACGCATGGCCCAAGGCCGGTCCTTCAGGCGCGCCGGATTTTGAACCCCTCGCCGGGGCAGTCGACCCCGCGTCTCCTTCGCTCTTCGAGCGAGCGACACGGGTGTGAAAACGCGCCGAACAATGACCCCGGCCCGGTCGCCCACTTCGAATTGAAATCGTTAGGAAAAAGCACAAACGGTGGGGTCACATCACGCGCGAAACGTGACCCCACCAAAGTCTTGGAATTCCTTCGTATGATCAACGAGATGCACAGCCTCGTGGGTGGGGTCACGCTTGGAAGCAATTTCACATTCAATAGCGTCGAATCTAACCGCCATCGATTAGCTATTCACATGTTTTGTGGAGTTGGCTTCAGACTAAGCGTCCGGCGTGAAAAAGCCGCGGCGGATGCAGATAACGCAGCGACCGACGTGCCTAACGCGCTCGACCCACATTCACCCGCGGTTCACGCGCGCGTTCGAGGCGCTGACGCCCGGTCGGCAAAGGGGGTATTTGTTTCACTTCGCCGGTGCAAAGCAGTCTGGAGCGCGGATCGAGAAGGTGATGCCTGCGATCTTCGAAGGACGAGGGCTCCTGGAGCGGCGATGGATCGTGAAACTGTGGATGTGTGCCGAGAGGATGCTCATAAACGGCACCATCCGATTTCTATCCGCCAGCCTACCATCCCACCATGATCGAGGAGGAATAGCCGTTACCTCGATCGGCAACATTCGAGCTTTGATGCCCCGAGTCCTCAAAGTGGCTCTCTGAACTGTCCCTAAATGCTGTCCCTAATGTCCCCAACCAGTCAACTAAGTCATTTATTTTATTGGATGGCGCTCCCTAGGGGACTCGAACCCCTGTTTTCGCCGTGAGAGGGTTAATTCGCGGGCGAGGGCGGTTTGTGGCGACCATCCACAAACCCTTATTTAATAGGCATATTGTGCGTTGCCGTTCGGCATGGTACTCTCTCGGTCGCCCACGGATTTTAGGTAAAAGTTAGGTATGGCTCGGGAAGGGACCCGCATGGCTCGTCTGGTTCGGGATGCGAAATTGGAAACGCGGACGGCGCGCGCTCGATTGCCGATCGGCCCCAAGCCGTCCTTCCGCCGGCTCGAAATCGGTTTCCATCTCGGCTATCGGCGACTGTCGGGCGGCGGTACCTGGATTGCCCGCCGCTTCGCGCAGCACGGCCGTTATCGAGAATTTCGCTTGGGGTTGGCCGATGACACCCAGGACGCGGACGGCGTGTCTGTGCTCGATTATGCCCAAGCGCAAAGAGCGGCGCGTGACTGGTGGCGGACCGAACTGCGGCGAGAGGAGGGGCACGATACCCGAACCGGTCCCCTCACGGTCGCTGATGCGGTCGCGGACTATTTGAAGGCGTTTGAGCGGCGCGGCGGTAAGTCGGTTTACAACGCGCGCCGCGTGGCAGAGACGCATATTTCTCCTGCGCTCGGGACGCTGCACGTCGCCAAGCTGACGGCGAAACGGATCGAGGATTGGCACCACGGCCTTGCCGAGAAAGCTCGGCTTGTCCGCAGCAAGGCCGGCAAAAAGCCGAAACACCGCGAGGCCGACAAGAGCGCAGACGGCATTCGCAAGCGCCGCGCGACGGCGAACCGCATTCTGACGGTTCTCAAGGCGGCTCTAAACCATGCATGGAAAGCCGGGCATGTTGCCAGCGATGACGCTTGGCGCCGCGTGCGGCCGTTCAGGGCGGTGGAGACAGCGCGCGTGCGCTATCTTTCCGAGGCGGAATGCACGCGCCTAGTGAACGCGTCCGAACCGGCATTCCGCAATCTCGTTCGCGGTGCATTGCTGACCGGCTGCCGGTATTCGGAGCTTGCCGGCTTGCGCACCGCGGATTTCAATGCCGATGCCGGTGTGGTCACGATCCGCGAGAGCAAGGCAGGTAAGCCGCGTCACGTCGTCTTGACGGATGAAGGCCGGCGGTTTTTCAGCCAAGAGACCGCCGGCAAGCTCGCCGATGATTCAATCTTCACGCGGTTTGATGGTGGCGTGTGGCGCAAGTCCCACCAAAGGCGGCCGATGCTGGACGCCTGCCGCCGCGCCAAAATCAAGCCGGCGATTTCATTCCACGGGCTCCGTCACACTCACGGCTCGATACTCGCTATGCACGCCGTGCCGATGGGCGTTATCGCTGAGCAGCTTGGCCATGCGGACACGCGCATGACCGAAAAGCACTATGCACACCTTGCGCCGTCCTATGTCGCGGACACGATCCGCGCGCATTTCCCGACGCTCGGGATTGCAGCCGATACCACCGTCACCGCCTTGAACCCGAAGAAGCGCCAAGCCGGACACGCCTGAAGCTCCGGCAATCAATCGACCCCTGTGCTAAATCTTGCACGGCGCGGGGCCGGGTCTGCAGCCCGTCGCCGGACACAAGAACCACCGCCGTCCGGCTTGCCCTGCGCCGACCTGTGCGTGGCGGTGGATTGGCGGTAGGGCATGGCACGATACGCGTCGACGCTTCCCTTTGCGGTGCTCGAAGGCCGCGATCCGCACCTAACGATAACGAATGCCAATTGGGAACAAATCGAAAGTGCCTACGGGCACCAGCTTGATGAACAGCTGCGGGAACAGATTTATTTGGCAACGTTGATGTTCCTTGCCCTGGTGCCGTCAGAGTTGGCAGGTGCTCCATCCGCAAACGTAATGCGGAAAATTCAATCGATCGAGGCGGCGGCAGCAAGGCTGCGCGATGCAATTCTTGAAACACCGAAAACGATCGGACCACAAGCCGCCAGACACGCGGACCATTTGATAGGCCAAAATCTTCGTGACACGCGGATCAACGGTGGGCTGCGGACCATCGGCTCCGTCATGGAGTCGGTGGTTCAGGCCTGCAGAACTACGCAGTCAGAATTTGACAACTCGAATTGGTGCGGCCGAAGTAAAGGCGACACTTGGAAGGGTTGGATATGCCAACTCAGGTGCATACTCAAGGCCAAAAACCTACCAATAGCGGCCCGAAAAGACAGCGACAAAAGTGATTGCTCGTCACCTTTTGTTAGGCTCGTCGATAAGCTGCAATTGTTGCTGCCAACGACGTATCGCCAATCAAGTCAGTCGAGAGGAGCTTTAGCGAAGGCAATTCACGCCGCTCGGGACGCAAAAAAGAGGCGCTCGGGACGCAAAAAAGAGCTGTGACCCTTCGTAAAAATCCCGCCCAACAAAGACTGGCCGGCATAGACCCCCTCTAGTTCGCGATAATGCGGGCGCGGTCGCCGGGACTATCCCGGCCGCACAATTACGAGATTGAACAATGAATACACCGTTGGCCTATACGATTGCGCAAGCTTGCGCAGCCGCATGCAGCGGCCGAACGTCGCTCTATCAGGCGATCTCAAGCGGCGACCTCCGGGCCGTCAAACGTGGCCGCCGCACGCTTGTCCTTGCGGTGGACCTGCAAGACTGGATCGAACGACTCCCGGCGATCGAAGCAGGCCCGCCAATCGAGCGGACGCGAAAGAAAGCCGCCCGTTGTGAGGCGGTATGATGACGCTGCAATTCCTCCCCGCGATGGACGGTGACGATGGCACTCCGGCGCCGGACGCTCGGCTCGCCGGCAAAGTGAAAGTTCTCCGGCTGGAAACGAAGGCGCGCGGGTCCAACTGCAACTACGGTCGCGAAGGTATCTTTGCGTGCGACACGGTGAACGACAGGAAAGCGACGATCGACGATTGGGCTGAAATCAGTCGGCTCGCAAAGCTGGGAACGTTTGAATATGAGCGGGAGCGCAAGGACGCCGCGCAACGATTGAACGTGCGCCCGTCGCCTCTCGATCGTCTGGTCGCAGCCAAACGTCGCAAACCCGATGGTGATGACAAGCAGGGCCGAACGCTGAGCCTACATGAACCAGAGCCATGGCCAGAGCCGGTCAAGGGCGCGGACCTACTTCGCGGGCTGTCGGACGCAATCCGCCAGTATGTGGTCATGGCCGATTGGGTAGCGGACACAGTCGCGCTTTGGACGGCTCATACTTATTTGGTCGATCGTTTCGGGATTTCGCCCCGTCTCGCGATCACGTCGCCGGAAAAGGGCTGCGGCAAGACCACATTGTTGGATGTACTCTCGCATATTGTCGCCCGGCCGCTGCCGACCGCAAACGCAACCGCTTCCGCCATCTTCCGTGTTGTGGAATTGCACCAGCCGACGCTGTTGATTGATGAAGCTGACACATTCCTATCTGGGAACGAGGAGCTGCGGGGTATTCTCAATTCCGGGCATCGGCATGGCGGCTCCGTCATTCGCACGGTTGGCGAGGATTACGAACCGCGTGCGTTCTCGACGTATACCGCTTGCGCTATCGCGTTGATTGGCAAATTGCCGGGCACGATCGCTGATCGTTCCGTGCCGATCGAGCTGCGGCGACGCCGCACCGACGAACCAGCTGAGCCATTCCGGTTTGAGCGCACCCAACATCTTGACCAACTCGCGCGCAAGCTGGCGCGGTGGGCAGCCGACAACGCGGACCGCATTCACGATATCGACCCGGACGTTCCCGCTGGCATATTCAACCGCGCGGCGGACAATTGGCGCCCGTTGCTCGCCATCGCCGATGCCGCTGATGCCGAATGGTCGACGCGGTGTCGGCGGGCGGCACAATGCACCGGAGCAGCGGCGGCGGATGATGAACAATCGGTCCGGGTGATGCTGCTCTCGGACATACGCGCCACGTTCAGGGAACGGCAAGTGGACCGCTTATCGTCTGCCGAGCTGGTCGAGTCGCTGGTCGCAATCGAGGGACACCCATGGGCCGAATGGAAGGCCGGCAATCCGATCACCGCGAACGGGCTCGCGCGCCTATTATCGCCATTCGAGATCAAGCCGGGCACGATCCGCACAAGCGTCGGAACGCCGAAAGGCTACCGACTCGCCCAGTTCGAGGATGCGTTTGTGCGCTATCTACCGGAGGAGAAGTTTTGAACCGCAACAGTGCCACAACCTCGATGGCGCAAGCATTTCCCGACATCGGCAACCGCCACGCGCTATTTGCTTGTTGCGGTTGAAAGTGCCGGAAACGCCTATGGATCGGCATTGTGGCGTTGTGGCGGATCGAAAAGGGGCAGCAGCAGGGTTCGGGCGTTGGTCATGTAGGAGGCACCCATGAAGGACGACGAAATTGTGAAAGCAGTGCTCGGAAATTATAAAATCGAGAGTATTGCACGGTATCTCTCACTGGGGCGTCCTCTACAATCGCTCGATGAGGCAACGCTAAAGCAACGCTGGATAGACGAACTTCGGCGAGCTCTGCGTGAGAAGGACGGCAACAGTGCGCTGAGTGAGAAAGTCTGTGCTGAGGCTTCTCTGCGGGGTGGCACTCTTGAATTGCCGCCCGACTTGCAAGCGACTCTAGAGCAAACGATGGGATCTTCTAAATTTCTGGAGGGCCTTGCAGACGAAATTATTGAGGCCTTTGAACACATCTTGGCAAAGCCAAAGAATTAAACGCAGAACAGCGATGAGGGCACGATCGTTTCAGTTCGGCCGCGATCTAAAGTAGATCATTAGATGCCATGGCACACGGCCGTAAAACCGGTGGACGACAGAAGGGGACGCTCAATCGTGCAAATGAAGAGGCGCGCACCGCGGCTGAAGCCACCGGCATTATGCCGCTCGACTACATGCTGTCAGTTATGCGCGACCCTGCCGCCGATGATAAGCGACGTGACGCGATGGCGGTGGCCGCGGCTCCTTACCTGCACCCGAGACTGAGCGCCGTCGATGCGAAGCATAGCCCCGCCGCGTCTGAGCAGTCGCTGCGCATCGAGTTTGTGGTACCGGGGCGGGATTCGCATAACCACGGATAGGCGGTAGGCCCAGGTCCCAAGGACCGCTGCCGGCGACGGCCTGGGCCTGATCGCGCGCTCGGAAGAGGGGGTTCAAGGTCTTCGAACTTGGCGAACAACATTCATTGCGGCGTCGGCAAGCCCTACGCGTCCTTCTTCGTCAAGGCCGCTCACCGGCGACGATCTCCGGCTTCGCCGCCGTGCTGATCTATTTCAACGGCTTGCAAGCCTTATCCATGATTTTGGTTAGAGCGCTCTCACGGCCTCACTTCTTCTTCGCGTCGAGTACCGGCAAAAGAAGTTTCAGAAGCGCTTGATCGGAGAACGGGTTCTGACCTGAGATCAATTCGCGGTCTTGCAGCACGTAGCTCGCCCATGGCGCGGCCACGCTGACGTCGCCGCCCGCGGTACGCAAGGCGAAGTCTGGGTAGAACAGAACTTTGCCGCCGATTTCCATCGGCTCGCGCTGCTGCTCTTCCGCCGTCGAGAAGATGGTCATTTTGTATCCGGCATAAATCCACCCTTTAGCCTTTTGCGCCGCTCCGGCGGCATCGCCCGCCGACAGCGCTTTGACGAACTCCACTGAATTCGGCAGCGCCGAAAGAAGTGAAATCGGACCGTGGCAAAGCACGGCGGTCGGCTTCGATGTTTGATGAAAGTGCCGCATGATGGTGCCGGCGTCGGGATCGTCGAGCAGATCCTCCATCGGGCCGTGGCCGCCGGGGACGAAAACCGCGTCATATTGATCGAGGCCCGAGGCGACGACCTTCGGTAAAGGCGTTGGGTTTTTGAGCTCGGTCAGGCTGTCGCGGAATTTCATATAGTCCGCAAGCTTGGCCGCGTCACCGCCGAAGAAATCGGGGACCGCCGAATGGACATCCAGTTGCGGCGTGTTGCCTTTGGGGTTGGAAAAGGTGATCTCGTAGCCTTCTTGCATCAAAGCGCGAACCGGGACTGTCAGTTCATTGAGGTAATAGCCGGCGCCGGTATAGACCTTGCCGTCTTTCAACGGCAGGCCGTGGCCGCTCGAGACCAGGACCAACACTTTTCCTTTTGCGGTCATTTCATTCTCCCTTGTGGAATCGATAATGAAAACGCGCCGCCCCGCGGGCTCACAATAAGGTGTCGTGGTGTCTAGACCAATACACGCACAGACGCCCTGGTGAGTTTTAGCAGACACTTGGGTGTCCGATGTCGCAGTTGGGTCAATCGCGACTTGCACGAAGCGGGGGGCCGCTCGGCCAATGTCTGCTTCGCCCCAAAAGCGACCAAAATATTTCGGATCGGGAAATGACGCCATGGGCCACTATGCGACATCGATCGGTCTGGACTTCGATGTGGAACCTTAAATGCCATAGGTGAACCGTCTCGGCGCAGGCGGCGGATCGAATACAACACCGCGCCGCTTTGTGGCCGCCGCGCCACGCTCCGCGGAAATCGACAGTCGTCGGCGGCATTTCGTGGCCAAATCCTATGCACGTCACAATTGGTTGGCTAGCCTTGGCAGGTATTTGCGCAGCCCCGCGCACGGAGAATGGCGGAAGAAGCCGGGAGGCGACCATGAGGTCGAAACATCGTGTGGCGCACGCCATCGCCGTTGAGCTTTCTCAGCCTTCGTCTAGTCGACCCTACTATTGGTTTTTTCTTGCCACGGCGCTGTTCGCGCTCGCCGCCCTGATCGCGACGTCGAAGGTTTCGCGCGCCGACGAAGGCGGGGTGAGCTTTTGGCTGCCCGGTTTATACGGCAGTCTATCGGCGGTTCCCCAGGCAGCGCCGGGATGGTCGCTCTACACGTTCAACTACTACGACAGAGTATCGGCCGGTGCCGACGTGTCGGCCGCGCGCGAAGTTCAAATCGGGCGCTTCAGCCCGACGGTGACGGTCAACCTGTCCGCGAACCTCAACGCCAGGGTGGACCTCCAATGGGTCCAACCGAACTACGCCTTTGCGACCCCGGTTCTTGGCGGACAATTGATGGTGAGCTTGGGAGAGTTCGTCGGCTGGCAGAGTACCAACCTAAACGGGACGCTGACGGCCACCGTACCTCCGTTCAGCCTTATCCGCTCCGACAGCATCAACAGCTCTGTCACCGGTTTTAGCGACATGTATCCGACGGCGACGCTGAGGTGGCACGACGGCGTCAACAACTACTTGATCTATGGGACAGGCGACATTCCGGTCGGCGCGTATGACTCGATGCGCTTGGCAAATCTCGGCATCGGACACGGTGCGATAGACGGCGGCGCGGGCTATACCTATCTCAATCCGAAAACCGGGCGCGAGTTCTCGGCTGTCGCCGGCCTCACCTACAATTTGATAAATCCGAGCACCAATTATCAAAATGGCGTCGACTTTCACCTAGACTGGGCAGCTTCGCAGTTTTTGTCGAAGCAGGTTTTCGTCGGCCCAGTCGGCTATTTCTATAAAGAGATCGGTTGTGACAGCGGCGCAGGCGACCGCGTTGGCTGCTTCCAGTCCCAAGTGATCGGGCTCGGTCCGCAGATCGGATATCTATTTCCGATCGGCAACATGCAGGGCTATCTTAATTTAAAAGCCTACGGAGAATTCGACGCGGCGGCTCGGGCTTCCGGCTGGAACGCATGGCTGTCATTCTCGATTTCGCCGGCGGCGCCCGAAGCGCGCGCAGCGCCGATGGTGACCAAGGCGCCGCCGTACTACTGATATGAGGCAGGTGAAAGCTGACGGCCGCCGATTGGAGTAGGTGCAGACGCTGATCGAGCTGAATTGATACGAGTCGGGGGCACAAATGAAACGCTTGGTTCTCCGGAGTATCGCGGCAATCGCAATGGGCGCGAGCATTCCGGCGCACGCTGCGGACATGGAGCTCAAGGCACCGCCCCCTCCCGCGGTCCCAGCGCCCTATGATTGGTCGGGCGCGTATGTGGGCGCCAACTTCGGCGCAGGTTGGGAAAACGGCAACCTGAACATTCCCGGCAACAATTTCTACGGCGGGCTTACCGAGTTCATTGCCGGCGTCCAGGCCGGATACAATTTCCAGGCCGGAAATTTCCTTTACGGAGTCGAAGGCACGTTCGACTGGGCCACGTTCGATCATCCGACGTTGCCAACCCCGACGCTCGGTTCGGTCAGTCAGCATTGGATCGGCACCGCGGCAGGCCGTCTCGGCGTCGTCGCGGACCGCTGGCTTGTCTATGGCAAGCTCGGGGCCGGCTGGGTCCATAGCAGTGCGGTCCTCAACATGCCCGGCGTCGCCTGGACCGGCTCGAGCACCATAGACGGCTGGCTTGCCGGCGTCGGTCTTGAATACGGCTTCAAGTCCCATTGGACTCTCAGGTTGGAGTACGACTATCTCGGCCTGGGCGCCTGGAATTCACCCACGCTTCCCGCGGTCGCGCTGAACCGCGACGTTCAGATGCTGACGGCCGGCATCAACTATAAATTCCAGAGCGGCATTTCCGATGCGACCGCTACGACAGCCCGCGACCATGCCCGGGAGCCTTCGGAAGACGAAAGCCTGGCGCAGAAATCTCAGAATCCGATCGCCGACATGGTCAGCGTCCCGTTCCAGAGCAATACCAATTTCAACACCGGCCCGTTCGGCCGCACCCAGGAAGTGCTGAACATCCAGCCGGTCGTGCCCCTGCATATCAGCGCGGATTGGAACGTGATCGCACGCACCATCATGCCGGTGGTCAGTCAACCCAACCCGGTATTCGACAGTAATACGAATGGGATTGGCGACATCACGGAACAGCTGTTCTTCTCGCCTGTGCACTCCGGCGCGCTGATCTGGGGCGCCGGGCCGGTCTTCACCATTCCGTCCGCGACCGACCCGATCCTCGGCACCGGACGCGTGCTGCTCGGCCCTACAGCCGTCTTTCTGACGACGCCCGGCCATTGGGTGATGGGCGTGCTGCTCAATAATCAGTGGTCGATCGGCGGAGATCCGCTGCGCCCGGCCGTGAACACGTTCCTGGCGCAGCCGTTCATCAACTACAACATGGCGCACGGCTGGTATTTGACATCATCGCCGGTCATCACGGCGAACTGGCTCGCTGCCCCCGGTCAGCAGTGGCTGGTGCCGATCGGCGGCGGATTTGGCCGGATATTCAAAATCGGCGATCAGCCGGTGAGCGCAAACATAGCCGGTTATTATAACGCCATTCGCCCAACCAGTGCACCAAGCTGGCAGTTGCGTGCTCAACTCTCGTTGCTGTTCCCCGAGAAATAGCGAAGCGAGTAGCGCGAGCGCTCAATGCAGCGATGTAACGCCGTGCGTCTCCAAAACTTCGATGACGCCATCAAAGATCAAGCCGGCGCCCATGGCCGAAACGAAAAATCCGACAATGCGAGTGGCGGCATCTATTCCCATGGGTCCGAGCTTCTTGGTCAGCTTCTCGGCGTAGGCCAGACAGATAAACGTGACGAACATCGTCGCCAGAATTGCCGCCGCTATGGCGACGAACGACCAAAGCTCCATTGACGACTGCTGGATCTTTGATGCCATTCCCAGTACCGTGGCAATCGCGCCGGGACCGAACATCAGCGGCATCGCCAGCGGAACAAAGGCGATATCGCCCGATGCCTGGTCGGTTCCGGGGCGTATTGTTGCTGGGGCCGGCGACGACGAGAAAAGCTGAAAGCCGATTTTCATCAGAATTATGCCACCGACAATACGAATCATGCTGAGAGGAACCCCGAAAATTCGCATCAGCAGCGTCCCGAAAATCAGAAAAAAGAAGCAAAGGCCTATCGCGTAGGTGCACGACTTCAAGGCCACCGCGCGATGCGTTGGCATGTCGGCCCCGGCTAACAGCTTCAAGTAGATCGGCAGAACCTCGAGCGGATTTATGATCGCCAGCAGCGTCGAGAAGGTCGCGAGAAAAAGCGCAAATTCGCGTTGAAACATCGCTCATCTCCCCGATAGAGGCGCACCTCTGCTTTCATAGAGCGCAGGCCAGTGACCCATCGTATATCGTCATACTAAGGCACCGCATCTTACCGGCGCAGTACTCGCGAGCTCTAATGGCAGATTCGCCGCCAGCGGGATGCATGCCGGATGAACGGACTACTTCCGGTTTGCCGACCAATCGGGAGTCTTTTCAGTTTACTTTTCCCCGACGAGTTCGAGAGAATTTTTTCCTTCGGCGAGAGAAAGCTAGTCCTTGAACATTTCGCAAAACTTCCAAAGCTTAAGTTTAATAAGCTGACAGCACCCGAGATCGACAAGCTGCTGCGCGAAGCAAGGCGACGGCTCGAAAGCGAGTATGGGACAACGGACCTAGATTTCTATTGTCCACCTCTTAGAGTTTTTAAATTTCATGACGGATGCCTCCGCAATTAATTCCGCTTGACCACATCATCCGGCTTCCACGTCTTGTCGAAGAATGATTGCTTGGGGCTGTAGAGCCGCAGCAGTATGAAGTAACCCTTTCCGGGCACTGTGCGCAGCCAGTTCTTCTCGTGACCTGCTGGCGCAGTGGGGCCAAAGTAGAGGTCGAGCGAGCCGTCCGCATTCTGTGGCGGTTTGTCCATCTGGTTGAGTGAAGGGAACGGCTGGCCGTTGTCCAGACCCGACCCAGTCAAGGCGTCATACACGGTCATGGACCAGAAGTTGGCCGCCGGGATGTTCGGCGGTAGATGCAGTGAGTAGGATTTGCCGCCTTCGAGGAAATCACCGTCCCTATCACGGAAGACGCCTGGGTACTTGGCACCCTTGTCGACAAGGCTCACCGCCATGCCCGGACTCATGCTGTAAGCGAGCGTGAAGTACAGCGTACGCTCCAGGAGGTTGCCCAAAAAGAACGGGTCGCGGCCGGGAAAGATATCGACCCATTGCCGGTCCGGGTAGTACTTGAAGCCCGGTGCCTGCACGGTCATCTCGGTGGCCATCACTCGGGTCATCTTGAAGCCGGTTTTCGCGGCCTGATCGAGCAAAGTCTTCATGGCCGGAACGGGGCGGAATGGCTTGCCCTTGTCGATGCCGATCATCTTTAAGTTGGTGCGCATGTACTCATCGGCCGGATCCGCGTATTCGGCATCGATGAACTGCGACAGCAACTCGAAATACCGACCGTCCTGCGGGAAGAGCAGGTCCGCGGGAGCCGCGTTCGCATCTGGGAACTGCATCGGCCTGGCGGACTCTTTCTTGCCCAGGGGGTAGACCTTGGTCTGGCGGATGATTTCATCGGCGCCGGCGAGGTCGTGGGGGTCTTTGAAGAATGAGCGCCAGAATAGGAACACATTATAGGTGCGCGAGCGGTAGACAAAGCCCTGCTTAGGCACCTCGCCCTGGTAATCCGGCGGCAGCAGAACGTAGGTTCCGCCTTCTCCCTTATCGGGCCCGGCGAAACCGACATCCCCGAACCAGGTATGTCCGTCGATCTTGGGACCCTCGATGGGCCGTTGCCAGAAGTCATCGAACAAGCCCTGCACGCCTTTCGGCACTTCCACGACGAGCGGGCCGTCCTTCTTCAGGTCGAGATAGCTCATCGCATAGATAACATCCGAGTTGGGCGTGGTGACCTGCGTCTTCGCTTGGAGACGCTTGGGCCAATACGGCAACACGTTGTAGCCGGCGCCGAAAACCTTCTCGGAACCTTCCTTCATCGCCCACATGTTGATGGCGGGGAGCGCCCAGATATAGGCCTGCGAGGCGAGCTGGAAGTACAACTCGTCTTTTAAAGGTGCCACGGATTCCTTCGCCGGGTAACCGCCCGGGAAAGGCGCGTTCGCGAGCTGCTCGTAGTGACTCTCTTCGGCGAGTGCCGGTACTACAAACCCCAATAGGCCTACCAACACGGCGCAGCGGAGGATGCTCATTTCTTGCTCCTTCCAAGTTAATCCGTAAGTTCTATCCGGGCGGCAGAAACAGGTACTTGGTCCTCCTCACTGCGCAGCGGTGAGGGGCTTCTCTATTTCACAAGGAGCTTCGCCGGTAGCTGCCCTTTGGGCTAGACATCGCTGCTCGGCGATGTCTGCAACGGGTCAAAAGCGTCCAGGCCGGTCGACGCCGCGTGTCTGTCCATGTCCGCAGTACCCTCATAGCGACCGAAAGTTCAAGAACCTGGCCCCGTCGCTGTGGGCCAACAGGCGACATCCACTAGACGAGGCGTCCGCCTGGTGACTTCCTAAATACACGGAATGATGAATGAAAGCGGCACCCGAAAGGGAAGCCTAATGACACTCCGCATGCGTCCAATCGGGTTGGTCGGCGTGGGCAGCTTCCGATTTCACAATGGACTACATTATCGACGCCTGCATGAGCAGGTTCAATGAATTCCTCTTCCGGCTGCGTCCGCACGGCAGTCCGTCCGTGCCAAGCGATGATCTCCGTCGCCGGATCATGGTCGAACAATTCGCGCAACTGGTCCGGAAGCGGCGCGCGGAGCTGGAGCGCCTTGCCAAGGTGACCGGCGGATCGACGCCGAGCTGGCTACTGAATTGAGCGCTACGGCACGGAAGTACTGTTGCTGCGTTTGATGGGCGACCCGCGCTGACCTAACACAGTCAGCGCAAGTCAGCCAACCTTCAATCACATCGGCCGATGTTACCAGGCGCGTGGCAGGGCGACGTGAATGTGTTCAACAAGAATATTCAAAAGTAACATGGGCGACTATGGAGAAGACATCAGGATCGAATGTGAACGGACCTACCCAAGTAATTTCCTGTCGATCTGTTACTGTGCCAGGGCTAGATATATGCTGCGGAATAACACACACCACCGCCCCAGCGCCGTCTATTAAATGTATATCTTTGATAACCCATGCATCGTCGGAACTTTCAGAATAAAACGTGGCCAACACTTCCCCGGAGCCGTCAGACCGAAGGCGAATGGTCGGCCCTTGGTTTAATGTTCCATACAGCATGCCAGACAATTTGCAACTACCGTATGTAAAAGGGGTCGGCCAGATAAAATCTCTACTTTGAACTACCAACGGCTTCGCGTCATTTTTGGAGAGTTTAAATTTCTTGTGCTCTGACAATGTCATCACTCCAAGTGAGGGGCCTCATCAAGAGTAGGCTATCACGTTGCACGCGGTCAGTCTCCAGAAATTTTACGAAACGGGGATTTTCGCATACGCTTTCAAGGAGAGAGACGTAAACGCGCGACAACGACACCAGCGGGGGCTACCTCGTTCCCGGATAACTTGATTAAAAATATTGAGACGACGAGGCCGCCTCAGCTGGCAGCCTCTTTCATTCGTCCCGCTTCAACTTCCGCCTCCCCAATGTGTTTCCTTGCGATCGGAGAATCCTCGCGATTTCATTATCCATGTGCGACCAGCTGTTCATTCTAATCACTTCGAGGCCGCCTCCAGTTGGCGGCCTTGGAAAAAGGAAAGCGGCCCCAAATACAAGAGAGGTGTCGGCTGTCGCATTGGCGACGCCCGCTTCGATGGCTGTTACAGTCCGACGTCGGCTATGGGTCATTCGCAACCGGGGCGCGGCAGCAATGTGTCCCGCCATGTCGGCTATGCCCCCGAAAGCGGAAGTAAAGCGGGCATTGGTATCTGCCGCCATAGCCTCTGTGGGTTGATGGCGTTGCCCGGCACGTGATTCAAGCTCCCAAACTGGAGCTTCGAATCATGCGCTACGAACTCACCGATCATGAATGGGCCGTCATCCAGCCGTTCTTGCCGACCAAGCCGCGCGGTGTTCGGCGGGTAAATAACCGTCGCGTGCTCAATGGCATCTTTTGGGTTCTGCGCTCCGGTGCGCCATGGCGCGACCTGCCGGAAACTTATGGTCCCCGCATCACCTGTTACAATCGCTTCGTTCGGTGGCGGCGGGCTGGCGTCTGGGACCAGCAGGCGCATCAGCAGCTCAAGGAGGAGCTTGGCCTCGACCACTTCGAAGGTAGATCCTGGACTGGACTACATCGACACGCCTTGATGACGATGATCGCTTACGCATTCCTCCAATCCCGCCGCCTCAAAGCCGCGGGCCGGAAAAAAAAGAATCGGCGGACCGCCGCCACAGCCGAGCATGCCGGCGATCAGGCAAGCCATCCTCGAACTCTTCGCTCGACCACCACCCAGGCGATGCCCACATTGTAAGAAGCTCTTCGCCGACCCCGCCGTATCCAACCGCGCGGTAGGGGCTAGGCATGGGCCGACTTGGCCCTGCAAACTCGCTCTGCCGGCACGCCTTTTAGGTAAAAGTTAGGTACGTCAACACGGTGAGCGCCAACGGTTCGCCTAAGCCATTGAAATCGTTGGCGCTCCCTAGGGGACTCGAACCCCTGTTTTCGCCGTGAGAGGGCGACGTCCTGGGCCGCTAGACGAAGGGAGCCGCGGAACCAAATAGCCCCGATAATGCGGCGGCGCAAGCGCGCCTTAGTCCGTCATTCCGGGGCG
>DASXFF010000036.1:0-11118 GCA_036489735.1 Occallatibacter sp. | reverse complement strand
GGAATGCTTGTGCCTGGTGGCGACACTCAGCCGCCGTCGGAACTTCAGTCGGATTGCAAGCTCACTCCGCAAGGGCTCGATTCGCTTGCCGGCTCCGGTGAAGTCTGGTTGGTTCCTGAAGCCACGTGGGGGTTCGATCATCCGCTCGATCGCGTGCAGTACAACTGCTCAGGTTCGCCGGCGGTGGTTGAATATGCCGCCGACAAGGGCCAGATCGTCTGGTGGGCCAGCTCAACGCCGTTGGAAAATGGGTCGATTGGCCGCGCCGATAACATGGACTTCTTCCTGAACTCGCTCGGGCCTCGCGATGGCCACAACTTTTACTGGGACGAGTCGCTCCACGGCGACGCACGGACCGAGTGGTTCTACGCCAGCGGACCGGCGATGTGGCTTTTGCGGGGCGCGCTGCTAATGATCGGATTGCTGATCGTGTTTAGCTTCAGCCGCCGCAGCGGGCCGATGCGCGATGTGCCCGCTCCAGTGCGCGCCACACCCGTCGAATTTCTTGAGGCACTGGGCTCGCTTTATGCCGAGGCGCGAGCCTCAGCCACGGCGGTCGACCTCGCTTATGAGCGCTTCCGCCGCCGCATGGGCGATCTGTGCGGGCTGAAGGGCGCAAAAATGAGTGCAGCGGAGCTGGGAAGCGTGCTGCGCCGCCGCTTCCCAAAAGCTTCGCCGGACCTGGAAAAGGATCTCGCCAATTGCGAAGAAGCCGCAGCCAACGACAAGCTGTCGCCGAAGAGTGCGTTGGCCTTGGTGCAGGCACTCAGCAGGCATAGCGAGATGCTTATTGCGGCGTCACGCGCGGGCACGGGGCATTGATGAAAATGGAATGCAGCAAAATGAATGGGGCGAGAACGGAACAGGCCCGAACGACGAACAGAATGAAGCAGAAAGCAAGGAGACTGGAATGACCGAGGAAACGAAAACGGAGCAAAGCTCACAGCCCCAAAGCACGGCGTTGCCGGCCACGCAGCAGTTGCTCGCCGCATCGCGCGCGGAGCTGGGGCGCGTGATTGCCGGCCAGGGAGAAGTGATCGGCGAAGTTCTAGTCGCGGTGCTGACGCAGGGCCACGCGCTGCTTGAAGGAGTGCCGGGAATTGCGAAAACCCTCATCGTCAAATCGGTTGGCCGCCTGCTTGGCCTCGGTTTCCAGCGCGTACAGGGCACGCCGGACCTGATGCCGGCCGACATTCTGGGCACAACGATGTTTCGTCCGGGCTCCGACACATTTGCCTTTCATGCCGGACCCGTCTTTACTGACCTGCTTTTGGTCGACGAGATCAATCGCATGCCTCCGCGCACGCAGGCTGCGCTGCTGGAATGCATGGAGGAACGCCAGGTAACGAGCGACGGCGTGCAACGCCCGCTTCCACCGTGGTTCACCGTGTTCGCCACTGAAAATCCCATCGACTTCGAAGGAACGTATCCGCTGCCCGAGGCGCAGCTCGACCGCTTCTTGCTCAAGATCAAAGTCAGTTATCCCTCTGCCGACGATGAGCGGCAAATGCTCGAGCGTCATCATGGCGCTCACGGCGCAAACCTGCTTGAAGACGCGAAGATTCAGCCGCTCTCTGCGCAACTGCTCGCCGCCGCGCGTGACGAAATTCGGGCCATCCGCGTGGAAAACGATCTTTACGGCTACATTCTGTCGCTGGTTCGCCGCACTCGCGAGTGGCCCATGCTGGCGCTTGGAGCCAGTCCCCGCGCCGCTATTTGCCTGCTCAGAGTAGCGCAGGCCTTTGCTGCATTTGAAGACCGGGACTACATTATCCCCGACGACGTGAAACGCGCGGTTCTGCCTGTTTTGCGCCATCGCATCCTTCTCAAACCCGAAGCGGAGCTGGAGGGCTTTGAAGCCGATCGCGTGCTGAACGACATTGTGGCAGCGGTCGCGGTGCCGCGGGGATAGGGGTAGGATTGTGGTAGGATAAAGGTATTATGAAAGAGAAGACCTCCATCACACTGTCATCCGACCTGCTGGCCGAGATCGATCGCAGTACCGGCTCGAAAGGCTCGCGCTCGGCGTTTATCGAGAAGGTCCTTCGCGAATATCTCAAGGAGAAAGTTCGTCGCGCCATTCATGCGCGCGACCTCGATTTAATCAATGCCAATGCCGATTATCTGAATCGCGAAATGGAAGATGTGCTGAAATACCAGGCGCCGCTCGATTAAGCGGTAGAAAGTGGCAAGTTCATGCGGCGAGGAGAATTGTACCGCGTATCGAAAGTTCCCGGCGATCCGAAGAAACATCGGGTGGTGGTGATCGTGAGCCGGCAGGCCTTAATCGATTCGCAATTTTCCACTGTGGTTTGCGCGCCCGTGCTCACCGAAGGACAAGGCCTCTCGACTCAAGTCAGTACTGGGCCCGAATCCGGCCTGAAGCATCACAGTTGGATTTTGTGCGATGGGATCACAAGCGTTCGCAAGGCTGAGTTGACGCAATATGTCGGGTCGTTGCCAAGCTCCAAACTGTTCGACCTGGATCGGGCTCTGGCAATGGCGCTGGATTTGCACATTTAGGTTTAGCCGTGATTTCTTCCTCCCTCCATCCCGAGCCGGTTCATGCTGTTTGCAAGCCGCGCGGGCGATTGGCATTCGGCCTCACGCAGCGAACCATTTGGCTGCTTGCCGCGGGTCTGCTGCTCGCCTTGCCGGGATTCTTCCATTCCAGGTGGGGACTGGGCATCGTCGAGTGGGACGCCGCGGTGCTGCTGGCCGCGTTGGTTGATGGATTGAGATTGCCGGCCGCACAGCGGATCAACATCGAGCGCTCCTGGAGCAACGCGCCTTCGCTCGATAGCGAAACCGAAATCAGGCTCGCCATCGAGCTCGATCGGAATCCCACGCTTGATTGCCGTCTGGTTGACGACTTGCCCGATGCACTGGTCGCCGTGCCCGTCACGCAGTCGCTGCGCGTCTTTCCCCGCGTCCCGGCTATCCTGCGCTACAAAATCGAGCCACACGAGCGCGGCGATGTCCGCGCTGGAAAGACTTACATTCGTTACGCATCGCCACTTGGGCTTGTGGAGCGCTGGGCGATGGCAGATCTCGAGCAGCCTGTACGCGTCTATCCTGCGCTGCGCCAAGGTGAGGATCAGGAAATTTTCCTGGCGCGCGGCCGGCAGATCGACCTCCAGCTCCGCCGCGCACAGGAGCGCGGCCTGGGCCGCGACTTCGAAAGCCTCCGCGAGTATCTCGACGGCGACGATCTGCGCGACGTCTGCTGGACGGCCACCGCGCGCCGCGGCCAGTTGATCACGCGCCGCTATCAGACCGAGCGCAGCCAGGCGGTATGGATCGTCCTCGACGCGGGACGCCTGCTAAGAGGAAGAATTTCACCGGGCAGCGAAATCGGCACCGTAGAGGCCGCCGGAACCGCGAGCGATCACGCGCGCCGGGGCCATTTGAAGCTCGATTACGCCTGCACCACCGCGGTGGCGCTTGCGCAACTGGCGCTCTACTCCGGCGATCGCGTGGGCCTTCTCGTCTATGGCCGCAATGTGCAACAGCGGGTTCTGCCGGGCCGCGGCCACGCGCATCTGCGACAGATCGTCGAAGCGCTTTCGCAGGCGCGTGCGGAAGCGAGCGAGGCCGACCACCTGCGCGCCACCGCCACCCTGAACCGCCTGCAGCCGCGCCGCGTTCTCATTCTTTGGGTAACCGACCTGGCCGAAACCGCGATGCGCCCCGAAGTCATCGACGGCGCCATGCAGTTGCTGCATCGCCATGTGCTTTTGTTTGTCGCCCTGGCCCAGCCCGATGTTGCGGCCATTGCCAATACGCGCCCAAAAAATGTTGAAGAGATGTTTCGCGCTTCCGCCGCGCAAGAGATGACTACCCGACGCGAGCTACTGCTTGCACGGCTCCGCGATCAGGGCGCACTCACTCTGGACCTCGATCCCGCTCACCTCACCTCAGCCGTGCTCAACCAATATCTGAAGGTGAAGGAGCGGGCGATGGTTTAAGACAACAACCTGTTACTGTCCGCGCTGGGCGCGCTCCACCACGTGGTTCACGGTGTGGATGAACTGCGCAGCGTCGCTCGAATCGGGCGGGCGAACATGGCCGTTGAGGATGGCGTTGAATGGGGCATCGTGGCCGTAAAGCTGCCGCGTCGCCTCGTGATCCTGATTCAGTTCAGCGCCATTCAGAGTTGCGCCCGCATACGCGCCTTTGGCTCGCGAATAGCTAAGCAGTGCGGCTCCGCGCCACCCGGCAGAAGCTGAGGCATCGCGGCCCACCGGTCCTGCAGCGGCATTCACGCCTGCGCCGACTTTAAAGTGGCCGGACATCAGCGCCTGCATTCCTTCGTCGTTCATGGCAAGCATGATGTAGCCCACTTCTTCTCCGCCAATCTGGAAACCGAAGCTGCCGCCAGTCGTGCTGAACGGCGCGGGTGCGCTCCAGCGTCCATCTTCGAGCTTGCAGGTGGCAATGCCATTGCCGTGCTCGCCGCCAATGCCGATGCCGGCTTTGAACAGCTTGGGGATGACGGCGATGCATCTGGAATTGCGCAGAATATCGCTGGAAATGCCTGAAGGGTTTTGAGGCCCGGTCATCTCCTGGATGATCCGCGTAGCTTCGGTGAGTTCGTTATTGACCCTGTCCTGGGCCATCGCGGGGATTGCAACGGTAGCGGCGGCAAAAACGGTGACGACCGCGAAAATACTTTTCATAAAATAAGCTCCTGGCTTGCACAGAGATCGCCTTGCAATATGGAATCCTGACAGCTGGGAGCGCGGCCGATAGGCGATTAAAAAACGAGGGAAATCGCTGCTTACGGCGGGGCGCTGCGGGCGTGTCAAGCCACGAGTACTAGGACGTCATGGCTGGCGGTGGGGTTGTTTGCGCAAATAAAACGCGCAAGGTCGTGTGCAAATTCATACTTTGGCTGTAACCGCAGCCGGCAGAGGCCGGAACAGCCACACCAGCAGCAGTGTAAACAGCGTGCCGCCCACAATAAATTTCAGTTGGATAGGCGCATTCGACGGCGAGAAGAAGCCTTCCAGCGATCCGGCAATGACCAGCAGCGGAATCACGCCTGAGACGAGCCGCGTGGCTTCAACACCTGCCAGTGCAATGGAATCGCGGCGCCGATAGAGCCCCGGAAACAACAAACCATGCCCCAGGCGAAGCCCGGCTCCGCCGGCAAGCAAAATCGACGGAAGTTCAAGAGAGCCGTGCGGCGCAACAAAACTCCACAGGTCCACCGACATGCCGTGTTGCGCGCACGCCACGCCCACCACGCCCAGCATCAGCCCATTGAAGAACATGGACCAGACGGGCCCGAGGCCGAAAACAATCCCGCCGGCGAATGCGGTAAAGCAGACGGTCAGATTGTTGGTCATGATGGCGCTGGATGCCACGGGTTCGATGCCGACAATGGAATGCGTCCACATCTCATGGCGCTCGATGGTTTCGACCATTTGCGGGCCCAGCATGTGCCGCATAAACTGCGGCCGTGCCAGCGTCAGTACCGAGCCAAGCAACGCGCCGGCCAGCGAAATCACCAGAGCCAGCAGCACATAGCGAATCTGCTTTTGCACTGTAGCGGGATATTCATCGCGCAGGAAGTAGAAGATTTTTCTGAAGCCTTTGCGCCGGCTGGAATAAATGATATGGTGGGCGCGAGCTAATAACTGGTTGACGTGCTCGGCATAAGCTCGGGCTGTCGAGTCCTGGCGCAAAGTCGACAGGTCGCTGGCCGCCTGCCGGTAGAGCAAAGCGGTTTCGCGCAACTCATCGCGCGAAAGATGCCGCACGCCGCCGGCTCCGGCCGAGCCTATCAGCGCGGCCAGGCGGTCCCAGTACGGACGGCGCTTCGCGAGCCACTGATTGGAGAGAATATTCGCCATGGAGCCGATTGGAGATCAGCTTAACATCGACACCCCGGAGCTGGTGGACATCGAGTTGCCGCTGGCCGGACTCGGGAGCCGCTTCATCGCCATCCTTGTCGACTATCTCATCTGGGGAGCCGTCTTCCTCGTTCTCGGCCTTTTGGCCGCCGTCGTTATTCCCGCACTGCATTATTTCGGAGGCGTTTCTGCCAACTGGGCCATCGGCGTCGCAGTTCTGCTTGTCTTCCTGATGCAGTGGGGCTACTTCGCGCTCTTTGAGGCCTTCGGCAATGGACGCACGCCGGGCAAGCGCGTGGCGCGGATTCGTGTCATCCATCAGTCGGGGCGCGGCGTTAATTTTGTTGAAGCGCTGGCGCGCAATCTCGTTCGCTTCGTCGATGCGCTGCCCAGCTTTTATGCCATAGGCGTTGTCGCCATCTTCTTGAGCCGACGCAATCAGCGCCTTGGCGATATGGTAGCCGGAACTCTCGTGGTTCGCGATCGCGAGGTCGATTCCCCGCACTGGTCGGAGAGTTCCTCGCGCACCTTCACAGGGCCAATCATGCCCGCGGCGCCAAACCTCGCTCCATTGGGATCAAATTCGGGCCCGTGGGCAGGTTCCTGGGCTAGTCCGCCGCACTTGCGCGTGACGTTGCCGGCGCCGGCACTCGCCAAACTCTCCGCCTCCGACCTCGAAGTGCTTGAAAACTTCTTCACGCGACGTCTCGATATGGACCTGACTACGCGCGCAGCTTTGGCTAGCCGCATTGCCTCGGCTCTCTGCGCAAAGTCCGGCCTACAAATCCCCCAGGGCACCAGCGAAGAAACATTTCTGGAAGCGGTGGCGCATCAGTTCCGCGAGCAAGCGCGGATGAGCTAGGATCAAGAACAGCCCATTGCTGCGCGAAATCTGTCGCGCCGCATGGGGACATGAGGAGAGCAAGAACATGGCCAAGAGCGTCAACAAAGTCATTCTTCTAGGCAACGTCGGCAAGGACCCCGAGATTCGTTCCACCCCTGGCGGGACCATGGTAGCCAACTTTTCTCTGGCCACCAGCGACCGCTTTCAGGACGCGCAGGGTAACTGGCAGGACCGTACCGAGTGGCACAACTTGGTCGCCTTCAAGCGCACCGCGGAAATCGTTCGCGATTACGTGAAAAAAGGATCCAAACTCTACATCGAAGGAAAAATCCAGACGCGCAGCTGGGAAGATAAGGACACCAAGGCCAAGCGGTACCGCACCGAGATCATCGTCAACGATCTCTCGCTGCTCTCCGGGCGCGACGATTCGCAGGGCGGTGGCTACAGCCGGTCATCGAGTTCGCCGAACGCCGCTGTGAATGAAGACCAGCGCCAGCCTGCAGGCCAGGACGATTACGCGCAAACAGCCGAGATCTCCGACGACGACATCCCGTTCTAAAGGCAGGGAACGAGGGAACGAACGACCAAGGGAACAAGCGACCGAACAAGGGAGCAGAAAAGCCGCGACGGAAGCGGGCGGCTTTGGCCTTCCGCGATTCGGATTCCGCGGCAAGGGAGAATTTGAATGAAGAAGCTGTTGTTTGTTGTGCTGCTCTCAACATGCGTGGCGCTGGCAGCGCAGGAGACGCGCCGGGAAACCAGTGACGCAACCGGCAATCCGCCAGTCGACTCCAGGCCGAACAGTCCCGAGGTTCCTGATGTCTTCGCAGTCAGCGGCCATCTGGATCGCATTGTTGTGCTTCGCTTTAAGTTTGGAACCGACCTGCTCGCCGGCCTCAAGAAAATGATCGCGGAGCAGAAGATCAAGAACGCAGTGATTCTTGGCGCTGTCGGTTCGGTGCGCGGTTACCAGTTACACATGGTGGAAAATCGCGACATGCCTGCGAAGCTTGTCTTTATCAAGAACCCCACCGCGCCAGCCGACATTATCGGCATGAGCGGCATGGTGATGAATGGACGAATTCATCCGCACATCACGCTGGCCACTCCCGACAAATCCATCGGCGGCCATCTCGAGCCGGACACGACGGTTTTCACATTCGCCGTTGTGACTTTGGGGGTGCTCGACGACTCGATGGATATGAGTCGCTTCGACGACTCAACCTACCGGTGAGGCTGGGACCAAGAGGCTGAGGGACCAAGGAAGCGGTGTCGGCGCCATGGTTCGTCTTCTAGGTTTGTGGTCCCTCGTTCCCTTGTTCCTTTGGTTCCTGCTCTTCCAACGGATCGTTATCCCGGTCCGCGACTTCGGCGATCGCTGCCAATCGCGCCGCCAGTTCATCCGTCCAGCAGTTTTCAGGCGCGCGCCAGCTCCAATTTCCTGTGGCCACTGCGGGCGTATTCATGCGCGCTTCCGATCCAAGTTCCATCAAGTCCTGTGCCGGTGCAATCGCTATCTCCGCCACGCTCGCCTCGACTGCACGAATCATCGGCCACGCCGGCTGCTTCTTGACCGGACCCAGGAGAGCTTCCGCGGCTGCGCGCACTTTTTCGCTCGATGAATTCCACCATCCCTGCGTCGTGTCGTTATCGTGCGTACCGGTGTAGGCCACAGTGCCCACCGTGAACTTTTGTGGCAAGTGGATGTGCGCGCCCCTGTCGCCGAATCCGAACTGCATCACTTTCATTCCTGGCATGCCCAGCTCCTGCCGCAGCGCCTCAACCTCCGGTGTAATCATGCCCAGGTCTTCGGCCACCAGCGGCAGCGGTCCCAGTGCAGCCTCGAGCGCGTGAAACAATTCGAGGCCGGGCGCCTTGACCCATTCGCCGTTGACAGCAGTCTCTTCCGCGGCGGGGATCGCCCAATAGGCCTCAAATCCGCGAAAGTGATCGAGCCGCACAATGTCATAGAGTTCGACGGCGCGGCGGATGCGATCGATCCACCAGCCGAATCGAGTTCTGTTTACATCGGGCGCAGCCAGCACGTCCCAGCGGTACAGCGGATTGCCCCAGCGCTGACCGGTCGGCGAAAAATAGTCCGGCGGCACTCCGGCAATGCGGATCGGCTTCAAGTCGTCATTGAGTTCGAAGATCTCAGGATGAACCCACACGTCCGCCGAATCCATGTTCACGAAAATGGCCACGTCGCCAAGAATTCTAATGGCGCTGCCGGCAGCAGCCTGTTGGAGCAGGTCCCATTGCTGCGCGAAGGCAAACTGCAGCACACGCTCAATGGCGACTGCGCGACTGTGCTGTTCTTCGGCCTGCGCCAGTGCATCGGGATCTCGTCGCCGAAGCGGCTGCGGCCATTCGGTCCACGCGCCCGTCTTCAATTCACGCCGCAGAACAGCGTAGAGCGCATAGTCGTTGAGCCAGGCAGCCTCGTCACGGCAAAACTGCTCGAAATCGGCCCACTGCTGTTGGAGGCCGTCGTCGTCGAGTCCGCGATCCAGAAAATTTCCTGCCGCCTCTTCTAACAGCGGCAGTTTCCGCGCCTCAACTTCGTCGAAATTTACTGCGCCCGACCGGCCTGGAAGCCCTGCGATGCGCGCGCCGTCGATCCATTTCCATTCAGCAAGGAATTCGAGGCTGATGAGCGATGGATTTCCAGCAAACGCCGATGACCCCGCGTAGGGCGAATTTCCATACCCCGTGGGGCAAAGCGGAAGAACCTGCCATACATGCTGCTTGGCGCGCGCCAGAAAACCGACAAACTCATGCGCTGCGGGACCCAAGTCCCCGATGCCTCCGTAAGAAGGCAGTGAGCTCACGTGCAACAAAACGCCGGATGATCGTTGAAACTCCATGAAGCCGATGATAAATTGCCCGCCAAGAGCCGACCGCGTTTGAGACACTGTTAGGCGTATTCACGTATAGATCCGTCGTGTGCCCTAGTTTGAAACGAGGTGACCCTCCGTTGCTGAATCATCGTTTGCGCTCATGTGTTCGCATCTCTGTTTTGGTTTCGATTTCGGTCGGCTTCGCGTCTCAGGTCCTTGCGGCCTCCAGCGATCTGCAGCCTGTGACGCTCGGCTCGGGCTGGCAACTGCAGGATGGGTCGAAAGTGCCGCAACCCGGCGCAGAAGTCTCCGTCGCCGGTTTCGACACGACCGGCTGGTACAAGGCCACTGTGCCCGGCACCGTGCTGACAACACTGGTCAATAATGGTGTTTATCCAGAACCGCTTTACGGCGAGAACGATCGCGCGGAAATCATTCCCGACAGCCTCGTCCACACTTCGTATTGGTACCGGGCAGTTGTTCGGATTCCCATTGGCTACGCGGGGCGCCACGTCTGGCTTAACTTTGACGGAATCAACTACTCCGCGGAAGTCTGGGTGAACGGCACGCAGGTGGGCACAATGCGCGGCGCATTTATTCGTGGCATCTTCGACGTCACCTCGGAAGTGAAGCCCGGCCAGCCTGCTGTGGTTGCGGTGCTGGTCACGCCCGAGCCGCATCCCGGTGTCCCGCACGAGCACACGCTCAAAAACGGCGTCGGACAGAATGGAGGGATAACAGCTCTCGACGGGCCCTCGTTTCTCTCGACCATTGGCTGGGACTGGCTCAATGTCGTACACGATCGTGACACCGGAATCTGGCAAAAAGTCTTTCTTTCTGCAACCGGACCCGTGCAGTTGAAAGATCCCTTTGTTATGACCGATCTGCCGCTACCCAGAACCGATTCTGCCGACGTCACCGTCGCGACCATCGCCCGGAACCTGAGCGACCAACCCATTGCTGGCGTCGTGCGGGGCGCCATCGGGAATATTGTCTTCGAACAGCAAGTCACTCTCACGCCGAATAGCTCTCAGCAAATCACATTCGACGCAAAGAACACGCCCGCGCTGCACATAGACCATCCGCGCCTGTGGTGGCCTAACGGCTACGGCGCGCAGGCAATGTACAAATTGCACCTTGAATTCAGAGTCGGACCCACCCTCTCCGACACCGAGGATGTGGACTTCGGCGTGCGCAAGATCAGCTACTCTGTTCCCGGCACCGACACTCTCACCATCTCCGTCAACGGCGTGCCCATCTTTATTCGCGGCGGCGATTGGGGTCTCGACGAAGCCATGAAGCGCATTCCGCGCGAGCGGCTCGATGCAGAGATTCGCCTGCACAAGCTGGCCAACCTTAATCTGATTCGCAACTGGGTGGGCCAGAGCACAGGCGAGGATTTCTACGAGCTCTGCGACAAGTACGGGCTGCTGGTATGGGACGAATTCTTCCAGCCCAATCCACTCGACGGGCCTGATCCCACAGACGTTCCCACTTACACTGCCAATGTGCGCGACAAGGTTCTGCGCTACCGCAATCATCCTTCGATCCTTTTGTGGTGCGCGCGCAATGAGGG
>DASXFF010000218.1:0-15687 GCA_036489735.1 Occallatibacter sp. | reverse complement strand
CCTGGCTGACGGCTACAGCGGCGGCACGCCGGTTTGGTATTACCTGCCATTGTTTACGTTATTGTTGCCGGCGATTAGTTTCGTATGGACATGGATGAGGCTCAAGTCGGGTAGCATTTGGCCAGGCGTCGTGCTACACGCGGCTCACAATACATTTATCCAGCAGTTTTTTGATCCGCTAACAGTAGACAAGAGCCGAACAAGATACATAGCAGGTGAATTTGGCGCTGGGCTTGCGGTTATCTCAATCCTGATGGCCTTTTATTTTTGGAAGCGCCGAAACGAATTGACTCAGGCTGCAGGGACGGTAACGGAGGTAGCTGGTGGGTGCTAAGAACCTGATAGTCGCATGAAGTTAGGCTCCCCCTCCGTTAGAACCGAGTATGAGTCAAGACGGTAGATCTACATCTTAAAAATAGATATGCGATTTGCAGTCACTGAGAGCGACCTTTCGCCAGATAGTAACGACATCGGCATCTCGTCACCGGGAAGGTGCACACAAAGCACTACAGCGGAATTCGTTGCATTTCCAACGGTGATCAACGAGACGATGTCTTCGGAAGCGCGAGGACATCGTCGTTTATGGCATATATTCAAGGCGAAGGGCGCAGTCAGGGCTCACTGTTTCCGGTCGTTCTAGACGACCTTATTCCTGTCGATCATATGTGCCGCGTCATCGATGTCTTCGTAACAAGGCTAGCGCTATCAGAGCTTGGCTTCGAGCGCGCTCAGGCTGCGGAGACAGGACGCCCCGGCTATGATCCACGCGATTTGCTGAAGCTTTATCTATACGGCTACCTGAATCAGATTCGTTCATCTCGGCGCTTGGAGGCTGAATGCCGTAGAAACGTTGAACTGATGCGGCTTCTTGGCCGCTTGTATCCAGACCCTGTCAGGCAGACCGTCAACCCTCCCTGACCTGCTTGCTGTGGGGAGTTTCGTAACGGACTCTAATCTGGCCCGCATTTGAATATGTCTCACGCAAGGGGTGCACCTCAAGAGATGTCAAGCCCCTCCGCCTAAAATAATTCCACCCTCCCAGCGCAAGTCCTTTCTCTTGTATCTCTTATCTCTAATCTCTTTTCTCACCAAGTTTGCCGGTTATTTCCGCAAAATCTCTATACTTATCTTAGTTAGATAGGCCGAAGCCCCAAGGCGCCGAATAGGCTGCCTTGGCGCACGGTACCCGGAGAGAACGAATAAAAAGCAATTATTTTTTGCACGCCCCCAAAGGACTAAATCAGTAACTAACTGAAAATAAGCAAGTTATAAAACAGTCATCGACAAATTTCGACAGATTTTGTCCCGATTATCGCGATTCTGACTGAATCGACCTTCCGGGGGTCAGCCTGCACTGCGGCTCAGTTTCCCCGGCTTCCCCGGCCGGTTCTAAAGGTTGAACAGCTCGCGCAACCGCTTGGTCTGGGCGCGGCTGACGGGGATCTCTGTCTGCTGCTTGTCGTTCATGCGCAGTTGATAGCTCGACTTGAACCAGGGCATCACTTCGCGGATCTGGTCGATATTGACGACGAAGCCGCGGTGCGCGCGCCAGAACCGCGCAGAGTCCAGCAGTTCGAGAAGCTCCTCGAGAGTGCGGCACTTGGATTGTCCCTCGAAGGCGCGGGTGACAATGCGAATGACGCCTTCATCGATGGAAGCGAAGCAAATGTCGGCCTGATCGACGAGCAGCAGGCGGCTCTGCACCTCGACAATAAGCTTGGCGGGCGGACGGCCTTGTTCGCCGTTTTGAGGGCGGTTGAGGATCCGCAAAAGGCGATCGATCTGGGAATCGATGCCGGGTTCGGACGTTGCGCCTGCTGGCGTGTTGTTGCCTGCAGCGATGCGAGCCTTGGCGCGCTCCACGGCCTCGGTCACTCGCGCAAGGTCGAAAGGCTTCAGCAGATAATCGACTGCATTCACGGCGAAGGCGCGGACAGCGTACTGGTCGTAGGCGGTGGCAAAGACGAACTGGGGGAAGCGCGCAGGCTCCTTTTCCACGTCTGTGCCTGCAGCTTTCAGGGCTTTCGCGCGACTGCGATCGACGAGGCGCTGGATGACAGCGAAGCCGTCCTGGCCGGGCATTTGCACATCCAGAAAGACCAGGTCGGGATGATGCTCATCGATGAGATCGACGGCTTCAATACCGTTCGAGCCCTGGGCAACGACGTCGACATCGCCGACCGAATCGAGCAGGTATTTGAGCTCGTCGCGGGCCAGTTGTTCGTCGTCGATGATGAGCGCGGAGATGGGCATGGGGGGCCGACAGTTGATTGTAGAACAGGACGACGGGAGCGGAGTTCCCCGCTGAGTCGAGGAAGAGCAACAGATCCTTCGGTCGCCGTGGCGACCTCAGGATGACAATCTGTTGTTGAGCGGCGACCGAGGTTTCCGGTCGAGAGTACTGAGCAAGCTATTCGCTGATCATGCTCAGGCGTGCGGGAGTGTGGTCCGTGGCCAGCTCGTGGCCGCAGTTGGTGCAATAAATATCGGTCGCGCGGACGGTGCGGAAGCATGTGCCGCAGTTGGCCGTGAGCTGGTAGTTGCACTGAGGGCAGAAGTGAAAATCGCCCTGAACGTGCGTGCCGCACGACGGGCACCGTGAAACCTGGGGCTGCCTCAGGAGGAAGTAGAGGACGGCGCCGATACCCGGCGGCCCGACGAAACAGATCAGCATCCAGAACCGCCTGCTCATGGCGCGGCGCGGAGCATCCTTGCTGATATAGCCGATCATCAGGAAATAAAGAGAGGCGACCACTCCCCATGAAGTATTGAAGTAAATCCTCAGGCCAAGAGGCGGCGGCGCATGATGGCGCTGCTCGGGCGCGAGAACCCAGAAGTAGTATTCGATGAGGACAAAGGCCAGACAGGCCAGGATAATCGACCAGAGCGGAATGAGGCGCTCTTCTTCGTCGAAACTGACCGGCTTTTGATCGGGCATGGGCCGTTACTCCCAGGGAAAGTGGTTCAAAGACAAGTTCGTCTGTCTTTGAATGGACGGAGCAGGGGCCAAAGAAGTTTCCGCCGGGGCCGCAGATGCGATGGTTCGTGCCGGACTCAGTCCTTGGTGTGCGACCAACCCGCAACCAGAAATGCCGCCAAAACCGCAGGAATGAGGATGCAGGCCCATAGGCTGGTTTGAGTGGCAATGTCGCCGAAGCGCTCTCCGCCAATCAGGTCGTCGGCGACCCGCCAAGCCAGTGGCCCGAAGGTGAGGAGAGCCAGCAAGACCGATGCCAGGACGACGGAACGGGTGCGGCGGCGGCCGGCTTTCTGATCCTGGATGACGCCATGAGAAGCGAGCACGACGCGGCGCGTTTTTTCGGCGATGGCGCGGTCACGGCCAGCTTGCTTGCCCGTAAGAGCCGCAAGAAGGTCCGCGTCGCCTGACCCCGATGCGGGGCCGGACGCCGGATGGGCGCCAGGATTGCCGGCCAGTTCAGCCGCTCTCAAGCAACCTCCTGAAAACGATCGGCGGCATAGCCGAGCCGCGGCTTGATCATCGCAAGGCCGCGATAGAGCCGGGACTTGACGGTGGAAAGCGGGGCACGGGTAACTTTAGCAATTTCCTCAAGGGAAAGCTCTTCGTAAAAGCGCAGGGCGAGCACTTCGCGGTGCAGCGTGTCGAGATTGAGAAGCGCGGCGGCGATCTTTTCGCGGTCTTCGAGGTTCGAAATGTGGTCGAAGGGAGTGGGATCGTCGGCCACCACCTCGAATGTCATGGAGCGGTCGTCTTCCGTAGCGCCATCGATGAGCTCGTCAAGGGAGTTCATGGTGCGCTTGCGGCGATGGTCGATGACCATGTTGCGAGCGATGGTGAAGAGCCAGGTCTCAAACCGGGCGCGGCCGTCAAACTGATCGCCGCGGACGAGCACGCGCATCCAGACTTCCTGAAAGAGGTCTTCGGCGGTGTCGCGGTTGCCGGTGAGGAAGAGCAGATAACGCATGAGACGGTGCTGATACTTCACGATGAGCTCTTCGAGCAAACCGGCTTTCTGAAGCTTGAGTCCGGCGGAGACGGCAAGGCTTTCCTGGCGTGCTTGATCGTCAGCTACCAAGGCGGTTGCTTTGGGGAGAAGCGTGCGTGCGAACGCGAGTGTCATCTGATTGAATTAGACGATAAAATCGCCGGCCAAGACCATTTTAAAGCTTTTTCCGTTTGGGGTCCCGGCCTATCGTCCTCCCTCCTGTTGCAAGTGCAAACACACACTGCTGGAAAAGTTTCGATGATTTGAGGGCTGGCGGCAGCGCAGACGCTTCGCGTGCGGCCCGCACCGGCGGAAGCGGCCGTAACTACAGGCGGATCAGTGAAATCTGCCACTCATCCGAAAGGTGGATTACCCGTCGGCGCGTCGGCCAGATTTTCGAGCAGCGGCGTGCAGCGCGGCGTCGATGGCTTTCATCGCGCGGCTTTCGCGAGCTTCGGCGGTTTCATAATAGAAGATGCCGAGCAGGTGGCCGCGGCGTTGCGCTGGGGTGAGGGCGAACCAGCCTTCGCGGGAGCCGGGATGGCGAGGGAAGAGCGCGCGGAGAATGGGCGGCGGATCGTGTTCGCCTTCCAAGGCCTGCATCAGCATCTCAGCGATCTTGCCGGCACGCTTGGCGCGGGCAGCCGCGGATTTTGGTCCGCCGGCGAATTTTCCAAACTCGCGGCGGCGGGACGGGCTCATGGAATCGAAGAGCCGGCGGAGCTGGCTGTCGGTTTTGAGAATGCGGATCAGCTCTGGTGGCAGCGTAACGGGGCGCTCGGCAATGTCGGGCTCGAGCCAGATCTTTGCACGAGAGCCGACGCGTGAGTTGGAACCGGCCTGCATCTTTTTGTTGACCAGGAGAAAGTATCCACCGTGGCGCGATTCGGGGAAGAGCGAGCTGCGGAAAGCGAAGCCGCCAATCTCGCCGCGCACGCGCCGGCCATTGCGCACCGGCCAGGCCTTCGCGATGTCGAAAGGAATGCGGGCGATCACCCACTTGAGCGCGGTTCCGTCGGGCTCGAGAAGCGCGGTAAAGGACTTGCGGGGTGAAGTCGATCGCGGCATGATTTTTGTTGGCTACGGATGAGAATGCCAGGCCAGCTTGGAAACAATTTTACGCGGTCTTTTATGTGGAAGGGGCTCGGTCTGGGACGGCGCGCTTGCGGCGGAACACCGATTTGCACGCGTGCCAAACCAGCCGGATGAGAACGAGGGTGACGAGAACGAATAGGAAGGCGATGCCGGCTGCGACGTAAGGCTTCCAGGTGGAGAGCCATGTGAGAAAGACGGCGAGTGAATCTTCTCCCAAACTGAGCGCGATGTTGGAGAAGGGCTCGGGAGTGGGAGTGACCGCAACATGCAGTGCGGTTTTGCCTCCGTGGGCGATGAAGGCGATGGCGCCGCCGGCAAGAGTGGCGGCAAGCTGCTCACCCGGCGTAAGGCCGGCAGTGGCTTCGAACGCGAGGAGCGCGGCGAGGGGGACGCGGATGAACGTATGAAGAGCGTTCCAAACCACATCGAGAGCGGGAATTTTGTCGACAAAGAAACTGATGCCGAACAAGACGAGTGCGGCAGCGATCACGCCCCAGTTCGACAGCAGATGAAGCGATGGAGGCAGATCGAGAAACCGGGTGTGCGACATGAGGCCGAGAGTCGCCACCGTGGCATAGACATTGAGCCCAGCCGCGAAACTTACGGCCACCATTAAGGCAACGAGTTGGTTGGGCGCGAAGGGCACCGGGACAGTATAGAAGCGCTCCCTTATGAATTCGGTAAATGATCGAAAGTGCAGCGGGCCGAGCTAAGCTGTCGACCCGCGCTATGAACCCGATCCAACGAGCACGGTTAGCTTGGGTCGTCCTGGCCGTCTTTTGCGCCTGCTTTGCCTGTGGGCTTGGCGGGCTCCGGAGCATAGAAGGAATCTAGAAGCGCGCGTGCGTAAATGAATCCTTGAATCATCACGCTTTTCTCGGTCACGAACTTCAGCAATCCGAACAAGTAAGCGGCGAGAGCAATCAGAATCACGGCCGCGATGCCCTTATCGATATGAATGAACGGCCGTGACAGGCCTATGGATAAGTGCGCTGCCCAGACTTCAACAACGATCGCCACCGCTACGCAGGCATACGCGAAGCGCCGAAGCGCGAAAAAGTTCCGCTGAAAACCGTAGGAGATTTCCTCCTCGATGACCAATACGCAATCGCGCGAGTTTTCGCGCATCCAGGCCACGGCCGGCTCATAGATGTGATCGAGCGTATCCGAGATTTGGGCCTGCAGCATGACTTTCTTTCCTTTTGCTTGCTTTGCTAATGGCGCCGGAGGGTTCCCTGCGGCGGGCGGATCGGCGGGCGCTTGTTTATCTGGCGGAAGTGCGGCGATCAGGTCTTCTTCGACCGATGGCGGCGCCGGCCCCTTGCGCTGCTTGATCGCATCCTGAATTGTGGTTCCCGGTGGCGCTTCCCACAAAAGATGCCTTACGTGGTCTCCGTATTCAGTGTCCTTGATTCTCAAGTAGCCCAGTGCCACGCGCATCAGGGTTGTGGTGGGCTTGCCACCCCAATGGCGAAACAGATCCACTTCTTTCTTGTCGCCGATGCCGCGAGCGATGTGCGAGATCCAGCGAACCACGCCGAAGACGCACAGCAAGCTGAGCAGTGCGGGTATGGCGCTTTGCAGTCCCTTGAATGAGAGCAGCAGCACCAGCAAAATGGGGAAGACACTGAGGAACGCGGGAGCAAGGCGCGCCTCGCGCGTGTAGCGGTCGCCCAAAAGGGACTCGACTGCGGAGAGACCACCGTTGCTGTCTGCCATGATCTGACACTCCGAGGGGATGCCTCACGATAATCGGCGGAGTAGTGAATTCGCAAGGGGAAATTTGTTGTAAGTTGAGAGGGAGCGGCGGCGGGAAGTCGCCGGGGCCGCCGAGATCGGGCATTGAAGGGGCGCCATGACTGTGCAATCGAGTGGGGTAGACGAACACGAGGTTTGGCCGGCTTTGCCGCAGAGCGCGTGGAGCGACACTTGCGCGACGCTGCAACTGTGGATGCAGATGGTGGGCAAAGTGCGGATGGCGCTGGTGCCCGCGATCAATCACTGCTGGAACGTGACGCTCTATCCGACCATTCGCGGGTTCACCACGATGCCCATGGCGCACGGGACGAGAATGGTGCAGATCGATTTCGATTTTGTGGCGCATGAGTTGGTTGTCGAGACCAGTGATGGAGGGCGCGAAACGATTGCGCTCGAACCCATGACCGTGGCCGAATTTTATCGTCGCCTGATGGCTGCGCTCGAGAGCCTGGACGCACTCTGTTCCATGTGGCCCGTGCCGTGCGAGGTCGCCGAGCCGATTCCTTTCAAAAAAGATGAAGTTCACCACGCGTATGACCCAGAGTACGCGCAGCGATTCTGGCGCGTGCTCTTGCAGGCGACGCGGGTGATCACCCAGTTCCGCGCGCGGTTCATTGGGAAGGTCAGCCCTATTCACATGTTCTGGGGCGCGATGGATTTGGCGTGCACACGATTTTCAGGGCGTACTGCGCCGGAGCATCCCAGCATGCCGGGGCTGCCGGACCGCGTGGTGCGCGACGCGTATTCGCACGAAGTAAGCAGTTGCGGATTCTGGCCGGGAGCTGCGGGTCCGCCGGGAGGGCCGGCCATCGAGCCGTTCTTTTATAGCTATGCGTATCCTGAGCCGCCGGGCTACAGCGAATATGCGATTGCACCGGCTGGGGCCCGGTTCGATAAGAATTTTGGCGAGTTCATTTTTCCATATGAGGCACTGCGGCAGTCGGCGGACCCGGATGCAGCGCTGCTTGAATTCCTGCAAAGCACCTACGAGGCGGCGGCGAACTGCGCCAAGTGGGACCGAAAGGCACTGGAAAAGCAGTGAAGCCGTCAGCCGCCGGATGCAGGCTTTTTTAGGCGCGGATTCTTACGCAGGGTCGGGAAAAGGGTAACTTTGGCGCGGGTTTCGCATCCGAGATAGTGTGGCAGGCGGCGCGTGAGCGCATCCGCGCGCGAGAGGAGCAATCGATCATGGACCCAAAACGGAAACTGCGGGACGAAACCGGATCGAATTCAGCCGGTCAATCGGGCGACATCCAGCAACTACGCGACAAGCCTTATGCCGATTCAGAGAGCGCAGAGGAATTGCTTGAGGAGGGCAACGCGTTCGAGGCCGGAATCGTTTCGGGAGTCGAAGACTCGCCCGACGCCGATCAGGGCGAGGTCCGCACGCGGCAGGTCCCCGAAGACGACGTTCCGGAAGAATATCTCAACGACAATCGGGATGTGGGGTGAGGGCGGCGGCTAGCTGCTAGCTTTTACCCCGAGCTTTGGGCCTGGCATCTGCGCGTGGCCCCCGAGCGCACCGGCTCGGGTTGACTGCTTACGCCATTCTGAAATACAATCTGTATATACAAAATGCGGTACGAGTGGGACGAACGAAAGAACCGCGCGAACCAACGCAAGCATGGCATCGGCTTCGAGGCGGCATCGCTGGCCTTTGACGATGAGCGATGTCTCATCCGTTTCGATCGAGTCGATGAAAGGGGTGAGCAGCGATGGCACGCGATTGGTGCTGTTCCGGTTGAAGAGGGAACGGCGATGGTTATTTTGGTTGCGCATGTGTTGAGAGAGGAGGAAGGCGATGGCGAAGAGATTATCCGCATCATCTCAGCCCGAAGAGCTGGTAAGAATGACGTCAGAAGATATCAGAAACAGGAAGTGGACTGAGGCCGAAAAGGAGGCGCTTCGGCACGCAGCCCAAAGGCAGGCTGCGGGCGACGATTCGGACATTGACTACTCCGATATTCCGCGGCTGACGCCGGAGCAGCTTTCGCAGATGGTGCGGCTGCGCGACGTGCGGCGCAAGCAGGCCGTAAGTGTGCGCCTCGATCCGGAAGTGCTGGACTGGCTGCGCGCGAAAGGCGAAGGGCATTTGACGCGCATCAACGATATTCTTGTGAACCTGATGGAGGCGGAGCGGAAGGTGCGGAAGAGGGCAGGGCAGCGGAGCTAGCGGAGAGGCGGCCAAACGATTCTCAGACTTTGGCCCGCAGGCCTCCCGGTCACTACATGCGAATACCGAGAGGCCGTAGGGGTAGTCCCTTAGGCTTTTTCGTTGTTGAGGATTTCGTACTTGGCGCGAAGCACAATATTGGCACACTGGGTCCAGAATTCGGTATCCGCACCGAGTGTATTCACCGCCTTAGCGGTCTTCACTTTGTTCAACAGGGTCTTGTAAAGTTCGTCTGCAGCGGAGCGGAAGACCTTCTTATAGTCCACCTTCCAATAGTACCGGTCGCCCTTAAGCTCCAATAGCTCCCGGAAAGCGGCTGCGATCGGCAGGGATGCGGCCAAGTCCATTTCGTGGTCAGTCGTGTATTGAGTTCCTGCAGGCGTCAGTGGTTTCTTAAGTGTTTTGACTGCCCGCAGCTTTCCGAATTTACGCCCCTTGCCTGTGTCCCTGCTGAACTCTGACTGGATGAACTCGGGCAACGTGACAATGTCCGCAGCGACGTCGTACAGCTTGCGGAATTCTTCGTGCGAAGTCTCATTCGTGTACAAATCGAGAGCTTTTCCCTTTGACCTATACATTGATGCCGGTTGGGTGGTCTTCCAGCGCTCCTTCAAGAAGCAGGACATACGCTGAACTATCTCGCGAACATCCCATTCCTTGTCCTCGTTCTCGCGGAATGCGACGACACTGGGGTCGAACCCGCCCTTTTCCAATGCGTCCTTCAGTTCGTCGAACTTGTTCTGGTATTCGTCTAATGTGAACTGCTGCACTTGAGAGGAGGTGTTGAGGGCTTCCACAAGTTGCTCGAGCTCCCCGCTTTCAAATGCCTGCCCGGCCAAAAAATGGACCCGCACAAATGGTTCTATCCAGCCTTCGCGTTCCCGCAGTTCGTTGAGGCGAGCTATCGTCTGCTGAATAACTTCAAAGGTATGGCCTCCATCTGCGATTCCGAACTTCGGCTCGCCGTTTTCGAGGTCTTCGAATTCGTCGGGGGCAATGTCAGGGACCGTGATTCGAAGGATTCTGGTCTTATTGTCGAACTCGAACTTCTCACAGGTGTAAATGATGCCGCGGTTCTTTAGGTGGAACGTCGAAGGACTTGTTTCGACGGTACTCACCATGTCGCGGAAGGGCTTTTTGCGTTCGGAAGCAGGCCTAACGTTCGCGTTGCCACGGTCCAGTTTCGCCGCCTCAGAAAATGGGAGCCACGCCTCGAGATGAAAAAGCCCGGTCTCGGCGGGGTCATTTAACCGTTTGATATGTTCGTTGTCGCGGGGATTTAATTCGACTACTTTGGTAGGAAATAGCATGTGACACTTCCTTTTGGCAGCGTATGCTCGCCAACTGATAGTCATCAGAAGCTCAAAAGAGTCATCTGACGCCATAATTACCGTAGCACACTTACGAACGAATATCCACTGTGATTCAATAGTATTGATGGGCATTCCCCGGAGATCGACGCTGAAGGGGCGGCTGATAACCGCCAAGCGCAAGGCGCGCGAGTACGCCATGGTGGTGCGCGCGCTGGCCGACACTTCGCACCCCGTGCTGGTGCAGATTATCCCCACGCGGTTCTGCAACCTGAGCTGCGCCTACTGCAATGAATATGACAAGGTAAGCGAGCCCGTCCCTCTCGAAGAGATGGTCCGGCGGGTTGACCATTTGGGGCGGCTGGGGACGGCGATGATCGGCATCTCGGGCGGAGAGCCGCTGACCCACCCACAGCTGGACGACATCATTCGCCGCATGAGGAGCACGGGCGCGATTGCCGGGATGATCACCAACGGATTTCTGCTCTCGCCCGAGAGAATTATCCGGCTGAACGAGGCGGGCCTCGACCACATGCAGATCTCGATCGACAACCTGACGCCGGATGAGGTGTCGAAGAAGTCTCTCAAGACTCTGGACAAGCGGCTCGAGATGCTGGCGGAGTATGCGGAGTTCCACGTCAACATCAATTCGGTGGTGGGCGGAGGGATTCGCGATCCAAACGACGCGCTGGTGATCAGCAAGAGGGCGCTGCAGCTGGGGTTCGAGTCGACGATCGGGATTATTCACGACGGCGATGGGCAACTGAAGCCGCTGAAGCCTGACGAGGCGCGCGTGTACCAGGAGATGAAGGCGCGGAAGAAGTCGAACTACGCGCAGTTCGACAAATTCCAGGAGGCGATTGCCGAGGGGCGCGCGAACGACTGGCGCTGCCGGGCCGGGTCGCGGTATCTCTATGTTTGCGAAGACGGGCTGGTGCACTACTGCTCGCAGCAGCGGGGATACCCTGGGGTTCCGGTGGCCGAGTATACGAAGGCGGACCTGAAGCGGGAGTTTACGACAGCCAAGAGCTGCGCGCCAAATTGCACGATTGGATGCGTGCACAGGATCAGCCATATCGACCACTGGCGCGCTCCGCAGACGCGGATGGTTGCGCCGGGCGGGCAGGAACTGGTGAAGATCAAGGCCAGCTTTTAGCTCTCAGCTTTCAGCCTTCAGCTTTTCCTTCTGGGTCGCGGCTCATAGCGTGGCGCGACCGGTTCACAATTCATAAATGTCTGGTTGAAATCGGAGCGGCGTTCGCAGATGCGGACGCCGTTCTGCTTTTTGGGGCGGCTGGTGGACAGACGCGGAGTCTGCGAGTATCTGGCCTAGTGTCCGCGAGTCTGGGCAAGGGCCTGGTCGATGTCGCGGTAGAGGTCCTGCTCGACGTTGAGGACCTGAATGTAGGGCTGTCCCTTGGAATTGGCGGTGGCGATAAAGATGGTGGGGGTTTCTTTCAGGCCCATGCGCATGGCCAGTTGCGTGTCAGCCTGGACTAAAGCGTTGAGCTTGCCCTGAGGGTCGACGGCGAACGGGAGTGCAATGCCGTGCGCGGAGGCAAATTGCTGCGTGAATTGGCGGAGCGCGGGCTGGGTCTCAATGGAGATTTGGTTGGCGAAGATGTAGTTGCGGTAGTCGTCGCCGAGGTGCGGGCTTTTTTGGTCGAACCAGCGAGCGTAAATAGCGGCGGTGGGACTCCAAATATGGCCGGGAATGAGGAAGTCGTGGCGGACCCACGGAATTTTGTAGTTGGCCGCGGCCTGCATCAGGACAGGATTGGCGTGTGCGCAGGCAGGGCACTCGAGGTCGTCGAATTCGATGATGGCAACGCGTGCGCCGGCAGGTGGATGGAGGGCTGATGCATCGAGGACGTGGACGGTGTGCGGCTCGCTGAATTGCGCGCGAGCGGGGACCGTGGCGAGCAGGAATGCGGCGGCAAGGCCTGCGGCCGTTGCGGCGGCGCGGTGCGCACGGCCGCGAAAGATGGGGCGATGTGGGCTTGATTTTTTGTTCATTGGGGTTCGACGACGACTTGAAGAAATTGTATCAAGGCGATGCGGGAAGGGCGGCGTGCGAAGGTGGGGCGAGGTTGGTTGGGCGCGATGATGCGAGGGATTGGAGCGCGAACCGTGAGGGCGGCGGCAGCGTCGATTGAGCGGCGAAGGCTATTGCCGGGTTTGGGCCATGGCCTGGTCGAGGAGCTGGTAGAGGCGGCTGCGGTCGACGACCTCGACAAAGGGCTGTGCGTGAGCAGCGTTGGTGACGATCCAGATTGTAGGGGTGTGCTCGATGCCGATGCGCTGGCCGAGGGAGTAGTCGCCTTTGACTTGCTCTGCGAGATGGCCCATAGGATCAATGGCGAAGGGTAGAGCGACGCCGTGTTGTGACGCGAAGTGCTGCGTGAATTGCTGGAGCTCTGCGGGGGTCTCGATGGAAGGCTGGTTGGCAAAAACCTCGTCGCGATAGTCGTTGCCGAGGGTCTTGCTCCTGGTGTCGAAAAAGCGGGCATTGACGGCGGCCTGAAAGCTCCAGTTGTGCTGCGGGAGCGGGAAGTCGTGGCGGATCCAGGGGATGTTGTATTTGGCTGCTGCGTCTTTGGGCAGCGGATTGGCGCGTGCGCAGTCGGGGCACTCAAGATCTTCAAACTCGATGATGGCGACGTGGGCGCCGGGGGGCGGCTTGAGGGCCGACGGGTCGTGGACCTGGGTGGTGTCAGGCGCGCCGAATTGGGCGTGAGTTGGGGCGGAGATGACGGCGGCGAGGACAAAGGCAAATGAAAGGCCGGCGATGCGGCGCAGGGAAAAATGGAGGCTGAGGAAACGAGGCATAGTGCTTGGACGGCTCCCTAAACCCATTGTAACTGGATGGATGGGGTTGTGAGAGACGGAGGGAGCGAACGGATCCGGCTTGGCGGAGTGATGGAAGACAGAGAACAGAACAGAGAAAAGAGAAAAGAGAAAAAGAGAAAAAAGTCACTAGTTGCGGTCGCGGCGGTGGCGGGCCATCCAACCCCGCCATTTGTAGTCGGCCAAGATGGAGCCGGCGACGATCAGGATGGTAACGGCGATGAGGATGATCTTCATAAAAGCAGGAACCAAGGGAACCAGGGACCGAGTGAAAAGGCAAATAGTGGCAGTAATCGGTGATAGGAAGTTCAGGCCAGCGCCGAAGCAAAAACTAAGGCAGGATTAGAACGAAATGGTTGAACATGTTTAGCGGCCGACGACGATAACAGTGAACGAGCCGGGGATGACGGGCGGACGCGGGCGCGGATTCTGCGGCGTGGGATCGGGGCGCGGGCCGAAGTCCGCGGTGATGAGATAGACGCGGTCAGTGGATGGATCGTAGGTCATGGTGCGTGCGCCGGGTTGGGTGGTAAGGCTCTCGATGGTGGGATATCCAGGGGCGGCGGCGTCGATGATGGAGAGAATGCCGTCGCGGCTGGGGATGAACACGAGCGAGTGAGCATCGCTGTAACCGGCGGCGTCGGGGCCGTCGCCGATGGTTGGGTTGGCGAGCAGCCTGCCGGTGTTGGAGTCGATAACGGAAGCCTTCTTACCATCGCAGGCGGGAAAGAGATGATGGCGGGCGGCATCGAACGCGAGGCCGGATGGTGAATCGCACCCGGCGGGCCAGGTTGCGGTGATGGCGTGCGTGCGGGCGTCGATGCGAACGATTTCGCTTTTGTCTTCGATATTGTCGAAGACGGTGCCCTGGCCGTCGGTGACGGGGAATTCGGGTTTGCCGGGAAGAGAGATGGTGGCGATGACAGTGTTTGAAGCTGGCGAGATGACGGAGATGTCGTGAGAGCGCCCGTTGAAGGCCCAGACTGTCTGCGTGACCGGCTCGAAGAGCATGTCATCGGGGCCGGTTCCGGCGGGAATGGCGGCGGTGACGGCGAGGGTTGAGCGGTCGAATGCAACTACTGCATTGGCGCCGCCGTCAGTGATGTAGCCGAATTTTCCGGCTGCATCGAGAGCGATGGAGTGAACGCCGTGGAGATTGGGGATGGTGCCGATCGATTTACCAGTGTTGGTGTCGACCACGTCGACTTGAGTGCCGTGGGCGATGTAGAGACGATGTGCGCCGGGATCGACAACGGGATAGTCCCAGCCTCCGTCGCCGCCGATCTTCCAATGGTCGATGACGTGGTATGGATGCTGGGGCGCGGCGGGCGCGGGCGCGCCAGGCGCAGCGGCGGGTTGCTGTGCGGCGAGGACGGTTGAAGTGGCAGGGGCGGCCAATAGGATGGCGGCGAGCGAGATTGCGACGGTCGGAAGATAGTGGCGGGACATTCGGGGCTCCGTGAGGAATTCGAACGGGGCAAGGATAGCACGCGGGGATGAAAGTTGGGGTCGGCAGGCCACGAACATGGAGTGGGCGCGAGGCATTGATTATGGCGAGGAATCGCGGAGCAGATGAAATAGCCTGCATGGAAGCGAAGTGGTGCTATCTTGGACAGAACCGAGGGGCAGCGATGAAGCAAGATGCAAGAGAAGCGGCGTGGGCGCGCGGCGCGCTCATAGCGGCGATTTGGATTGGGTGCGCCGCTGGGGCGCTTGCACAGGGGCCGGCGGAGAATCCAGCGCTGGCGTGCTCGGCAAAGAACCAGACGGACACGGCAACGGTGGGGCAATACGTTTTCGGCGCATACAAGAGCAACGACGGTGCGTGCCTGCAGGTGACAAGTGCGGGGAAGGTTGTCTACAGCCAAAGCGTCGATAGCTTTGAGACCTTTACGTTGGGGCAGAAGGAAGATGCGCAGGATAATATCGCGGCTATCCGCAACGGGACGGACGTGACGGGGCGCGGGCAGCCGGACATGATTGTGTCGCTCTTTACCGGCGGCGCGCACTGCTGCTCGATTCACTACATTTTCGAATTGGGGCCGCAATTCAAACTGCTGGCCACGCTGAACGATACCAACGATGACCTGGCGCGATTTGAACTCAGCGCCGGTCACTACTACTACGTGACTGCCGATTGGACGTTCGGCTATTGGCCCACGTGCTTTGCGTGTTCGCCATCGGCGCTGGTGACGCTGGTTTGGACCGACGACAAGAACGGTGGAGGATTCCATCTGGCGACGCAGATGATGCAGACGCCCCCACCGACGACGGCGGAATGGAACAAAGAGTTAGGCGACGCGCAGAAAGCGGTGGCGGCGGGCGATGCCGATTCGATCGGGACGACGATGTGGCAGACAGTTCTGAATCTGATTTACGACGGCCACTCGGACCTGGCGTGGAAGTTTGTGGATGCGCTGGGGCCGAAGGCGCAACAAAGCCCGTTCCCAGCGCTTGGCGATTTCTGCTCGCTGCTGAAGACGAGCCCCTACTGGACGGATTTGCAGCCGACGCTGAAAGATGTGCCGGCGGCGTGTGC
>DASXFF010000205.1:0-8525 GCA_036489735.1 Occallatibacter sp. | reverse complement strand
AGCGGCGGCTTCGTCGATTGCTGCGCGTGCGCACACACATTCATTGCGGCAAATACTGAAAGCCCCAGCGCTCCGGCGATCGGTCCGGCGCAGAAGATCCTGACGATTCTCATATCGATACCTCTTATGTTCGATCTGCTTGGAAATCCGCGATTTCCGGCATCCATCATGAGGCCGAGGCTGAACGCCGCGTAGCCGCCAACGGCTCTGGCTAGAGCGAATGCACAACGACGCCGGTGGCGTACTTGAAAAACGTCGTCACTGGCTGCCAGTAATACAAGCCTCCCGGATCGTAGATCTTAAACCCCGGTACCTTATTTATCGTTTGAGCCGCCTCGATGACCACCGCGTGCAGCCCCGAGCCTGGCAGCACGGGTACACCCTGGGGACCCCAAAGATGGCTGCCTGAACGCCGCTCACTCGGCTCAACACTGTCATCGCCGCAACCGCCAGCTCTTTGGATTTCGGGGGAAACTTACTGCTCAGGATTTTAACGCAACTCAATCTTCGAAAGCCTGAAGGCTACGAGCCGGAAGCTGAAAGCTGTCTTGCCTTCCGCGACCACAGCGCATACACCGGTACCCCCAGCAACACCAGGATCATCCCCGGCCACGTGTATTGCGGCTTGTAGCGCAACAGCGCCGCGCAGATTCCCGACGCCATCAGGATGTACACCACCGGCAGCACCGGATAGCCGATTGCCTTGTATGGCCGAGGCGCATGCGGCTGTTTCACGCGCAGCACAAACAGCCCAACAATCGTCAGAATGTAGAACACCAGAGCCGCGAAGATGATGTAGTCGAGCAGTTGGCCGTAGGAGCCGGACACACAAAGGAGAATCGTCCAGATCGCCTGCACAACCAGGCCTGCCGCCGGCGTCTTGAACCGCGGATGGAGCTTGCCCACCGATTGGAAGAACAGCCCATCTTGCGCCATGGCGTAGTAGACGCGTGCGCCGGCAAGCGTCATTCCATTCGCGCAGCCGAAGGTCGACACCATGATCGCCGCCGCCATCAGGAAGCCGCCGAAGTGCGGAAAGATCTGTTGCAACACTGCCGCGCCGATCCGATCTTCTGAGGCATATTGAATGCCGCGTGCAAACACCGTCGCGCCATGTGGATCGCCGTGCAGCGGCAACACCATCATGTAGGCCGTGCTCGCCAAAAAATACGTAACCACCACAAAGCCCACGCCCAGCCCCAGCGAGAGCGGAACATTTCGCCTTGGGTGCTTGATCTCGCCCGCGGTGAAGGTCACGTTGTTCCATGCGTCGCAGGAAAAGAGCGACCCCACCTGGACCACCGCCAGCACCACGATCGATCCCACCAGCGCGATCGGCCCCTGCACACCCACCTGCACCGGATGCAGCGAGTGCCAGCTCGCATTGCGCCAGAACTCGCTCCAATGAGCGCCGAAGTTGGCTGCGTACGCCAGCCCGCTGCGCCCCACTGAAAACCCCAGCAGAATAAGTCCGGCCAGCGCCAGCGCCTTCGCCACCGTGAATACATTCTGCAAGCCTGCACCGAATTGCACGCCGCGGATATTCACCAGCGCCACAATTGCCACCACGCAGATGCCGGCCAGATTTGCGGTGCTAAGGCCGATGTCCATGTTGCCCAGCACCATCGGTCCCACGGGAATCGCCGGTACGTGAGCAATGTGCCATAGCCAGTGCGTGCTTGAGACCGACGGAAAAAACACGCCTAGAAACTTGCCGAACGCCACGCAGACCGCCGCAATCGTTCCCGTCTGGATCACGAGAAACAAAGTCCAGCCGTAGAGAAATCCCCAGAGCGGCCCCAGCGATTCGCGGAGATAAACGTACTGGCCACCGGCTTTCGGCATCATCGCTGCCAGCTCGCCGTAGCTCAGCGCGCAAATCAAGGTCATGGTTCCGGTCACCAGCCACGCCGCCAGGAACAACGCCGGCGAATCGGTCAGCCTCGCGATATCGCAGTCGACGATGAAGATGCCGCTGCCGATCATCGATCCAACCACAATCGTCGTGGCGCTGAACAGTCCCAGGCTTTGCACCATCTGCGTGCCGCCTGAAGAAGACGATGATTTCAAGGGTTCTGCGGATGTCGTCATTCAGTTTTTGGCGTCAGCGCGGTGCTGTGCGAGCTCGTTCCGTTCCGGCCGTCGCTTCTGGATTCCCTTCCTCTCCATCAAACATGGTCCGCGCCGGTTTCCACAAGCGAATTCGCGAAGCCGCAACAGCCTGCCTCGATGCACGAAGGGGAAATCCACGCCGAATCACATTCTCTCCTTCGGCGAGAAAGCGTATACTCATCTCGCTCGCCGAATAGCGTTGTCGGCGAACGGCAAACGGCCCACCACACTGAACACAAACCCAGAATCCGGGACAATCAGGGAGTTCCATGAAGATTCAAATTGCAGTTTTGGCGGTATCGACATTGTGCCTGGCAGGCACAGAGCGGGTTTCGGCTCAACAAACGGCTGCGGCGCACGACAAGATCGTGGCCACGATTGACGCCGCCCAGACCGGCGTTCCTGTCTCCAAATACGAGTACGGAATGTTCATCGAGCACATTGGCCAGACCATGTATTCGAGTCTCTGGGCCGAAATGATCGACGACCGCAAGTTCTATTTTCCGATTACATCGGAGGAACCGACGCCTCCCGCCCAGCCGCCGCGCAATCCCATGCGCATGCAGATCCGCAAATGGCGTCCCGTGGGGCCAGGCGAAGTCGTCGTGATGGACAAAGAGAATGCTTTTGTCGGCAGCCAAAGCCCGCGCATTGCACTCGATGCTGCAACGCCCCATGGGATTCGTCAGCCCGGTCTCGCCCTCGTCAATGGGAAAAGGTATACCGGCCGCATCTATCTTCGCGGAACTCCCGGTGCAAAGGTCAAGGTCGCACTGGTTTGGGGCAGCGACGCCAAGAATCGCCAGATGATCACCATTCCGGCGCTGACCGGCGAATACAAAAAATACGCTCTCGCCTTTACCGCGGGAGCGGACACGGCAGATGCCGCGCTGGAGATCACGGGCACCGGCTCCGGCAATTTCCACATCGGCACCCTTTCCTTGATGCCCGCCGACAATATCGAAGGCTTCCGCGCCGACACGATTCCGCTGATCCGCCAGATCAAATCCGGCTTCTGGCGTTATGGCGGTAACTACACATCGAACCTCATCTGGTACCACACGATCGGCGACATCGATAAGCGTCCGCCCGATTGGGACAATGCGTGGAGCGCCATGCAGACCAACGATCTGGGCATGGATGAGTTCATGACGCTCTGCAAACTCATTGGCGTCGAGGCCTACATCAGCGTCAACGCCGGGCTGGGCGATGAGCACTCCGCCGCCGACGAAGTCGAATACATGAACGGGCCTGTCACGTCACACATGGGCGCACAGCGCGCGAAAAACGGCCATCCCGAGCCTTACCACATCAAGTTCTGGAACATTGGCAACGAGCCCTGGGGTTCATGGCAAATCGGACGCACCGATCTGAAGTACTTCATGATCAAGCACAATGAATTCGCCAAAGCGATGCGCGCCGTCGATCCTTCCATCACCCTCATTGCTTCCGGGCTGATGCTCGAAGATTGGTACCTGACCGGCGAAAAACGCGCGAAGTACGCCGGGAACCTCGGCCCGCTTTACGGTTCGGACGTCGACTGGACAGGCGGCTTTCTTAAAGACGCATGGGGCAACTTCGACGGCATTTCACAACACTGGTACGGGCAACCGGGCCGCCACCTCGACATCGATAAAGTGCGCAATCTGCCGCTCGATGCAGCCACCGACGACGGCTATGTCAAAGTGGACCAGACTCTGCTTCAATTCGCGCGCTATCCGGCCGATCTCGTGCACGAAGAGGCAGAAGAGTGGCAAGGCTACCAGCAGCGCTTCCCAGCCATGATCGGCCGCGATGGGACGGGCAGTGATGCGACTGACAAAAGCGGCACGGGCAAAAACATCTTCCTCTCGATTGACGAGTACGCCTACTTCGGCGGAGGCTTTGGCCGGGCCGTCACCCTGAAACAGGCTCTCGCTTACGGAATGATCTTTAACGAAATGCTGCGCCACACAGACTTCCTCACGATGGCGGCGCACACCACGGGCGTTTCCACCATCGACTTCAACCGCACCGCGGCCACCATGAATGTTCTTGGCCTCACGTTCAAGCTCTATGCCGACAACTTTGTTGGAGCCATTCCGGTGGCGCTCTCCGGAAACTCGCCGCAACCCGCGCCGCGCTTCCCTCCGGGAGGCGATCAGCCCAAAACCAGTTCCGGCAGCGCAACCTATCCGCTCGATATGTTCGCCGCGCTCTCGCCAGACAAGAAGTCTTTGATCGTTTCCGTGGTCAACGCGACGGATTCCGCTCAGACCTTCGACCTGAACGTCGGCGGCATCCGTCTCGCAGGCACTTCTATGCTGTGGCAATTGACGGCGAACAGTCTCGATGCGGCCGACCGCGTGGGCCAGCCGCCGCAAGTCGAGGTGAAGGAAATTCCCGGAGCAGGCACGCCGGGCACAATCTCGGTCGCGCCGATCAGTGTGAATGTCTATCGCTTCGCGCTGGCGCCGGCGGCGCAATAGCCTCGGCTCCTTGCGGCGCCCGAATTCAAAGTGCCCTTTTTGCCGCCGCAGGCACCAAAATTACTTCATATTCGATCGGCCTATGATGCCTCCGCCCCTAAATCCCGCTCGAATCTCGGCTATCTGGAGTGACTGACAAACTCCGCGTATTCATGCCGGAAAACGATGCAAGGAAGGAATACCTATTGAGCACATTTCGCCAGGAAATCTCTGCAGTCGGGAGCGCAGGTCCCGGGGCGGCGAAGTGAGTTCTTCTGCGAATGGGCTGCCCATGCCTCTCGTGTCAAGTTTAGAGACATGGTTGACACTCTCACTCTTGGGGACTGGGGATCCAAAACACATTTCTTCGGCGGAGGGAATCGGAGCGGCGTGCAATCGTTCAATCTGTTGCAAGGTCGATTTAAGAACACTGGAATCTTCGCAATATCTGGGCTGCGCGCAACGGGGCGGTCGGCTCCTCCTCATGTTTGAAGTAGGCGAAGACCTCGCCCTCGGCAGAGCGTCGCCGCAGAATATTCTCAATCGAATCAAGTTGGGCTGCGGAGTATCCGCTCCTGCGGAACCGATAACAAGCGAACGGCGCGGTCATAATATCCGGCGTCTCCAGTTCGTCGCTTTCTGCAACGCACAGCGCAACACCGCGATTCCGTAGCACGTCGTACACTTCATCGCAAAACCATGAAGCGTGCCGGAATTCGAAGGCCATTCGTAGGCTGTAGCTACCGGTCTCGCTAAGGAAGGAATCGAGGCAAGGCACGTCGATTCTGAAATTGGGTGGAAGCTGGAACAACACCACGCCCATGCGTTCCGCGTCTGACACGGCAGAAAGCGCTCGGCCCAGTTCGCCAACCCCTCCCGAACAGTTCCTGAGCCGCTGAATGTGAGTTAGCCGCTGCGGAGCCTTAAATGAGAAGCGGAAGCCCGCACCGCTTGCGGCCAGCCAACCCGCGAGTGTGCTCGCGCTCGGCAAGTGGCGAAATGTGTAGTTCACTTCGACTGAACTGAGATGGGTCGCGTAGTAGTCGAGAAACTTCTTTTGCGGAAGCGACTGCGGGTAAAAGCCGGGCTTCCAACTCCGGTACGCCCAGCCGGAGGTGCCGATGAAGATAGGTTTCTGCAGTCTTTCGCTCACAGAAAACAGGCTATCGCGTTTTAGAAAATGATGCATCCTTAGCGGCGCCCCGCTGATTGGCGCTCTTGAATGAGGCATCCACCGCAGCCGCCTTAAGGTAACCAGCCTACGCACGCGCACTGCCCTGGCAAGGTCGGCTCGTCCCTGGAGGAGAACTACCCCACCGGAAGCCACCTTTGGCTGAACCAACGTGCGTATTTGCCACCGCAGGCGAAACGTTTATAATAGATCTTGTATAATGAACGTTGATTGCGCTACGATCGAAACGATGACGCTCAGCGAGGATCCCCCACCAGCCGCCGAACTCCATTTTGAAGGGGATTCGCTGGAGGTGTTGTCCGGGTTTCCTGATGACATCAAACGGTCGCTTGGATTCTCGCTTAGGCAGCTACAAATCGGCAGAGAGCCGACAGCGCAGACTCGGAACATGAGTTCCATCGGCCTTGGCGTCTACGAATTGAAAGAAGCCGACGAACGGGCATGGTACAGGGCGATCTACCTTTCGAAGATCGACAACAGGATCTACGTATTGCACTGTTTTGAGAAGGAAAGTCGCAAAACGGACCGGAGAGACATCGCGATTGCGAGCCAGCGCCTCAAACTCGTCAAGAAGCGATTACAGGAGCAGAAGAGTCATGAAAAACGCAACGGAAAATAGGCCGACACATATTGTGAGGGGCAATGTCTTCGATGCGCTGGGATTTTCTGCGTCAGAAACGAGCGCGCTCAAGATCAAGGCTGAGCTCCTGTCCGCCATCTTGGAACATGTGAAAATGAAGAGCTACACACAAGCACAGCTCGCGGACGTTTTGGATGAGTACCAGCCGTCGGTCAGCAACCTGCTCAGAGGTAGGATCTCGCAGGTGAGCATCGAAAAGCTGTTGCGGTATGCAGACCGCCTCCACCTCCAGACAAGCATCGCCGTCCGTCCCATCAAAAGCCGAAGCCGCCGCACAACGAGTCGACAAAAGCAAACAGCGCAACGCCCAGCACGAAGGCTGGCAGCTGCGGTTTAGGTCGCTATAGGTCTCTCTCGGAGTAGCCTCGATACGCCCGGGGACCCTAATAATCGCCTATGCCACGTGTTGCTGCGCGTCACGCAGAGCGGCTTCAATAGACATTGAAAATGTGTAACAGTTGTGCGAGCCTTGCTCGCTCTCGTTTCTTGAATAAGCTAATCAGTTTCAGTGGGATAGATCTTAAGCTGACGATTAGATGAGACTCGAGGTCCGCCGCGTATGTCGCGGAGCGTTTCTCGTTCCTGGCTCAGGGCCAGCCAGCCCCATATTTTGTTGGATTCTTTCTGGTGCCCAGCGGGAGACTTGAACTTGAGCCGCTTTGCGGGCGTCCGAGCCCGCAGGCGAAATCCTGAGAAACGAAGAGACGAAGGACCTCTCATCCATTGGTGCCCGGAGGGGGACTTGAACCCCCACGACCGGTAAAGGTCTGCGGATTTTAAGTCCGCTGCGTCTGCCAATTTCGCCATCCGGGCACGCCTTTCTATTATCGGGCCTTTGCGGTCGCGGCGGTAGCCTGCATGTTTTCCACCTCGATGGACTTTGAGCGAAACCCAAGCTGAATTGCGTCGGCCGACCTTTCCACAACTTGCTCTCGTGCGCCGCTCCCTCGTATCATCCGCAAGAGCACAATAACCATGAGCGAAACAGAATCGAATACCGGATTGCGTGTGAAAGGGCGGCTCATGTCCGCCTCGGAGATTGAGCGCACCCTGGTGCGACTGGCTCACGAAATCGTGGAGAAAAGCAACGGCAGCGAAGACCTGGCGCTGGTGGGCATTAAACGCCGCGGCGTTCCTTTGGCGGAGCGGCTGGGCAAGCTGATTTCGACCATTGAGAAACGGCCGGTCGATACCGGAGTCCTCGACATTCAGTTCTACCGCGACGATCTTTCGACGGCCGGCGTTCGACCTCTTGTGACGCCGGGATCCATCGGATGCGCGGTGGAAGGCCGCGACATTGTGATCTGCGACGACGTGCTTTACACCGGCCGCACTATTCGCGCAGCGCTCGACGCGCTCTTCGATCATGGCCGGCCTCGGCGGGTGCAACTGGCCGTTCTCATCGACCGCGGGCACCGCGAATTGCCTATTGAAGCCACCTACGTCGGCAAGTTTGTGCCTACCAGCAGCCGCGAGATTATCGAAGTGAAGTTCCAGGAAATCGACGCCACCGAGCAGGTGCTATTGGTGGAGAGAACGGCTTAAGGGTTCAGGGTTCAGGGTTCAGGTGTCAGGTTTCGGGCCTTGGCATCCGGCTGCATTGGAGACCGGAATCAATAAGCTGAATGCCGATCGACGGGTCGCGCCAGTCGAAGGAAGAGATCAAGTATGAATCCAGCCGCACCCGCGACCCGCCGCGTACTCACCACTCCGCCTGCGCCGGCATCGGCGTTTCCCTACAATCCGGGGTCGCTGCTGTCGGTTCTCGATCTGACTGTCGACGAAGTGAGCCGCCTGCTGACGCGCGCCACCGAGTTGGAGCACGAGGATCCCATCGTGCGCGATCGCATTCTGGCCAAGCGACGCATCGCGCTGCTGTTCTATGAGTCGTCGACACGGACAAGGACTAGCTTCGAGCTGGCATCGAAAGCGCTGGGCGCCGACACCACTCTGGTTTCGTATCTGAGCTCGAGCATCGAGAAGGGCGAGAGCTTGAAAGACACCGGCCTGACGTTGCGGGCGCTGGGCGCGGAGGCGATCATTCTGCGGCACAATTCGTCGGGTGCGGCATGGCTGCTGGAAGAGACGACGCGGTTGCCTGTAGTGAACGCGGGCGATGGCATGCACGAACATC
>DASXFF010000104.1:0-27810 GCA_036489735.1 Occallatibacter sp. | reverse complement strand
CCGCCGCCTACGACAACTTCGCCGCAGGCAACGAGCTGGTCCGGTGGATCGCCGCACAAGTTCCTGCGCGCTGAACGGGGAGCTGCGGTCCCTGACATCCCGAGGGGATTGCGGCGCCAAAAAATCGAGGCGCGACTTCCGGGGCGAAAGATCGGAGCGCACGTCTGTTCACGGTAGTGGTCAGTTTGAAGGAAAACATCCCTCAGGGGCTCAAGCCCGATCGATTTGATTGACTTTATCGGCACGGATAAATCCGTGCCCCTTCAAAGCGAATTCAATCTGACCCACTATCCCATTCACGCATCCCTTGACAACTCTCCTCCGCACTCATTAGATTGGTTGTTTCGCGTGGTCTGACCACTCAGCAAATCCAAATCACGGCCGTTCGGCCGTGGACTGCGCCCACCGGAGGATCCGATGCAATCCATTTCGCGGCGCCTGTTCGCCGCATCTGTGCCGCTTTTTTTCGGCATGGCCCTGCACGCGCAAGACACTCGCACCGTCACCGAGCCCAAAATCCCTCCCGCCTGCGTGAAACTCGATGCCGATATCGTCGCAACCAGCGGAGTGATCGCCTCAGTTGACGAGCAGAAGCTCGCTACCGTCCGCATCCAGGACGCGCTGGACCATTGCGCCGCGGCCCACTCGGTCGTTCTACAGTCCAAAGGCAAGAAAAACGTCTTCCTCACCGGCCCGCTCACCCTCCGAGCCGGAGTCACTCTTGTCGTCAGCAAAAACACTGCACTCGTCGCTTCGCGCGATCCGCGAGTCTACGATCTAACGCCGGGCGGCTGCGGCATCGTTGCAAAACGTGGCCGCGGTTGCAAGCCGCTCATCACCGGCGACGGCGCAACCAACGCCGGCATCATGGGCGAGGGTTCCATCGACGCGCGTGGCGGCGCGAATTTATTGGGTCAAAACGTGACCTGGTGGGATCTCGCGCATCAGGCCAAAATCATCGACCAGCAGCAAAGCGTTCCCGCGATGATCGCCTTGCGCCACGTCGATAACTTTATCCTCTACAAAATCACTTTGCGCAACTCGCCCGGCTTCCACGTCGCCATCAATCAAACCGACGGCTTCACCGCGTGGGGCGTCAAGATCATGACCCCTAAAACCGCCCGCAACACCGACGGCATCGACCCTGGCTCCTCCCGCAACATCACCATCGCCTACAGCTATATCCACACCGGCGACGACGATGTTTGCCTCAAGCCCAGCGGCGCAGGCCCCGTCTCAAACATGTCCGTCCTGCACAACCATTTTTATAGCGGCCACGGCATGTCCATTGGCAGCGGCACGTTCGGCGGCGTCGACCATCTGCTCGTCGACGATCTCACCATCGACGGCGCCGACAACGGGCTTCGCATCAAATCCGATCCCAGCCGCGGCGGTCTCGTCCACCAGGTCGTCTATCGGAACATCTGCATCCGCAACGTTCCCAACCCCTTGGTTTTCACGCCGCACTACACCACGTTCACCGGCGACCGACTGCCCATCTACAACGACATCACGCTTGAAGACGTGCACGTGCTCACGGCCGGCGCTTACACCTTCTATGGGTATGACGCCGATCGCAAGCTTGGCATCAAGCTCGACAACGTATTCGCCGACGATCAGAAAGATTCGCTCTTCTACGATCAGGATGCCGATATCACTCTCGGTCCCCACCTCGGCAACCTTGAGCCAAAAGGCAACGACGTTGCCATCATGCAAGCACCCGGTTCGTCCGCAGGTCAGCCGCTTGCGTGCGACGCGCGCTTCGTTCCCTTCCCTGAAGACAAAACCGCTCCGGAAATGGCAGGAAAGATTCCGCCCGAAGACAAGACTTACTACGTCGCTGCCGATGGCACCGGTGACTACTACTCCATTCAGCGCGCTCTTGACATGGTGCCCAAAACCGGCGGCGCAGTTCTCTCCGTCGCTCCGGGCGTCTATCGCGAAGTCATTACTGTCAACAAGCCCAACGTCACCATTCGCAGCACCGATCCCGACGCGAGCAAGACCGTCGTCGTTAACGATCGAAGCGCCGGCCAGAATGGGGGCACACTGCATTCGGCTACCGTCAACGTGACCGCCGACAACTTTTTCGCTGAAAACATCACCTTTCAGAACGACTTCAACCGCACCCACCCGCAATTACCTCAGGGCTCCCAGGCGCTCGCATTGCTGGTCAACGGCGACCGCGCCATTTTTCACAACGTGCGCTTCCTAGGCAATCAAGACACGCTCTTTGCCGGCAGCCAGCATTGCACAAACAACACCGCTGGCTGCACGCTCACGCGCCAGTATTTCTCCGACTGCTACATCGAAGGCAATGTCGACTTCATCTTCGGCGACGCCAAGGCCGCCTTCGAGAATTGCGAGATTCATTCCACGCCGCACGATGGCGGCTTCATCACGGCGCAGTCGAAACATTATCCAGAACAGGACTCCGGCTACGTCTTCGACCACTGCAAACTCACCGCCGATCCCGCTGTCACCGGCAATGTTTATCTCGGCCGGCCGTGGCGCCAATACGCTACGGTCATCTATCTCCACACCTGGATGGATGATAAGATCGCTCCGGCCGGCTGGAGCGAATGGCACGCCGAACAAACGCACATGCTCGACACGACTTACTACGCCGAGTTCGACTCCTCCGGCCCGGGCGCGCACCCCGGCGAACGCGATCCGCATGGGCACATGCTCACGCCCGACGAGGCAAAGCAATATGAGCCCGCCGTCTTTCTTCGCGGGTCCGACAATTGGGACCCGACAAAACCGCCGACGATTCCAGCGCCGTAGAATCGAGTTGGAATGAGGGTCCCCAGGAGATCGAGAACAAGCTGGTGTGGTGAGCCAGAAGGTTGTTGAAGAACAACCGCAGATCCTTCGACTCCGTTTGCCGCAAAAACGCGGCAAACTTCGCTCAGGATGACAGTCTGAAAGTGAGACGAATGAACGATTCGGGACACCAGGTTCCAGAAGCTGAAAGCCAGGAGCTGAATTCAATGAAGACCGTACTAATGGCTGACCCCGTGCGCTACCCGCGCATGAACACTGAAGAGCTTCGCGAGACTTTCTTACTGAACGCGCTCTACGAACCCGGCACGATCCATCTCAATTATGTCGATCTCGATCGCGCCGTCGTCGGTTTCGCCGCGCCCGTCAACGAGTCTCTTGCGCTCGCCGCCGATCCAGAACTGCGCGCGGCTTACTTCACTGAGCGGCGTGAGCTAGGCGCGCTGAATGTCGGTGGCGCGGGCATCATTACCGTCGAAGGCAAGAACTACGAACTCGACAATCTCGACGTCCTTTACATCGGCCGAGGCAACAAGCAAATCAGCTTCGCTTCGAAAGATAAAAATGCTCCCGCCGTCTTCTATCTTTTGAGCTATCCCGCCCACGCCGAGTACCGAACCGCTCTCGTCCGCAAGTCAGAAGCAAGCCCGACTGAACTCGGCAGCCTTGAGACCTGCAACAAGCGGACCATCTGCAAATATATCCATCTCCAGGGGGCGCGCAGTTGCCAACTCGTCATGGGTGTCACGCATCTCGCGCCGGGCAGCAACTGGAACACCATGCCGCCACATACGCACATGCGCCGAAGCGAAGTCTATATGTACTTCAATCTCGCCGCCGACGCACGCGTGATGCACTTCATGGGACCGCCCGCTGAGTCCCGCCACATCGTCATGGCCGATAAGGGCATCGTCATTTCACCAGGCTGGTCGATCCACTGTGGAGTGGGAACCCGGGCTTATAGTTTTTGCTGGGGGATGGGCGGCGAGAATCAGGACTACGCCGACATGGATCCCGCGCCGGTGGAGTCACTGAGGTAGCTCGGCCCGGGCTTGATCGCACGGACGTCCGCGCAAACAAAAGCGGCGACCTCCAAATCGGAAATCGCCGCCTCGTTTTTCTAGTCGATCGAGTTGAATGCATCCGTCTTGCGGCCGATGCCAAAAGCCTCCTCAGCGGCTAAAGCCGGTTGATTTATGGGGCGTTTGCGGCACGGCTGAAGCCGTGCCCTTTCAAAGCCGGAATCGTTCAACCAGTTCCAAACACTCCGCCAGCCTAACAGAACCAAGCTGAGGGCTGACGGCAGTTCCTACGCGTTGTACGTTCCTGACGAAACCCTGCCGCCGTGTCCCGTCCAGTTTGTATGGAAGAACTCGCCGCGCGGCTTGTCGACACGTTCGTAGGTATGCGCGCCAAAAAAGTCGCGTTGCGCTTGCAGCAGATTTTGCGGCAGCCGGCCAGTGCGATAGCCGTCAAAGAACGCCAGCGCCGTCGAGAACGCCGGCGTCGGCACACCAAGCTTCACCGCGTGCACCAGCGCCTTGCGCCACGATGCCTGGTATTTATTCAGGAGCCGCGAAAAATACTTGTCGAGCAGCAGATTGTCGAGGTTCTTGTTCTTCTTGTACGCGGCTTTAATCTTGCCGAGGAACTGGCTGCGGATAATGCATCCGCCGCGCCACATGAGCGCGATGCCGCCCATGTTCAGGTTCCAGCCGAATTCCTTGCCCGCCGCGCGCAGCAGCATGTATCCCTGCGCATAGCTGACGAGCTTCGAACTGAAAAGCGCCCGCCGCACATCCTCAATGAACTTCGCGCGGTCGCCCAACTTGGGCGCGGACTTCGGACCGCGCAGAACCTTCTCCGCTTCCAGGCGCTCTTCTTTCAGAGCCGACAAGCAGCGCGCGAACACGCTCTCGCCAATCAGTGTTACCGGCTGGCCTTCGTCGAGAGCGCTGATCACCGTCCACTTGCCGGTTCCCTTCTGTCCGGCCGTGTCGAGAATCTTATCCACCAGCGGCGCTCCGTCTTCGTCTTTTTTCGCAAATATCTGGCTTGAAATCTCGATCAAGTAGCTATCGAGCTCGCCCTTGTTCCAGTCGGCGAACACGTCGTGTAGCTCGTCGGCCGACAATCCCAGCCCGCGTTTGAGCAGATCGTAGGCTTCGCAGATCAACTGCATGTCGCCGTATTCGATGCCGTTGTGCACCATCTTTACAAAGTGACCTGCGCCTTCTTCTCCAACCCAGTCGCAGCACGGAGTTCCGTCTTCAACCTTGGCCGCGATCGACTGAAAGATCGGCTTCACATGCGGCCACGCTGCCGGATTCCCTCCAGGCATGATCGACGGACCGTTTCGCGCGCCCTCTTCGCCGCCGGAAACGCCGGTCCCGATAAACAGGATTCCCTTTGCCGCAAGCGCCTTCGTCCGTCGCGTCGAATCGCTGAAGAGTGAGTTGCCGCCATCGATGACGATGTCTCCGGCCTCTAGATGCGGCACAATCTGGTCGATCATCTGGTCCACGGTATCGCCGGCCTTCACCATCAGCATCACGCGGCGGGGCCGCTTCAACAGGCTGGTGAGCTCCTCAATGGAGTGCGCGCCGACCACTTGCGTGCCCTTCGCTTCATTCGCGATAAAATCGTCTACCTTTGAAACGGTTCGGTTAAACACGGCCACCTTGAAGCCATGGTCGTTCATATTCAGGACCAGATTCTGTCCCATCACTGCGAGGCCAATTAAGCCGATATCACACACTGCTTCCGCCATACGTTCTCCAAAATCCGAATTCTATCACTCGAAAATTTGTGCTTGATGACAATTCTATCCCAGTGGTCTGACCTCAGATCAGGCTCCAGTCACTGTGATCACTCATCTAAAACGACCACCCTAAATCTTCCCTCGGGGGCTAAACAAGCTGCGGAAAAAATCGCTGGGGGGAAGAAAACCATCCCTTCGCGGCTAAAGCCGAACTCAATTTGCTGCACTTTCGGCACGGATAAATCCGTGCCCTTTCAAAACAGTGGCCGCGAGAGAGTTTTTACAGTGGCCGCGAGAGAGTTCTTCCGCAGCCTGTGAAGTCCACTGCTTTGCTGGCCGTTTATCGGCGTGGCTGAAGGCAGGCCCTTTTACAGGACTTCTCAGTCAACAGGGTCAATCCGCGAACGGATCGATCTTCTGGATCGTGCCGTCGGCATTGAACTTTAATTCCGTCATCTTCACCGAGCGCAGATGATTCCGATCGGACAGTTGCACGTCGTGATAGAACAGCCACCACTTGCCCTTGAACTCAATCACAGAGTGGTGCGATGTCCAACCCTGCACCGGCTCGAGGAAGTGCCCTTTGAACGTGAAGGGCCCATACGGATTGTCGCCGATGGCGTAGGCAAGATAATGCGTGTCGCCAGTCGAATAGGTGAAGTAGTATTTTCCTCCGCGCTTGAACATCCACGAAGCTTCAAAGAAGCGCTTGTCGTGATCTCCGGCCAGGACCGGATTTCCGTTCTCATCGAGAATCACGACGTCGCGCGCTTCCTCGGCGAATTCCTTCATGTCGGCCGTCAGCCGGGCTACCTTGGCGCAGAGCGCGGGCTTGTCATCCTGATGCAAATCGGTGTCGGAGCCGGCGGGGTCGAACTTGCCGGTTGCCCAGCGTTGCAGCTGTCCGCCCCAGATGCCGCCGAAATACATATACGCTTCGCCGTCATCGTCTACAAACACGGCGGGATCGATCGAGAAGCTGCTCTTGATGGGTTTCGGTTCAGGCGCAAACGGCCCGGCGGGCGATGAAGATGTGGCCACGCCAATGCGGAATACGCCAGCATGGTCGCGCGCCGGAAAATAGAGTAAGTATTTCCCGTTCTTATGCGCGGCATCGGGCGCCCACATCTGTTTGTCCGCCCATGGCACATCCTCAACCTTCAGCCCGACTGGGTGCGCAGTCGCCGGACCGCCCGGCTCGTCCATCGACAACACAATGTAGTCGCGCATGGCATATTGGCTGCCCAGATCGTCATCGGGAATCCCCGCGTCGATGTCATGGCTCGGATAGATATAGATCTTCCCTTCGAACACATGAGCCGAAGGATCCGCCGTATAGATGTGCTTCACCAGCGGTTGCGATAAATAGCGCCGCCCGTTGGGCGCACGCAACAAATCTGAACTCTCTGCCATATGTGTTCCTTCCTCGTTCTCTGTTCTCGGTTCTCTGTTTTTTATAGCTCGGCTAACCCCGCTCGCTTCCGCTATTCCCCTGGTCCCTGTCTTTCTGTCCCCTTGTTCTCTTGGTCCCTGCCTTTTCACTGCACGCTCAAGTCCCCGTCCGCCTCGACTACCAGCTTATCGCCCACAATCTGAATGGAAAGGATCTTCAGTCGTCCCAGACTCACCTTGTATCCCGACGCAGCGGTCGACCCACTGAGCGCAGCGCGCAAAAGATCGGCAGCATTCACCTTCATACTCTTCGGCACCTGGCCCCGCAAAAACGGCGCCAGCACAAAATTGATTTCTCGCCGGTCGCTCACCTTATCCAGTTGCGCGTCCTTGAACCCGATCGTCTCCCCTTCGGCATCCGGTTCCATTGAAACTTCAGCCGGCAGCGTTATGGTCACGCCCAGGCAAGCGCCACCCACTCCCAGTTTGGCCCTCGTCTTCATGCGCACCACGATCCGATCCTGCTCAAATCGCAACTGCGGGTCTTCGGTCGAAATAAAGCAAGGCGACTTCGCGTTCCCCTTCAGGTAGTAGCGGCCGTCCGGCCCGCTAAACAGATCCTGCTTCAGCGTCCGTTCCAGGGCGTCGCGGCTTATCGTCAGCTCCACTCCGCGGCTCAGGGTCGCCGCTCCAAATAGCACCAAACTTGTTGCAATCACCCGCCACGATTTGCTCATAACAGTATCCTGCCATCCGCCTCCCTAGTCCGGCCAAGGACGTTCATCACATGGGCCCGTGCGATTCTTGTGGGAAACCGAGGGCTATTCCGGTAACTAATTGATTCGCCATAAAATAGAAGCCGTTCTCATGCCCGATTTATCCCCCGTGAAAAGCCGTTTCCTATTGATTTTTGGACAGAAAATCCCTAAAATAGGACTTGTATGTTCCTCGGGTCCTTTCGCACCCCCCAGCCACGTCCGAGGTTGAAACGCGAAAATAATCCTTCTTAAGGACAAACACATCAATGGCAAAGCGTCGTGGAAATCCGAATTGGGGCAAGCCGGAGCCCATTGGCCCGGTTGTGCCGACAGTTACATCTTTTGAGCAGATTACCAAGGAGTTCAAGCTGCCCCCGGACCAGTACATCCGGTCTACTCGCTTGCGCGAGTGGGCACGCCGTAACAAAAACTCCAAATATATCCCCGAAGCCCTTCTAGAGGCTTGGGGCTTTGAGATCGAATCCACGTTGTAAGCTTCCAGCCAGTTTTGAGCAGAGACGCCGCCTTCGGGCGGCGTTTTTATTGCGCCTGGAAAGCGCGACTCCGCCATACAAGGAACGACTCATCAACGATGAGGACAGCCGGGCCAGCAGCAGGGCCGCCGCATCCCTTCCTTCAACTCCGTGCAAACCCTCGCGACGTGTTGGCTTCGGGTTTCCGGCTTTTTTACGGAAATGGTCCAGCAGATCCACTCGTTGCGAGCAAGCGGAGTAATGTCTTCCCACTTTGCCCGCGCCTCGGGGTCAGCGACAAGCGCTTTACGCAAATCCGCCGGTACGGTGTGGACGACACCCGCCGAGATTCTGGCTGACATATCTTCACCCTACCCTCGAAGTTTGACAGCCGGGACGCCGGCAAAGATGGCGCGACATTGTCGTGGCCCCTCGCGCCTACTCCTTGCCGCTCACCAGCGAGAACACGGCTCCCTGAGGGTCCATCCCGTTGATGATCCAGCTGCCGCCCGGAACCTGCTGTGGCCCATGCAACACTTTGCCGCCACCGCTCTTCACGCGCTCAATTGCCGCTCCGATTGAATCGACATTGAAATAGAAGCCCCAGGCCGCGACCGGAAGATTCGGAGGCTTGATCATCATCCCACCGTCGCCCATCTGCTTGTGGTCGCCTTCGTCGAAGATGCGATAGGTGCCCATCGGCCCCATGTCCATATCGGACACCTTCGTCCAGCCGAATAGCTTTTGGTAGAACTCGAATCCCTTTTCAACGTCCGTCGTATAGAGCTCGTGCCATCCAATGGTCCCAGCGGTCGGCGGCGCAGGGCGCACCGGCGAAGGCATGGAGGGATGCGGAGTAAAAACCACAAACGCGGCACCCTGGGGATCCGACATCACGGCAAAGCGCAACATGCCGGGCACGTCGGCGGCCGGCTTCCAAACCTTGCCGCCGGCTTCGACAATCTTCTCAACGTGGGCGTCGACATCGTCGACCGCAATGTAGCCGATCCACGCCTTGTACTCGCCCACAGTCAACATTCCGGCCATTCCCACCTCGCCGAGGTTGAATGTGGTGTATTCCATTCCGCCGCTGCTGGGCATCGCACGCGTGGACCACCCCACAACGTCGGAGTAAAACTTGCCTGCTGCCTTGGTATCGGTCGTCATCAGTTCGTACCAGCCGAATTTTCCTTTGGGCGTAAACATTTCAGGTCTCCTTTGGGTTACGGGGCGCAAGATAGCCAACGGCGTTCAGCCGATCTGTCGTTGATACCAACCTTATTCGACCCATGTCAACCGAAGTCAGGTTAAATTCGAGGCAAAAGGCCAAGTCGCCCCTCGGGCCAATGCGATTGAGGAGGGAGGAATTGTAGTCAGGAATTGTGACCTCAGAATTCCGAGTGCTATCCCCGCCGAAATCTGCATTGTGATGCGCGCCGCTGCCAGCGCCTGCGAACTGAGAGAAAGTGGTGCCACGAACCAGTCCTAAGCGCCCAGGCTGCCCAAACGCTCCCTATGGCCCACGGCTGGCGACGCAATCTTTGAAATCACAGTTTGCGATCTCAAGCCCGGAGCGAACATGACCCGCAAAAACGCACTTGTGCCAAGCATCGGAACTCGAATTCTCCTGGTTCGCGGCCAGAAGGTTCTGCTCGACGACGATTTGGCCGCGTTATATAACGTTCAAGTCCGGGCGCTCAATCAGGCGGTGAAACGCAATAAGCGGCGTTTCCCCGCGGATTTTATATTTCGCCTCAACGCGAGAGAAAGAAGAAACTTGAGATCACAAATTGTGATCTCAAGTGGCGGTCATGGTGGCCGCCGCTCGTTGCCTTTTGCTTTTACCGAGCACGGCGCCATTATGGCCGCCAGCGTGCTGAACTCAAAGCGTGCCGTAGAGATGAGTATTTTCGTGGTGCGCGCATTCCTGCGGCTGCGCGAAACACTCGCATCGCACAAAGCACTCGCCGCCAGGTTTACAGAGCTGGAGCAACGGCTGGAAACACACGACGAAACCATCAAGGAAATCATCGACGCAATCCGCGCGCTCATGGCCCCGCCTGAGCGACCCGCCCGGCAGATCGGCTTCCGGCCCTGCGCATCTTCGAAGATGAAAACAATGGTGCGGACAACAGCGCGTAGCTGATTGCAACCGAGTCCGCCGCGCCTTCTCCGCCGTTTTCTGGCATTTGCTGCCTTAATCAGCGAAAATAAGGCAGCACATGCCCCAGCCCTCTCGCACTCCCGACCCGCCTTTTACCGACGTTCCCGGCGCCGTGGCCGACATCCGGGCGGGCCGCATGGTGATCGTGGTCGATGACGAGGACCGCGAGAACGAAGGCGACCTGACCCTGGCTGCCGAGCACGTCACCCCCGAGGCCATCAATTTTATGGCGCGCAATGGACGCGGCTTGATCTGCCTCACGCTCACTGAGGAGCGCGCAGACCATCTGCGCCTTCCACCCATGACGCAGCAAAACTCGTCCCGCTTCGGCACGGCATTTACGGAGTCCATTGAGGCACGGGAGGGCGTGACGACGGGAATTTCAGCAGCCGACCGCGCCCGCACCATCCGCACCGCTATCGATCCCAATGCAACCTCCGCCGACCTCGTCCGTCCCGGCCATGTCTTTCCGCTGCGCGCCCGCCGCGGGGGCGTCCTGGTTCGCGCCGGCCAAACCGAGGCCTCAGTCGATCTCGCGCGCCTTGCCGGCCTCACTCCGGCAGGCGTCATCTGCGAAATCATGCGCGACGACGGCGCGATGGCCCGCATTCCCGATCTCATCCCGTTCTGCCGCGAGCACGGCCTGCGCATGCTCACCGTTGCCGAGCTGATTCGATACCGCCTGCGCAACGAGCGCACCATCGTCCGCGCGGGAGAGTCCACTATCCAGACGCGCTATGGGGAATTCCGCATGATCGCCTACGAAAGCCAGGTCCAGGGCGGCGAGAGCCACATTGCGCTCGTTCGTGGCGATCTCTGCCCGGAATGTCACGCTTTGCATGGTGGTCCCGCACCCGTCTCAAACGGGCTAAATGACGGCGCTCAGCCAACACCCGCCGACACGCACCCCACTTGCCCGCATCCGGTTCTCGTCCGCGTGCACACGCGCTGCACCGCCGGCGATGTCTTTGCCGCCGACTGTCACTGCCGCGAAGTCCTCGACCAGTCCATGCGCATCATCGCGGAAGCGGGCTGCGGCGTCATCGTCTATCTGCACAACACCTCGCGCGGCTTCGCCATCGACCAAACGCCCGCCCAGCCCTTCAATCAAGAGGGCACTGCCGCTCCCACTGCCCCTTCCCCAGCCATAGCAAGCACCGAAGGCTCCGCAACTCTCAACTCCAGCGGGCAAAAGAATAGCGGCCGCATTGTCCTTCATCAAGAGTTGCGCGCGCGCGAAGGCTCGCAGGACCGCTCAGGCCGCATTCTGCGCGCCATCGGCCTCGGCGGCCAGATTCTGTCGGACTTGGGCATTCAGCGCATCCGCCTGCTCTCCAATACCCCCATGCACATCCCCGCTCTCGAGGGCTTCGGCCTTGAGATTGTGGAACAGGTACCCATCCCCGTCGAAGAGTGTTCCCGCGTCAGCTGAGTTCACGATCCCCACCCTTTCCAGTACCTTGTCATCCTGAGCGGGGCGCGCTTCGAGCCCGGCGGACAGCTATGTCCGTGGGGTAAGCTTAGCGAAGGACCTGCTTTTCGTTAGGGGTTGCCGAGCCTCGATTTTGAGACCCGACTACAAGCCCCCACCACCAAAATGTTCGTAAGACTCACCCCTTTTGAACCAAATAATCCGAAGTTCGGTTCGATATCGGACATAATGCCGCCTCTTCCCGTATGATCGTGCAAAGCCCCTCGGGAAAAGTCGAGCCAAACCCGCCAGCGGAAACTGAGTTCCGCGCTTGATTTTCACCTGAGTTAACAACGCCTTCGGGCCGCCACACTCGCAAGTGGAAAGGTTGGATTCGTTGCGCGTTCATCTGGTCAATCCCAGCGACAATTCCTTTGGTACCGCCGTCATCACACCCCGCTGGCTCTTCGTGCTTGCAGCCGCCACGCCTCGCGACGCGGGCGATCCCATCCTGGTGGATGAATCTCTCGAGCAGGTGGTTCCCGAGAGCATCCAGCCCGGCGACATCGTAGGCATTAGCGTCCACACCGGCAACGCCCTGCGCGGATATGCGGTGGGCCGCATGGCGCGCGACCGCGGCGCATGGGTCATCTACGGCGGCATTCACGCCACTCTGTATCCTGAGGAAGCTCTGGAAACCGGCCAGGCGCATGCCGTGGTTACGGGCGATGGCGATATTGTCTGGGCCAAAGCCGTTGCGGATTGCATCGCCGGAAAACCCGAAAGAATCTACGCCGGTGGGCGCATCGAAGGCGGCGAGTTTCTGGCGGCGCGCTGGGACCTGATGGCGCCCGAAAAATATATGTGGGCCTCAGTGCAAACCACGCGCGGCTGCCCCAAGCACTGCTCCTTTTGCAGCGTTTGGCGCACCGACGGCCAGAAGCCCCGCCAGCGCAAGTTTCAATCGGTGGTCGACGAGATTGTGGCGCTGCGTCGCCTTGGTTTTCGTTTCATCGCCCTGGCCGACGACAACTTCTATCCCGTCACCTTGACCGATTTGCGCCAAGCCGAAGAACAGCACAACACTGCCCGACTCGAAGAGCTCCATTCACTCCGTTCCGACCGTTTTCAATTGATGGAGGAACTGGCCAAGCTTCCCCGAGACATGGTCTTCTTTACCCAGATCACCATGGAAGCGGGCGAAGATAGCGACTTTCTCGACGCCATGCACCGCGCCAATATCAAAGGCGCCCTGGTGGGCGTTGAGGCGGTCACGCCAGAGGGCCTGAAAGCCGTTTTCAAAGACTGGAACTGCTCCGGCGATGCGCTCGCCCGTCGCTTGCAGAACTTCAAAGAGCACGGAGTGCACGTGCTTGGCTCGTTCATCTTCGGGCTGCCCACCGACCGGCCGGCAACGTTCGATGCCACGGTCGATATGGCCCTGAAGGCCGGCGTCACGTTTGCACAGTTCGTCATGATGACGCCCTTTCCGGGCACCGTCGATTTTGGCCGCTGGGAAAAAGAGCAGTCGCAGAATCCGGCCATGGTCGGCGACGTTCCCATCACTCGCTATTGGCTGATCCCCACGGAGGTGCGGCCCAAGATGTTTACCCCGCATCCCACCATGTCTTCCGACGAGATTCGAGAGCGCACGCAAAAGGTTTGGGACAAGTTCTACACCTGGAGCGCAATCTGGCGGCGCTCCGCCTGCACGCCCACTCTGCGCGCGCGGCTCGGGTTCATCTTTCTTTCCAAGCTTTACCGGCAGATGTACGCAGGCACGGGAATCTCCACCGACAGCGCGCGCCGCAAGAAGTCAAAATCGTGGGCCCGCTGGACGGCGAGGCAGTGCAAAAAGCTCTTTCAGGCCAGACCGATGCCCGAACTTCCGTCACCTATCTGGGATGTCGAGTTGCCGAGTGCGCTGCCATTGGTCGCGCCCGCAGAGGCCTTCACGATTATCGGCTCGTGAGCCGTAGTGCGGATCCTTGCTGGGTGTTTCATCTCTCACTTTTGAGGGCCGACGGAAATCGCAACAGCAACCGCGGATCCTTCGTCTCGTTTTGGTGCAGGTTGCACCAAGACTTGCTCAGGATGACAACGCGGAAGCTGAGGAATGACGGCTGATCGCTGACGGCTATCTTGTATACGCAAACGTGCCGCACAAGGCTGTCGACTTCGAGATGGCATCGAAGGTGAAGACCGGCATGTCTTCGCCCGAAAAAAACGCTACGTTAAGCGTCTTTCCCGCGACATACGTTGCCATCCACTGCGTGTCCTCGTCTCCGCACAACGTGTTCTTCTTCAAAAACCGCTGCGCCGCGGGAATCTTCAGGCGGTACAGCATGCCACTGATGCCAGCGTTCACGTCCGCGTCGAATACGGCGCTGACCTCCACCGGCTTCAAGGGGCGGATCGGCGCCAGCGGATAGGTGAAGTAGTCGATCTCCAACTTGTTTTTTGCAATGGCAATATCGCTCGTGATCGAGATTGCGTTCGTGCTCGCCGCGCGCCAGGCGCCGCCATCCTGTGCTGCGGCTGGAAGCGACGCCGCAAGCGCACACGCCAAGGCTGCTGCCGCCGCACCAATGATGATCCTTTTCTTCATTCTTTGAGCATGACATCCGCGCGCGCTTCCGGCAACCGCAGGAGGATCGACGAACATCCCCACGCATGCCTGCGACGCCACAAACTGAAAGCTGAGGGCTGTCAGCTGTCTCTCTACCACCCTAAAACATACGCAAACACCAGCGGCGCCACAATACTCGCGTCGCTCTCGATAATGAACTTCGGCGTTGTCTCGCCCAGCTTGCCCCACGTGATCTTCTCGTTCGGCACCGCGCCCGAGTACGATCCGTAGCTCGTCGTCGAATCCGAAATCTGGCAAAAATACGCCCACAGCGGCACGTGATCGCGCTGCAAATCCTGGTGCAGCATCGGCACCACGCAAATGGGAAAGTCGCCCGCGATGCCGCCGCCAATCTGGAAGAAGCCCAGCGGCGATTTCTCTGTCGTCTTCGTGTACCACTCCGCTAGCTCCATCATGTATTCAATGCCGGTGCGCACCGTGTGCACCTTCTTCACGTCGCCCGTAATGCAGTGCCCCGCATACATGTTTCCCAGCGTCGCATCTTCCCATCCAGGCACAAACATGGGTAGATTTTTTTCTGCCGCCGCCAGCAGCCAACTGTGCTTGGGATCGATCTGGTAGCTCTTCTCGAGCACGCCCGACAGCAGAATCTTGAACATAAATTGGTGCGGAAAAAAGCGCTCGCCTGCCTTGTCGGCCTTCACCCACTCGGCCAGCACTTCGTTTTCAATGCGCCGCATCGCCTCCATCTCGGGGATGCACGTATCGGTCACACGGTTCATGTGCCGCGCCAAGAGCGCAGCTTCGTCGGCCGGCGTCAGGTCGCGGTAGCCGGGCACGCGCTCGTAAAAATTGTGCGCCACCAGGTTGAACACGTCTTCTTCGAGATTCGCGCCGGTGCAGCAGATGCCGTGAATCTTGTCCTGCCGGATCATTTCCGCAAGCGACAGGCCCAGCTCCGCCGTGCTCATGGCGCCGGCGATGGTCACAAACATCTTGCCGCCGTCGGCCAGCAACTTGTTATAGGCTTCGGCCGCATCCACCAGCGCCGCAGCATTGAAATGACGGTAATGATGCTTGATGAACTCTGTAATGGGCGCCATATCTCTCTCTTTTCTTGCTCCAATTCTTCAACCTAACACAATAAAATCAGACCCCTGTGAATCCCGGTTTCGGGGCATCGGGAGTACACTAGGCACTCAAAATTCCCCGCGGAGGCCTCGCCATGAACTTGAAAGCCCTGGGCCTCTTCTTTGCCGGACTTCTCGTCCTCGCTCTCCAGGCCGCCACAGGCGTAGCCCAATCGTCAACCGACGCCTGTTCGCTCCTCACTCCGGCTCAGGTCTCGGCCGCCGTCGGCGCGCAGGTGAGCGCGGGCGTGTACATGACGCCCACCTTTAAAGCCACTTGTAACTGGACCGCGCCGGGCAAAATCATCACACTCATGACTGAGGGCACCGACCCGTTCAACGCCGGAAAAAAACCGCTCAGCCCGGCCATCCAAATTGTGCCGGCCAGCGGCATCGGCGATGACGCCTATTACGTTGTTACCGGTCCCATGGTCGCGCTCATCACCAGGAAGGGAAACACCGCCTTCAAGACGGCCGTGTATTGCAGTAACTTACCCCTCGCCACGCTCGAATCGATGGAGAGCAAGCTGGCCACGCAGGTCGCCTCGGAACTGTAAATAGCGCGGATGCGAATGGAACGATTCCCGCCTTACTCTCGTAACACCCCGCCTTGCACCACAAGCGGAATCCGCGCGGTTGGCGCGCTAAAACGGGTCTATGATTGTGCTAACAAGCGTCCGTTCCATCGATGGGGTCCATGCACGGCTGCGCCGGACTGCTGTACGCTCTTGGTCCGGCCGCTGAGAAGGGTGCCGTGTTCACGGCTTCATTGAGATGAGAGAGTAAGCGCCATGCTTGGGTTGAGCCGATGGAAGCGCACGTTCCAACAGTTAGCTGAGAGGCTGCATCCACGGCCTGTCTTGAAACATACGCGCCAGAAGCTCGGCGATCTCCAGCAGCCTCGAGCTGAACGGCGTCCCGCAGCAGGACTCTCGGCCCTTTACAAATCCGACTCTGCCCTAACGCCCTCCGGCGTCAAAGATATCAGCGCCACGGGTCTTTATCTTGTCACGGAAAAGCAGCTCACCACCGGCGAACTCATCACTCTTACGCTGCAGGAAGAAGCTCAACCGGGCAGTGGCTCCGAACTCCAGATTTCCATTCAAGCCCAGGTCGCACGGCAGGGAGACGACGGCATTGGGCTGGCCTTTGTTCTGCCTCCGGGCTTCGACCCAAAACTCTGGGAGGTGCTCGTACGGAACATTTCCACTCTCACCGATAAAGATCAAATCGCGCATGTGTTCCACACCCTTCGGGCCATTCTTTTTCTCTATCGGCTCTGTCAGTCTGGGGCAGAGGAAGTCCTCCAATTGACCAGCGGAGTCCTTGACTCCGACCGCGCTGAAACCCTCGCCAGGATCGCTTTCCTCGCTGAGAACCTGCTTGCGGCGGAGCCCGATGCCGACCGAATGCGCGCCCATCCCAAGCTGGTTGCAAGAATCCTCAGTGAAGGATCCTGGACCGCGGATGAACTCACCAAGCAACTATGGGCGGGGCTCCTCGTTTCATCCTGTTCCGTCGACGCGCCGAACGATTCCAACGGAGTCCTGGTCGACTTGCTCATACAAATCACGCCCGTCCAAGCCAAAATCTTCACCTACGCTTGTGAACGCGCTCTCGACCCTCCGCCGGATGCCGAGAGTTCTCCTTCCACTTCCGTCGTGCTCACACCTGAAGAGATGATTCAGATCACCGGCGTGACCGACCCTTACAGGAACGCCACCGATCTCGCCTATCTATTTAACCTGGGATTGATTGAGAAAGTCTTCGACTTCACCTCGTACCACGATGTCGTAGAATTCGATATCAGCCCTACCACCCTGGCCCTTGAGCTCTATAAACACTGCCACTGCCGCCGCGGAACACTCAATGCTTCGCTCGTCGAATCGGCCGATGACCATTTGCGCACCTTCTTCCCCCCTCCTCGAAACTTCATGATGGACGACGCCTAGGCCTCACTCTCGCCGGATCCCTTGCCAGCCAGTTAGAGCACTTCTCCTTCTGCGGTGCGCCAGGCCTTATCCGCCCCGGCTCGCCTGGCTTCGTTGACTCAACCGAGTTCACTCAGCCACCTCACCATCCCCGCCCGGATGGGCCCACGCATACGTCGCTCCCAGCCACGAACGATCTTCCGCGCCTTCCGGCAGATGCGGAATCAAAGCCCAGAGCCCAATGAACGCCAGTCCCACGAGGTTCGGAAAAAGCAGCGGAGCCATCGGAGGCGCTCCGTTGACGAGCTTGTCGAAGAGGCTGCTGCCTGGCTCTACGAGATTTGCCTGCAGATGAAACCAGAATCCGAGCACACCGACAAACGCCTGCAGCAGCAGAACAACCATGCACACATCGAGAAACCGGCGCGTAACCGGAACGACGAGCGGAACGATCAGGAATCCGGTCGCAAATGCCGATGAAATTACCGGAATCCATTCCGTCTTCAAAAAGAATCCATTAGACGCATGGTCTGTGAGCGACAAAACGAAGTTTCCGAAAAAGCCGCCCAGCGCGAGAAGCAGGATCCAGCGAGCCCACTCCGCGGACCGCGCCGCCACCATGCGATTCGCAATCAACAGGAATCCGAGCCCTGTGTAGGCCAGCGGCGCCGCGAAGGGCGCGGCATACGTCAGGCTCTGCAAGGTCCGGTCCAGAAAGAATCGGCTTTCAAGATGGAAAAGAACCCCGCTCAGGCCCACGAGCACTGCGAGCCATCCAACCAAATATCCCACGTCTCGCCACGGCGCTCGCCAATGCCAAATCCAGTGGAGCGCCATCACAACCGCGAGCACCATTGGCGCGCCGATCGAGAAGTACAACGGAATATACTCCGCCGCCTTGCGGAATTGATTCACCGAATGCGCGATGTAAATATCCGCCGCCAGAAACGCAAGATTGACGGTGACAAAGCACTCCACCCAGAGCTTGGGATCGTGTGCCCACCCCATGCGCCGGTGTTTCACAACGGATTGCAGGCGCGCCAGCGCTCTACTTACGCCCATGTTCGCGCCTCAACTCATCGGCTTCGTGCTGCAATTCCACGGTCTTGGCGACTAACTCGTAGTTCCCGTGCCACTGCACAAAGTCTGCGCCGCCCATGAATGCGCCATGCTTACTGGTGCGTCCGTCGTAGTGCCAGAGATTGAAGTAGGTGAAATCGATCGGGTGAGAGAAAGGCGGGCCGCTGAGCGAACCGTCTTTGTGCAGCCCGTCCATAATGGCCTTGGCTGCCAGCACCCTGGCGTTGGTGCTGTTCACAACCTGCTCGCCCTGACTATACACACGGTCCACAAGCGCCTGCGTGTGGCACTGTGTGCAGACCTGCTTCATATTGATCTGTGCTTGCAGATAATTGGGGCGGTGCGTCGTGATGGCGTCGGCAAGATACCAGCCGAGGCGGTCTGAAGGATTATGCGTAACCTTAAGCCCATTGATGCCGCTCATGTGACAGGTAGCGCAAGTAGGCACAAACATATCGCGCGTCGTAAGGGTACGAGGATCGGCGTCGAGGCGCAGCAGGTTGCGTTGCGCGGCGAACATGATGCCATGCTTCGACTCGTTGTATATCTCGATCTGCGAGTGATCGGGACCCATGTGGCACTGGCCGCAGGTGGTGGGCAGGCGCGCTAATGCCACTGAGCTTGTGTGGCGCGAATGGCATTCCGTGCAAGTGCCGATGGTGCCGTCCTCATTGGGTTTGCCAATGGCGTGGCATTGCTCGCATCCCGAATTCACCGCCGGGTGCCCTTCGGGCAGCGTGAGCGGATTGGGTGGACGCTTGGTTCCTCCCGGCTGAAATTGCTCGCTGAACGAGACCTGTTCTGCCGATAGCCCCTGCTCGCCGTGGACCGCTGCCCAACTAGGCGCGGCATGACGGCTGCGCAAAAATTCCTGATAGATCGATTCGTGGCACGAGCGGCAGTTGCCTGCGGTGAGATGCGTGCTGATGACGAAACCATGGTGATCGGCCTTTTGCTGGCCGGGAGCCGGCGCATGGCAGTCAAGGCAGTTCACGCCTTTCTTGGCGTGCGCCGACATCTCGTACTCGTGAACCACCGAGTATTGGAGGCGCGCATGGCACTCGGCGCATTTTCCTGAGGCGCGAACGAAGTCGGCGGTTGGCTGCTCGGTTTCTGCCTTGGGGCGCGCGCGATTGATGAGAAAAGCCGACAGGATCAGCGCAAACGCAATGACCACAGCGACAAATACGGAACGGAACGACATGGTGGCTTTACCCCGATAGGGAAGTCGGCCGGAGAGTAATCATCCTGCAAGCTGCTTGCGGCCAATCAGGACACTGCAAACTCTAACAGGCTTCCCGTGAGGTCCGCATCCCGGCAACATCGATATAAGCCCGGAAATTACAACAGCTTCCGAAACTCTTCGATGCCGAGCCCCGGCATCGCGCACGATGCCGCCCATGGTGAAGGCGTTCAACGGGATTATGGCGTGGGATGGTCAGAATTCGCACGCCGTCGGTCATGACGATGTGGGCGCCTTGGCGCAGAATGCGAAAGCCAGCCCGTTCAAGCGCGGCTACGGCCTTTAAATGGTTAACCCCGGCGATCTTTGGCATGGTTCAAGATTTAGCTGTAGCTCAGACGTGTCGCAGGTGACGAGTAAAAAGAAGCGGCAGGTTGCGAAAATGGAACCCGCACGCCCCAGTGCGGCTCAATCCAGGATTACGCAACCTCGACCACGCGGCTGTCTCCATCCCTGGCCAATTCCTCGGCCGCTTCGACATACTCGCGAATTGCGACTCGAATATTTTCGAGCGCCTCTTCCTCGCTTGTTCCTTGCGACCAGCAGCCCGGCAGGCCTGGGCATGAGACGCTGAATCCTTCTTCAGATTGGTGGAGAACGACCCGATAAGTGGCCATGGAAACCATCGTACACCCGTTCCAGGCCAGTCGCTTCACGCGCGAAGACGCTGCCGCGGTGGCACCGTGCTGTTGGCTGACGGCTGATGCCTGCCCTTGTGATCTGGCAGACATCACCTAAGGGCTGAAAGCTGATAGGTCAAAGCTGAATCTGTGATCCCCATCGCCGTGGTTGTGATACCTGTCACTGCGGGAAATCTCCTAAAAGAATCATCTCAAAGAAGAATCTCTGCGACTTGACCACCCCGGACCCGCGCGAAAACTCGCCGCAGGCAGGCCCGCAATGGCGCAGTTTTCCCTAGCCTTGGAAGGAAGACGGCACAATGAACGGCGCCGCACGAAAACGAGCACGACTTCATCTCCGCGACGCAATCCTCGCCGCAGCCTTCGCCGTTTTCACCTTTGCGATCGCGCCTGCCGCTCTCCGCGCGCAGGCTGGGGTCCCCAGCGACAGGTCCTCGCCGCTGGGGTCACAAGCTGATTGCCTGACTTGCCACGGCGACGCCAGCATGACCGACGCGACGGGCCACAGCATTGCCGTCGACGGGCAAAAATTTGCCAACAGCATTCACGGCAGCCTGCAATGCTCCAACTGCCACGCCGACATCAAAGGCTATCCGCACCCCAACAAAGTTGCGCCGGTGAAATGCGAAACGTGCCACACCGATCAGGCCTCGCAACTCAAGGGCAGCGTGCATGCCGACAGCAAGGACCATCCCTGCACCAGTTGCCACGGCGTTGCCCACTCCATCTACCCCAAAGACGACGCGCGCTCCAATGTCTACCCGCTCAACGTTCCCAAAACCTGCGGCCAGTGCCATGGCAACAACGGCATGGCCGGCAAACACGGATTGCCCAGCGTTTATCCGAACTATATTGACTCCATTCACGGATTCGCGCTCTCGAAGGAAGGGCTGCTGGTTGCGGCCAACTGCCAGAGCTGCCACGGCTCGCACGGCATCCTGAGCCACAACAACCCGGAGAGCCCGACGTACAAATCGAACATTCCCAAAACATGCGGCACGTGCCACGCAAAGATCGAAGCCGATTACGACCAGGGAGTGCACGGCAAAGCTATCGCCGGCGGCAACCTGAACGCGCCGGTTTGCAGCGACTGCCATACCGCCCACGCGATTCTGCAGCCAACCGAGTCGGCGTTCCGCATGCAGTCCACGCCCATCTGCGGCAGTTGCCACAAAGACAAATTCTCCACCTATCGCGACACATTCCACTCGCAGCTGGGTTCGCTCGGCGGCTATGTTGAAACGGCGCGCTGCTGGGATTGCCACGGAGCCCACGACGTGCGGCCCGCGTCCGATCCCTCCTCGCCCATCAATAAGGCCAACCTGGTGGCGACCTGCGGCCGCTGCCACGCCGGCGCCAACCTGAGCTTTGTGCAATATCAACCGCACGCCAACGCGCGCGATCGCAAACTGAGCCCGGGACTCTACTATGTGCGGCTGTTCATGAACCTGCTGCTGGCCAGCGTGCTCACCTTCTTCATGATTCACACCATCTTGTGGCTGATCCGCTCGCGCTACAACCAGGTGAAAGTGAAAGCGGCGAATGGGGCCGGCAAAGCGCCCAATGGAGGAAAGAATGCCTGACTCTGAGCTGGCCCAACCGCAAACCGCCGCTGCCGATGCCGCGAACACGAACGCAAGCGAGCGCTTCTTTGTGCGCTTTACGCGCGAGCAGCGCTACATGCATGCGGTGCTGTTCACAACGTTTCTCGGGCTTGCGGCCACGGGACTGGTGATGCGCTTCAGCGAAAGCTTTTGGGCGCGCAAGTTTGCCACTGGTGTCGGCGGTTTCGGCGCCATTCTCTTCCTGCATAAACTCTGCGCCATCGGCCTCTCCATCGCGTTTCTCATCCACGTGAAAGAAGTTTTTCAGCGCGGCCTGTTGCGGCGCGAAAAAGGAATCTTCTGGGGTTCGACCTCGATGGTCGCCAACTGGAAAGACGTGAAGGACCTGTTCGGCCACATGCGCTGGTTTTTAGGTCTTGGACCGAAACCGCAATTCGAGCGCTACGCCTATTGGGAAAAGTTCGACTACTGGGCGGTGTTCTGGGGAATGATCGTGATCGGTTTCTCCGGCTACGCCATGTGGTTCGCGCCGTTCTTCGCGCACTTTCTGCCGGGGTGGGCGCTGAACGCCGTGCTCGTCATCCACAGCGAAGAAGGGCTGCTCGCGATCCTCTTCATCTTTTCCATTCACTTCGTCAACACGCACCTGCGCCCCGACAGCTTTCCGATGGACATGGTGATCTTCACCGGCGTCGAGAGCGAAGAGGAGTTCAAGCACAAGCGCCCGCTCGAATACACGCGCATGCTGGCCGAAGGCAAAGCTGAGTCGCGCCTGGGACTGGCGCCGCCCGTGTGGCTGCTGAACTTTTCCAAAGTGGTGGGCACGATCGCGATCGCCATCGGCCTGACGCTGCTGGTGCTGACGCTGACGGCGTACTTCAGCTAAAGACAGCCTTCAGCCGTCGGCCCTCAGCCGTCAGCCGCGCATTGGGACGGCGAAGCGTTCACTAAAAGGCAACCACGGATCCTTCGACTCGGCCGCGACGGCGACCTCGCGCAGGATGACACCGCAAAAGCTGAAAGCTGATCGCTGACGGCTGAAAGCTGCCTTTGTGACAGTTATCACGGCGTTTTCGCCTCGCGAAGGCGTCTCCTCAATCTGTGAAAGCCGCTCGCTGGGTTTACGCTCCATTCTTCGCTTTCTTACTTTTTGCCTGGGCCTCCTCCCCAATCTCCGCGCAAAAGCTGAAAGACTCCGACTGCCTGACATGCCATGGCGACGCGACCTTTACCGACGGGTCGGGGCACAGCATCGCGGTCGATCAGAACAAGTTCAAACACTCCGTGCACGGCTCCATGTTTACGTGCGTGGATTGCCACACCGACGTGAAAAGCCTGGTGCACGACGCGCCGCCGAAAAAGATTACCTGCGACCAGTGCCATGCCGACGAAGGACAGGGCTATGCGCACAGCATTCACGCGAAGGCGACGCAAGCCGGCAAGATCCCTGCGAGTTGCCAGGATTGCCACGGCGACATTCATGCGATCGTCTCCGGGGATGACCCGAAGTCGACCGTCAGCCGATCGAACATTCCCTTGACCTGCGGCCGCTGCCACGGGCAGAAATTCCTGATGGAGTCGAACGGCGAGAGCGCGCAGCCTTTCATTTCATACCAGGAGAGTGTGCATGGCCGCGCGGTTGCGAACGGATCGCAAAAGGCCGCCGTCTGCACCGATTGCCACGGCGTCCACGAGATTCTGCCGGCCAACGATCCCAAATCGCCGATTTCAAAAATTGCCGTGGCTACAACCTGCGGCAAATGCCACACCGAAGTCGCGGGCACATTTACCGCAAGCATTCACGGGCAGGCGCTGGCGCGCGGCAACATGCTGGCGCCGACGTGCACCGATTGCCACGGCATCCACTCCATCAAGCGCCACACCGATCCCAACTCGCCGGTTGCCGAGCAAAATGTTTCGCGCGACATTTGCGCGCGCTGCCACGAGGGCGTGCGCCTTTCGCAGGAGTTCGGAGTACCGGGCAATCGCGTCACCAGCTACTTCGACAGCTATCACGGGCTGGCTTCGGAAGGCGGATCGGTCGTCGCGGCCAATTGCTCCAGTTGTCACGGCGTGCACAACATACTGCCATCAGGCGATCCGCACTCGACGATCAATCGGGCAAACCTCGATGCGACCTGCGGCCAGTGCCACAAAGGCGTCACGCAAAAATTCACTCGCACACCCGTCCATCTGCAATCCGGCTCGCGCTCAGGCGATATCGATTCCGTCGCCGTCCGCTGGGTGCGCTGGATTTACATTCCCCTGATCCTGCTTGTGATCGGCGGCATGTTCCTGCACAACGCCATCATCTGGCGCTCGAAAGCCGTGGCCCGCAGACAGATGATGAATCCATTTATGGCGCGGATGACGGTCAATCAGCGCTGGCAGCATCTCGTGCTGCTGTCGAGCTTCATCGTTCTGGTCATCACCGGCTTCGCGCTCAAATTCCCCGACACCTGGTTCGCGCACACGCTGGGGATGGGCGAGCATCTACGCGGCATCATTCATCGTGTAGCCGGCGTCATTCTTATCGCCGCCGGAATCTATCACGTCTTTTATCTCGCCGCTGCGCGCGAAGGCCGCCGGCTGCTGCGCGACATCGCACCGCGTCCCAAAGATGCATTCGACGCGCTCGCTGCGATGCGCTATTACCTCGGCCTGAGCAAAGAGAAGCCAAAGTTTGGCCGCTTCAATTACGCCGAGAAGGCCGAATACTGGGCACTGGTTTGGGGAACGGCCCTCATGGGCCTCACCGGCATCATGATCTGGGCCAAGGTCTGGGTCGGCGACTTGTTCGCGCGCTGGTGGGTCGATGTGGCCACCGCTGTGCACTTCTACGAGGCGATTCTCGCCACGTTGGCCATTCTCGTGTGGCACTTCTATCAGGTGTTTTTCGATCCCGATGTCTATCCGATGAACTGGGCGTGGTGGGACGGCAAGATGCCGGCAGAACATTATCAACACGAGCACGAGCTCGATCACGAATCTGAACCCAGCGACGGCCCCGATCCTGACACACCACGAACAGGGGGTGCCCCATCCTAAACGCGAATGCGTTTAGGGTGGGATAGCACGAACCCCACTTCACTCCGTCACCCTGAGCGAAAATCTGAATGATCATCCTGAGCAAAGGTCGACGCATCGGCCGGAAGTCGAAAGCAGGGTGCCCCAAGGTCCCTCGCGTTTGGGGACCTGGGATCGAACTACATCGCGCTTGCGATCACGCGACCTGTGCCTGCATGCCGTCGTTCGCGCGCACACGGTACCTCTTCGCCGTAATGTCCAGCGCGCGCTCCATCTTCCGCAGCGCATGCGCCTCGTCGGGAGCGGCAAACGTCGAAGCCATGCCATGGCTCTGCGCGCGGCCAGTCCTGCCCACGCGATGCACAAAATCTTCGGCTTCCTTCGGCATGTCGAAGTTGACCACATGCGCCACGTCGGCGACGTCGATGCCGCGCGCCGCCACGTCCGTCGCCACCAGCACGCGATGCCGTCCTTCGGCAAAGCTGCGCAGGGCAGCGCTGCGCTGCGACTGCGTGCGATCTCCGTGAATCTGCGTGGCCGAGTGCCCGGCCCGCGACAGCCGCCGCGCCACTCGATCGGCGCCGTGCTTGGTCCGCACAAACACCAGGAAGCTGCCATCGTGCGAGCCGAGCAGGCTCTCCAGCAATTCCTGCTTCTTGTCCACCGGAACCTCAAAGCTTTGGAGCTTCACATTGGGCGAAGGTTTCAGCACCGAGCCAACCTCTACGCGCACCGGATTCCTGAGGTAGTTGCGCGCCACGTCGCGGATCTCGTCGCTCAGAGTTGCCGAGTAGCACAGCGTCTGCCGGTCCGCCGTCAAATGCTGCGCAATGCGCTTGATCGCCGGCTTGAATCCCATGTCGAGCATGCGATCCACTTCGTCCAGCACGAGCATTTTTACGCCGCTCAGGTTCACCAGGCGACGCGAGAGGTAATCTTCGAGCCGCCCAGGCGTGGCCACAATCAGGCGCGGACCGCGGCGAAGCTCCGCCAACTGCGGGCCCTCCGACAGGCCGCCGCATACCAGCGCTGCAGTGCCGTGGCTGCGCGTTAAATCGCGCCATGCCTCAAGCACCTGCATCGCCAGCTCGCGCGTCGGCAGCAGGATCAGTGCTGTCGTGCCCTTGGCGCCTGCAGGGATGCGCTCGATGAGGGGAATCAAATAGCTGAGTGTCTTGCCCGTCCCCGTCTGCGCGGTTGCCAGCACGTCGCGGCCCTCCAGGGCCGGAGGAATAGCTGCCGCCTGCACGGGTGTGGGAGTGATAAATTTTGCATCGGACAGTTGCTGTTGCAGTGCCCGGGAGAGTTTCATTTCAGAAAATAGTTTCAATGTGTTCCTATCCTGCGCCGCACTGTGGAGACTTCCCGTTCGAAATCGTCTTTCGAATCATCCAGGGATTTCCCAGAGCAATGCAGTTGCAATGTTCTTTGGGCGAGCCGCCTGGGCCGAGCCGAAGCTGGGCCGGAGCTGGGCCGGAGCTGGGCCGAGGCCCGAAACCGGGTAAGACCAGAAACTGGTCAAGACCCGCTCCAAAGAGCGTTCAAAATTCTATGCAGGAAAATCGAGGAAGCGCAGAGTAAACGCCGGTTCAAGATTTGCCACACACGTTGCGTCTTTGGCTGCGCTGCGTAATTGCGTTGCAGCCTGGTCCGGCCGGAACATACAACTCCAACCTTGACTTCTATGGACCGTTACGCTGAGGGCATTCGGAATTTACGTGGCAGACGATCTGGCGGGATGAATGCGAGAACGGCTCACAACCAAACAACTGAGCGTGAATTGATGATAACACAAGGGCATTTTGCGCGGATTCTCCCGCCGCTCGCCCCGCACGAACCAGGAGTGCCCCATCCTAAACGTCTCTCCAGCGCGGGACGTTTGACGGGACCACGGTGATGTATGAGCGCTACCTCCTTCGTGCGCAAGCTTATATTTGACATTCGGTCCACGCCCCTCTGGACTATGGGTGCCCGCTGCTTCCAACCCGACGCCCAACGCCAGCCTGTCAAGAGGGCCTGCCCCTTCAAAACGTCTCATCCCTCTGATTCCACGACTAATATTGTCCCGCCCAAGTTTGCCGATCATTATGCCGTTTTGGAGCACAATGGTTCCATGATCGCGATGCAACAATCCACGGCCATAGCAGCGGCTGTTAAGGTCCCCTTGTCCCTTGGTCCCTTGTTCCCGGTTTTCGCGCTAAGTCTTTTAAAAGGCTAAGGTTGCGTATAAACCTTTTGAAATCATGGGGTTACGAGACCTTACGAAAGGTACAAACCATTGAAAACAAACCTCTTATCCGCAAAATAGGGGGGGAGGGGGTCCTAAAACATAAACAGCGCACGGCCAGGCCAACTTTCCACTCCACTGTCTGCTGCTTGCTGTCTCCTGCTCGCTGTCTGCTGTCTTCTGTTTGCTGTCTGCCCCCGCCACGAACTGTGAACCACGAACCGCGAACTGTCTTTCTTACAGCCGCCAGTTGTCGGGGCGCCAGCTCTTGATCCGCTCTTTGATCTGCTTGCGGTTCAGGTTTTGTTCGAGCGCTTGTTTGGCCAGCTCCACTACTTCGTCGTCGGCCGCAAAGCGCAGCGCGATGAGCTGGTCTTCCGTCAGGCGATAGATCTGCGCATGCCACTCCGTGGGTGCCAGAGCCTGCAGACGCAGCCGCTCCTCGAGGCGGATGACGCGGTCCTGCACCTTGAGCGGATATTGGCGCAGCCGGAACAGCAAGACAAAAGCCGCCAGCGAGATGACTACGAGCCACACCGCATGAAAGTTGAAATGGTGGACGCAATAGACGATCGCAATGACGATGCTGGCGATGGAGACGATGGTCAGGAAGAAATGATACGGAGGGTCGAA
>DASXFF010000098.1:0-6871 GCA_036489735.1 Occallatibacter sp. | reverse complement strand
TTGGGCAATGTGCTCTGGAAAAACGCCGCATGTTGATTTCCGATCTTCCGAGCAACACGGTTTTGATTCGTTCCGGGTTGTTCGAGGCGGTGCCTCGAAACGTCATCGTCCTCCCGGTATTGTTCGAGGACCGCGTCAAGGCAGTGATTGAGCTGGCCAGCCTTAATGCTTTCACCGCTTCGCATCTCGCGTTTCTCGAGCAATTGACGTCTAGCATTGGCATCGTTCTGAATAGTATTGAAGCGACCATGCAGACTGAAGGGCTGCTGAAGCAGTCGCAACAATTGGCGACAGAGCTGCAAACGCAGCAAAAGGAATTGCAGCAGACCAATGAGCAGCTCGCACAAAAAGCCCAGCAGCTCGCCGAGCAGAACGCCGAGGTAGAACGCAAGAATCAGGAGATTGAGCAGGCCCGCGGCGCCCTTGAAGAGAAGGCCAAAGAGCTGGCGCTTACTTCAAAGTACAAGTCTGAGTTCCTTGCCAACATGTCTCACGAGCTGCGTACGCCGCTCAACAGCATCCTGGTGCTGGGACAGCAGCTTGCTGAGAATCCGGACGGCAACCTGAGCGCTAAACAGGTTGAATTTGCGCGCACCATTCACGGCGCGGGCACCGATCTGCTGAACCTCATCAGCGACATCCTCGACCTTTCGAAAATCGAGTCCGGCACGGTGTCGGTGGAGGCGGAAGAGGTCTACTTCAACAGTGTCGTTGAAATGCTTGCGCGGCCCTTCCGTCATGAAGCGGAAAACCGCAAGCTGGCTTTCGAGATCGTTTCCGACCCGCGCCTCGCGCGCAGCCTGGTTACAGATTCCAAACGACTGCAGCAGGTACTCAAGAATCTACTTTCGAATGCATTCAAGTTTACCGAGCAAGGCAAGGTGCAACTATCTGTTTCAGTGGCGAGCGAAGGATGGACGCAGAACCATCCCATCCTGAGCGTAAGTGGATCGGTTATCGCCTTTTCCGTAACCGATTCAGGCATCGGCATCCCGCTCGACAAGCAGCGAATTATCTTTGAGGCCTTCCAGCAGGCCGATGCAGGCACCAGCCGGAAGTACGGCGGCACGGGCCTTGGCCTGGCAATCAGTCGCGAACTTGCGAGCCTGCTGGGCGGCGAAATCCAGCTATCAAGCACTCCTGGAAAGGGCAGCACATTTACGCTGTATCTGCCGCAGACCTACGCCGGCCCTGCCACCGCCGCGACTCTGGTCCGGGGCGATCTGCACCCGCGCCCGCTTTCGCTTCTTCCCGCGTCGAGCGCCAGCGCGGCCGATCACCATCCCGAACGAATTGAAGACGACCGCGGCAATCTGCAACCTGGAGACGACATACTGCTGGTCGTTGAAGACGACGTCCACTATGCGTGCCTGATCCGCGACCTTTCAAGAGACCGGGGGTTCAAGGTTCTGCACTCTCCAACGGGCTCCGATGCGTTGGTAGTGGCGCGCGAATTTCGGCCTGCCGCCATCTCGCTGGATGTCTTCTTGCCCGATATGCTGGGATGGACGGTCCTGAATCATCTCAAGCAAGACCCCAATACGCGGCACATACCGGTTCAGATGCTCACCTCTGACGATGACTGGCATCACGGCCTGTCACGCGGGGCATTCGCCTTTGTCACCAAGCCCACTACAACAGACGGCTTGAGCGCCGCTATCACTCGCATCAAGGCCTACGCCACTCCACGCAAGAAGCGCCTGCTGGTGGTTGAAGACGAACCCGCGCAGCAGGTCAGCATCAAGGCTTTGCTGGGTTACGACGATATCGACGTCTCGTTTGCCGGCACCGGCAAGGGCGCGCTGGACGCAGTGGCAAGCGATGCGTACGACTGCCTGGTGCTCGACCTTCGCCTTCCCGACATGAGCGGCTTTGAGGTGCTTGAGCGGCTGCGCGATACGCCGTCATTGAGTGAACTGCCTGTCGTCGTCTTTACTGGAAAAGATCTTTCTCCCGAGGAAGACAGCAGGCTGCATGCGCTTGCGCGCAGCGTTATCGTCAAGGACGTTGAATCTCCCGAGCGTTTGCTCGACGAAACGGCGTTGTTTCTCCATCGTGTGATCGGCGACCTGCCGGCGGAAAAACAGAAGATGCTCGATCGCTTGCACCGGTCGGACGAAGCTCTCATCGGCAGGCAGGTATTGATTGTGGATGACGATGTGCGCAACATCTTCGCTCTGAGCAGTGTGCTGGAGCGGCGCGGAATGACGGTTCTCACGGCGGGAACCGGACGCGAGGCGATCGAGACGATCGAGAAGACTCCGGACCTGGGCATTGTGTTGATGGATATCATGATGCCGGAAATGGACGGCTACGAGACGATGCAGGTCATCCGTCAAAATCCCAAATTTCAACGGCTGCCCATTATCGCCCTCACGGCAAAAGCCATGAAGGGAGATCGCGAGAAGTGTCTTGAAGCCGGCGCGTCAGAATATTTGGCGAAGCCGGTCAACACCGAACAACTGCTGTCGGCACTGCGCATATGGCTGCACAGGTGAGCCGGCTGCTGGACGACGGGAATATAAACGCAGTGAGCAAAATGAAAGTACGTGCCGGGGGTTTTAGTGAGTGAATCTCAAAGAGTGAACATCCTGATGGTGGATGACCAGCCGGCAAAGCTGCTCAGCTATGAGGCGATCCTCGGCAATCTCGATGCGAATCTCATCAAAGCTCGATCAGGCCGCGAAGGCCTGGAACTGCTGCTCAAGCATGACGTAGCGGTTGTGCTGCTCGATGTAAGCATGCCGGAGATCAACGGCTTTGAGATGGCGGACATGATGCGCGAGCATCCGCGATTTCAAAAGACCGCAATTCTGTTCATCTCCGCGGTTCGCATGAGCGACCTGGACCGGATCAGGGGCTACCAGAGCGGTGCGGTCGATTATATTTCCGTGCCCGTGGTGCCTGAGGTCCTGCGAGCGAAGGTCTCGGTATTCGTTGACTTGCATCGCAAGACGCGAGAGCTTGAAGAGCTGAACCGCGAGTTGGAAGATCGCGTTCAACAAAGAACCCGCGAACTGCAAGAGAGCGAGAGCCAGGTCAGGCAGTTGAATTCTCAACTCGAACTGCGGATCGCCGAACTCGAAACAATCATGCAAGTGCTTCCTGTGGGCATTGCCGTGGCGCGTGATCAGGCCTGCAATAGCGTTACCGTGAACCACGCACTGAGAGATCTGCTGGGGATGCCGGCGCACAACGAGTCGAACGAAGGCGCGGAGGGAGAAAAGCCGCAAGATCACTATCCATTTGTCGGACAAAGCGATGCGACATCCGCGGATTTTCCGATTCGGCGCGCCATTGCGACCGGTGCGCCAGTGGCGGCGACTGAGTGGGATATGCCGCGGCCTGATGGAAGTTCTGTACCGGTGCTTGGCAGCGCCAGTCCGCTCTTTGGCGCCGATGGCCAGGTCCGGGGCGCGGTGGGTGCATTTGTGGATGTAAGCGACCGAAAGAAAATGGAGAACCTGTTGCGGGAGCGCGCCGATTTATTGGAGCTGGCTTCTGAAGCCATTCTGGTTCGGGATATGAGTGGAGTGGTGCAGTATTGGAACGCCGGCGCGGAGGCTCTCTATGGTTGGTCTCGGGAACAGATCGTGGGCAGGCCAGTGAATCAGATTCTGGAGACCGAAACGCCAATCGATCCCACTCGCGTTGAATCAGCTCTCATGAGTCACGGCAGGTGGGACGGCAACCTGATTCAGCAGACATGCGAAGGCCAGGAAGTGATTGTGGCCAGCCGCCAGGTTTTCAAGAAGGACACGGGTTCCATTCTCGAAATCAATCGCGACATTACCGCACAGACACGCGCCGAAGAAGCTCTGCGGCGGACGGAAAAGCTGGCGGCGATGGGCCGCGTTGCGGGCATCATCGCTCATGAAATCAACAATCCTCTCGAAGCCATCACCAATGCGTTTTATCTGTTGCGCGATCATCCATCGCTCGACGAGGAAGCGCGCTACTATGCGCAGCTGGGAGACGGTGAGTTGGCGCGGGTGTGTCATATCACCAAGCAGACGCTCGGCTTCTATCGCGAGTCGCAGCATCCGGTCGATTTGTCAATCGCGGCGCTGCTTGACGATGTGCTGCAACTGCAGGGGCGTCAGCTGCTGGTGGGCCGAATCAAGCTTGAGAAACGGTACTTCACAGATGGCAACATCCGGGGTTTCCCGGTTGAGCTAAGGCAGGTCTTCTTCAATTTAATCGGCAATGCGGTGCAGGCAATGCCCGAGGGCGGAACACTGCGGCTGCGCATAGGAGAACGCTGGAACGAGATGACCGGCCGCAACGATATATGCATCACATGCAGCGACACCGGCGCGGGTGTTAGTCCGGAACACTCCAAGCATTTGTTCGAGCCGTTTTTTACCACCAAATCCAGCAAAGGTACCGGGCTCGGCTTATGGATCAGCAAGGGCATCATACAAAAATACGACGGCGCCATTCACTTCCGCAGCATGGCTTTCAACGGAGGAAATGTAACGGTATTTTGCGTAGTTCTACCCGGCTCCGGACCCAGCTTCAAGACACTTGCCAATGCAAACCATTTGGTGGCCGATGAAACAGCGAGGGGGGTACGTGACCGCGCGTAGTCCTTCTATCCTGTGCGTTGACGATGAGAGCATGCCGCTATTGCTCCGCAAGCTTGTGCTTGAGAAACAAGGCTTCAAGGTGGTGACTGCGAGTTCAATTGCAGACGCCCTGGAAATGCTGAAAGACCTGAAGGTCGATCTCGTGCTCACCGACCAGTTAATGCCTGGAGGCACCGGCACTGAACTGGCGGAGAAGATCAAGCAGCAGTGGCCCACATTGCCCGTCGTTCTGATCTCCGGCGTAAACGAGATTCCCCCCGGCGCGCGGTTCGCCGACGTTTTTATCAGCAAGACCGAGGGCCCGGTGGCGATGTGCGAAAGAATCACCGCGGTGCTTGCAGCACAGGTCCCTTCGATCGATGACGAAGAGGGGAACGGTCTTGACGAGTCTGCTTTCGCCACCTGAGTTTCCTGTCCGATCCTGCCCCATCAACAAGAAACTTGCGTGTTCTTCCTGGGAGCTGTGGCCGGAACGCGCCGCCTTTGCATCCAATAGTCAGATGCTCGCGAAGATTCCTCGAATCGCAGGCACAACGACTGCCTTGGAAGGCTGCAGCCATGCTCCTGAAGAATCAATTTGTGCCTTATCGCCTCCCGTTGTTGCTATCCGCTGTTATTGCAGTGCTCCCGTTAAGCGCAATTGGCGCGTCGTGCAAAACCCAATCGCAGATGACGGCGGCGCAGCGCGATGCGCTCTCGAACGCTTCGCGCTCCATGGTCCGCCAGGTACAAGCGGGCGACATTCAAGGGTTGCAGGCGCAGACCATTCCCGCAGTAGCCGCCAACTTCAGCGGCATCGCAAATTCCATCACTACTCTGAAGCCGGCCATCCAACAGGCCTCAATTACTGTCGATAGCCTGTACATACTGGATGCCTCGACAGAGACTCCGGGGGCCGCTCAAACGGATTTCTATTGCGGCACGCCTGTTGTGGTTTTGAACTTCACAGATCTGCCGCCGGGGTCTTACGCGTTGGCCATACTGCATGCTACCGGCGTGCCGCAGCCGCAGCAGATTTCGCTGATTCTTTCCGAGACACCCGACCATCGATGGATGCTCGGCGGCTTCTTCAGCAAACCCATGACTCTGGCCGGGCATGATGGCCTGTGGTACTGGGTTTCCGCTCGCAAATTCGCGCAGAAGAATATGGTTTGGGATGCCTGGTTTTACTACCGGACTGCTGCCGACTTTCTGGACCCGGTGGACTTTCTATCCAGCCCTAATCTTGAAAAGCTGCAGCACGAGAAGGACAATCTTCATCCCGACAATCTTCCCGGCACAAGCCCGGTGATGCTCGGTTCGCATGGCGCGGTGTTTCAGGTTACGGCCGTCGATACGACAACAACGTTCGGGCCCCTGGATCTTGAAGTGCATTACACTCCCGACGCAACGCAGGCTGCGCAGTTGCGCGACCCGCCAAGCGCCAGGAAGCAAGTGACGGAATTGATGGCTGACCTGCTCTCAATGCATCCCGATTTGCCCGCCGCGTTCCACGGCATCTGGGTGCAGGCCGATGGCGGCTCTTCTTCGCTCTTTTCGTTGGAACTGCCGATGGACCAGATCGTTCCCGGACTGCAGACAGTGCCAACCAATTCAAGCTCAGTGAACAGATAAGTGACCGATATCTTTATGTCTCGAAAAGCTTGCTTCATTTCGCGCACGTATTCATCTACTCTCCGCGTGGGAGTGGTTCTTGCTGCCTGCGTTGCCTGGTGCTTGCCGGGTTCAGCTCAATCGTCTGTGCGCCCGCCTGCGCAGACCACCAGTACGGCGCCGTTAACGGACCCAACGCGCCCGGAGATTCAGCCGCGCCTGGATGTAGACCGCGATCCTATTCCTTCGCCGGACATTGAAGAAAACACGCCTCCGGTCGCGGAGACGCCAGCGGGACCTGCCGCGAAGCCGGGAGAAATCCAGAAGAGTCAGAACGGCGTCTACACCATGCACCAGGAAGTGGATGAGGTGCTGTTGTCTTGCGCGGTTGTCGACGACAAGAATCACCTTGTCAGAGATTTGACCCGTGGAGACTTTCACATCTGGGAAGATGGCGTGCCGCAGGTCACAACTTCATTCCTGCATCAGGACCAGCCTGTTTCCCTTGGCATTCTTGTCGATAATTCCGGTTCCATGATCGACAAGCGCGCTGCGGTCAATGCAGCAGCGGTGAATTTGCTGCGGGCTTCGAACCCTCTCGACTCGACGTTCATCGTCAACTTCTCTGACCGCGCTTATCTCGATCAGGGCTTTACCTCCAGCATCGACGCGCTCAATCGCGGGCTCTC
>DASXFF010000083.1:0-11370 GCA_036489735.1 Occallatibacter sp. | reverse complement strand
AATCCGTAAATCTTGTCGGCCAGGTAACGATCTGCAATTCCCGGCGTGACCACCGGCGCGAGTCTCGCCATGCCATGCGGCCACTGAACGTACGGAATAGTTGCGGTGAGCAGTTGGCCAATTCCCCCAATGTTGGGAGATACATAGTCGGCTGGCTCTTTTTGCGGTTGCCCCACAGCAGCAAGCGCGCTGCACCCAATTACTGTAAGCCAGGCAAATCGAATCGCACTCATCATTCTTGATCCCATTCTCTGTAGCGAGTGTCTTGAAATTCTGCGGTAATAGTCGTTGCTTCAGCGATTCGGCGTCTACGGATGCAGCACGAATTGGGAGGTCAATGTGGCTTCTGAAGAGCCGCCCACCCACACCGTATACTTCCCTGCTTCCACGGCCCATTTCTCGTCCTGGTTCCAGACAGCCAGTTGCTTCTGCGGAAGGCGAAACGACACTGTTTTTGTTTCGTGCGGCTTGAGGTGAATTCGCGAGAATCCTTGCAACGACCGGTCCGGAGTCTCCACACTGCTGACGTCTTCGCGGACGTAGAGCTGCGCCACCTCATCGCCTTCCCTGTTGCCCGTATTCGTCGCAGCTACCGTGACGATAATGTCCGCGTTGCTCCCAGGCGGCGGCGCTTGCACTTCCACGTGGTCGTAGGCGAAAGTCGTATAGCTCAAGCCAAATCCAAACGGAAACAGCGGCTTGCCATCGTCGTCCACGTACTTGTGCATCCGTGAAGGGTCGAAGTTATAGAAATCCGGCAACTGGCCCGTGCTGCGCGGAAACGTGATCGTCAACCGGCCTGCCGGGTTGTTATCTCCGAACAGTGTTTCCGCCACTGCCTGCCCGCCGAATTCTCCGGGGTACCAGGCTTCGAGAATTGCCGGAATGTGTTCCTTGGCCCAACCGATTGTCAGCGGCCGGCCGTTCTCAAGCACCAGCACCGTCGGCTTGCCAGTCGCTGCGACACTTTCCAGCAGCAGTTCCTGGTTGCCCGGCAGGTCCAGGTTCGAGCGGTCAAAGCCCTCGCCAGAGATTCCCTGCCATTCACCCAATGCCAGGATCACAACCTCGGCGTCTTTCGCGTCGGCAACGGCCGCTGCAATGTCTTTTCCGTCATTGAACGTGACCTTCGCCTGCGGAACCAGTTTGCGGATTCCTTCAAGAATGCTGATGTGCAGCCCGTTCTCTTCTTTTTCGTAGTCGCCGTACCGCGCCACGTTGCCGTTGGGTCCGATCACCGCAATATTTCCAATGGAATGAGAAAGCGGCAGCAGGTTGCCGGTGTTCTGCAGCAGCGTCATCGACTCGCGCGCCGATTGGAGCGATAGCGCCAAGTGCTCCTTCGAACGGTCTACCTTCGCATGCAGCAACGGATCGACAAACGGATGATCGAATAACCCGAGCTCGAACTTGACGCGCAGAACCGAGCGCACCGCGCGATCGATATCGGCTTCGGCGAGACTGCCCTCGTGCACGCAATCCACCAGCGCTTTCTGGAATACCGCATGGTCGAAGTCGTAAAACTGCATGTCGACACCAGACTTGATCGCCATGCACGATGCATCCTTCGGCGATGCGGCGACGTGATGCACATCGTAGAGGCGACGGATTGCTCCCAGGTCAGAAAGCACAAAGCCCTGAAATTTCCAGTCATCGCGCAGGATTTTCTTCAGCAGGAATGGATCGGCGGTAATCGGAATCCCGTCGATCTCGTGATACGCAGCCATTGCGCCCATCGCATGCCCTTCTCGAAACGCCGGCTCAAAGCCGCGCAGCATGGTCATGCGCAGTTCGCGTTCACCCATGTGTACCGGTGAGGTATTGGTGCCGCCTTCGGGAGACCCATGCCCTGCGAAGTGCTTCGGTTCCGCAACCAGGGTATGGTCGGTATTCAGATTGTCGCCCTGCGCTCCACGTACATAAGCCAGCCCCATTTGCCCGGTCAGAAATGTGTCTTCGCCGAAGTCTTCTTCCACGCGTCCCCAGCGCGGCTCCCGGGCAAGATCCAGCACCGGGGCGAGAATCATGCCAACCCCGGTAGATCGAGCCTCGGCTGCGATGGCAGCCCCGGTCTGTTGCGCGATATCCGGATTCCAGGTAGCCGCCAAGTTGATAGGCGCCGGAAATACAGTTCCCGTATCGAAACCGTGCAGGCCCTCTTCGATAAACAGCGCCGGAATGCCGAGACGATTGTGTGCGATTACCCAGCTCTGGATTGCGTTGGATTGAGTCGAGGTCGGATAGGTGTCGTGAATGCCGCCCACCCCGAGGCTTCCCCACATGGCCTCTGCATGATCCGGCAGAAAAGCTGCATCGAGAGCGACATGATCCTTGCCTGTGTGCTTGTCTTCCAAAGTTCCGGCAGCCGCATAAAGATCAAGCTGCCGTGCCTTCTCCTCCAGGGTCATCCGCTTCAGCAGGTCGTCGATGCGCTGTTCGATCGGCAGAGCTTCTTGTTTGTACGGGGCTTTCGAGCCTGCGGGTTGGGTCGACTTTTGCGCGCCGGCCGGCGCAGGGCAAGCCGCGAACACCAACGGGAGACCCAGCAGCAATGCGTATTTGCCGAAAGCACGATGGGAAAATCGCGGCTTCGCTCGGCGCCGCCCGATCGGGCCATACTTGGGCATGGTTCGCCCGGCATCGAACTTGGCTGGAAATGACAGCCCTTCATCTTGTCTTACCAAGCCCGCTGCCGGATTCGACGCATTGGGAAAGCCTTCACTCTGATTGCTCTGTCTCTTCACGTCGCGGTTCGCTCCTCGGAGGTTCTTGGTAGTGAAAAACCACCTTACCGGACCGATGGAACAGAAGGCAACGTTAGCGTCATTCCTAACTTGGCGTTATATCTCTGGTAACACACACTTTATTTGAAATACAAAATGCTAACGGTAGATACGTTCGAGAAAAGCTTTGCACCCCAGAGAATTTACGCTCCGGCTGCCACGCTTCTCTTACCTCTGGGTCAACTGCCATCTCGCTCGTTCCTTCCGGGCTGCAGCGGGGCGCATCTCATCGTTCGGCTACGGCCTTATGCGGGGTCTCATCCAGGCTGACTTCGGGACCCCATGAGCCGACCTTCAGGGGCACAGCACTTGAAGTGACGGAGTGCTACAATTGGGCCGAATGAGTATCGTGGTAGTGTGAGGCCGAAGAGTTTTTAACATGCTATCAATGAACCCCATTGACGTTCGGGAAGCCGATATTGCGAAAATCGCTGAATCGAAAGTGGACGTCGCCGCGTTGCGTCTGCACCTGAAAGAAATAGTCGAGGGCTCTGTATTTAAAGGCAGTCATCGGAGCAGCCAGTTTCTTCAGTACATCGTAGATCAGGCAATCGCCTGCAATTTTGAATCCTTAAAAGAGCGCGTGATCGGGGTTGAGCTATTCGGCAGAGCTCCGTCCTACGATACGGGCGAGGATGCGATTGTTCGAGTCACGGCCAGCGATGTGCGCAGGCGATTGCTGCAGCATTATGGCAAATACGGTTCATCGTCGCCGTACCGTATCAGCCTTCCATTAGGCTCGTATATTCCTGAAATCGCTCGCGACCACCCTCTGAACCAGGCCGGTGCAGGCGATGCAGCCGACACGCGCCATGAAGCCTCAGCCAACCGCAACGGTTCAGGCGCGGAACCGCAGAGTTCAGTTCCCCTTCCGGGCCACGGGGCCGTTGCAGTTTCTCCTTCGGTTTCCGCACAGGAAGGAACGCAGTCCTCAAGCCGTTACCGGCGCACGTGGCTGACCGTTGCCATTCTGGCTGGGGCGCTCAATCTGGCATTGTGGGGCATCTTCTGGTTTCGCACTTCGCGCTCTGAAGCGCCGCCGGTTTCAGTCCTTCCGTGGTCGGCGTTTTTTCACTCCACGCATTTCACCTATCTCATCATCAGCGATCCAAACATTGCAGAAGTTCAAGATCTTACCGGTCATCAAATTTCTATCTCCGATTACGCCAATCGCAACTACATTCCTGACCCCGGCGGGTTAAGTCCGGAGATAAATCGGATTTGCCATATCATTCTGGTTGGAGATAACGCTTCGACGATCGATACGCCAATCGCCGTTCAGATTGCTACGCTGGCACAAGCCAATTCGGCAAAATTCGCGGTGCGTTCCGCCCGGGACATCAAGATTGCCGATCTGAAGACCGATGACAACTTTGTCCTTTTGGGCAGCCCGCGTTCGAATCCATGGTTTACCCTCTTCAACGACCAACTCGACTTCCGCTTCGTCTTCGACAACGACTCCCATCAGGAAATCATCCGCAATTTTCAGCCGCACGCGAATGAACTGCCGCAGTATATTCCGACAGCTCTCGGCGGGGGCACGGGACAATCGTTCGCGACCGTTGCTTTGGTCCAGAATATTGACCAGAGCGGCCAGGTTCTACTTCTCGCGGGTGCAAACGCCGAAGGGACTGAAGCAGCAGCGAACCTGGTCACCAACCTTCCCCGCCTTTCGGAAACATTGCAGAAATGCGGTATTTCAGCTTCCGGCAAGCAGCACTTTGAATTGCTGCTGCGGCTGAGCACCATGGCGGGTTCTCCGAATAAAGTCGATGTCGTGGCGTGTCATATTCTGTCTGGCGCCCCTTCGCAGAAACCCTGACATTGCGCCTCTTTTCCCCGCCATTCGCGGCACACTTTTAGCAATGCGCAACTCATCTGAGTGTTGTCTGCGGAGCCGCCTGGAATTTCTCCAAGTGAATCTTCGCCAAGTCCGGTTGATTCAGCTTCTGATAAACCTTTGCCAGGAGAAAATGAATCTGGGCATCGGTGGTGCCAAGCTCCGGCAGGGTCAAAGCTCGTTCTCCTTCGATCGCTGCATCCTTGAAATCGCCGTCATAGTCCAATCCCTTTGCCAGTTCATAGTGCGCATCGCGCGACTCGGGATCTTCCTCAATGGCGCGTTGAATTTTTCCGATGCTTTGCTTGACCTGGCCCTGCAAGAGCAAAAACCTTCCATAGGCAACCAGAATCGATGAGCTCTGTGGTGATTTCTGCGGGGAAAGATCTTCTGCCTGCTGGTAGAGTTGCAAAGCCCTGGCCCCATCTCCCAGGGCATCCAGGGACATCGCGAGATAGAACACGGGCATAGGACTTTTAGGAGCGAGCTTTTGGGCTGCCTGAAGCGGTGAGATGGCCAGTTTGAAATCGTTCTGGGTGTAGTAAAACAGTCCCAGAAAAAACTGCGCCTCTTCGGAGGACGGATCGGCTGTAATGGCTGTAATTAGACAGCTTTTGGCAACATCCGGACGATGCGCGAAAGCGGCCAGCCGGGACTTGAGCACCAGGGCTGGAACCATGTACGGGTTCTCATGCAGGGCGGCATCGACTTCGCTATCGGACTCGTCAAATTTCCGTTGGGCAAAGTCCTGTTTGGCATTCTCGTAATGTTGCGCCGGGCCGACTGCGAGTTGGAGTGCGAGAAGCCAGATCATAAGAGCTTGCCCCCAGGCGCTAGAGAGTAGTACTTGCCGGCGAGCACATGTTGGAAGCGGTCCGTGCGCCCGATTGCCGCAGGCCACTGGACCTGAATCCAGTCAGCATATTCCGCTGTCCCCAGGCCCAGCACGTCGCGCGGATCGCAGGAAGAGAGATAGCTTCCACCGCCTCGCTTGAAGATGCCGTGCTCAACCCCATTGGCCGACCAGGTAATCCTGGCGCCAACCGAGAGTCCCGTAAGATTCAGGCCGATCCAGTGATTGCCATTGCGAACAATATTATGAAGGATCAGTGGTGGCCCGCCATTGGTCCCGACAACCACATCGACATGCCCGTCATTATCAAGGTCTCCAACAGCAAGTCCCCGCGCGGCATACGACTCTTTGAAGGCCGGACCACCCGCGGCACTAACGTTATCAAACCCATTGCCATTGTTGTGAAAAAGCAGAAGCGGCTCCCGATAGTGCAAGCTGTTGTTGATCGATTCGATCAGGTCGTCGGGGTGCCCATTGGCCAAAATAAGATCGGGCCTTCCATCCAGATCGAAGTCGGCAAAGCGAGCACCCCAGCCTGTATCCATCACCGTCGCCATTCCGATTCCCGTCCGCCCGGCTATATCTACAAATGTATTGTCTCCGGCGTTGCGGTACAAAGAATCGCGCTCACGACTGATGTTAGCGACCAGAAGATCTTGTCTGCCATCTCCATCGAAATCGATCGCATCCACTCCCATACCCGAGCGGGCGGCGCCGTCCGCGCTATACGCCACGCCCGCCTGAAAACCAATTTCCTCAAACTTGCCTCCACCCTTGTTCAAATAGAGGAAGTTCGCAACGGAATCGTTCGCGACAAACAGGTCCAGCAATCCATCGTTGTTGATGTCCGTTGCCACGACTCCGAAGGCCTTCCCAGAATGCTTTGCGATACCGGATGAAACGCTTATGTCGGCGAAGGTTCCATTGCCGTTGTTCTTATAGAGACGGCTCGGCCACGGTTCATAAGTCTTGGGGTAGCAATAGTGGCGAACCCCGTTTGTGCCGCAATCATGTTCCAGTAACTTGCTGTACTTTGCGAAGTGACAGACGAACAGATCGAGCAGACCGTTGTTATCAGAGTCAAACCATACGGCGCTGGTGAAAAGACCCGGCTCATCGAGGCCGGCGGCTTTGGTCACATCTGTAAAGGTTCCGTCGTGGTTGTTGCGATAGAGAATCAATCGTCCATAAGTCGTTACCAGGAGATCGGTCCATCCGTCTCCATCGTAATCGGCGGCGGCAACTCCGATGCCGAAATCTCTGCCCGCCACGCCTGCCTTTTCCGTCACATCGGTAAATGTACCGTCGCGATTGTTGCGGTACAAGGCATTGCGCAGCGCTTTTGCGGGCTGAAAGAAATCCGCCGGCCCGCTGTTTACAAAATACAGGTCCATCCAACCATCGTTGTCGTAGTCGAATATGGCCACTCCCGGGCCCATCGATTCCGGCAAATAGCGCTCCGGTGAAAGCGCATTGTCATGCTTCCAGCCGATGCCCGTTTTCTCCGCGCTCCATGTCTCGAAATATTGCGCTGGAAGCCTGCCGGAATCGAGCCTGGCGCTCTCTGACGACGCACGCGCCACCTGCAGCGCCCGCGAGTTTAAAGCTCCAGCACTTACAGCAGTCAGGCCAGCTACAAAGTTACGTCGTGTGATTACCGGCTTCATCCTTCACCTGAATCGCTGCCATCTCTTGCAGGCAGCCGGCAGCGGCCATCTCGCTTGTTGTTTTGCAATCTCGTTCTCATCCAGCTTTCCGGCCGCGATTGGACTCTTCTGCGCGAACGAACAGGCCAGATCGGTAAATCTGGCCTGTTCGTCGAACTTCATTTGAATTGCCCCTAGAACTCGATTCTCGCTACAAACTCACCGCTTCTGGGAGCAAAGTTTCCACCGGCGCCGGAGATGCCGTTCCCAAGATAGCCGAAGCCGTTGGCAATGGTCCCGTTGCTGTTGTACTGAGCCGGCGTGGTGGGGCTTCCGACGTTCAGTCCGGGGTAGGCCCAACGGTTAAATACATTGAAGAAATCAGCGCGAAGGGAGAATTTCAGCGTCTCTCTGATCGGGAACTCCTTACCCACGCCTAACTGTTCGCTAGGATATCTCGGCGCTCGGAAATCGCTGTAGTACGGCTTGGAAGTGGCATAAGTCCCGGGCGCGGGGTCAGTCCAAGCCGCGGGGTTGAGAAAGAACGTGGTGTAGGGGTCGACATTGTGGCTGTTAAGGCTGTGCAGGAAGAGCGGCTGACCCTTAACTCGATTGTCGAAGACGCAATTCCCGTTGTTGCTGGATGTGAAAGTCACCTGATTCAGAGTGCTCGATGAGCAAGGAGTCTCCATCGGAAAACCGCTCTGATAGTGGAAGATGCCGTCAGTCGTCCAGCCCGCTAACAAAGCAGCCTTCCAGCCGCTTGCCGCAAAACCGAACCTTGGCAACACATAGTTGAAGTAGAAGTTGAGCATCTGCGGCTGGTCTATGGCCAGATAGGACTTTTGGCTCTTGGGCGACAGTGTTGGATCCTGAATCGGAATCGCAGTGGTATAAGTCCCAGTGCTCGAGACCGTTCCCAGATCCTTCGACCAGGAGTAGCCCAGGCCGCCCGAAAGTCCGTTGCCAATCCGCTTGGTTACCTTGACCTGGAGCGCGTCGTACCAGGTATTGCCATCGCGCTCGTATTGGTCATTGATGTTACCGAATTGCGGGAATGGCCGTAATGACTGAGCCAGGCTGGCTCCGGACGGGAAGGTAGAGTACGGCGCCGTGAAGCCTCGCGCCGCAACGGCGGCCGAAGAGATCGGCTGCGTAAGCAGGTTGAAGTCGCTGGGGTTGATAACGTCCAGACCGTGTTTCGCGATCACCGACGCAGGCAGTTGATTGATCACGCTGAGCCCGTCCGATTCCAGCCAGACGCCGCGGTTGTCGATAAAGGATGCCTCCAGAGACAGATTCTTGGCAACCTCGCGTTCGAAGCCGACCGTGGTTTGTAGAAAACGTGCCGGACGGCCGTTGTTTGGAACAGTAAACGCCGGGGGCGAGTTAAGCTGCCCCACATTCGGGTAGGCGCCGGGATCGAAGTTAGTGGCAGTCAAAGCAGCCGCAGTGTACGGTATTCCATTGGAAAACTGTCCAGCGGGAAGACCAAATGAAGGACTGTTGATAGTCACCTGGTTGAATCCAAATCCCTGGTTGCTGTAGTTGATTTCGTTCATGAAAAGTTGCTGGCCGGAGTAGAATCCAGTTCCCGCATGAAGCACGGTTTTTGCATCCAGTTGATAGTTGATGCCGATGCGAGGCTGAATCATCCAGGGATAGAACTTCTCGTAGATGCAGTTACAACGCCCAGTTCCGTACCCCTCGTATTCGGTTCCACCCAGCAGGCCGCCGGCAGACGGATTTGCGACTGTCGGACTAAACTGCGTTTCCCGATTTCTCTGTTCGTGTTGCATCTGTTCGAAGTCCCAACGCAGTCCGTAGTTCACCGTGATTTTTTTCGTGAGCTTCCACGTGTCCGTTGCGTAGAACCCTGACTCTTTGCGGTGAAACCATTGAATGTTGTCGTTGCCGATTACCGCGCTCCCAAGTTGCCCAAGGGCGAAGCTTGCGAAACCATCGCCGAGGCTGGCGTTGTAAAGATTCTGTCCATTGGAAGAAGGCAGCGACGTTTGCGCGGTGCCGAAGCCGTAATTTCCCGCCGACAGGTCGTTGTGAGTGCCAAATACCTGGTGACGAAGATCGCCGCCAAATTTGACCGTATGCGCACCGTGAATCCAGGTCGCGGATCCAGTCGGATACCAGTTGTCGTCATAAAATGGAGCGTTGTTATTTCCCAGTTGAGGAACGCCCTGACGGTTGGCGGTGAGCCCATAAATGATTGGGAAGGTGTTTGCAGCGCCCCCCGGCATATTCGCGGCCGTGGTCAGCCCGAGCTTTGAAGCCTCAAAGTCCTGCACGAAAGCATTCTGCGCCGCATTGTGGCGTGTAAAGTCGAAACCGCCATGGATGACAAGCTTCGGCGTGGCCGTGTAGTCCGCGTTGAGATACACCTGCGGAGCCGGGGTTGTGTTCCACCGCGTCTGGGCTGCGGTTCCGTTAATGCCGTCGGCCGCATTGTCTTTGTTCGATTGCTCCGCGATGTAATAGCCGGAAAAGTGCCACTTCTGGCCAATCGAGTGATCGATTTTGATGCTCGTCAGATACTGATATTTGTTGTTCGGCTGCAGATTGGGGTAGTTGTTGTTCAGAGCGTCTGCCGTGGATCCCGAGGGAGTTGGAATGAAGGGTAGGACCGCCTGCGCCACCGGGTCCCAAGTGCCTGGCGCGCCGATATTGTTGTTCGGGAACGGATCACGGACCACAGCGGTCGAACCGTCCGTGCACATTGCCGTTCGGGTCGTAGCCGGGTTGTAAACTGCGCCGTTGATCATTTCCCGCCCCAGGCAATCCAGCACCGGAGCACCGGCGTTGGGGTTTCCTGCCGGCACTACGATCGGTCCCTGAAGAAGGGCGCTCAGATCGCCCGTGCGATAGGCTGTCGTGGGAACCGTGATAAGTCCCTGATTCAGAGTCTGCGTGTTGTGGTACTCCTCGTAAGCGAAAAAGAAGAAGGTCTTGTCATGTCCGTTGTAGATGTGCGGAATCACTACCGGGCCACCGAACGAACCGCCAAAATCAAGCTGCCGCTGCACGGGGTCATACTTCTGGTTACCTGAAACAAAGTTGAAGGGCTGCCCGGCGTCCAGGTCCTCATTCTCAAGGTAGTTGAACGCCGTGCCGTGCAGCTTATTGCCGCCGGATTTAGAGGTGTAGTTAAAAATCCCACCCGCTGATTCGCCAAATTCCGCGGAGTAGTTGTTCACCAAAAGAGACTGTGAGCCGAGTGATTCGACAGAGGGCTGATTTTCATCGGAGATGGCGCCCTTGACCGCCGACGTGTCGTCCAGGCCGTCCATGAGAACGCGGTAAGTGGCTGCAGGCGAGCCACTGATGTGGATATCATTCCAGCCGCCGACGATGGTTCCCGGCGCCAACGCGGCAAAACTCATCGGGTCGCGAACCGATCCGATGCCGGCCACGTTGAACGGAAGCTCATTCATGTCTTTCGTGGAGACTTCGATATTGTTCTGCGGGCTATCGGTTTGCAGCAGCGGAGCATCTCCCGTCACGGTGACCGTCGCCGTGGTTTGCCCGATACCGAGTTTCAGGTCGACGCGTGCCGTTTCTCCAACGGAGACGGTGATTCCGTTGCGGATCAAGGTGCTGAAGCCGGGCGCAACCACCGTAACGGAATACTGGCCCGCAGCCAGCTCTGGAATCGTATAGTCTCCCGCGCCGCTCGTCACGGTGGAGCTTTGCGTGCCCATCGCGGTATTGGTAATGGTCACGGTGGCCCCCGTGATTCCGGAGCCGGATGGGTCGGTGACCACTCCCGACACGCTGCCGCGATCACTTTGTGCAAAGCACAACACGCTCGCGCTACATAGCACAATGAACATCAGACTCAAATTGAAGTGCTTGATCCAACTTCTTTGTCGCGTCATCTTGCCCTCCTTGGCCTCTTGAAAAAGCTGCAGTATTTGGTGAAGAGCGAATCCAAGCCCCGAAACAAGCGGCTGCGCTGCCGTCGAATCGAACCACAGTGCCGATTCCGTATCGCGTGGCAACTTCTCACTTCTTGCCGGTGGTTTCCGGTCCATTCCGGACTTGGGCATCTCCGGGTCCGGACTCACGTATCTGCGGCAAATCGGACGACGGAATTCGCCGCTTTGAATGTCTATTGCTCCTTTCACTGTTGCCTCCAAACACCGGGTACACGGGGTCGCCGCCACACCCTGGTCCCGGTTTCTCGATGACCAAATTCGCCCCGTGGCGCTAGTCTGGTGATCACACTACGCCGCG
>DASXFF010000048.1:0-33151 GCA_036489735.1 Occallatibacter sp. | reverse complement strand
GCCGGAGTTTACGCCGTCGAAGTATCTGACCTTCTCGGTGCATCTGGACGGCCAGCGCGAAGAGCACGACTTCTCCGTCTGCCGCGAAGGCGGCTGGGATATCGCGGTCGAAGGCATCAGGGAAGCGGTGAAGCGCGGCTTCCGCGTCACGCCCAACTCGACGTTCTTCGACGGCACCGATCCAAACCATGTCCGCGCGCATTTCGATGAGATGATGGCCATCGGCGTTGAGGGCATTGTTCTGTCGCCCGGCTACAGCTACGACAAAGCGCCCGACCAGAAGCACTTTATGGGCCGCGCCCGCGTGCGCCGCCTGTTTCGCGCCATCCTGTCGAACCGCAAGAAGTCGTGGAAGTTCAACATGTCGCCCTTGTTTCTCGAATTTCTGATGGGCGACCGCAACTACGACTGCACGCCGTGGGGCTCGCCCGCCTACAACATCTTCGGATGGCAGCGCCCGTGCTACCTGTTGCAGGATGGCTACACCGAGACTTTTGCCGAGCTGATGTCGACGACGCGCTGGGAAGACTATGGCGTGGGCAGCGGGAACCCGAAGTGCGCCAACTGCATGGTCAGTTGCGGCTACGAGCCTTCGGCGGTTCTGGAAGGCTTTGGGTCGCTCAAAGGTTTCCTGGCCATGGTCAAGGGAAGCTTCTCGCTCTACCCCGACCAGCACGCGCTGAACCTGCTCAATGAGCCGATGCCGACGGGCCCATCGAAGCTCGTCAACATTACGGACTCCGATCGTGAGCTCGAGGAAACGCGCGCATGAAGGCCGGACAAATCGGCCTCTTGTGTCGGGTCACGACTTAAAGTCTCGCTGAAAACCCGATGCGAAGGCACGAAGTGTCAGGGCACGACTTCAGTCGTGCCGCAGCGAGCGCAATAAGAGATTGGGCTTTAGCCCCCGAGGGGATTGACGATGACCGCCGAGGTCCAGAAATATACGCGAGAACAAATTGAGGCTCTCGAGCTTGCTCCCGGCTTCGAGCACGAAGAGCTGGAAGGCTCGGTCCCCACGCTCGCCACCGACGAGGACTTGAAGAGCGCTCTCGAGAAGGCCTTCGATTTTCGCGGCGACGTGACCATTACGCTCAAGTCGGGCGAAAAAATCGAAGCCTACATCTTCAATCGCTTCACGGGCTCGACTCTCGCGGACTCGTGGGTGCAGTATTTCGCGCCCAACGCGCCCGACAAACGAAAGCTGAGTTACGACCAGATTGCACGCTTGGAATTCGGCAAGGATCGCGCCGCCGGCAAGCACTGGGAAGACTGGGTCAAGGCCTACAACGAAAAGAAGGCCGCGGGCGAAAAGAACATCGGCCTGGTTCCCGATTCTCTCGAGTAGCGGTGAAATTGCCTGCTCGGCGGAAATCCCTGCGGCTGACAGATCAGACTAAGAGTTTCCGCAGTTCGTCTGTTAGTGTTTCGAAGTTGCCAGAATAGCTATCGATCATCGCTTGAAGGAACGTGATCCTGTCAAGCCGCTCAAACGCGAGTGGCCTGTCGGCTGTAGCGCCAATTAGCCCTATGAACGCAAGTTGGGCACGCCCGTTTCCTTCGCGAAAAGGGTGGATTGCGTTTAGTTATCCCAAGAATCGGGCTACGGTGTGAACGAATTCAGCCTGACTCTTCCCAACAAATGCTTCTCCTCTGCGAATTGACCGAAAGAGAACGTCCATCTGTTCCGGTATGTACTCTGGATAGCAGAACGCATTGCCGCCCTTCGAAGTCGGCACCGTCGGGTATTGGCCCGCCCATTCGTAAACGTCCTGGAAAAGATGGCGATGAATCGCGCAGTAATGGGCAGGATCGAACGCACCGTTCGGCAATGGTTCCTCGGCGCGAAGCGTGGAGATTTCCATTTCGAACGCCTCAAGGCTGGAAGCGTTCCGAATGTGCAGCCGATTTTTCAGGATGGAAGTGCCCGGATAGGCATAGGGATCGTCGAAGGCATCGTAGCCCCCTGGCGTCATTCGCGGTCCCGCGACTGTGCGAACGCGTGAATCGTTTCCGCACGCCGTTCTTCCGGCTTAAGGCGTTCAGTGCGCTTCAAGCGCTCCGCGCCTTCGGAATCAAGCTTCATCCCCTCTACAGCGGCAATGGCAGCGAATCTCTCAGGGATATTTCCAAGTACATAGAAACCGAGCCCTCGTAAGTCTTCGTCGGCGAGGCTCACATTGGGAAGGCTGAAAGCCTGTCCGGTTGCGAGCTTATCCTCCATTTCATAGATATGCTCTTCATGAACTCTGATTGAGCGAAGGCGCATCTTCAAACTTTCCAGGGAGTCGAATGTGAGGTAAGGGACGGAGCCTCCCGGTCCCTGCATACTGGCCACGGAAAACATAAAGCGTGGCCCTTCAGGCGATCGGCTCGGCACGATGTGGATCCAAAAGTACATCTCCAAATCCTCTCCATATATTGTATAGAAATTCCTTTTCGTGTGTCAGTTAGCGGCCGGCGGCGGGTGCGCCTAAACTCGGACCGCATCATGCACGAACCGAGGAGGATCGCTCGGTGGCCCTAGCTCAGTAACTTCGGTTTTTGTCCGAGGACTGCCGCGACCGGGAAAGCCTGCCGATCGAAGGACACGAAGGTTTCTCCGCCCATCCATTTGCCCTCGTAGGCGATCACGCCGTCGGTGAAGTCGCCTCCCGCGCTCATCGTTGCCATCCCTGCCTCGACGGCGGGCCGGTTGATCTCGACATTGCCGGCAGCGATAAGCGCGCGGAGCGCCGCCCGGATATCATCGCCGCTGAACCTGTACACCCTGCGCAGCACGGCCACAAACTCGCAAACGGCGGCTATTGGCACGACGATTGTTTCTGCGTCTTTCAGGACACTGGCCGCGATCCTGGCCTGCCTCGGGTTGTCGCGAACCGCTGCCCGCACGAGTACGTTGCTGTCTGCGATCATCTTCATCGCATGCCCGCCCAGCTGCGCTCCGTGGCTTTCCCGATGTCCCCGATGGCCGCCGATTTCCTCGACTTTCCATCGAGCACGCCGATAAAGTCTTCAATGCTGCCAGTCTTTCTCGCCGCCGAGATAATACCGTTGCCGCCGGGCACGAGTTCCAGCTCGATCTTCTGGCCGGGCTTCACGCCGAGGTGCCGCAGGACTTCTTTGCGAAAAGTAACCTGGCCGCGCGCCGTAACCGTCAATTCCGCCATGGCAACTCCTTCAAAACTCGTGCAGTAGCGCTATTGTAATGCGATTCTGCATGAAAACGGCATCGAAAATTTAACCCAAAGTAATAAGGCAATTGTGCATGAAAAGTAGGGCATAATCGCATTACTATAAGTAAGTAAAGAATGCATTGCAAAGTAAGGCGAAAATACCTTACACAATTGACTTTGCGGAATTGGTTTTGGGTAAGGCAAAATAGCATTATCTGGATTTAGCTGTAGGCTGGCCCCTGCTGCTCTCCGCGTCCACAGATCGGGAAGCTCCCGCTTGAACGCATCACCCTTCTGCTTCGCCGCTTAAAATGAATTCAGGCTCCGCGAACTGAGCGAACATCGTGAGCTTCGCTGGCCCCGCTATCGCCGCGAACACCGCTGAATTCCTATGAAGATCTTCCTTACCGGCGCAACTGGTTTTGTCGGGCATCACGTGGCCAAAGCTCTCGCATCCGAAGGCGCCGATCTTCGCCTGCTGACGCGCAAAAGCTCAAATCTAGCCAATCTTGAAGGCATCAGGGGCGAGACTTTCGCCGGGGACCTTGCCGATCCGGAACCAATAAAAAATGCGCTCGCCGGTTGTGACGCTGTCGTCCATGTCGCTGCCGACTACCGCCTGTGGATTCCCGATCCCTCAGCGATGTATCGCGCCAATGTGGACGGCACACGCGAGCTGCTGAGGCTGGCGCGTGCAGCCGGCGTCAAACGCTTTGTCTACACCTCGTCCGTCGCCACCATGCACTTCCGCACCGACGGCATTGTCGTCAACGAGGACACTCCTGTTTCCATTGCCGACATGGTCGGCCACTATAAGCGTTCCAAATTCCTCGCCGAACTGGAAGCGATCGAAGCCGCAAAAAATGGCCAGCGGGTCATCATCCTCAATCCCACCACCCCCATCGGGACCAACGACCGCAAACCCACGCCCACTGGCCGCATCTTCGTCGACTTCCTCAACGGCAAATTTCCCGCCTATATGGATACGGGCATGAATCTGGTCGACGTCTTCGAGGTCGCCAGGGCGCACGTCCTCGCGCTCACCAAAGGTACGCCCGGCCGGCGCTACATTCTTGGCGGCGAAAACCTAACCCTCAAGCAGATACTCGACAAGATGTCGGCTATCACAGGCATCCCGTCGCCCACCGTCAAGATTCCCTTCGCCGTCGCGGCCACCTACGCGTTCTTCGAGGAGTGGATCACCGGCCGCATGCGCGGCAAGGAACCCCGCGCCACGCTCGAAGAGGTGCGCATGGGACGCAAGAAGATGTACGCATCGAGTGCCCGCGCCCAGAAGGAGCTCGACTTCCGCATCGTGCCCGTCTACCCCGCGATGCGCGCCGCCATCGAATGGTTCCGCTCGAACGGCTACGCGCCCAGCGACACCGCGCAGGCTCGAGCTCATTCATGATCCGCGTCGCCATCATCGCCGCCTTTCCCGGCGAGCTTAAGCCGCTGGTCCGCGACTGGCCCCACTCGACCCGCGACGGCACGCATTTCTGGGCGCAGCGTGGCGGCAAAAACGAATGGGACGAGGAATGGATCGCCGCCTGCGCCGGCGCCGGCCAATCCGCCGCCACGCGCGCCTTCGCGGCCATTGAAGAGGGCGGTCCCATCGATCTCGTCTTCAACATCGGCTGGGCCGGGGCGCTGCGCGCCGAAATCTCAGCCGGCACAGCCCACAATGTCGCCGGGGTCGTCGACGTCCGAACCGGCGAGCGCTTCAACTGCGACGCGGGCGCGGGAAAACTCTGGCTTGCTACCAGCCCGGTCGTAGCCGATGAAACCGAAAAGGGCCGCCTCGCTTCGGCCTACAGCGCCGCGCTGGTGGATATGGAGGCCGCGGCCGTCGCCCGCCTCGCCGCCATGCGAGGCATCCCTTTTTATTCGATCAAGGGCGTCAGCGACGCCCTCACCGACCATCTTCCCGATTTCAACCGCTTCCTCTCGCCGGGGGGCCAGCTAAACCTCGCCTCATTGGTTCTTTTTTCGCTCTTCCGGCCCTGGTACTGGCCCTCTCTCATCCGGATGGGCGAAAATAGTAGAAGGGCTTCCCAAAGTATCGCGGAGTTGTTCCACGATTTTCTCGATGAACGAGGTCACGACAGCGAATAGGATGGCTACTCAAATTTCCACTCCCAGACTGCGAATTGACGACAGGATTCCCGCCACCATGCGGGCCGTCGTTTACCGCGGCATCAACGACATGCGCCTGGAGACTGTTCCCGTCCCGCGGATCGGTCCCGGCGAGCTATTGATCAAGATCGCCACCTGCGGCGTCTGCGGCACCGATCTGAAAAAAATTCACATGGGCTCGCACTCCGCGCCGCGCATCTTCGGCCACGAGATGGCCGGCGTTGTCGCCGAAGTGGGTGCGGGCGTCACCCAATTTGCGGTCGGCGATCGCGTAATGACCTTCCACCACGTTCCCTGCGGTGAGTGCTACTACTGCCGCAAGAACACCCCCGCACAGTGTCCTCTCTACAAGAAGACGGGAGCCACTGCGGGCTTCGAGCCTTCCGGCGGCGGCTTTGCCGAATACGTTCGAGTCATGGATTTCGTCGTCAACTATGGCGGAGTGGTCCCGATCCCCGACGGCGTGCCCTTTGAGCAGGCGGCCTTTGTTGAGCCCCTGAACACCGTGCTGAAAGGCGTCAAGCTGCTCAACCTCGCGCCCGACGACACGGTTTTGGTCATTGGCCAGGGGCCCATTGGACTCATGCACGCGGCGCTGTCAAAAAAGATCGGCGCTCGCGTGCTCACCTCCGACCTTTTTGCCGAGCGGCATGCCATCGCCGCGCGCTTCGGGCTCTCGAATCCCATCCATGCCGATCGCGAAAACGTCGTCGAGCGAGTGTTTGCCGAAACTGAAGGCCGCGGCGCAGACGCAGTGATCGTCGCCGTTGGCGGCAATGCGCTCATCAAAACGGCCATGGACGCGGTTCGCCCGGGCGGCAAAGTGATGCTCTTCGCCCAGACCCAGCACGGCGAGGCCACCTTCGATCCTGCCGCCGTTTGCGTGGACGAAAAGACACTCATCGGCTCATACTCATCCTCATTTCCGATTTTGGACGAGGTCACGAGCTTGATCTTCGACGGATATCGCAACGGCTTCGACCTGACCCAGTTGATCTCGCACCGCTTTCCGTTTGAAGATGCGGCTGCGGCCATTGAAATCGCCTCCCACCCTCAGCCTGGCTCGATGAAGATTATGATGGAGCCTGTGCCGGGCGCCGGGGCCGAGTAAGCGGAATCGAGAAGCGGATGGCTAGCACGGTCAAAGACGCAATCCTCAGCGGGCGCAAGACCGTTAAGACGGTTGTCGAGCAGGGCCGGAAAAAGGTTGGAGACGTCGTCGAGGGCGGCCTGGATACCGTCGAGACGGTGGTTGAGGCCAGCCTCGACACGGTCGAAGCCGTCGTCGTCGAGGGCCGCAAGAAAGTTTCAACGGTCGTCACCCACGGCCGCAAAATTGCGGAGAATGCGCTTCTCCCCGGACGCGTCACCATGCGCGCCGCCATTCTTCACGGCCGCGAAGACGTCCGCATCGAGCAGGTTCCCATTCCCAAGGCCGCTGTGGGCGAGCTTGTCGTTCGCGTCGGCGCGGCGCTCACCTGCGGCACCGATCTCAAAGTTTTTCGCCGCGGCTATCACGCGCGCATGATCGTTCCTCCCGCGCTCTTCGGCCACGAGCTTGCCGGCACCATTGTCGAAGCCGGCGAAGGAGTGACCGATTTCGCACCCGGCGACCGCGTCGTGGCGCTGAACTCCGCTCCCTGCGGCCAGTGCTTTTTTTGCCTGCGCGGGCAAGAGAATCTTTGCGACGATCTGATCTTCAACAACGGCGCTTACGCTGAGTTCATCAAGATTCCCGCGCGCATCGTCGCCAAGAATACGCTCGTCATTCCTGAAAATGTTCCGCTCGAGCACGCCGCACTCACTGAGCCCCTGGCCTGCGCCGTCCATGGATTCGAAGATTCTCATCCGCGCAAGGGCGACATCGTGGCCATCATCGGCGGTGGGCCGCTCGGCCTCATGATTCTTCACGTCGCCGCGCTCGCCGGCTTTGAAACCATTGCCATCGTCAAGCACGATGGCCAGGTGGATGCCGCGCGACAACTGGGCGCGACCCACGTCGTGCAGGCCATCACGGTGCGCAAGGCTATTCGCGAAACGCGCGCCCTCACCCCCAAAGATCGCGGCGTCGACATCGCCATCGAGGCCGTCGGCACGCCGGACACCTGGCAAGAGGCAGTCGAGCTGGTGCGCAAGGGCGGAACGGTGAACTTCTTCGGTGGCTGTGCCGCCAATACGCACGTCACACTCGATACCAATCGCATCCACTATAGCGACATCACGCTGCGCGCCACCTTTCATCACACGCCCGCCATCTGCCGCAGGGCTCTCGAGCTCATCTCAAGCGGCCGCTTCCAGGCCGGCGCCTTCATCACCGGTCGCGCGCATCTTTACGAGTTGAATCGCGTCTTTGAGAAGTTGATGAACCGCTCTTCGGAGATTAAAACCGCGATCGTTCCGTAAAGGTTGCCCGCGCCCAACACCATTCCGCAGGAAAAGTTTCGCACCCGCTTTGATCGCAACAAACTCCCTTTCACCATCCCTCAACTACTTTTTTCCTTCGCCGTCCAAACCAAAGCGGGCATTGGCCCGTCCAAGGCCAAGCTCGCATTCGATCGGAATGCTCGGTCAGAATATTTTTTGGAGGCGCGTCAAGCGAATCATCATGAAGCTTTTCTCCCCCTTGCTCTACCGGCCGTTTGTTTGCGCGGCTGTCTCTGTCGCCGTTCTCTCGTTCAGCCTGCCGGCGATGGCCTCGCTCGGCGGCCACGCCGATTCCATTCAGGCCGACACTGCGCACATGAGCGCCACCGTGAATCGAACCAGCGGCAGCAGCTATGAAACTCACGAACTGCAATCGCCGGCCGGTACCGTGGTCACCGAATATTTATCGTCTTCGGGAACTGTTTTTGCCGTGACCTGGCACGGGCCGTTCATGCCCGATCTGCAGCAAATTCTCGGATCCTATTTCGCGCAATACTCTGCGGCGCTTTCTTCCCGGCCCCGGCAGTACGGGCACCGTCCGCTCAATATTCAGCAGACGGGCATTGTCGTACAAACCAGCGGTCACATGCGCGCGCATTGGGGACGTGTGTACGTGCCGGCTTTGGTGCCGGAGGGCGTCAACGCCGAGCAGCTTCAATAAATAAATAGCGATGAGCGGGAGCCATTTGTGCACAAACTTTCGGTTTTGATTTTTCTGGCCGGCGCGCTTGCGATTGCCGGTTGCGGCGGTACGAGCACCACCAAATCTACATCCACCACGACCACCACCACCGGCAGCAGCACAACCAATCTCATGCCCATTGCCGTCGATGGCGGACCCACCGTGGGCCAGATCGATGGCGGCGTCTATCCCAATGGAGCTTTTGCCAGCGCCACAATCTGCTCCCCCGGCAGCACTACGAATTGCGCCACGGTAAGTGGGCTGCTCGTGGACACGGGTTCGACCGGCCTGAGGGTGTTGCAGTCCGCGGTCTCGGGATTGAACCTTCCCGCGGTCAACGCCTCCAACGGCTCGGCGGCTTACGACTGCGTGTCGTTTGTGGATGATTCGTTTCTGTGGGGTCCGGTGCTCCAGGCCGATGTCACCCTCGGCGGAGAAGCGGCGAGCAAGGTGCCGATCCAGATGATCAGCACCAGCACCAATGTGCCCACCAGTTGCTCCAACGGGAGCACCATGAATCAGAACACCCTGGCGACTCTGGGCGCCAACGGAATTCTCGGTGTCGGCGCCGAGCGAACCGATTGCTTCTACCAGGGCGAAAGCGTTTGCAGTCCCACGTCCGGCCTCGCGAACCCGCCGTCTCCGGCCTACTATACCTGCTCCGGAACGACATGCAGTCCTGCGTTCGTCGCTACAAACGATCAGGTCGCCAATCCCGTGGCGCTGTTTCCCACTGACAACAACGGCGTGATTGTGGAGCTGCCGGCAGTCTCCGGAAGTGCTCCATCGGTCTCCGGCTCCTTGGTTTTCGGAATCGGCACGGAATCGAACAACCAGCTTCCCTCGGGCGCAACCATCTTCACGCTTACCTGCGACGATTTCACGACCACGTTTGGCGGTCAAACTTACGGCATCACCAATTCGAACAACTGCGCAGGGCCGGGCAGCTTTATTGACAGCGGGAGCAACGGGCTCTATTTCCCGAATGCAACCAATATCCCCACCTGCCCCACGAATACGGCCGCAGGTGATTTGTCGTCGTTCTATTGCCCCTCGTCGACCGACAGCTTGTCCGCCACGATGCTCGGCGCGAATGGATCGTCAAAAGCAACCGCCTTCAGTGTGCAGAATGCCGAGTCGCTGTTTACTTCGAGCAGCACGGACTCCGACGCGGTCTTGCCGGGAATGGCCGGCTTCAATCCATCGGGATATGGCTTCGACTGGGGCCTGCCGTTTTTCTACGGGGTAAACCTCTATAGCTCGATCGACGGCCAGAGCGTGCCCAGCGGCGCTCCTGCAGCTCCATGGTGGGCTCGCTGACTCGCCAAAGCCTCAGTCGCCAGAGGCTTGCTTGGCGAGTTCTTCGCGGCTGAGGAAAGGGCGTCTTTCGCCGAGGTAGCCATCGGCGAAGATCATGTTGCGGGCCAGGCCCACTTTGCAGAGCAGCCAGATGATGGCGCCGTTCATGTCCACCTCGCCCATGCGCAGTCCGTGGAAGGCGGAGCGCGGAAAGCGGTGATGGTTATTGTGGTAGCCATCGCCGAAGGTGAGCGCAGCAAGAATGGAGTTGTTCTTGCTGTTGTTCCTCATGTTGAAGTTTTCGTAGCCGAATGTGTGGCCGAACGAGTTCACCGCCCAGACAGAGTTCTGGAAGAGCGCGGTTCGCACAAAGGCCGCAAAGACGCAGCCCCACGCGTCCGTCATACCCCCGAAAGCGTAGCCAACCAGCCAGGGAATCGCGATTGAAACAACCGGCCAAATGTAGTGCGTCCGGGCGTAGAACTGGATAACGGGATCGCGGACCAGATCGCGTCCATAGATGTTGACATCGGTGATGGTGTCGTCGAACATCCATCCGATATGGGCATGGAAGAGGCCCTTGAGCGATGATTCGTGGTCGCAGTGGCCGTCGACGAAAGGACTGTGGTTGTCACCGCAGTTGTCGGTGTGGGAGTGATGCCGGCGGTGGTCGGTGACCCACGTCAGCACCGAGCTCTGAAACGACATGGAACCCGCCGCACCGAGCAGATAAGCCACCCACGGCGCTGTCTCAAAACTCTTGTGCGAGAAATAGCGATGGAAGCCGACGCCGGTGCCCATTCCTACGACAAAGTAGCCAACGGCAAACGTGATCACCTCAACCCAGTGGATCGGATGATTCCAGAACCAGAAAATGCTGGCCACTGAGCCTGCCAGGGGGATGCCGATCAGGAAGGTATTATCGATCCGCTTTTTGAGGGCTGCGCGGCCGGCAACAATGCCTCGCGGCTTGACCACAGCGACGGGTAGTTCTGTCCGGGAGATCGCCAAAACTCTCACTCATTTCTCTATAGGCTTTCAAGCCTACAGTCTCTGGGGCAGTCGGACCCTCTGTTCCGATCTTAGATTCATGGGACGGGCCCCCGCAATCTCGCGACGGCCGTAAGGAAATCCTAAACTATTTCTTTTCGGCTGCAATGGCCGCCAGCACCTCGCCGCTGTGCGCGCCGATGTCCTTGACGTTCCAGAACTTTACGACCTTCCCCGAGGGAGAAATCAGAAAAGTGTCGCGCTGCGCCAGCCTGCCGATCGGCGTGAACATGGTTGGTACACCATACGCGTCAATCACTTTGTGATCCGGGTCGGCAAGGAGCTTGAAGGTGAGGGAATCCTTGGTGCAAAACGTCTTGTGATGCTCCACCGAGTCAAGGCTCACGCCCAGAACCACGGCATTCGCGGCATCGTACTTGGACAGGTCGCGCTGAAAGTTATGCGCCTCAACGGTGCAGCCGGGCGACATGTCCTTGGGGTAAAAGTAGAGCACCACCCACTTGCCCCTATAGTCCGTGAGCGAAACCGGCGTATCCGTCTGCGACGGCAGCGTGAAGTTGGGAGCGGCTGAACCGGGCTGCAGAGTTGCGGCCGGTGCGGCTACGCTACAGCCAGAAAACAAGCTCACAACGAGGGCAATACACAATCTCAGGCGATTCATATCCTTCTCCTGCACTGGAATCAGGGTAACCGGGCCATTCACCATATAGATGAGCAGGATCAAAAAAGGAAACGCAAAATCGACCAACCGAGCCTGCGCCCGCCGCAAGCACACAGGATTTGCGTGTTAATCAACCAAAGCCACCGTTTCCGGCGCCCATCGCTTTCCTCCCTGTGCCGGTGGAATAATACCGATGAGGCCGAAGCTTCAATGACTGCCACTGCCGCCCAAAACCAGGAAGATATTGACCGCGGCTGGAGTGCGCTTCCACAGGCCTATCGCATCCCCGACGTCGCGCCCACGCTCGAGCAGGCTCGCGACTATTGCCGTCGTCTGGCCGAAACGCACTACGAGAATTTTCACGTCGCCACCTGGTTTCTGCCCCCCGCTTTGCGGCCGCACTTTCAATCCATCTACGCCTACTGCCGCATCTCCGACGATCTCGGCGACGAAGTCCCCGACCGCTCCGCGGCACTTGCTCTTCTGGATTTGTGGGGACGCGAGCTTGACGCCTGCTACGAAGGCCATGCGCGCCATCCGGTTTTCGTGGCGCTTGCCGAAACCATCCGCGCCTGCTCCATTCCCAAGGAGCCGTTCGCCGATCTGCTTATTGCTTTTCGCCAGGACCAGACCGTCCCGCGCTATGCCACTATGGACGACGTCCTCGGCTACTGCCGCTACTCCGCCAACCCCGTTGGTCGCCTGGTGCTCTACGCCTGTGGCGAAGTAAGCGAAGAGAACTTCAAACTCTCCGATGCAACCTGTTCTGCGCTGCAACTGGCCAACTTCTGGCAGGACGTCCGTGTCGATTTTCAGAAGGGCCGTGTCTATCTTCCGCAGGATGACATGCGCCGCTTCGGCGTGACCGACGAAACCATTGCCAACGGCGTCGCCACGCCCGAATTCCGCGCGCTTCTGCGCCACGAAGTTGACTTCGCGCGTGCGCTTTTTCACCAAGGCCTGCCGCTTATCGGCAGAGTCAATCGCGACCTTGCCCTCGACCTCGATCTTTTCAGCCGCGGCGGCCTCGAGATTCTCCGCGCCATCGAGCGCTCCGGCTATGACGTACTCAGCAAGCGTCCGGCGATCTCCAAGCTCACCAAGTTCTCGCTCGCCTCGCGCGCGCTTGCCGGCAAGTTTCTGCCGTTTTTGCGTCTCGGCCCGCGAAATGCAGGTCCCCGATCTACAGGAACGACTGCTTGACGCCGAATGCTCCATCGCGCGATCCCGCGCTGGCGGGCGCCTACGCCGCCTGCCGTGAAATTGCCAAGCGCGAAGCCAAAAATTTCTATTACGCCTTCGTCGCGCTTCCCATCGATCGCAGCAACGCCATATGCGCCATCTACGCCTTCATGCGCCAGGCAGACGACCTCGCCGATGATGAATCCGTTCCACGGGACGAGCGCCGGCGCGGCTTGGACTCCTGGCTCGCCGCGTGGCGCGCCGCATCGAAAGGCGCGATCACACTCGATCCGGTCTTTATCGCCGTGCGCGACGCAACCACCCGCTTCTCCATTCCGCTGTCGCTGCTCGATGAGCTCGTGGCCGGCGTCACCCTCGACCTTGATCACGCCCCCGATGGCGCGCCTGAAACCTACGCGAATTTTGCCGATCTCTACCGCTACTGCTATCTGGTCGCGTCGGTCGTCGGGCTGGTTTGCATCCGCATCTTCGGCTACCGCGATCTGCGCGCGGAGAAACTCGCCGAAGAAACCGGGATCGCCTTCCAGCTCACCAACATCCTCCGCGACGTTGCTGAAGACGCGGCGCGCAACCGTGTCTATCTGCCGCTTAAGAATCTTGCCCATCATGGCGTCTCGCTCGACGCGATCCTCCATCACCCGCCCGGCACGCCTCCGACGCCCGCCGAGCGCGAGCTCTTCGCCGCCATCGCGCGCCTCGCCGAACATTACTACAGCCGTTCGCGTTTTCTCCTTCCCTTGATCGACCCTGCCAGCCGCCCCGCTCTCTGGGTCCTGGTCTCCATCTATCGCGCGCTGCTCAAGCGCATCGAGCGCGCCAACTTTGACGTCTACTCCCGCCGCGCATCCGTGCCTCTCTGGAAAAAGCTTTCCATCCTCGCCGTCGGCCTGGTCTGGACCGCCTGGGCACGCATCTTCGGCTAGCGCTGCGCCACGCGGCCACACCGCCCAACGGAAGGAGCAGGGGCCTTCAGGCCCCTGAATCCGCGCCCGAAATCTCGAGGCCTTCAGGCCCGGCGTCCAAAATGGCGTCCCCGCCCCCACCTCCCTCTCTGCGTTACCCTGATTCGGGGTACTCTCCATGCGCTCTGACTCCCTCGCGCGCCTTTTCGCCGCCATTTCTATTTCGTCGGGTACCCTATCCAAGCTCCGCTTGGGTGGGTTTGCGCTTGCCGTTTTTTCACTCGCCCTTGCATCGACCGCCACCCCGCGCGCGACTTCAGCGCAACAACCCGGCTTCAATCCCGCGCTGCCCCCGACGCACGTCGACAACGGCCCCAACTCCGACTGGGCTCAGCGCCAGCATTATCTTGTCCTGGTCTCACTTGATGGCTTCCGCTGGGACTACGCCAAACGCGACAACGCCGCTCATCTGCTCGCGCTCGGCAAACGCGGCGTCTCGGCGCCCGAGGGCATGATCCCCAGCTATCCGTCGCTCACCTTTCCCAACCACTTCACCATCGTCACCGGACTTTATCCCGAGCATCACGGCATCGTCGCCAACAGTTTTCTCGATCCCGCCAGCGGCCGCAAGTTCGTCTTCAGCGATTCAGCCTCCTCAGCCGACGGCTCCTGGTACAGCGGCATTCCCCTCTGGAGTCTGGCTGAAAGCAAAGGCATGCGCACCGCCTGCCTGCTCTGGGTCGGGTGCGAGGCCCAGATCGCCGGTTTCCGCTCCTCCTGGTATGCGCACTACGACGCCAGCGAGAGCACCCCCGACTCGCAGCAGGCCCGCATCGACGATACGGTCGCCCTGCTCCGCGAGCCCGCCGCCGATCGCCCCCACTTGATCACCCTCTACTTCTCCGAGCCCGACCATGAAGGCCACAAGTTCGGTCCCGACGCACCCGAAACCCGCGCCGCCGCGCTCAAGATGGATTCGATCGTCGGCAAGCTCGAATCCGCGCTTAAGTCCACCGGCCTTCCCATCGATCTGGTGATCGTCAGCGATCACGGCATGATCAAGTCAGAGGGCGATTGGATCGATCTCGATCAATTTGCCGACCTCGCGGGCTTCGACTCTGTCGGCCCGCTGCTTTACGGCAAGTCGGAAGATGCCCGCGTCCGCGTCTACAATCAGCTCAAGCACGCCTCTTCGCAGTTTGTCGTCTACCGGCTAAAAAATGTTCCCGCCGATCTCAATTTCAGCGAAAACCCGCGTGAGGGCGATCCCGTCGTCATCGCCACCGGACCCTATGCCATCCGCGCCCACGCTACGGCCACCGGCGAAGGCTCGCATCCGCCTACCATCGGTATGCACGGCTTCGATCCGCACCTGATGCCGCAGATGAAGGGCATTTTCTTCGCTGCCGGCCCCGACCTCGTCCCCGGCAAAAGCGTCGCACCCTTTGAGAATGTGAATCTTTATCCGTGGCTTGCACACATGCTCGGCCTCAACGCGCCCAAGTCCGATGGCAGCCTGAACATTCTCTCCGGCACGCTGCACGATCACGGCGTGGCGCCTGCCAGCGCGCCCGAGGCAAACGCGCTCCAATCAAAATGACCGAGCAACAGAAATGAACGCAGAAATCGGAATCGTTCTCGGCATCGACGGCGGCGGCACGCACACGCGAGCCTCCATCGTGCGCGGCGACGAGGTTCTCGCCTTCGCTGAGAGCGGCTCCATCAAGCGCCTGCGCGTCGGCGCCGAAGCTGCGGAAGCCAACCTGCGTGCTCTGCTCAAAGACGTCTATGCGCAAGCCGCAATCACCAAGGTCCGCGCCGCCTCGTGCGGCGTGGCCAGCGCCACCATGCCGGGAATCACCGAGTGGATCAACGCCGTCTTCAGCGATTTTTGCGTCGCCCGCTCCGAGGTTGTCGGCGACCACATCATCGCCCTCGACGCAGCATTTCGCGGAGGCCCCGGAATTCTGCAGATTGCGGGCACCGGCACCAACACCATCGGCCGCGCGCCCTCGGGCGCACTCGAGTCTGCCGGCGGCTGGAGCTCGCGCCTCGGCGACGAGGGTTCCGGCTACTGGATCGGTCTCCACGCCATCCGCCGCGCGCTCAACGCCCACGACCGCGAAGAGCCCACGCTGATCCTTAAGAAAGTTGGCGAGATTTGGGGCACGCCCACCCTCGATCAGCTCATTAATGTAGGCGACGGCACGCCTGCGCCCGATTTCGCCGCGCTCGCTCCCGCCATCAACGAGCTCGCCGAATCGGGCGACGCGGTCGCCGTCGGCGTTCTTCGCCAGGCCGCGGCCGATCTGGTTGCCAACGCGCTGTTGGTTCGTTCGAAACTGCGCCGAAAACACGCCGTTGCAGCCGAAGTTCCAGTCGCCTGGACCGGTAGCGTGATCGGAAAAATGCGGCTGGTGCGCGAAGCGTTTTTCTCAGGCCTCCACGCCGCCGCGCCCGATATGCCGGTCGCAACCAGCGAAACTGTCGCCCTCGAAGGCGCCATCTGGCGCGCCCAGCGCATCGGTCTGCATTGAGCAAGAAAAGCGGGTGCCCCGTCCAAGCTCCGCTTGGGCGGGATAGCACATCCCTGAATCGGCATCTCCCTTTGGCCCTCTACCCAGCACGAAGAATGGGTGCCCCGTCCAAGCTCCGCTTGGGCGGGATAGCACATCCCTGAATCGGCATCTCTTTTGCGCCCTCTACCCAGCACGAAGAATGGGTGCCCCATCCAAGCTTCGCTTGGGTGGGATACCACGAAACCAAACTCGCTGCTTCGTATCAGGGCTTGGTTTGTTGGGGTGACTTCAGCTATGCCGATAAAGCGTCTTCGTCTTTTGAGAAGCTGAGTGCGCGGCGCAGCCGCGCACCACCCCAATCCCGGAGGGATGGTCAGAAAATAGCCCAGGGCGTCAGCCCTGGGTCAGCCCCAATCAAGCTCCGAGAAACAAAGTACGCGGCGCAGCCGCGCCCAAACCTGAATCGCTCTCCCAGAAAGGTTCCCCACTCTCACCGCGCTTTTGTTGTTGCGGCTAGGGCTGGGACTGGATCAACGTTTCGACCTCAATTGGCTCATTATCCCGGGCCGGCCGAATCGCTCTTCCGGCAAATCCCCTTGTCAATAGGGCCCTTTCCCAACCCTCTCCATCCGCACCACTTAACTTTGCCGATCATTACCGCGAAAAAGCGCACAATCAAATCATGCAGCCAAACCACGACAAAGCGCAGCCCGCGGCGTGGGCCTGTCCCCCTCGGTCGCTTGGTCCCAGCCTTTTGTTCCCTTGTTCCCTCGGTCCCCGTTATTTCGCCCCTAAGTCCTTTAAAAGTTTAAGGTTGCGTGCAAGCCGTCTGGAATCATAGGTTTACAGAACTCTACAAAAGGTACAATTCGTTGAAAACAAATCACTTACTTGCAAACAAGGGGGAGGGGGCCCCCTCTTATCAAACGAGTAAACAGCCGCTCGCGCTTCGCAGCACCGTTAGCTCGACGGGCTCTTGACCCCTGACCACCGATCATTGACCACTATTCCCCTGACGGCTGATCCCTGACTCGCTGACTCGCTAGCTCGCTGACTCGCTAACTTGCTTACTCGCTGACCCGCTCCGTACGTTCCCACAAAGTAAACAATCGGCGAAAACGTTGTTGCGGTTCGCTTTTTATTCGCTATAATGCGCGCATGGCCGTTACACGAAGACAGAAGGAAGTTCTCGATTTCCTTGAGGCGTTTGTAAGCCGTAATGGCTATTCGCCTTCGTTTGAAGAGATCGCGCGGGGCATGAGCCTGAAGAGCCTGGCCACCGTCCACAAGCACATCACCAACCTTGAGAAGAAGGGCATGCTGGACCGTGTGCACAACCGCAGCCGCTCGATCGACGTGGTGCCGCCGGGGACGCGGACGCGGTCAAGCTTTAAGCTGCCGCTGGCCGGCCGGATTGCCGCGGGCACGCCGGTGGAGGCGATGGAGACTCCCGAGACAATTTCGTTGGCCGACGTGGTGGGCAGCCGCGATGTGTTTGCGCTCGAGGTGCGTGGCGACTCCATGCGCGACGAGCACATCATCAATGGCGATTATGTGCTGGTGGAGAGGACCAAGACTGCGCGGCAGGGCGAGATCGTGGTGGCGCTGGTGCACGGCGCGGAGACAACGCTGAAGCGTTTTTACCCTGAAGGGAACGTAGTGCGGTTGCAGCCGGCCAATCTGGAGATGGAACCGATTTATGTTCCGGCAGCGCAAGTGGCGATTCAGGGCCGCGTGCTGGGCGTGTTGCGGAAGTATCGATAGGCCGATCGCAGTTCGTAAGTCGGCTGGTTAAGTTTGCAGACTCGCGGGGCGTCGCGGCCGGGCATTGACGGTCCATCGCTCTTACAATGAATGCATGCTGCTCGAAACATTTCCCGTCGGCCCTTTAGCCTGTAACTGCACGATTCTGGGCGATGAGGAAACGCGCGAAGCCATCGTCATCGATCCCGGCGACGACGTGAGCCGCATCGCCAAACGGCTCACCGACCAGGGCCTGAAGCTGAAGCAGATTCTGGTGACGCATGGCCACATCGACCACGTGGGCGGAGCGCTGAAGCTGAAGCGCCTGACCGGAGCGCCCATCTTTCTGAACGAGGCTGACCTGCCGCAGCTCGAAATGATGGATACACAGGCGGCATGGGTCGGCGTGCGAACGCCCGAAACCGCTCCGCCGGATGAAGGACTGGCCGAAGGCAAGGTGGTCGGGCTTGAGCATTATCCGGCGCAGGTGCTGCACACGCCGGGACACACGCAGGGCTCTGTCTGCCTCCACTTCGCCCCGCTCAAGCTGCTGCTGGCAGGAGATACGCTCTTCGCCGGAAGCATCGGCCGCACCGACCTGCCCGGCGGCGACTTCGACCAGATCCTGGCCTCGTTGCGGGGCCGGTTGCTGGCCTTGCCCGATGAAACCCAAGTGATGCCCGGCCACGGCGCCGCCACCACCATTGGCGAGGAACGCGCCTCAAATCCCTTTCTGAAAACGGGACGTGGTTTGACCCAAATTGGGTAGGGTAGCGCCGAAAGGTGCAACAACGCTACATCGGAATAAGCATCAAAATTTAATGATTTATATCAATAAGATACATAGATTTGTTCATGAGATAGTTTCGGTGCTCACCCGTTTTTGTTACGCCCGTGATTCGTTCCCAAGTAGTTAATCATGGTTGCAACTCCGTTACTGAATTCCGCCTGGGGCGCGAGCAGGCTCACGACCAGCCAACCGCTCTCCGGCATTCCGAAAAAGTAGCCTGGATGAACCCAGACGCCGCGCTCGAGCAGATCGAGAACCGTCTGCTCATCCGGCTGGATGGCCGGAATCCGCAGCACCGCGTACCATCCACCTTCGAGCGCCAGACGCTGCGTGGATTTCTGCGTTGCAATCGCCCGGTCGAGCGCGGCCAGGTTGGCGGCGACGCGGCGGCGGATCTGCTCCTGAATCGCTGCGCGCCCTTCAAGCCACGACGGAAGCGCCCATTGAACGGGAGCGTTCATGGAAAGGAACGTGTCGGCGATGACTTCAAGCCGCGCGAGAGCTTGCTCGCGCTCGGGACCTGTGGCCACAATCCAGGCTGCCTTCATCTGCGGCAGCCCGGCAATCTTGCTCAGCCCGCTGACCACATAGACGGGAAAGCCCTCCAGCCCCCCGGCAAAACTTCCCGCGGACTCGATTCCTCGTGTCCTTGGTCCCTCGGTCTCTGCCTTTTCGATCCCTTGTTCCCTCGTTCTCTCGTTCCCTGTCTTTCCGTAGTCGAGAAAGACTTCGTCCACGATGAGTGAGAGGCCAGACTCGCGACACAGCCGCGCCAGTTCCTCGACTTCCCACGGTTTGGTGAAATGGCCCGTCGGGTTGTTCGGGTGCACCAGGACGATGGCCCGCGTTTGCGGAGTGATAGCGCGGCGGATGCTCTCGGCATCAATCTGCCAGCCTTTCTCATAGACCAGCGGCGCTGCCCTGAGCCGTACGTCGTCCAGCGCCGCCAGAAAGTCGAACAGAGGGTAACTCGGCTGCGGAATCAGGACCTCGTCACCGGGATCGCACAGCAGACGGAAGAGAAAGCTGTAGGCTTCGCTGGTGCTGGTGGTCAGAATGATCTGTTCGGGCGTAAGGGCGACGTCATGCGCCCGGTAGTAATCGCAAACCGCCTCGCGGGCGACGAGAAGCCCTTTGGGCTGCGGATCGTAGTCGAGCGCACGCGGATCGGAAAGCGCGGCGAGCAGAGAAGCGGGATAGTCGAATCCGCAGCGCGTGGGATTCGAGGCTGTAAGGTCGGCGATGGGCAGGCCGGCCTGGGCGCGCTCGCGGTGGGCGCGCGCCAGCTCGCTTTCTTCGGTGTTCCAGTTTGTTCGCTGAGAAAAGGCCATCGGCTTGGTGTTTGCTCGGATCGCCGCGCACGTTTCATCGTGCGGCGAATCTCGATCGTGCACAATAAAAGCAGCGCCTCTTGCAACGATACATTGAGACCCAGACCAAATCCGGGGCGCCATCGAGGTGCCGTTGGCTTTGCGTGCTGTGATTTTCGACTATGGAAGGGTGTTGACCGGGCCGCCGCACCCCGCTGCGCATGCCGAGCTGGTTCGCATCAGCGGACTTTCAGCAGAGCGGCTGGACGCGTTTTATTGGGCTGATCGCCAGGCTTATGACGAAGGGAAGCTGACTGGCCTGGAATTCTGGCAGAACATCGTGCGCGACGCGGGTCTGAAGCTTGGCGAAGGGGCGATTGAAGAGCTAAATCTTTGGGACGCGCGCATGTGGACGCGCGGAGACGCGACAATGCTCGCGTGGCAGTGGGCGATCAAAGAGCGCGGATTGCTTACGGCGATCGTTTCCAATATGGGCGACTCGGTTCATGAGCACATGGTCCAGAATCTCCCCTGGCTTTCGCGGTTCGATGTGCTGGTGTGGAGCTATCAACTTAAAGTGGCCAAGCCGGACAAGGCGATCTATCTTGTCGCGCTGGATCGGCTGGGAACGCAACCCGAGGAAACGCTGTTCATCGACGACAAAGCAGAGAATGTCGATGCGGCCGAAGCGGTGGGCATGAAGGTGCTGATTTTCTCGACCGTAGAAAAGCTGCGCGAGGACCTCGTCGCATGCGGCTTCGATCGCGAACTGCCGCTGCCGTGAGGTCATTCCTGCGCTGAGAAATGCGCTCCGATCAGGACGACATCGTGGTGGGTTTGCATTCGTGCTATCCCACCCATTCGCGTTTTTCCGAAAAGAAAAACGCGAATGGATGGGGCACGGAAGTTCGTGCCGGGTGCCGGAACGAAAAAGCAACCGCAGATCCTTCGACTGCGCAGGCGCAAAAAACGCACCTGCTTCGCTCAGGATGACAAGTCTCTTGTTTTCCTTTGTCCTATCTCTGTCTCCGACCGAATCAACGGACGGCGATTCGGCGCTTGCTGCCGATATGGTAGGTGAGGCCCATGCTGGCGTTCATCACGTCGAGACCGGGATTGACGGGCACGATGAAGGCGTCGGAAAAATGATAGTCGCCAAACAGACCGAGACGCAGGTCGAAGCGCTCGTTGATGCGGACCTGAAGTCCGATGGACGATTGCAGGCTGAGGTTCTCATAGGTGGTCCGGTTAGACAGCGGCTTTTGGGCGAAGACGAGTATGCCGCCTTTGGCCATCAGGTAGGGCTTGATGGCTTTTCCGTCGCGCCACAGCCAGCGAACTCCGATGGGAGCGACCTCGATGCCGGGTACGGTCTTGAAGGTCGTGGTCAGCGGGTTGCCCCAGATATCCATTTCTGTCGGCTGGTGCAGCAAAACCATGGGCATGATTTCGGCAACCCAGTCGACACGCGAACCGAGCAGATGGCCCCAGGTGTGGCGATCGTATTCAATGCCGATGTCGTACATCTTGCAATCCTCGCCGGAAGCAAAGATGTGGTAGTGGCCGTAAGAGACAAGGCCCTCAATGGTGAGGTCACGCGCCGGCGGTTGCTTTGCGGGGCGATCGGCGCTCGTGATCGGGGACTCGACCGGTAGGCCGGCTGCGGTTAAGGTGTTCTGTGCAGAAGCTGGTTTCGGCAGAGCGAGGCAGACCGCGACAATCGCGCCGAGAAGAGCGAAAACGAAATGGACGGCAGTGTGGCGACGGCAATGCGCCAAGGCGTTCGGAAAGCCGCACCCTCGATACCGCATGAAGAAGCATCCTTTTGGTGTTGATTCGCCGGGCGACTTACAGAACAACGAAAGCCGATATGGCCGTAAGTCTACCGGGACGAAACTATGCTGACAAGAGATGAACGTCTGGGAGGGCCAAGGGTGGTCAATGCGTATGGGCGATTGATCGACGGGCGGAAGGCGCACCGCTCGGTCAGCGATTCCGGCTGGAGCTACGATGCCATTCCCAGTCCTACCAAATTCGCCGCAGCAATGATGACGAGGATTCCGGCCCAAAGCAATCGAATTGGCCGGCTCTTTACTCCAGCCCACTCACCCATCGCCAGGCCCACGAGTCCACCGCAGAGCACATAGATGCTCATGTGCAGCATCCAGTTCACGTAGCCCAGGCGCTGCGGGATGTTGGCTGCACCCCACGCGTAGAAGAAGAACTGGAGATACCACATGATGCCGCCGGCGGCGGCCAGCGAACCGTTCTTGATCAGTGTGGCGCGCGGCTGGGCAAGATCGGCACGGAGAGAAATCTCCTTTTTGAATCCGAGCCGGACAAAGCAGTAGGCCATGTTGATGACTGCGCCGCCGCCCATGATGAGCACATAACTGGGCAGCGCTGAATAAAGCGGGCTCACTCCGAGATGTTCGGCAGCGGCCGCAATGGGCCGGGATGCATCGATAGCAAAGGACATGCCGGAGGAGAAAATTCCGCACATCACGGCAAGCGCCAGGCCGAGCTTCACGTTGAACTCCTGCACTTGGGCGCCCAGCTCCACTTCTTTCTGGTGGCCGGCATAGGAGACGACTGCCACGCCAACGAGTGCGACGAGGACTCCAGCCATTGTCAGCAGGCCGCTTCGGGTCGTGAACAGCATCGATCCTTGGCCATGCATGAGCGGCGGGACGAGTGTGCCGACGACCAGCGTGACACCGATGGCCACACCGATGCCGAGCGACATTCCAAGATGCCGCATGGTGAGCCCGTAGCTCACGTTGCCCACACCCCACATGGCGCCGAAGAGCGCAACTTTCAACATGAGGCCGGAATCGAGCGAAGCATAAAAGCCTTGGAAGCTGGGCAGTAAAAGAAAGCTCACGCCGATCGGCAATAGAATCCAGGAGAAGAATCCGGCGACGGCCCAGGTCGTTTCCCAGGACCATTTCCGCACTTTTTCAATCGGCGCATAAAAGCTCGCAGCACAGGCCGCTCCGATGATGTGCCATCCGATTCCCGCCAGAATGACTGTCGGCATCTGAACTCCATTTCAATTCGGCGCAGGCGGCGACCGGAGAGTGTCCGCGAGCAGTTTTGAAAGCCTATCGGCTCCATGCGCACTTTGTCGAGCGAACGAGAACCTTGGGCTCGGCACCTTACACTCTGTCTATGGTTTTGCGTCTCTACGCCGCCACCACGAGCGCCGGCAAGCTGGGCGATTTTCGCACGGCTGCGCAGGCGCATTCGGTCGTTATCGAGCCCTTGCCGGGCATCGAGAAGATCGACGCACCAGATGAAGATGGAGACACGTTCCTCGCCAACGCGGCGACGAAGGCCGTGTATTACTCGCGATTCGCGCCAGGGGAGTTGGTGGTCGCCGATGATTCGGGGCTGGAGGTAGACGCGCTGGGCGGCGCTCCCGGCGTTCGCTCAGCTCGATTCGCGGCGGATACAGGTTTGGTGGACTCACCCGATGCGAATGACAACACCGACGTGTGGAACAACATTCTGCTGCTGCAGAAGATGGAGGAGATTCCCGAGGCGCTGCGAACGGCCCGCTACCATTGCACGCTGGTTGCGGCGCGCGACGGCGAGGTGGTGCAGGTGGCCGATGGAAGTGTGGAGGGAATGATTCTGGATGCGCCGCGAGGAACCGGTGGCTTCGGCTACGATCCACTTTTTTATCTTCCAAAGCTGGGCAAGACGATGGCGGAGATCGATCTCGAAACGAAGTTGGGGCTGAGTCATCGCGGGCGTGCGATTGCGGCGCTACTAAAGGCGCTGGCCGAGTGAAAGCTTTCGCTGTCCCAGGTCACCAATGCGAGTGACCTGGGGGCACCCGGCCGACCTTAGACATCGACGCCGCATTGAGCCCTTGGAGCGTTGACGTCCGCCTCGCGTCATTCAGGCGCTTGCAGAGCGATTTCGATCTCCGCGTTCGTCATCACGGCCGCGATCTTGTCTTTCATGTATTTCATCGAAACATCGTGATGCACGCGATCGTAGGAGTCGATGCAATCGGCGGCAAGCACGACCGGCCAATCGCGCTGATAGGCGTCAATCGCCGTAGTGCGGATGCAGGCGTGCGTGTTGATGCCGGCCAGGACGATGGAGTCGGGCTTGAGCCGGGCCAGCGTTTCATCGAGACTGGTCCCGAAGAACGCGCTGTAGCGCTTTTTCACAATCGCAGTGTCCGATGGCGCGACTGAGAGCCCGGAGTCGATCTCGCAGCCCGGCGTTCCTTTAGTCACGGTGCGAATACCCTTTGCTCTCATCTCAGGAAACGCGTCGCTTAAGTCGGGCTCAAACTCCTGGCGGACCCAGATCACGGACCGTGCGTAGCGCCGGAAAATCGCAGCCAATTCGTTCGTGGCCGCAACCAGTTCCTGCCTCCGCTTCGGCTCCCAACGGGCCAGAAAATCATTCAGCATGTCGACGACGATCAGCACCGGGGAGTTCATGGCAACAGGCTAGCAGAGAGGTTTGACCCATTGAGGAGGCGGCCAGTGGGACTTCTTGCCACTCTTCAAGAAAACGCCAAAGCGTGGTGCGCACCTTGACGACTGTTACGTCGGCCTCGAATAATGCGGGTGAACCAAACAGCGAGCTTTCGTCCCTCAATCTAAGACAAAGACTGCTTCGCCCCGCACACGCATCTTGGGGGTCCAATCGGACCCGAGGAGCCAATTTCTTCATGGCAACCGTTCAACCCGCCGCGCCAACCCATCAAGTTCGCCGTGGAGTGGAGCCTTTGCGCGCCGGGAAGGGAAACAGCTTTATCTGGCGCAAGCTGCATTCGCTGCTGGGCATCGTTCCCATCGGAGCTTTTCTCCTCGAACATCTGCTCTCGAACTTTGAAGCGCTGAAGGGGCCAATCGCCTACGGCGAGCAGGTGAAATTCCTCAACGCTCTGCCGCTGGTACGCGTGCTGGAGTGGGTCTTCATTTTTCTGCCGATTCTGTACCACGCGATCTATGGCGTCTACATCTGGCTGCGCGGCAAATCGAACATCGTCTACTACCCATGGGCCGGCAACTGGATGTACCTGGCGCAGCGCTACACGGGCCTGATTGCGTTTGCGTACATTGCCTATCACGTCGCAACGCAGCGCTTCATGGGAGCGAACCTGCCTGAAAATCCTGGCATGGCATTCGCCAAGGTTCAGCATGAGCTGGCCAATCCGTGGATTCTTGCGGTCTACATTATCGCGATGATCGCCATCTGCTGGCACTTTGCCTACGGCGTTTGGCTCTTTGCCGCCAAGTGGGGCATCACGCCGGGAGAAATCGCGCGACGCCGCTTCGGATACGTTTGCGTTGCATTCGGCGTGTTGCTTGCCGGCATGGGACTGGCCAGCATTTGGGCGTTCGTGGGGCCGAAGTACTCGAACGCGCCTGACAATGTGCCGCTGAGTTACCAGAGAACAGAGATCAGAGAACAGAGATCGATTGCGAAAGTGGAGCAGGGAAGGCCTGCAGTCAAGATCGGGAATGAAATCGATTCTGCGGCGCAGGTTGGATGAGCGCTGACCCTTTGGTGCTGAGCTCTCCGATCTCTTTTCTCTTCTCTCTGCTCTCTTATCTCTGAAAGGAACGACATGGCAGCACCCAGGATCATCGTGGTTGGCGGAGGGCTGGCGGGGCTTGCGGCCGTGATCAAGATCGCCGAGGCCGGCGGGACGGTGGACCTGTTTTCCATTGTGCCGGTCAAGCGCTCGCACTCGGTTTGCGCCCAGGGCGGCATCAACGCCGCCAAGAACCTGAAGGGCGAGGGCGACACCACCGCGCAGCACTTCGACGACACGATCTACGGCGGCGACTTTCTGGCCAACCAGACGCCGGTGAAGGCCATGTGCGAGGCAGCGCCGGCCATCATCGACCTGCTCGATCGCATGGGTGTCCCGTTCAATCGCACGCCCGAGGGGCTGCTCGATTTCCGGCGCTTCGGCGGCACGCTCTACCATCGCACGGCATTCGCGGGTGCGACCACCGGCCAGCAACTGCTTTATGCGCTCGACGAGCAGGTGCGCCGCTACGAGCACGAGGGCAAAGTCAACAAGTTCGAAGGCTGGGAATTTCTGTCGGCGATCATCGACTCGAAAGGCCAGGCGCGCGGCATTGTGGCCATGAACCTGCGCTCGATGGAACTGAAGGCGTTCAAGGCAGACGCCATCATTCTTGCAACCGGAGGCATTGGCGCGATCTTCGGCAAGAGCACCAACTCCGTGGTCTGCACGGGATCGGCGCAGTCGGCCATCTTCCAGCAGGGCGCCTACTATGCGAACGGCGAGTTTATTCAGGTGCATCCGACGTGCATTCCCGGCGAAGACAAGCTGCGGCTCATGTCGGAGTCGGCGCGCGGCGAAGGCGGCCGCGTGTGGGTTCCCCGGACGCCGGGCGACAAGCGCACCGTGAAAGCCATCCCCGAATCGGAGCGGTTCTACTTTCTCGAGGAGTGGTATCCGAAGTACGGCAATCTGGTGCCGCGCGACGTGGCTACGCGCGCCATTCACAAAGTGGTGTACGAGCTCGGCCTCGGACTCGACGGGCAGCCGATGGTTTATCTCGATCTCACGCACATCGACCGCGAAACGCTCGACCGCAAGCTCGGCGGGATTCTCGAAATCTACGAGAAGTTCGTCGGCGTGGATCCGTGCCTGGAACCGATGAAGATCTTCCCCGGCATGCACTACACGATGGGCGGCCTTTGGGTGGACTTCAACCAGATGACCAACATTCCCGGCATCTTTGCGGCAGGCGAGTGCGAGTACCAGTATCACGGCGCGAACCGTTTGGGCGCGAACTCGCTGGTGAGCTGCATCTTCGGCGGATTCCAGGCGGGGCCGAATGCGATCGCGTACGCCAAGAGCGTTCCGCCCATCGAAGGCGATGGCGGTGCGGCGGCGGAAGTGGCGCGGCAGGCGGAGATCAATAAAAAACTGATCAGTAATGAGGGCGGAGAAAATCCCTTCAAGCTGTGGCGCGAGTTGGGCGAAACGTTGACCGAACACGCCACCGTGATTCGCTACAACAAGGACCTGAAACAAGCCGACGACAAGATCCTTGAGTTGCTGGAGCGCTACAAGCGCGTGAACCTGAGCGATAAGAGCCAGTGGGCCAACACCAGCTTTGCGTTTGCGCGGCAGCTTTACAACATGCTTGAGATTTCAAGGACGGTTACGCTGGGCGCGATTCTGCGCGATGAGTCGCGCGGCGCGCACTACAAGCCGGACTTTCCCGAGCGCAACGACGAGCGGTTCCTGAAGACCACTAAGGCCAGCTTCACGGGCAGCGCGGAAGGACCGAAGTTCGAGTGGGAAGATGTGGATACGCAGTTCATCAAGCCGCGGCCGCGAAGGTACGACGCGGCGAAATAGGTGCTGATGGAGGATTCTGCTCCAGTTCGCGGCGGATGGAGGCGCTCGCCGGTGCTTAAAGCTGCACTCGGCGTTGTCGGGGTTATGTGGATAGCGTGCCCTATCCGAAGCGGTAAGCAGTTGATTGTTTTTGTTGTTTTGACCGTAATTGTGATTCCTCTCGCATTAGTTACGAGGTTCTTTCACCGCAGTGTGGATTCTAGCTCGAACCACGGAGCCGTAAGTCAGGGATCAAAGCTCGAGTAACCGAAGGATTTTGTGATGGCGACGAAGACAGTCACTTTCGAATTCAAACGGCAAGCGAGCCCCGAAGCCCCCGCCACATGGGAGCGGTTTGAGCTCGAGTGGCGGCCGGGGATGAATGTCGTCTCCGCAATGATGGAGATTGCGCGCAATCCCGTGACCGCCGACGGCAAACAGACCACGCCGATCGCCTACGATTCCAATTGCCTCGAAGAGATCTGCGGATCTTGCGCAATGAGAATTAACGGCAAGGCGCGCATGGCCTGCTCTGCGCTGGTCGACAAGCTGGAGCAGCCGATCAAGGTCGAGCCGCTCACCAAGTTTCCGCTGGTGCGCGACTTGCAGGTCGACCGCTCGGTGCTGTTTGAAAACCTGATGCGCGTCAAGGCCTGGGTTCCGGTCGACGGCACATACGATCTCGGCTCGGGGCCGCGCGTTTATCCGCAGCAGCAGGAGGCGAACTATCCGCTTTCGAACTGCATCAGCTGCACCTGTTGCATGGAGGTTTGCCCGCAGTTTAATGATTTAACTGGATTTGTAGGCGCGGCAACGATCGCGCAGGTCAAGCTCTTTAACAACCATCCTACGGGCAAGGTCTTCAAAGAAGACCGGCTTCGCGCCCTGGCCGGCGACGGCGGCATCCAGGAGTGCGGCTTCGCGCAGAACTGCGTTGAAGTCTGCCCCAAGCAGATTCCGCTGACCAACGCCATCGCGGATGTTGGCCGCGACGTCGTGGTGCAGAAGGTGAAGGACTGGTTGGAGAGCTGAGAAGCAGCTGAGCTGACGGAGCTGCAAGGCAGCGAGTTGGCAAGTCAGCGTTTCCGCCGTTAGGTGCACGCTTCTACTTGCATCACATAAGTCCGTTCCATCCCGAGCCTGAATGCCCATTCGTCCTGCATAAAAAGTTCGTCCCACTTTGGCGACAACGTGCATCCAACCGTACAGCGTGCGCGCGCCGATGCGCGTGAGCAGCGAGACTTGGTCTCGAAATTCGATCCATGGAGGAAAGCCGTCTTGAAAGAAAAACCGATTGCATCAGGCTCCAGTGCAGAAGGCTCCAGGAAGATCACCCGCGAAGAATTGATCAAGTTCTTGAATGAGGACCTGGCGCGGGAATACCAGGCGATCATCGCGTACGTTGTGTATTCGCAGGTGCTCAAGGGCGCCGCATATATGAACATCGCGGCGGAGCTTGCGGTGCACGCTGCCCAGGAATTGCAGCACGCGCTCATCATCTCCGAGCAGATCGACTACCTGGGCGGGATGCCGACGGTGCAACCGAAACCCGTGAAGACGTCGGAGAAAGCGACGGACATGCTGCAGTTCGATCTCGATAACGAGACGGAGACGATTCGCAATTACCGCCAGCGCGTTCGCCAATGCGAAGAGCTGGGCGAATTTGCGATGAGCGAACAGATCCGCCAGATTCTGGTGAACGAGCAGGACCATCAGATCGCTCTGGCGACTGCCCTCGGCAAGGAAGTGCCGAAGAACAGCGATTAGGTAAAACAGGGCCCGAGGGATCAAGGGACCGAGAAACTAGCCTGGAAAGACAGAGGCTTGGCGAACGATCGGTGAATTGAGCGCCGGAGCTCAATGGCGGGCAAAGAGCGCTGGTGGAATCCCGCTTGTCAAGCCCCATTTCTTGCAACCCGCTGCATTCTAAGCACTTCACTTTGCTGATAATTACGCACTAAAAGCGCACAATCGAATCATGCAGCCAAACCACGACAAAACGCGGCCCGCAACGCAGCCTTGTTCCCTTGATCCCTGTCCTTCCGTTTACTCAATCGCCAACAAATGCCGCGCCAAAAATGAAATGCAATTTTCATTTTTCACGAGGGGAGTGTATATTTGGTAAACATTTAAGTCGTTTAGATATGGACAGCACTGCACCAGATCCAGTGCAAGTTAATCAGAAAATTACTAATAATTTTCTAGTAAACTTCGACTCCGTTTTCTGCTGTCGAAAGGGACCTTGCGCGGAGTCTGCTTCAGCGGGCCTGCGTCAGCCCACTTACTTCGGCTCGCTTACTTCAGCTTCGAGGCGTGGAAGGAGATGCGGACGTAGCCGGCGCGTTCGATGCCGACCGGCGCCTGATTCGGGTCGCCGGTGCCCCACTCGTCGTGATGAGGCTGGAAGAGATTCTGTCCGACTCCCTCAATGAGGAGGTTGGGGCCGAGGGCGCGCGAGAGATGAACGTCCGCGGTTTGGTAGGCCTCGACTTTTTGCGCGGGCAGGACGCTGATGAAGCGATAGGTCTGATCGAAGTGGAACTGGCAGGGAAGATCGATCATGGACTGCGCGACGACTTGATGTTTGGGCGACGATCCGTTGTAGGTGCTGACCGAACCGGTGGCGCTGGGGTTGGAGGTGGCTCCATCGGCCGTGAAGTCGGAGTTGAGATAGGAGTAGGCGAGATTGAGGCGCCACCACGGCGTGATGGCGACTTGCGGAGCGACCTCGAATCCGGAGGCGGAGCCGGAGATCTGGTTGGTGTATTGAATGGTGAAGTAGAGCGTGGCTCCCGAAGCGGTGATGACGGTGGGACCGAAGCTCTGCAACTGGCTGTACTGGTTCCAGAAGCCGGTGACATCGACGTAGAGCTGTTTGTTGAGGGTTCCGCGATAGCCGAGCTCATAGCCAAGCACATCTTCTGACTTGAACTGGTGATCGCCGAGGAGTTGGACGACGAGGGTTGGCGTGGCGGCCTGGAGCAGGAAGTCCTCTTCAATGTCGGAAGGGGTGGTGACGGAACGCGTGATGCCGGCCCAGAGCGACTGCCGATCGCTGAGTGACCAGAGAATGCGGCCCGACGGCAGAATATCGAAGCCGGTGTAGTTGTTTTGCTGGAGCTTGGCGCCGAGGGTGAGGCCGACGGTTTGGCCGAGGCGAATCTCGTCCTGCACAAAGCCGGTGTAGATGTGGTCGGTTGCGGAGGGCGGAACCAGGCCTTCGCCGGGAACCTCGGAGATGACGTTGTAGGGGCTCCAGCGAAAACCTGCGCCGACGGAGATGAGATGGGCGGCGGCTGGCTTGAAGCGGCCGATGAAATCGAGATCGATGGTGTCGCGGGTTTCGCCGAGGAAAGCGTGGGTGCGAAGCGTGCGATCGAAGTAGGCTTGCGCCATGAGGCCGGTGCCGTTGGTCTCGACCGTTTGATAGCGGAAGTTGAGGTCGCCGCCGGAGGTCTGGTCGTTGCTGACGGAGGTGCCGACGATGTGGGGGGAGGTTCCCTTGTAGAGATCGCCCTCGAGCATCATTTCGCCGACCCCCTTGTCGTGGTCGACGCGGAAGCCGAGGCGCTCCTGGTGCCATGTGTCGTCGTTGATGCCGTCGGTGTGGTATTCGTGGGCGCGTTCAAACCCTCGCCCAAAAACGCGGAAGTTGGTGCCGCCTGCGCCCGCGCCAACTTGCAGATCGTCGATCGTGTGGTCCATGTTGCCGGCGAGGGCGGAGGCCTGCACGCCTTTGGAGTCGGCGGCTTTTGTGGTGATGATGTTGATGACGCCATTGGCGGAGTTGGGTCCCCAGATGGTGCCGGCGGGGCCGCGGATGACTTCAATGCGATCGATGTCTTCGAAGGGCAGGTCCTGCACGTCCCAATAGACGCCGGCGAAGAGGGGAGTGTAGACGTTGCGGCCGTCGATGAGGATAAGGACGGATTTGGAGAAATTATTCTGGAGGCCGCGAATGCTGACAGCCCATGTGGTGGAGCTGAGGCGGCCGACTTCGACCCCGGGTGCAAGGCGGAGCGCGTCGGGGATGGTGGTGACGCCGGAGCGGACAATTTCATCGTGCGTGATGACGTAGAGAGCCGCAGGCGTGTCGTGCAGCGTGCTCGGCGCTTTGCTGAACGTGGTGACCTCGACTTCGCCGAGTTGCTCGAGGGTCATTTGCTTCAGGTCCTGCTGCGGAGTGTTGTCGGCCAATTGCATTTCGGATTGGCCGGGGCCGATGGGCATGGCGAATGCGGAGGCCGGCGCGAGGAGCGCGGCAGATGCGGCTAGCAGGAGGGGCAGGGTTGCGGTTGGGGCGGCGTGGCGGAGCGGGCGAACTGAGATGGCGCCGAAGGCGACGCGGGGGCGGAGGGGGGCCAGCGGGGGGACACACCGGCAAACGCGCAGGAGGGCGCACTGGTTTAGGTCCGTCTCAACGCGCTTGACCAATCAGCAACCTCAAAGTTTTGGCAAAGCATGCCCGCTTAAGGTCGCGGGGGATGCAGGGAAACACTAAAACGTTTGATGCGGACTATTTATGTGTTGGTTGCCCGTGAGATGGATTTTCATCGTGGGAGCCCTCTGGGGGTTTATAGGGCAGGCTGAAGCTGAACCTGGCACCCTGGTCGACCGAGCTTTCCGCCCACACCCGGCCGCCGTGGCGGGCAATGATCCGCTGGACAGTAGCCAGCCCGACGCCGGTACCGGGGAAGTCTACGTGGGAATGGAGGCGCTGGAATGGCCGGAAAAGCCTGTCGGCGTAGTTGGGGTTGAATCCCACGCCGTTGTCCTGGACGAAGAAGACGATCTCGTCGGCGGCCTCGCGGAAGCCGAACTCGATTTTTGCCGGGTTGCGCCGGGAAGAATACTTCCATGCGTTTCGCAGCAGGTTTTCGAGCACCAGCAGGATGAGGCCTTCATCGGCGATGGCGTGGGCTCCGGGACTGACGGAGATCCTCACGTCGCGGCCACCCTTCTCGGCCATTAAAGGATCGAGGATGGACTGAGCCATGTGCGACATATCGATGGGACGGTAATGCAACGGCGAGCTCGCGGCGCGGGAGAGATTGAGAAGGTCGTCAATCAAGGTGGACATGCGGCGAGCGCCGTCCATGACTTTCACGGCCAGCTTGGCCGAATCGCCGTCGGGCGAAATTTCAGGGGAACTCTGCAGCAGGAAACCGAGATTCGTGATCTGCTGCAACGGGCCGCGAAGATCGTGGGCCACGGAGTAAGAGAAGGCCTCAAGCTCGTGATTGGCGGCCTGCAATTCGGCGGTGCGTTCCTGAACCTTTTGCTCGAGGCCGCGACGCGATTCCTCGAGGGCGTAGTCGCGCTGCTGAATCTGCTCGAGCATTTCATTGAACGACGTGATGAGCATCGAAATTTCGTCGGAGCCGCCGGGCGATTCGGCGCGGATGGCGTAGTTCTTCTCGCGCGAGACGACCACGGCCGTCTGGGCAAGGGCGGTCAAGGGGCTGGAGATCAGCTTGCGGATGGTTGTTGTGGCTACCAGCGCCACAAGGAAGCAGATGATGAGGATTCCCGCAGACAGCAGGCCGAATTGGCGCGCGCGATACGCCACATCGGTGGTTTCAGCAAGGATGTAGACCGAGCCGACCTCCGCGCCCTCGGACTCGATGCGACGGCCGTACAGAATCTGCTGATCTCCGAAGGTCCAATAGCCTGACTGTTGACCGGGCGCAAGACGCGCGGTGAGCCGGGCGCTGCCGGAGTTTGCGCGCGAAAACGTTGCAAAGGATTGGCCGTCCTTTGTGTAGATGGCGGCGGCAAGAACGTGCGGCGACTCGCGCAAGGCGGCCAGCGTGCTTTGAGCGGCTTGCGGGTCATCGAACAAAAGCGGGGCAACGCAGTTGGAGCCGATAATGTGCGCCTCGGTATCCAATTCTGCCCTGAGACCTTCGCGCAGACTGTAGAGGTCGTAGAAGACGAA
>DASXFF010000006.1:0-3542 GCA_036489735.1 Occallatibacter sp. | reverse complement strand
CAGAACATCGCCGCTACGCTCAGCGCTTGGAAGAATTGCTTCAGAAGCCATACCTTTCCGAAGACGAACAACTTGAAGAAGTGCGCTTGAAGAAACTCAAGCTGCACGCCAAGGATTTGATTTTCGCGCTTGAGCGCCAGGTTCCGGCCGTCGCTTAGGCTCCACGGCTATCAACTTTTGCGGCTCACTCGCCGGGCTGCTCGGCTTGAGGGTGCGATTCGTTTGTGCGTGCCCATTGATTCCTTTGTGCAATGGGTTCAACTCCTTCATCACCGTATAATCGTTGGGAACGATGGTTCGCGACGGTTACATCTACGGTTTGAGCTTGCTGGCAGTGGCGGCCGTGCTCAGGTGGCTTACAGGACAGTGGATTTGGGGCATCGTGCCAGTCCTCCTGGCTCTGTTTTTCCTTTGGTTCTTCCGCGATCCAAATCGAGTGGTTCCATCCGGCGAAGGGTTGATTGTTTCGCCGGGCGATGGCCTGGTTACCGAAACCACTTCTATCTCAACTCCCGAAGGTTCGCGTCAGCGGATCAGCATCTTCCTGAGTGTTTTCGATGTCCATGTGAACCGCGCGCCGATTGGCGGGGTGCTGAGCCACGTGCGCTATCAAGAGGGCAAGTTTCTTAACGCCATGAATCCCGCTTCGGCGGAGCGCAACGAGCAAAATACTGTCACTGTGCGAGGCCAGGGTCCAGACGCTGGATATGAAGTCACCTTCAAGCAAATCGCCGGCCTGCTTGCGAGGCGCATTGTCTTTCGCTGTAGTGAGGGACAATCGGTGGAACGTGGGCAGCGCGTGGGGCTCATCAAGTTCGGCTCCAGAGTCGATATTGTGATGCCATCGAGCGCGGTTTTGCGCGTCAAGGTAGGAGACCGGGTGAAGGGTGGCGCCAGCGTGCTGGCTGCGATGCCCCCGGGGGAGCGCCTGTGAGTTCCTTTGATTTTCATGGGGCCAAGGGCAAGCCGCATACGCGTCTGCGGCGAGGGATGTATTTGCTGCCCTCGTTGTTCACGGCCGGGAGCCTTGGAGCAGGCTACTTCTCGATCACACAAACCATTGCCGCGCTGGACGGGAGCGGCCAGGCGCACATTCACCTGGATTGGTCGGCGATTGCGATCTTGTTTGCGATTCCGTTTGACGCGCTCGATGGCCGGATTGCCCGCTTGACCAACACCGCCAGCGACTTCGGCAGGGAACTGGATTCACTGGCCGACGTCATCACCTTCGGCGTCGCGCCCAGCCTGCTCGCGTTTGTGTGGGGATTCCACTTCCTTCCCGATTCCATGAACGCGCAGCTGCGACAGCACCTGTTCCAAGCCGGCGCTTTCATCTGCTTTCTTTTTCTTCTGAGCGGAGCTTCCCGTCTGGCGCGTTTCAACATCAGTCCTGATGCTCAGCCGCGCAACCCAGGCCGCCCCGATAGGAAATACTTTGTCGGTATGCCGATCCCGGCAGCGGCAGGTCTACTGGCGGCGACGGTCCACTTCTTCAATGCGTATCCGGTCGAGGCGTGGTGGGTCGCCATTTCCTGGCTGATCCTTGTCGGATTGACCGGGTTCCTCATGGTCAGCACGTGGCGCTTCTGGTCGGCCAAGGAGATCAACTTTTCCCGCCGCCATCCCTTTCAGTTGCTCATGCTGCTGGCTTTGATTGCCTACATTGCGCTACGGTACTCGAGTGTGGTCATGTTCCCGTTGGCATTGGCGTACATGTTTTCGGGAATTTGGGCGCGGGCTGCGTATGGATGGTCAAGGCGGAGGCGCAAAAGACCGCCGCCCGCTCCGTCGCCGGTGGCAGCAGAACCCGACTCATCGAGACCCTAGACCGGTTCCTGAGTTGTTGTAGCCTTTTTGAGGCAGCGCAAGGTCGCTCTTACTTCCACCCCACGGACGAGAACCTGTCCGCTGGGACCCTGGAGAGGAAAGAGCCACTTGAGTGCAACGGCTCCGGGACACGGTCACTCATGAACCGGTTTCATCGAACTTCCAGTCAGGAAGAGGATTGCTGTGTACAAAATTGCTATAGCCGGTGCTTCGACTCTCCTGGGCCGGGAGCTGAAAGAGGTCCTTTCCGAGTCGCCGCTTGAATCGGCAGGCTTAGCGCTCGTCGACGAGGAAGAAGCGCAGGGACAGCTGGACCAGGTAGGCGATGAAGTCACCTTAATTCAGGCCATCAGTGCCGAAGCATTCGACCATACGGACTTTACATTTTTCTGCGGCAGCGAAGCTCTCACGCGCCGCCACTGGCAACAGGCATTGCGCGCGGGATCGACTGTCCTGGACCTTTCAGCAGCACTGGATCGGGAACCCGGGGTGGTCATTCGCGCGCCGTGGCTGGGATCGGAAACGGCGGCCGTCGATCTATTCACGCCGGCCGTGGTTCCTGCTCATCCTGCTGTCATCGCGGTTGCGCTGCTGCTGCAACGGCTGCAGCGAGCGGCGCCGGTGCGCTTTGCCGCCGCCACGGTGTTGGAGCCGGCCAGCGACTTTGGACGGGCGGCCATGGACGAACTGCATCAACAGACCGTCAGCCTGCTTAGTTTCCAGTCGATGCCGCGGGCCGTCTATGAATCCCAAGCTGCCTACAACCTGCTGGTCGGCACGGGCGAAGGCTCGAAGGTGAACCTGCAGGACGTGGAAGCGCGTATTCGACGCCATTACGAGGCGCTTACCGGTGGTCGCGGCCCCGCCTTGGCAGTGCAGGTGATTCATGCGCCCGTTTTCCACGGACTTGCGTTCTCGATTGCAGTGGAATTGGAACGGCCGGTGGAGATTATCGCCCTTGAAGACGCATTGACAGGCGAGCACGTCGAGTTGGTGCTGGAAGATACCGATTCGCCCTCGAATTTGGCGGCAACGGGGCAGAACGACATTCTGGTTCGGCTGCGGCCGGAACCTTTGGGCCGCAACTCGAATCAGGCATCGCGTCTATGGCTGTGGGCCGCGGCCGACAATCTGCGCTTGAATGCGCAAAATGCGGTTCTTTGCGCGCTCGATTTGCGGCGCATCCGGCCGCAGGGCACCGTGCAGTAAGACGACGCGATTAAGGTGGGTCAATTGATTTGGTCTTACATTGCGATTTCTTCTTACTTTTGCTGTCATGTAAGCCATGAAGTCTCATGAGCGCCAATCCGAAGATCAGGTTTACGCGACCGTCAGCACAAAAGGAAATAGTTTGTCTCTGATTAAATAGCTACTGGGGTTGGCACCGCTGCCACAACTGCACAATGTAGCTGTCGGTCATTCCAGCAATGTAGTCGGCAACCGTGCGGGCCAGCCCTTCGGTGGGAATCTGCGCCTGGTGGTCCGGCGGCATCAACGCCGGGTTGGAGATGAATGAGCCGAACAGCTCGAGGACAACTTCTTCGGCTCGCGCATGCTCCTCTTCCTGGGCCGGGGTGTTGTAAAGATTCGCGTAGAGATAATCCTTTACGGCGATGCGATCCTTTTCCATGCGCGTGCTGAGGGCCGCGAGTCTTTGCGGAGCGCGCCGGATTTCATCCAGCGTCGTCGCGCCAAGCGCATTTACACGACGATGA
>DASXFF010000213.1:0-86934 GCA_036489735.1 Occallatibacter sp. | reverse complement strand
GGCTCGATATCGAGGCCGACGGCAGCCCAATGCAGATTGTTGGCCTGGGTCCACCTTTCGAAGGCTGCGTATTGGGCCGGAGCCTCGGCCGCGTCGTCGGCGTTGAAATAGGGGCCGTCTTTTGTTTGCAGCATGAGACTTGCAATCACCGGAATCTGCTGCTGATTGAGCGTGCGCACCACCTGCGCGCGTTCGGGTGAGTAGTCGGAGAGAGCGACTGCCACCTGCGCATGCAACGCGCGAAGAGCTGCGATCGTAGCGGGATCGGCAAAGAGCGCCTGCATCTGCGGAATGCCCTGGTCGCAGCAGGCAAAGCCGAGTTGCGGCTGAATGCCCGACCCATGAAGGGTAATCGGGGCAGGCGAGCCGGCGGATGCTGGGGGGGCGGCGATTGAAACAAAGAAGCAGGCCAGAATCGCAAGACCGCTCGGGAATGGCGGAAAAGATCTGCGATCCACGAGAATGGCCGGCCCTGAAGACCCCATGGAGACCCTGCTACGCTCCGGCCTCGCGTGGCTTGCGCGGGGCGCGGCCTGCGCCAGGGAGCAACTCAGGTTGTGGCGCTTTGGGAGCGGGGGCAATTGCCGGATCCCAGTAGAGGAGGCGGCTACAACTGTCGCAGGTGAGCAGCTCGCCCTCGCGGAGCTGGTTCCACACCTGCGGGCGCACGCCCATACTGCATCCGGTGCATTGCTGATTCTCGGCGCGGGCGATACCGGTGCCGCGACCTTTGACGATGTGGTCAAAGCGCCCGAGCCAATCCGCATCAATGGCGGCACGAACGGCTTCGCGTTCGCTGTCGAGGGTAACGAGTCTGGCGGCAAGCTCCTGCTGGCGCGCGGCAACGCGGACACGGACTGCCTCTACGCCGGCGGCAAGCTGTTCCACCTGGGCGCGGGACTCTGACAGCGCGGTTTCGTGCACTTCCGTGCGCTCCAGGCTCGCATATTCTTCACTTTCCAGCCGGTCGGCTTCTGAAGTCGTAAATTGAATCTCATGCTCGATGGCCGCAGCCTGTTCCGGCGTCGTGACCTCGTCGAGCTGGACGCGGAAACGGGCGGCCTTCTTGCGATGGGCCTCGATCTCGCGCTCAAGCTTGCTACGGAGCGAGTCTTCGCGGCCGAGCGCAGCCGACAGATCAGCGGACTGACGCTGGGCTGCGGCGAGCGCCGCCTCAGCCTGAGCGATCTCGGAAGGCAGCGCGCGCATCTCTTGATTCAGACGGGCACGGCTGAGGTCGATCGATTGGAGCTTTACGAGATTTTCAATTAACGCTTGCATCGGTGAGAAGAAGTCTACGGCATTTGGGTTCGGGAACAAAAGAGCGGAGCGTAAAACCGGCTGCCAAAGTCCAATAGAGAGGCAGATGCCGCCCATGTGCGTCGGGCTGCAAACTGCTTAAATGGAACAGCGAATGAATCTTCCAGCGCAAAAGAGCCCCGAGAATGATCCTGGGCGAGGGTGGACAGTGGTAGCCGGGCGACCCGCTAAAAAACGAAAACACAGATGGCTCTGGTGGGTCGGCGGGGCGGTTTTGCTGGCGCTGATCGTACTTGGTGTCGCGATCACTGTTGCCATCCGCCGGGCCGAGCCCATGCTGCGCGCCGCGATCGTGGAGAAGCTCGAGGAGCATTTTCATGCGCGCGTGGAACTGGACAGCTTTCACGTTTCTTTCAGCAATGGCGTGTGGGCTGAGGGAAAGGGTCTACGCATCTGGCCGCCGAAGAAAATGGCACAAGAAAATGGCGTGGATATGACGAAACCGCTCATACGGTTGAAGGACTTCAGATTTCATGCCCCGTTGCACTACAAGCCCGGCGAGCCGATCAGGATTTCAGTGGTGCACTTGGTGGGACTGGATGTGGATGTGCCGCCAAAGCCGCACACTGGTCACCGAGCCGAGCCGGCAGGTGAAGAATCGACCGCACCAAGCGCGACGCCGATGCTGAGCTTCGTGGTGAACAGCATCGTGTGCAATGACGCGCACTTGACGATCGAGACCAGCAAACCGGGAAAGCTGCCGCTGGAGTTTGATATCGCCCACGTGAATCTGAGAAACGCGAGCGCGAACAATGCAATGCACTTCGACGCGCAACTGACTAACCCACGGCCGGCAGGAACGATCGTCACTTCGGGTAGCTTTGGGCCCTGGGCAGTGGACGACCCAGGAGAGAGTCCGGTCGAGGGGGAGTACCGGTTTGAGCACGCGGATCTGGGTGTCTTCAAAGGGATTGCGGGCACGCTGGACTCGACCGGCATGTATCAGGGCGTGCTAAGAAACATCGAAGTCGATGGCCAGACACATACGCCGGACTTCAAGCTGACGCACTTCGGCACGGCGGTGCCTCTAGAAACGACATTTCACGCAACGGTGGACGGGACCAATGGCGACACGTGGCTGCATCCGGTTCGCGCCACCTTGGGGCAATCGCACTTTACCGCCGACGGGGAGATCGTTGGCATTCCGGTGCAAACGCTACGCAATGGAAGTACGCGGCCTGGCGGGCACGAGATTGCGCTGAACGTAAACATCGTGAAGGGTCAAATGGAGGATTTTCTGCGTCTGACGAGCGGAAGCGGGACACCCATTCTCACCGGTGAACTGACGTTGAAAACGAAACTTGAGATTCCGCCGGGAGTGGGGCCCGTGCCCGACAAGATCAAGCTGGACGGAAATTTCCTGCTGGAGGACGCAGCATTCACGAGCGCCAAGGTTCAAAACGAGGTGGGAGAACTAAGCATGCGCGGGCAAGGCCAGCCCAAAGACGCGAAGAATGCCGGGGAGGATGTGCGGTCGGCAATCGAAGGCAATTTCACGATGGCGGATGGAACGATCACGCTTCCGAATCTGAAGTACACCGTGCCTGGTGCGGAGATCGACTTAAAGGGGACGTATGGCGTGGACGGTGGAACATTGAACTTCAAGGGCACGGCTCGAATGGGGGCCACGGTTTCAAAGATGGTGGGTGGCTGGAAGGGGTTCCTGCTGAAACCGGCCGATCGATTCTTTAAAAAAGATGGGGCAGGGACGCTGGTTCCGATTCATATCGATGGCACGGAGCACGATCCGCACTTCGGGGTTGACTTCAAAAAAATCGGGCACACTTCGCCGCAGGTTCCGGGCGATAGCCAGTAAGCCTATCTCCGTCAGCCTGCGACCCTCAGCTTTTGTGTGGCGAGGGCAGCCGATCCGTGGTTAAGCTGTGCCGATTACGCGAGCGACTCCACCAGCCGGTTCATACTTTCCTCCTGGCACTCGATTGATTCCACCAGCTTGAATTGCGTGCGGCAGCGGTCAAGGTTGTGACTTTCGCGATGGACTTTGAAATATGTATCGCCGGAAAGATAGTCGGTAAGAAAGCGAATCCCAATTTCGAACGTGATGAGCTTGCCGGAGAAAGCGAGAAGGTTTCGTTCCGCGGTCGTGAGGAATGCACCGGCCGTTTCAAGGTAGCCGCGGACCAGAGCCTCGAACATCGAAAATTGCATCGTCACTTGCGATAGATTCTGCTCATCCTCTTTCGCCGGACTCGTGGTGGTACGTACCATGTCGCCAAAGTCATAAAGCGCCAGGCCGGGCATCACGGTGTCGAGATCGATGACGCAAATGGCTTCGCCAGTCTTGTCGTCGAGCAGGACGTTGTTGAACTTGGTGTCGTTGTGCGTGATGCGCTCAGGCAGATTGGCGTCCAAAAGAATGCCGGCAATGGACTGGCGCGATCGCGCAAATTCAATCTCTGATTCTGCCAACGATGCGCGGCCGGCGGCGTCAGCGTCAATCGCACGGTCCAGAGCGGCGACACGCTTCGGCGTCGAGTGAAAATCCGGAATGGTTTCGTGCAAGCGCGGCGGGGGCAGGTTGGCAAGCTGCTGCTGGAAATGGCCAAAGGCACGCGCGGCCTGGTATGCCTGCCCGGTAGACGTTGCAGTTTCATAGGTGCGCGCATTCTCAACGAATCGATATGCACGCCATGTCTCCCGCTGTGCATCCACGTGCCAATTGCGGCCGTCGCGCGAGGGAACCAGGTGAAGGGTGCGGCGTTCGCAGTCCGGTTTGCCCGCTGACTGCGTGGCAAGATGCGCTGTTACGCGCTCGATGTTCTGCATCACGGCGACGGGATCATGGAAGACGTGGCGGTTGATGTGCTGCAGAATGTAGCGGTGGGTTGCGTCGAACGCCTGGCAGGTGACGAGAAACGTGTCATTGATGTGGCCGCCGCCGTGCGGCGTGAGGCTCAAAACTTCGCCGCGGAATTGAAATTCGCTCGCCGCGGCTTGAGCGTTGGGCCGTTCGCTTATGACCATAGACTTTCAGGATAGGCCCCTTCGGCGATGAGCCGGCGGATGCTGTCAACAACGCGCGGGCGATCTTCGCGATAGGTCACGCCGAACCAGGAATCGCGTGAGCGGAGCACTTTTACGCGCGCCTTGCCAGTGCGAACCAACTCGCCGACCGTGTTGGGGATGTAGCATTCCGATTTCAGTTCCGTAGCATTGCCTTCAAGGAACTTCTCAAAGTTCTCACGCAGTTGATCGAAGACCTGCGGCGTGAAGCCCCACATGTTCATCGAAACCGGTTCGTCGCCGTTGAGCTTTGTCACGGCTCCAGAGGCGTCGGTGTTCCGCGCGCCATTTCCATCACGCTCCACTTTGGTGAGCTCAGCGATGTGCTCAAGGTAACCATCTGCGGAGACCTGGCAAACGCCGCGCGCCACAGAACCAAAGTCTGAAAGCGTGTTCCGGAGGACAAAGCCGACCATCGAATAGTCAGGTGAGCCTGAGGTCAAGTGAGCGGCTAACGAGCGATAGCCGTCGGCGCCATAGAAATCGTCGGCATTGATGGCGGCGAAGGGCTCGTGGATTGCGTTCGCGGCGAGCAGGATGGCCTGCGTGGTGCCCCACGGCTTGGTGCGGCCGGCGGGAACGGTGAAGCGAGGCGGGATGTCTTCGAGCGCCTGGAAAACGTACTCGACTGCCACGCGCTTTTCAAAGCGCGCGCCGACGATCTCTCGGAATTGCCCCTCGATGTCTTTGCGGATGACAAAGACGAGCTTGCCGAATCCGGCGCGAAGCGCGTCGAAAATGGAGTAGTCGATGATGGTTTCACCGGCAGGACCGACGGGGTCGATTTGTTTGAGGCCGCCGTAGCGGCTGCCCATTCCGGCAGCAAGAACCAGCAATGTGGGAGAGGATGTGGGGGTCATGTTCAGAGCTTTCTTTGGAGGCCCAGAACTTTCTCTGGAGGCATCGATCCAATCGAATGGTACAACATGAGGGGCTCAAGAACAGCTGCGGATTAGGAACCATGGCAATCTGCTAAAGTGGGTTGCCATGAGATCTCGCAACGTGCTTCGGCATCTTGTTTCTGTCCCCACTCTGGCTGTCTCGATCGCAACGCTCGCGATTCATGCGCAGACGCCGCCTTCGAATCCTTTGCCACCAGTGCCTGATTGGGCGCTACCCGGCTCGGCGACGCATCAGCAAGTAGCGCCACCGGCGGATTTTCACCGACCGAGTACAAATTTCGATGCTCCGATTGGAGTATTCGATGGCCAGTCGGATGTCGGCAGCGCGTTGGTGCCAGGCAGCGCGAGCTACGATGCCACAACGGACCAGTACACAATCCATTCCGCCGGATACAACGTCTGGTACACGCGTGACGAGTTCCGCTTTCTGTGGAAGCGCATGTCAGGCGATGTTTCGCTGGCCGCCGACGTCGGCTTCCCTGATCCCAACGGCTACGGCGACCGGAAAGTTCTGTTGATGATCCGACAAAGCCTAGATGACGACTCAAAGGCTGCGATGGTGGCCGAGCACGGAGCGGGAATGGTTCACCTGGCGTGGCGGCCGGGGAAAGATACGCGCGTAACGGACATGGAATTCCGCATCGGCGGGCGCGGGCGGCCGGGCGGCGCAAGTCCAGACAGCCTGGTGACGATTAGCGCCAAGCGAATCGGGATTGAGAAGCGCGGCGACGAGTTTACGATCTGGTTGAGCCTTGATGGCGAGCCGATGCACCAGTTCGGTCCGCCGATCAAGCTGCACCTGGATGCACCGTTTTATGTAGGCATCGGATTCTGCTCGCACCAGCCGGAAACGGTGGATACGGCAGTGCTATCAAATGTGGTGTTGGAAAATAAGGCGGGGAAGGTGCGGTAAGGCGCCTCGTTCTCTGGCGTAATCGTGTGGTGTGGTTCAGGGAAGGTGAAGGCCATGGCGTACATCTTGGCGCTCGACCAGGGAACGACGAGTTCGCGGGCGATTCTGTTCGACGCGAACGGCGCAATTGTGGCCGTGGCGCAAAAGGAGTTCCAGCAGTTCTATCCGCAGGCGGGATGGGTGGAGCACGATCCGACAGAGATCCTGACCAGCCAACTCTCGTGCGCCGTGGAAGCGCTGGGCAAAGTAGGGGCGCGGCCACGCGACATCGCCGCGATCGGTATCACCAACCAGCGCGAGACGGTGATCGTGTGGGATCGCGCGACAGGCAAGGCGATCCATCCGGCCATCGTTTGGCAAGATCGCCGCACTGCTCAGCAGTGCAAGGCTTTGGAGGAGAGCGGTGCCTTAGAAACGGTCTCGTCGAAAACCGGCCTGGTGCTCGACCCGTATTTCTCGGCCACGAAAGTGAAGTGGATTCTGGACAACGTAGAGGGCGCGCGAGCTCGGGCGGAGCGTAGCGAGCTGGCCTTTGGCACCGTGGACAGCTGGCTCGTATGGCACCTGACCAGCGGGCACAAGCATGTCACCGATGTGACCAATGCGTCGCGAACGCTGCTCTACAACATCGTGAAAGGCGAGTGGGATGCCGAACTCTTGAAGCTGTTCGGAATTCCCGAGAGCATGCTCCCGGAGGTGAAGTGGTCGAGCGAGCGCGTAGGCGAGGTGACGACCACGCTGGGCCTCGGAGGCGTGGCGATTGCGGGAATTGCCGGTGATCAACAGGCCGCGCTTTTCGGGCAATTGTGCTGGAGCCCGGGCGAGGCCAAGAATACGTATGGAACCGGCTGCTTCCTACTGCAAAACATCGGCACGACGTTCATGCGGTCGAAGCACAAGCTCATCACCACCGTGGCGGCGAGTGCACAGAAGCGGCTTGAGTACGCATTCGAAGGCAGCATCTTTATTGGCGGCGCGGTGGTCCAGTGGCTGCGCGACAATTTGAAGCTGATCGCAGCCTCTGCCGATGTGGAAGCGCTCGCGGCCAGCGTGCCGGACACCGGCGGAGTATTTTTTGTGCCGGCATTTGTCGGGCTCGGCGCGCCGCACTGGGATGCGCACGCGACCGGAATGATGATTGGCTTGCGCCGCGACACCGGTCCGGGACAGATTGCGCGCGCCGCGCTCGAGGCGATTGCATTCCAGGTGGTCGACGTGCTGGAAGCTGTGCACAGCGAGACAGGCCGGCCGCTGCAGGCACTGAGGGTGGACGGCGGCGCGGCGGTAAACGATCTTTTGATGCAGTTCCAGGCCGATGTGCTCGGCGTCCCGGTGGTGCGGCCACGCGTCACGGAATCGACGGCGCTGGGTGCGGCGTATTTGGCCGGGCTGGCGACGGATTTCTGGTCGAGTCCCCAACAGCTGCGAGCCGGGCAAACAGGCGACGTGCGTTTCGAACCGAAGATGGGCGCAACCGAGAGGGCCGAGCGGCGGGAGCACTGGCAGAAGGCTGTGGAGCGAGCCAAGGCCTGGACCTAAAAAAACCTCAATCGCATAGTAGTCTCGATGAATCCGGTTGAAGTTTTCCGCCAATGGGTGAACGAGGAGCTCTAACGCAGTGAATCTGTTTCGAGGCTTACGGCCGATCCAGCGCGCCGGTGCTCTGCGCGATGCGCTCGCGGGCGTCGCGATGGCGGCGATGGACATCCCGCAGGTGCTGGGCTACAGCAAGATTGCGGGGATGCCTGTGGTGACAGGGCTTTACTCACTGCTGCTGCCGCTGGTGGCGTTTGCGGCATTCGGGTCGTCGCGCTACCTGGTGGTGGCAGCTGACTCGGCGACGGCCGCGATTTTTGCTGACGGAGTCACGGGCACAGCAACACCGGCCAGTTCGCAATATATTGCTCTGGCGTGCATCGTGGCCGTGCTGACGGCGGTGATTCTGCTGCTGGCGCGCCTGCTGCGGTTGGGTTTTATTGCGGATTTTCTTTCGCGCACGGTGCTGGTGGGTTTTCTAACCGGCGTTGGGTTTCAAGTGGGAATCTCCGTGCTGAGCGAGATGCTTGGCGTGCCCGTGGATTCGCACCGGCCGGTGGTGCAGCTTTGGGAGGTGGGTCGCGGAATGCCGCAGGCAAGTCTGCCCACGGTTGTTTTGTCGGCATCAGCGCTGGCGTTTGTTTTGCTGTTGCGGCACTTCGCTTCCAAAATTCCTGGAGCGCTCGTGGCCGTCGTGGCCGCGATTGCAGCAAGCGCGGCGTGGAATTTCGCCGGACACGGCATTGCGACGATTGGGCCTGTGGCCGGCGGCCTGCCTCACCTGGGATTGACGGCACTGCTCAGCCTGCGCGAGATGAACCGCAAGGAAGTGGAGCTGCTGCTTACGGTGTCTGCCTCCTGCGCCGTGATGATTGTGACGCAGAGCGCGGCGACGGCGCGGATTTACGCGACCAAGCATTACCAGAAGGTGGACGAAAATATCGATTTGTATGGACTGTCTGCGGCCAATGCCGCAGCGGCGCTGAGTGGTGGGTTTGTAGTGAACGGCAGCCCCACCCAGACGGCGATGATGGAAGATGCCGGCGGGCAGAGCCAGGCGGCGCAGGTGGCGACGGCGGTGGTGGTGGGCGTGGTGCTGCTCTTTCTCACCAAGCCATTGCAGTATCTGCCCACTTGCGTGCTGGGCGTGCTGGTGTTCCTGGTTGCGCTGCGGCTGATCAATTTTGTCGAACTCGGAAAAATTCGGTCGGAGAGCCCTCAGGAATACGCTCTGGCTTTAATGACTGCGGTGGTGGTGGTGCTGGTGGGAGTGGAGGAGGGAATCGTGCTGGCGATGATCGTGTCATTGGCGCGCGTTGTGCGGCACGATTATCACCCGCACAGTGGAGTGCTTCAGCTCAACCCGGACGGAAGCTGGAGGCTCGAACCGGCCGCGCCGCATGTAGTCACAGAGCCTGGGCTGGTGCTTTACCGGTTTGGCGCGGAGCTGTTCTACGCTAATGCGGGCCGATTTCTTGAAGAGATCACGAAGCTGGTGCAACCGATGCCATCAGCCGTGAAGTGGGTGGTGGTGGACGCAGAGGCGATGACGCACCTGGATTACACATCGGCCCGGATTGTCCAGGGATTGAAGAAGAGCCTTTCCGAGGCGGGTGTGGAGTTGGCGTTCGCGCGCATGCCATGGGACCTGAAATCGGACTTCGATCGGCATCACGTTACGGAGTCGATCGGGACAGACCGTTTGTTCAACCGGCTACACGATGCGATTGCAGCGTTCGATGTGGCGGCAAAGCCCTAGTTGGGGACGAGCGAGTCAATTCGAAGGTTTGCATCCTGCGATCCAGAAATTTAGGAAGGCCGCAACCTCGGCGGGCGGCCGGAGCCAGACATCGGCAAGCGTTCTTCGGTACTGCTCTCGAACAAGAATGTTTAGCCCGTGGCCGCGCAGTGCTGCAAAGGCGTCCTCGTCTGTGGTTTCGCCGCCGAGGTAAGCGACGGCGGAATCAGATCCGACTTCTGCCAAAACGGTCTGGACTACGTGGCTCTTGTTCCTCGCCCCCGCCATAATCTCGATGCCGCCATCAAATGGCACAAGCAGAATCCCTTTCCGGCCTTTAACGGTCGACCAGGCGTGGAGAACCCGGCGCGTCAGGTGCCCGGCATGTGCCTCCTTGCCTTGCCAATGAATCGCGATGGATGCGAATTTGCGCTCTGCGAATTGGCCCAACCCCTCATTGAATAACAGGTCGGTCGCCTCGGCGATCGCATCAAGGGAATCCACAGGGATTTCCGGCTTGTCGATTGCGCCATCCGCCTTCAAGCGCTCAAGTCCATGGCAGCCCCAGACATCGATGTCTGGCAAGCCAAGCCAATCCGCGACGCTGGACGCGGACCGCCCGGTGACGATGACGAGGCGGCTGTCAGTGTGGTTTTTGATCCGATGCAGAAGGGGCAATAGTTCTGGGTGCGGCTTTGCCTGTTCTCGAAAGCCAGAAAAACGGCCAAGCGCTCCGTCGCAACCCAGGATGAGCGCACGCGCGCGTGCCTGCGATATTCCCTTCAGAAAATCCGATAACGCTTTGAGCGAGGCCCGGGAAACACCGTCCGGTGTAAATGTCTGCATCATGGCCCTCATCGAAGTCCAGTTGCACAGGATTCTGAGTCCTGTGTTGCGCCGAACAAAGAAACTTTCGATTGACGTGTGGGCGAGGAGAGACGGAGGAGTCCTAGCAGCGCATGATGCAGGCGAGATCGGTGACGGGGATTAAACTCGGAGCTCGATGAAGCGGAGGCATCAAGACCCGTTCACGAAGCAAGGTGGGCTCAAATCCGAAGAACGTGAGGGTTAAGGCAGCCAAGGAGGCAAAGAGAGCGGCGCTCCAAAGCGCGGCCCGCAAGGCCGTCGGTTGAAGATCGACACCGGGAGCAATCAGGATCGCTGCCACAACTACCAGCAACGCGACAGCGATCGCGATCTTAACGCCTCGTTTCATCGAATGAAATTATACTCGCTCCACGAACTGGTTCCGGGCGAGCCCCGTTCAGCCGATTTCCTGATTCCAGTTTTCCAGCGTCTTCTTGAATTCCAGCATGAATTTGCCGCCGTCGGCGCCATCGATCAGGCGGTGGTCGAAGCCGAGGCAGAAGTACTGCATCGAGCGGATGGCGATGGTGTCGTTACCTTCGGCGTCAGAGAGCACCGCCGGTTCCTTGCGCAAGCCGCCCACGGCGAGGATCGCCGCCTCAGGCTGGTTGATGATGGGCATGCCGAACTCGCCGCCGAAGGCGCCGGCATTGGTGAGCGTGAAGGTGGATCCGCCGACCTCATCCGGCGAGAGCTTCTTGGAGCGGGCTCGCAGAGCCAGATCGGCGATGGAGTGTGCGAGGTCGGCAAAGCTGCGCTGCTCGGCGTGGCGGATGACGGGCACGATGAGGCCCCAGTCGAGTGCCACGGCGATTCCCAAATCGATGGAGCGGTGATAGTGAATGGCAAGGCCCTGGTCAGTGTTCTGAAGCGAAGCATTGACGATGGGGCAGCGGCGCAGCGCGACGACGGCGGCGGCTGCAATGAAAGGCATGAACGTGAGCTTGACCCCGTTGCGCGCATCGAAGGCGGCCCTGCGCTGCTCGCGCAGGCGCGCGATGCGCGTCATATCGACCTTGTAGACCGTATGAACGTGCGGGCTGATGCGGCGGCTTTCAACCATGCGCTCGGCAATGATGGCCCTCATGCGAGTGAGCGGAACAGGATTGCCGGGCACCTGCGGTGCGGCAGACTCTTGGAATAGATTCGAGGCGACACGCCCCACCTGCGGTAGGGCAGACCTTTGGATCGGAGCATTTGTTTGGGCCGGAGAACTAACCGCGCGAAGAACATCTTCCTTGGTGACCCGGCCCTCGGAGCCGGTACCGGCTATGCGGCTGATCTCGATGTCATGCGCTTTGGCGATGCGGCGGGCGAGCGGCGACGAGCGAATGCGCCCACCTGGCACCTGCGGTGCGGCAGCCCCTTGGAGTTGAGTTGTGGTGGGATCAGCAGGTTTTTGTGCGGGCAGCTGTGGCGCGGCGTTCTTTGCCGCTGGCGCGGAAGATGCGGCCTTCGTGCCGGCATCGCCGATCACCGCGACGACGGTGTTGACCTCAACGGTATCGCCTTCTGTGAAGCGGATCTCGGCTAGCACGCCGGCGACAGGAGAGGGAATCTCGGCGTCGACTTTGTCAGTAGAAATCTCAAAGAGCGGCTCGTCGATGGCGACGGAGTCGCCGACCGCTTTGAGCCACTTGGTGATTGTGCCCTCGAAGATCGACTCGCCCAACTGGGGCATGATGACTTCCGTCGACATGAATTCCTCTCTTCGCGGTCGGCTGTGCGAAGCTCCTGCCGGATTATAAATCCCTGACGTGATGAGGTCGCGATGGAGCGGATCGGCTGTGAAAGTTGGGCGCTGACCGAGGACTATGCGGAAACGGGCCGGTCTTTTTTGTGCCGCAGGCGTTCGATTTCAGGCGGAATCTCAAGCGGAGCATCGTTTGCGGGAAACTCGGGCGCAAAAGAAACAGGAGACGGCAAATCGGAATTCGCGCTGGCCAGCGCACGCAGCGCTGTGAGGTCTTCAACGAATTCGATCGGTTCATCAAAAACCAGGCCGAAGTGGTGAGCAGCCTTGTGGGCAAGGGATTCGAGGCTGGGCAGCGTTACCGGTTGCGGAAGTTGCTCCCCTGCTTCCATGCCAACTTCTCCGGCCAGTTCCATTTGTAGGCTGGTTACCGGGCGATCGGTGATGCCGCAGGGATTGATGAGCGTGAAGTCGCGAAGGTCCGTGGTGAAATTGAAAGCAAAGCCGTGCGAGGTGACGCCGCGAGCGACATGAATTCCGATGGCGGCGATTTTGCGGCCCCGCCCTGCGGGTGCTGCGCAGGGCAACCCTTCGGGCGAGGACTGAGGCGAGTCTAATAGAGGGCTTTCGTTTGCACTGCCGGATGAAAGCCCGCACCAGACGCCGGTTAATCCGCAGATGCGCCCGGCGCGAACGCCAAAGTCAGCACAGAGGTGAATAAGCGCCTCTTCCATCTGGCGAACAAAATCGACGGGGCCGAGGCGATTGCCTTTCGTGTTGCGCAGGCTGCGCAGATCGAAGATGGGGTAGCCGATGAGCTGGCCCGGTCCGTGGTAAGTGACGTCGCCGCCGCGGTTGATCTCGTAAAGCGTAACGCCGCGGGCGGTCAGCAACTCATCTGACGCGAGAATGTTGGACCGGCTCGCATTGCGGCCGAGTGTGAGCACCGGCGGGTGCTCGAGGAGCAAAAGCACGTTGCCGATGCGGTCGGCCTGGCGCATCGCGACCAGTTCGTTCTGCAGGCGCAGCGCCTCGCCGTAGTCCACGCGGCCGAGATAGAGGTAATGAATCATCGCTGATCCGATTGTAGCGAGCGCGTGTTGATGTCGCGGACGATTCGTCGAAGAGTTTTCGATTCGTTCGCAATCAGGCCGCGCGAGCATGCGTAACAACTGGAGTAGCCACAGGGCGGTCCTGAAGCAGCGGGAAGAATGCTGTGCGAACGCGCCAAGCCGAAAGCAGCCACAGAATCACCAGGAATAGACCCATGGCAAGGCCCTGAGGAGCCATTAAGAGGTTAGTAAGCAAGATATTGAAGATGACGGGCGCGAGAATCACCAGACTCAGCGGGACGAAGCGATTGATGAGCAGGAGAATCGCGGGGGCCACTTCAAAAAATGCGACGACATACATGTAATGAGACGCCACGAGCGCAGCAATGAACTGCCCCGCAGTTCCCGTGGGCATTTGCCCCATCGAAATGAAATTCAGGTAATGGTTCATGCCGAAGACGATGAAAATGAGCGCGAGCAGATACTGTACGATGAGTGATCCGATTCGCATGGGCATCTCCTGGGGTGGAGTGACGAACACGCCCGGCAGCGGGATTCGAGCAGCGTGCAGAAAACCGCTAGCCCGGTATGCGATCAGATGACCCAAGCGGGCACGGCGATGCATCGATTTCTCATGGCTTCCGCGCCTTGGGATCTTCGCGGCAGCACCGTCCCGAAAGAAAGTTCGTGGGGCGGCGAACTCAGAGCACGGTCAGAGACATACGAAAACCCCGATTCGAGGTACACTAGAGGCTGGCAGGAGGACCGGGCGGTCGCTGCCGGAAGTCCTTGCGCAAGCAGGGGTTGCCGGGGGAGGAAAGTCCGAACTCCGCAGGGCAGTGTGCCGGATAACGTCCGGGACGCGGGCTTCAAAACCCGTGGACGGCTAGTGCCACAGAAAACATACCGCCAATGTTGGAGCTCCCGATGGACTCATCCAAAGGGCTGCCCCACGCAGTGGTAAGGGTGAAAAGGTGCGGTAAGAGCGCACCGCGCTGGCAGTAATGCCAGTGGCAGGGTAAACCCCACACGGAGCAAGACCAAATAGGGAGGGATGTGCGGATTCGGAGCATGGTTCGCACGCGGCACTGGCCCGGCGCCGCAAGGCTGCTCCAAGCAATGGCCGAAACCTCCGGGTAGGTCGCTGATGAGCGCAAGCGGTAACGCTTCGCCTAGAGGAATGACCGCATAAACAGAATTCGGCTTACGAGTCCTTTTGCCGAATCACGAATCCCGGCGGCAGGTTCTGGTCGCTGGGATAAAACGACGGCCCCGTCCAGGCGAACACCTAGCGGGGCCGATCACATTTTCAGACAGCTCACAGTTCACAGTTCATCGTTCACTCAACATGAGTCGTTCTCCTCACATCTCTGCCCAGCGCCGCAACAGGTTGTGATAGACACCGGTCAACTGCACGCCGGCAGGATTACCGGGAACATCTTTAGCCAGGCGCTGGATGGCCGTGTCGAGGTCGTAAAGCAAAGTGCGGTCGCCGTCGCCGCGAATCATGCTCTGAATCCAAAAGAATGACGCTACACGCGCTCCTCTGGTGACTGGCGCGACGCGATGCAGGCTGCTTGCGGGGTAGAGCACCAAATGCCCAGCGGGAACCTTCACGCTGTGGACGCCGTAGGTGTCTTCCACTTGCAACTCGCCTCCGTCATACTCCTCAGGCGCGGAGAGGAAGAGTGTGGCGGAAAGATCGGTACGAATGCGCTGCCCGGTGGAAGCGATGGCGCGAATGGCGGTATCGACATGCGTGCCGAAGTGGCCCCCACCCGTGTAGCGATTAAACATGGGCGGAAATACCTTGAGCGGAAGAGCAGCCGACATGAATAAAGGTGCGCGAGCCAGGCTGGACAGAACCATTTCACCGAGCTCTCTAGCCACCAGATGGCCCTCTGGCAATTGGAGATTATCTTTCACGGTCTGCGCCTGGTATCCGGCAGTCACTTTGCCGTCTACCCACTCCGCGGCATCGAGAGCCACTCGCGCCCGCGTGACTTCACCGGCGCTCAACACGTTGGGAATTTCGATCAACACTGAATAGGCTCCTTGATTCGCTGGGTGAGGGAAACGCGCAGATTGCTTATGAGCATCCTGCGCGCCGGTTGCTACTTGAACCTGAAGTTCACGCCGATCAACGCGGTTGCACCCGCTCCGGGAATCAGATGGCTGGGGTGCGGCAGATCGATGAAGTAGCGGTTGAGCAAGTTATCGACATTCACCTGGAACTCCAGATTCTCAGTCAAAGGACGTTTCAACATGGCATTGAAAGCCCAATATCCGGGCACCTGCTTCATGGCCGTTGAAAGAACCGGGTAGCATGCAGTCGCTGTTACGCTGCAAGGCGCGGAGCCCACGGCGAAGATCTGCGCGGGACCAAAGCGGGTGGGTATATAGGGCACAGTGGAGCTGGCTGTTCTGCTGCCGACGTAGTTGCCGCCTAGGCCGCCATTCAATCGCAGAGGAAGGCGACGCGTAACAAACAGATTGAATGTTTGCCGGGGCACATTCGCGAGCGGATAGCCCACGGCGGACGGGAAGAACTTCGAGAAGAGGACATCGCTATCGAGATATGCGTATCCCACAACAAGGTCCATACCCTCCGGCATCCGGCCCACGACGCTGAACTGCACGCCCTGAACGAGCTGGTTGCCGGCAGCGGCGATATTGTTGGAATTGGTGGGGCTGGTTTCATGGGCGTTGTCCTTTTCTGTGCGGAACCATGCACCCTCCGTGAGCAACCGCTCATTCAGGAAGCTCCATTTAGAGCCTGCTTCGAAAGACTTATTCTCTTCCGGGGCGATGTTTCCATTGACGAGGCCGACGCTCAAGCTAAGCGACTCGGCATCGGGATCCCAGCTTGTTCCGTAATCGAAGTAAAGGCTGCCGTGGATCGAGGGTTTGTAGACGAACGCAGCGCGGTAGCTCGGCTGCTCATCGAGCCTGCTGATGGGAGAAACCGGGGCGGTGACTGTGCCGCCGGCCGGTGAAGTGGGCTGATAGAGGCTGTAGCCGGTATCGAAGCGGTCCCATCGCACGCCTCCGCTCAGCTCGAAGAAGCGGCCCAACTTCGCGGTATCGACGAAGTACAGTCCAACGCTCTTCGCTTTGGTATGGACAATGGAGGTGGTGTACCCCGTTCCCGCGAATGGCTGCGCTTCGTTTGGATTCAAGAGCGTGGTATCGGGGACGGTGTTGATGCCGCCCATGGTGTAGCTGTACCGGATGGGGTTTGAGATCTCCTGTCCACCCTCGGCACCCGCCACGAGATCGTGCCGAATGCCCACGGTCTTGAACCGCGCCGTGATCTCGGTCTGGTCCCAGAGAATGCCCTCGACGCTTTTGGTCTGGATCTGATTCCGATTTACCTGCGTGATTTGGCTGGCAGGAGTTTCAGGCGTGTAGGGGCAGGTTATCGCAGAGTTATAAGCCAGCGTGGGAAGAGATGCGACGAAGCCGCCTACCGGTACGCTCAGGGATGCATTCGAGCAGATTTGCGGCTCAGTAATCTGCGCCTGGCGAGGATAATTCGCTGCGCGCGCGATTGAGTGAATGCTCAGGCCCGGAGAAAAGTCGTGCTCCACGCGCAACGTCACGATGTCGTCATTCGTCTTGAGGTAGTTTTCATCGCGGAAGCCAAAATAGCTTTGACGTTCGACGGGCGCAGGTTTATTGAAGAGCCAGGGCACGCCATAGTCGGGTGTGTCGTCTTCCGTAAGGTGCTCGTAACTGAGGGTCGCGTGAGTTTTGTCATTGAGTCCGACTGAGACTGACGGCGCAATCCCAAATCGCCGAATTTCAGACGCGTCCCGTTCTGCGACTCCAGCTTCCTCTGCCATGGCGTTCAGGCGAAAGGCCGTGCCGCCGAATTCATTGCCAAGAGGGTGATTGATGTCGGCCACGAAACGCCGCGTGAGATCGGTGCCGAACTGCAACTGAGCGTTGTCAAACTTCTCCACTCCGGGGACCTTGGTCTCCTGGTTGATGATGCCGCCGGTCGATCCGCGCCCGAACTGAATTCCCGCAGGCCCTTCCAGCACATCCACCTGTTCGTAATTGAACGAATCGCGATAGTAGCTGCCGAAATCGCGAATGCCGTCGAGAAAGATATCGTTACGTGCGGTGAAACCTCGGACGGTGAGATTGTCTCCCTGCGCGCCTGCCTCGCCGGCCGCCAGGCTGATGCCGGGCATGTTGCGCAATGCATCGCGCAGCGTCGAGTCTCCTTGATCCTGCATGACGAACGACGGCACAACGCCGATGGTCTGCGGAGTCTCAAGGAGTGGCTCAGTAAACTTTGTCATTGAAACCGAGCTGTCGATGGAATCGGTGACCGACACCGTGTCGCGCGCTTGCACACCGACCACCATCGTGGTTGCATCTTCCTGCCGGAAGTTCAAGCCGGTTCCGTCGAGGATGAGCCGCAGAGCTTCGTCTTCGCGATAAAGGCCCACGACGCTCGACGATTTGAATCCAGCCATCGTTCCCGCGGGCAGGACACTCCTTACCCTGAGTCCGGTTGCTTTTTCATACGCGGCGATGGCTTCGTCCAGCGGCTCCGCTGGAATGTTGAAACGCTTTAAAGGCAGCGCCGCTGCCGCGCCATTGCCAATGGGATCGGCTTTCGGCTTCGCAGCAAGCGCGGATCGCGTTCCGCCCATGGCCGCATATGCGGCCAGGGTGCCCATGGCGATCCAACCGCGTGTTTGACCCAGCCTGCGCGATCGCTCCGCCCACTTTTTCGTCAGCGCCTTTTTTTTCTGCGTCATGATCCTTCCTCTTATTCGGCAAATTGCAGCTCGCTGCGCTGTTCTCCACTTCGCCACAAGGCACAGGACCGAGCATTTCTGCTGTGCTCCGGGAAGCTTTCTGATGAATCCCGACGTGAAACTACGCCGGTTTGAGAAATATGGACGGAGCAGTGAAGCGCCCTTGAGCGGGCACACAGGCGACCCTATAATGCAGACAGCCTGCGGCCGTTGCGGCTGCAGCACCCAGGGTCTTTGCGGTCTCCGCCAAGAGATTTCCGCGGGACCCGGGTCCCTTTTCCTTCATCCTCGAACATTCAGAAGCGTTTGGTTTCTTGTCTCAGGTGGAATATACGACAAATTAGGTCGGACATCAAAATAAATATGCGACAAATTAAGTCGTATATCTCAAATCGTGGGAAAGCACTTTCACCGGGCGGGAGACGCGGCTTGCCGGAAACTGCCGAGAAACGATCTAAACCCATCTTGATTGAGGCGTTTAATGAAATACATGCATGGCTGCGGTTGGTTTGGTGGGTACGGCGGCAGTCGAGAGCGCTTTTTAGCGAGTACGGGTTCTAAGTCAGGTCAGGCAGATTTTCTGAGGGCGAGCTCTGCAAACTGATGTATCTCCGCGATTCTATCGGAGTACCGGCGAATCTTTTCGCACACCCCAATCACCGTTTGGTCAACGCACAAACAGTAGACCTGAATATCTCCATCTTTCGGGCTGGAGGTCGTGCCGCGCGCAACATTGAAGAGCCTGCGGGCGCCCGCAAGGAAGTCCTCGTGGGCCAGACGCCCCTGCGGCGTGTAACCTTTGGCGACCGATTGGGCCGAATTGAGAACCGCTTGAGCCTCTTTGGGACTGCACGGGTGCTCCCAAACATCCCAGATGCCGTTCCTGAACTGCTCCGCAAAAATAATCAGGTTCATTCGTTTCCATCCTGAGCGAGGCGATCGATTCTTTTGCTTCTGCCCCTGGCCTTTCTGATTTGCCGCTTGGGCCCGTTGGACTCACAGCCGGCTTCAGCATGCCTCGTACGGTTCGAGTCGCCTGAACTAGACCTTGGGATAGAGAGTTTCAAGCCGAGTTTAGGGCAGGAATTCCGACCGATCAATGCGACGAAAGGGTCATCTCAAAGGTGCAAATCGTTTAAAGCAATCGTGCAGGGCGGGATTTTGCGGGATTTTGGCCCGCTGAACAGACAGGGCTAACTCCACTGCTACCATCAGACTCATGCTGAGAGTGAAGCTTTTAGAAGCGGGTGCGCAGGCTCCGGTTGTGGCGCATCCCGGTGAGGACCTGGGCTACGACCTGTTTGCACTGGAAGCGGCGATGCTGGCGCCCCGTTGCACGGTCAAGGTGCGGACGGGAATCGCCGTCGAGGCCCGCAACCCTCAGACCGGCGTGCCACTGGGGCTGCTGGTGCGCGACCGCTCGTCGATGGCGGCGCGGGGAGTGGCAACGACCGGCGGCGTGATTGATGCCGGCTACCGCGGCGAGATCATGGTAGTGATGACCAACCTCGGCGAAACACCTGTTGAGTTGAAGGTGGGCGAAAAGATCGCGCAGATGGTCCCCGTGCCCGTGCTCACAGGAGTGATCCAAGAGGTCGAAAGCCTTGAAGGTTCGGAGAGAGCGGCAAAGGGGTTTGGCAGCTCGGGACGATAAGGCACGCGAGAGGGAACAGGGAAAGGAAAGACGGAACCGAGGGAACGGGGACCGAGAAGCGAGAAAGCAGCCAGCAGCTAAAGAGCCGGAGCGAGACAACGGGAGAAGACCGTCAGAGGCTGGAACGGCGCATCGCGCGGATGCGTATCATAAACATAAGGGATCATGCCACTTCGAGAGGCCTTCAAACTCGCACTGCAATCGCTCTGGGGCAACAAGATGCGCACCGTCCTCACGTTGATCGGCGTGGTGATGGGCGTGGCTTCGGTGATTATGGTAATCACGCTGGTGAACGGCGCAAACCGCTACGTTGCCACCAAGCTCTCAGGTTATGGCGCCGATGTATTCCAGGTGTCACGCCAGGCAAGCGTGATCTTTAGCGCCCAGGACTACTTTCGCTTCCAGAAACGCAAAATCGTTCGCTTTGAAGACTACGAGGCGGTGCGCGACGAATGTACCGATTGCAGCGAAGTGGGCGCGGCGCTGGACAAGTCGACCAATGTTTTTTACAACGGCCACTCCAGCAATAACACCGATGTGCGGGGCTACACATGGACCATGCTGGCGCTGAACAACATCAATATCGACCTGGGGCGCGGGTTTACTCCGGCCGATGAAGAGCACGGTACGCACGATGCGATTGTGGGCTACGACATCGTGGACAACATTTTGGGCCCAGGCGATCCGATCGGCAAAGAAATTCGCGTGGACGGCAATCCCTACACGATTGTGGGCGTGGGCGAGCGCCAGGGAAACACATTGGGCCAGTCGCAGGACAACTGGGTCGCTGTGCCCATTAGCACCTATCAGCAAACTTATGGATACAACGATTCGATCGCAATTTTTGCACGTGTAGCCGGCGGTGCGCAGGCGATGGAGCGGGCCGAGGACCAGGTGCGCGTATTGATGCGGACGCGGCGTCACGATGCTCCGGGGACTCAGGACGACTTCGAAATCAACACCAATGACACATTCCTCGACATCTGGAGGCAGATCAGCTCGCTTTTTGCCAGCGTGGTGCTGGGGCTGGCATCGATCGCGCTTGTCGTGGGCGGCGTAGTGATCATGAACATCATGTTGGTGAGCGTATCGGAACGGACCCGCGAGATCGGCGTACGCAAGGCTCTCGGCGCCAAGCAGCGGGATGTGCTGCTGCAGTTCCTGATTGAGAGTGGGACCATGGCCGTGACCGGCGGCGCAATCGGCGTGCTGTGCGGAATCCTTGTAGGAAAGCTGATCACCATCGTCATTGGCTTTCCCACCAGCGTGCCCTTGTGGGCGATTTTTCTGGGACTGTTCCTGGCAGGCTCGGTGGGAATCTTCTTCGGAGTTTATCCGGCCAGTAAAGCTGCCAAGCTCGATCCGGTGGTCGCGCTAAGAGCGGAAATGTGAATTGAACATGGCAACAAGTGGGCAAACCCGTGAATCCGTCAAGATGGCGTTGGACATGCTACGCACGAACAAGATGCGCTCGGGGCTGACGATTTTGGGCATCGTGATCGGCGTGGCCACCGTAATCTCCATTTCTTCGGTGATCAGCGGGCTCAACAACCGTGTTTCGGAATGGGTAAGCTCGCTGGGATCGAATGTGATCTGGGTGTTCCAGATACCCGTGATCGGCGTCCGGCCCACCGCGGAGATGCTGGCGCGCAAGAAGATGACGCTCGAAGATGTGCTGGCGCTGCGCCAACTGCCGCATGTGATCGCAGCCGACGGCGGAATTCAGCACGTCAAAACGGCATTTCGCGTGGGCGACGTGGACGTGAAGTATGGCGGAAAGAAAGTTGCGGGGACCATTCTCGGCGGGGACACGGCCGAAGTGCAGGATGTAAATGATTTGACGATGCTCGAAGGGCGCCTGTGGACAGACGAAGAAGATGCGCGCGCGGCGCATGTGGTGGTACTCGGACACGATACCTGGGAAGAGCTTTTCGGCGATCAGCCGGCCGTGGGCAAAGAAGTGGCCATCGAATCGGGCCTCTACACCGTAATTGGAGTCATAGACAAACGGAAGCAGCCCTTCGGCTCTGGTAAGAACCCCAACGACAACATGGCTATGTTTCCGCTCGGCACCTTCCGCAACCTGCACCCCGAAGACAAAGACATGTGGGTTGCGGTGAAGTACGACGATGCCAAAAACAAGGCGCTGGTGCAGGAAGAGATTCGTGAGTTATTGCGAATACGCCGGAAGGTGCGCGTGGACAAACCCGATGACTTCGAAATCTTCGGGCCGGATTCGCTGAGTAAGCTGTGGGACCAGGTGACCGGGGGGTTGGTCATCTTTATGATCGCTGTATCCAGCGTGGGTCTGATGGTGGGTGGCGTGGGCGTGATGAACATCATGCTGGTCAGCGTGACGGAGCGGACGCGCGAGATCGGCGTGCGAAAGGCGATCGGCGCCACAAAGCGAACCATTTTGACGCAGTTCACGACGGAAGCGGTCACGCTGTGCGCGCTCGGCGGCGTTGTCGGAGTTCTGTTTGGTGCAATCGTCACATGGATTGTGTATTTCCTTCCCATCGGGTTGCCCGCCACACTTTCAACCACGTGGGTGCTGACTGGCCTCGGGGCTTCGTGCGCCATCGGGCTGCTGTTTGGCATCTATCCGGCGTGGAAGGCGGCGACCCTGGACCCGATCGAGGCGCTGCGGTATGAGTGAAGCAGGAATGGGTTTCGGTGAGAGGTTCATCCAAGCGCAATCAAGTTTGAACCCTGAAACCGGTCACTTGACTCGTGTGAACTTCGAAGGCTCATAGATGCCAAGAACCGGCCAAACCGGCGAATCCGTGAAAATGGCGCTGGACACATTGCGAACCAACAAGCTGCGCTCTGGGCTGACGGTTCTCGGTATCGTGATCGGCGTGTCAACCGTAATCGCGATTTCTTCGGTTGTGAACGGCATCGATCGCCGGGTGTCGGGTTTTATTGACTCTCTGGGTTCGAATGTCTTTTGGATCGGCCGCCTGCCAATTATCAACGTGCGACCGACGGCCGAGATGCTCGCACGCCGCATGTTGACGGTAGATGACGCGAGAGCGTTGCGCGCGCTGCCTCACGTGATTACCACCGACGCCGAGGGCGCTTACATCAAGAGCTTTCAGGTGGGAGACGTCAGCGCACGATACGGCAGCAAAAAGGTCGCTGGGACGATTCTGGCCGGAGATTTCCCTGAAGTGATGGACGTGACCGAGCTGACGCTCAAGCAGGGACGCATGTTTAACGACGCCGAGGATGTTCGCGCGGCGCACGTGGCGGTGCTTGGCCGCGATACTGCGGAAGAGCTGTTTGGAGATGATCCTGCGGTGGGCAAAGAGATCGCCATCGAGTCGGGAATTTACACGGTCATTGGGGTGCTGGATAAACGCACGCAGCCTTTCGGAAGCGGAAAGAACCCGCGCGACAACATCATCCTGTTTCCGTTTGGAACCTTCCACAATCTGCACCCGGAGATCACGGACCTGACGATCATCGTGAAGTACGACAGCCCCCAAAACAAAGATCTTGTGCAGGAGGAGATTCGCGAACTGCTCAGAATCCGCCGCAAGGTGCGCGTGGACAAAGGGGATGATTTCGAAATCTTCGGACCCGATTCACTCACTAAGTTGTGGGGTCAACTCACCGATGGGCTGGTCGCCTTCATGATCGCCGTGTCCAGCGTGGGGCTGATGGTGGGCGGGGTTGGGGTGATGAACATCATGCTGGTAAGCGTGACGGAGCGAACGCGCGAAATTGGCGTGCGCAAAGCGATCGGCGCCACCCGGCGCACCATACTGACGCAATTCACTGTGGAAGCTGTGACACTGTGCTCGGTGGGCGGAGTATTGGGAATCATGATGGGCGCGGTCATTACGTGGATTGTCTATTTTCTTCCCATCGGGTTGCCGGCCACTCTATCCACGATGTGGGTGCTGGTCGGCTTCGGCTCTTCCTGCGCGATTGGCCTGCTTTTTGGCATTTATCCGGCGTGGAAGGCCGCGAACCTCGATCCGATTGAGGCGCTGCGGTACGAGTGACTCTCAGTTTCCAACTGATAGCGCCGGAGTTAATCGAGCGCATTCATCACGGCAAATGTTCGCACTTACCTTAAAGAGCTAGAGGCTAGAAGCTAGCCGCTAGAGGCTGTATGCTGGCCGTTGTGACAGCACACGCACCGGCGCAGGCCGTGGAGATCGCGACGACGGCGCTGACCGTCGCCGGAATGGGATATTTTCTGGCATCGATCGCGGCGGCCCGGGTGTTCCTGCACCAGCGGCGAGCTAAGTGTCCTGAATTTGCGCCCGGTGTGAGCATTCTCAAATCGCTCAAAGGCCTTGACCCCGGCATGCTCGACGCGTTTCGTAGCCACTGCCGGCAAAATTATGCGGGCGAATACGAACTGCTCTTTGGTGTGGCATCGCTCGACGATCCCGCGGCGGCGGCTGTGAACGAACTGAAGGCCGAATTTCCCGAGCGGACAATCCGGCTGATGGAATGCCCTGAAGTGCTGGGCACAAATGGAAAAATCAGCACACTGGCGCAGCTGGCGATTCATGCGCAGTATGATTTTTTGCTCATCAACGATTCCGACATTACTGTTAGCTCGCGCTACCTCGAACGAGTGATGTGCCGGTTTGCGGGCCTACCTCGTTCGCAACAGAACTCACAAACGCTGGGAAAGCGAGCACCCGAAGTGGGCATGGTGACGGCGCTCTATCGCGGGAAAGCTCGCAGTACGCTGCCTTCGCGGCTTGAGATGCTGGGCATTGCAGCCGAGTTTATGCCGGGTGTGCTGCTCTCGAAGATGATTGAGGGTGGCCTGCATTACGGGCTGGGCTCGACACTTGCGATGCGGCGCGATGCGCTGGAAAAAGCCGGAGGCCTGCTTTCGATCGTCGATCACCTGGCCGACGATTACGAATTGGGCGCACGCATTGCTAGAGCCGGCTATTGCGTGGAGGTGAGCGCCGAAGTGGTGGAGACTTCGGTGCCTGCGTATAGTTGGCGGGGCTTCTTCGATCATCAACTTCGCTGGCTGCGGACCGTGCGCTGCTCGCGTCCGGCTGGCTATGCGGGCCTGATCTTCACGCATGGCCTGGGTTGGGCACTGGTAAATGTGTTGGCGAGTGGGTTGAGTCCGGTGAGCTTGTGGCTGCTGGCATTGAGCTTTTTCCTTCGGCTGGCGCAGGCCATGACGGTCGGCGCAGCGGTGCTAAGCGATCACGAGATGCTTGCGAATCTTTGGCTGCTGCCGCTGCGCGATGCGATCGCGATGGGCCTGTGGGTGGCTGGCTTCGTCGGAGATACGATCGTGTGGCGCGGCGAGCGGTTCGAGCTTAGAGATGGAAAACTCGCGAAGGTCTAACCTGGCTAATCTGCGGCCGCCAGTGCGTCGGATTGCTCGCCTGCGCGCATGGCTGCGGTATCCATGGTGAGGCATGTTCCGAGCTCGTTGAAATCCTTGTCCCAGCGCGGACGATCTTCCGGCGCCAGCGCGGTGAGCGCGTAGTCGGAGGTGCGCAAAATCTCGTACCAGATATTCTGCGCCTGCCACAGATTCAGCTCGAAGGGTAGCTCGGTAAGCGCGCGCGCAAGCGCCAGCGCGCGGTCCAGCGCCTCAAGAGAGCCGGAAGACATTTGCAGCTCTACCATGGCACGCTTCATCCGCTGGTCGGCGTTGTAGGAGAGGGCAGCGGTTTCAAGCTGAACCTGATCGGCCTTGGCCAGCGACAGGAATGAACGCATTTGAGCAACGTCGATGGGATCGCTCTCCAGCGTACGGCGTAATCCGGCATTGATTGCAAACCCCGCGGCCAATGCGAGCGCGGGCGGCTTGGGCAGGCCAGCCTGCGAAAGATAGTGCAGCAGGCTGGCGTGATCCTGATAAATGGTGGTCAGAGAGCTTTCGATGTCAGACAGCGTGGAGTTGAGAATGATGCCGATGATGCGGCGCTGCTCGTCACTGAAAAGCGAGGTGAGTGAGTAGTTGGCGTGGCCATAGAAACGGTCGATGAGCCGCATGACCTCAGGGAAGTCGGCGCGCTGCACGTGGCTTGCGGCCTCTGCGGAGAAAGCTTCGAATGCCGTTGCGTCGGAATCTTCATAGGGTTTCACGGCGGCGGTGATGTTCTGGTCGCCAAAGTGGAGGACGGCGAACGAAAAACTTTGCGCATGACCGGTAATGGCGCTGGCCACATGCGCGCGGCCCAAAGAAAGACGTCCACGGCCGGAAGTGAAAATCTCGTTGGAGATGCGCTTGATGCGATAGCAAAACAAGTCTGTCTCATCGGCGAACGACGAAAACACTGAGCTGATGGCGTAGTGTGCGGCCACCTGCTCGAGGTGCAACTCCATAGTTTCCACGCTCTTTTTGTAGATGCGCGCTCCATCGCCTGCTTCCGGCACATTGGAGTGGGCTTCGGCGAGGTGGGCGAGAAACTTAGGCTCGAAGGACGTGGCTTGTTCGCCAAAGAGCTGTTGCGCAAGCTGGAGCACGCGCGCGGCGTAGGCGATGATCTGCACGGTCTCGATCCCGGAAATGTCGTCAAAAAACCAGCCGCAACTGGTGTACATCAACTGGGCATGGCGCTGCATCTCCATCAGCTCGAGAGCGCGGACGCGCTCCGGCTCCGAGAGCGCATGCGTCTGCTGCTCTGCAAAAAAGCGGTCCACAGTCTCCGTGCCGCGATCGAGCACAACCTGGATGTAGGCATCGCGCGCGGCCCAAACATCCTTGAAGAGCTTGGTGCCCTCCCGTTCGGTGAGCGGAACCAGTGCATCGCGCAGCTCATCGAGACCTTCGCGGAGGGGCGTGCGCCAAGCCTGATTCCAGCCTGGCTTGCCGCCATTGCATCCGCAGTTTGAGCGCCAGCGCTCAATGCCGTGCTGGCAGCTCCACGAAGTGTTATCGACAATCTCGCACTCGAACTCCGGCGGAAACTGCTCAAGGAAGCAGCCGTAGTTGGTCAGCTTGACCGTTTTGTCCTGGTCGATCAGGTGCATCGCATATGCGAGCGCCATTTCGCCGTATTTGTGATGATGGCCATACGATTCGCCATCGGTAGCCAGGTGCACAAGCTGCGGCTGAGGTGAGTCTTTAAAGGCCGCCTTGAGGCGCCCGGCGAGATTGTCGCCGGAATCGAGCAGCCCCTCGAAAGCGATGGCGCGCGAATCGGGGCCGTCATAGAAGAAGATGGCGATGGAGGAGCCGGATGGGAAGCGTACGAGATACGGATGGGTGGTGTCCACGCTGGCGTTCGGCGTGTCGGACCATTCAGCTTCGCCTTCACCTTTTTCTAACTCGGGCTTCTCGGTTTCGCCCTTCAGCGGCCGAACGCGTTTGCACTGGTGCGGCGCGAGCACGGTGAATTTGATCCCGTTCGATGCAAGCGCTTCGAGGGTGGCAGTGTCCGCCGCAGTCTCAGGTAGCCACATGCCTTCGGGCGGCGTGCCAAAGCTGCTCTCGTAATCGGCAATTCCCCAGCGGATTTGCGTATTCCGGTCGCGCGCATTGGACAGCGGCAAAATCATGTGGTTGTAGACCTGCGCCAGAGCCGAGCTGTGCCCGTGGTACCGCTGCCGGCTGCGAGCCTCGCCGTCGAGGATCATACGGACAGTGCGCGGCGCATTCTCTCTAAGCCAACTGAGTAACGTGGGGCCGAAGTTGAAGCTCATCCGCGCGTAGTTGTTCACGATGCGCGTGATCTGATTTTTCTCGTTAACTACGCGCGCGGCGCCATTGGGGGCATAGCACTCGGCGCAGATGCGTTCGTTCCAATCGTGATAGGGAGCAGCCGAGTCCTGAGTCTCGACTGTCTCCAGCCACGGGTTTTCGCGTGGTGGCTGGTAAAAGTGACCATGAATGCAGACGAAGCGCTTTCCAGCGGGCATGAATGTTCCGATGCGGCGCGGGCGCTCTCTGCCGCCCGCTTTGACTATTTTACGGCTTTGGCGCCACGCGCTGAGCGTCCGGTTGGAGCCGTTTTCTTAGCCAGGTCGCAGGCGCGCCAAAGATACCAGCTGGCGATGGAGCGGTAGGGCGCCCAGCGCTTGCCGCGGCGCAGAAGTACTTCCGCTTTGGGCAGGTCAGCGGCCTCAAGCGCTCGCGATTTGGGCAACCGCTGAAAGGTTAGAGCAAACCCCTTGCGCACGCCGTAGTCGGTGATCGGAAACACGTCGGGCCGGCCGAGGCGGAAGATGAGCAGCATTTCCACGGTCCATTTGCCAATGCCGCGAACCGTTGTGAGCCGTTCGATGATCTCCGCGTCGGACATTTTGCGGATCGCGGAGTGCGCCGGCACCGTGCCATCGAGCGTGCGCGCAGCAAGGTCGCGCAGCGCCTTAATTTTGTTACTGGAGACGCCGGCCGCTCGGAGCGGCTCATCGGGAGTATCGAGCAGGAGCTGGGGCGTGGGATCGCCGCCGAAATATTCGCGAACGCGGCGATGGATTGTCGCCGCGGCCTTGCCGTGCAACTGCTGGTAGAGGATGGATTCGAGGAGGGATTCGAAGAGCGAGGCTGTGTGATCGAGCTTCAACGTGAAGGGGCCGACGCAATCGATCAGAATGGCGAGTTTGGAATCAATCGAGCGTAGATGCTTAACCGCTGCGAGGTGATCGAAGGGGAGTTTTTTGCTGCGGCCATTGTGAATCATGGAAGGAGTTTACCGCAGGAGCGCGATGCGCGCGGACGAAACGCCGGCGGGCGAAGCACAGCAGCCTTCCGCACGTGGCTGAACCGCGCGGAAGGGCTGTTGGCGCCAGATTCGATTGGTTGTCCGATGGTGTCAGGAGCCTGTCGTATTCACGATGGTGATTTGCGTCTCGCCGTTGTTTTCGTTGGCCGATTGCGTCACTGTCACATTGACGGAACTGGATCCATTTTGCATCGTGATCAGCCCACCGGTCCCGCTGGACATGATCTGCGCATTGGGTCCCGCCAAACCCTTATAGAAGGTCATGACCTTATCGGGTGAGTCGGGCGTGAGGAAGATTGCAGTGACCATCGACTTGCCGCCAATGGTCATGCGCAGGCCGCCTTTCCCCTGCGTAGCTCCGGGATAGATAGCGATTCCCAGGTCGGCCGCTGTAAAGGTTTCGTTCGGGTTGGCGCTGATGGCGCCTTTGGGCGTGTTGATGGTGATTTCGCCGTTGGCATCCTTATGCACAGACTTGGCGACACGATAAATTCCGTAGCTGATCACGCCCGCGCCGATGATGCCCAGGCCAACCAGAATTCCGACAATGATGAGGATGACCTTAAGAGCGCTGGGGCCTTTCTTGGGTGGAAGCGCGCCGACCGGAGGCGGAACGGGCTGAAACGAACCTGGCTGAGGGGCTTGAGGGTAATTGGGAGTGGACATAATCACATCCTTTTAGTTGAGCGCTGCGATTGCGAATCGGAATAGGGGACCGTTTGCGGACGCAGCCAATATACCTTATACAAGGCCCTCGGGTAACCGATTTTTTGACGCGGCGGATTATGTCTCACGAGCCTTAACCTGGAATTCATTCCCGATTCGCAATTCGGCAAGTGGCGAGCGAACGAACGACGCCGGACAATCCATGCCCAGCGGCTTTACCATCAGAGGGTACAGCCGGTCTCACCGATGTCGCCGAAGCTTGGGTGCCCGCAACACAGGGCGCAAGCATCGGACTTATGAAGCCAGTTAAAGACTCAGGAGCTCCACCATGAAAATGCGGCCGGGAGAGCAAACCGGTTTTCTGTTGTGCGGCAAAGAGTGGACGGACGGAGATGCGTTTGAAGTGCGTTCACCATGGGATCAAGGGCTGGTGGGTCGGGTTACATTGGCCACGCGAGCCGATGCGCGCCAGGCCTTGAATCATGCCGTAACCAGCCTGCGCCGCACACGCGTTCTGCCGCGATGGAAACGGCGCGAAATTCTGGAGGACGTGGCTGCGGCTCTGATTGAACAGAAGGAGCGGTTTGCGCAGTTGATCGTCGCAGAGGCGGGCAAGCCTTTGCGGATGGCGCGGACGGAGGTGGATCGCGCTGTGCTCACTTTCAAGACCGCGGCCGAAGAGGCTGTGCGGCTGGGGGGAGAGAGTGTTCCGCTGGATCTGACGGAAGGCAATGAGGGGCGCTGGGGATTGGTGCAGAGGTTTGGCGTGGGGCCGGTTCTGGCCATTACGCCATTCAACTTTCCGCTGAATCTTGTGGCGCACAAAGTTGCGCCGGCCATTGCCGCGGGCTGCCCGATTATGATCAAACCCGCGCCGCAGACGCCGTTTACCGCTTTGGCGCTGGGAGAAGTGATTCTGAAGGCCGGGTGGCCGGAGGAGGCGCTGGCCGTGCTGACGCTGGCTGACGCCGACACCGCGTGGCTCGCCGAAAAAGAGGACCGCATCAAGCTGGTGAGCTTTACGGGTTCAGCAAAGGTGGGCTGGGAGCTGAAAGCACACTCTGGGCGTAAGCGTGTGTTGCTTGAGCTGGGCGGAAACGCCGGGCTTATCGTACATAGCGATTGGAAGAATCTGGACGATGCTGCGTTGCGCACGGCGCATGCGGCGTTTGGGTTCGCGGGCCAATCATGCATCAGCGTGCAACGCGTCTTTGTGGAGCGTAGTATCTTTCAAACCTTCGTCTGGAAGGTAGTGGATGCTGCGGAGAAGATGGTCATCGGAGATCCTTCGAACGAAGCAACAGAAGTGGGACCGATGATCCGACTGAGCGAAGCTGAACGAGTCGAGGCGTGGGTGAAGGAGGCCGTGGAAGGCGGTGCAAAGCTCGTGACAGGCGGCGAGCGAAAGGCATCCACGGTTACGCCGACCATTCTGACCGCAACCAAGCCCGGCATGAAAGTTCGGGATGAGGAGATTTTCGGGCCGGTGCTCGTGATCGAGCCGTACGAAGACTTCGAGGAAGCGGTTGCACAGGTGAATCACTCGAAGTACGGATTGCAGGCAGGGCTGCTTACGCGCGACTCCGGTCGCATCCTGGCTGCGTTTCGCGAGCTGGAAATTGGTGCGTTGATTGTGGGAGAGACGCCAAACTGGCGCCTGGATCCGATGCCCTATGGCGGGGTAAAAGACTCGGGTCTTGGCCGCGAGGGAGTCCGCTGGGCCATTGAAGAAATGACCGAGCCGCGGATGCTGGTGATGGCGGCCATGGGATAGGGCGCAATCGGCGCGGCTCTACCCGTCGGTGCCCTTCGTGCAACGTTCCAGCAGAAATCGATTAGCTTTTTTTTGCTTTGGCTCGAACGGCAGCCCAGCGCTTGCGCTGGGCATCGGCAATTCGCTTGCGCGCGTCGGCACTTAGTGCACGCCTCTTCTGCGGTTTGGCTTTGCGGGCGGCCTTCGCTGTTTTGCGTCCTGTTCCATCGGCTGAAGTCCCGAGGCCGGCCAGCAACGCGCGTGCCTGTTTGAGCCTCGAAATTTCGGAGTCTATTTGGGTAAGAATATTTTCGATCGCCATATTGTCAGGATAACTCAAGAAATTCGCGTCCGCATAACTTCATGCAAGAGATTTTTCCTCAGTCAGAGGAGTCATTGGTTCGATCAATACTTTCGTTGAGCTGTCTTCGATCTGAGTTACAACCAAGGAGTGGCTAACAAGTGATGCTGATGGCATGAAGGCAAGTTAAGTTGCATCGATCGTCCGAGGAAAGATTGCGCTCGGTGCATCGCCGTCGTGGACGCTCATAAAACAGTTCGGCGAGACAGGCCAAAAGCCCATCCCGCCGAGTTAGTTTCCTCATCCGCAATGTAAATACGTCTTATGCGCCCAGATACATGACGTGCACATAGGTGCCGAGGCGGACATTGTAGGCAATATACCAACCAGGTGTGTCTGGATCCTGATAGATAACGATCTCATCCGAGTTCCAAAGCCAATCGGCGCAATCAGCAAGATCGGCCTGAGCTACAGACCAGAACCACCCGCTAAACCAGAACCGGGAAGGCCCGCCGCCAGCAATTCGCCATTGATGAGAGGGTCCAAAGCCGCCGGTGAATTGGCCGTGCGCCCATGGGTGGGAAAGATGGTAGCGAGGATCATTGGGTCCGGAATCATGCCCAACCCACGTGTTCCCGCTGACGTGCGGAGGATTGGGATGGCCGTGCGCATCTGAATTGTTGTGGTGTGTGTCAGGGGTTTGGGGCGTGCCATGATACGGAGCCGGTCCGTGCGCGGGCGGAGCTTGATGGCCGCCTGACGCGGGCGGTGCAGGATGCCCGCCCGATGTTGGTGGGGCTTGATGGCCGCCAGAACTTGGCGGAGCCGAATGGCTACCCGAAGAAGGTGGGGCTTGATGGCCGCCGGAACTTGGCGGCGCCGAATGACTACCCGAAGAAGGTGGTGCTTGATGCCGCCGGAAGAAGGTGGACCTTGATGGGCGTCCTTCGTGGGGGAATTTTGATGGTCTTTCTGGTCCTGCGCCACGACCGGTACAGCGAAAACCAGCAAAGCTGCGAACGCAAAGTAAGTGGACTTCATCGATCTCCTCCTGATGACCGCTTGGGAAGCCGAAGCGCCTTTTTTGAGGTTTGCTTTCGATGGTCATCAACAACATCGGAATTCTTGCACACGGCGGTAGCGCCGGGCACGTGAATTCTTTGTGCCGGGAAATTCGCCGTCACGGGAGACGTTGTAGATCGGGAAATTCGATGCCGGTTCTAAGTTGTCCTACGCAGTGACTGCGACAGGCGCACGCCGCCACGCATAAAGCGGGAACTGGTTGGCTAACTCCGCAACCTCGCCGCGGATGCGCGCTAATGCCGCGTCGTCGTTGCGCTGGTCGAGTGCTTTAGCGATCCATGCAGCAATTGTCCGCATTTCAGGCTCCTTCATTCCACGAGTAGTAAGGGCAGGTGTCCCGATGCGTATGCCGGAGGGCTTGAGCGGTGGATTGGTATCCCAGGGAATGGAGTTCTTGTTGACCGTGATGCCCCCCTTGCCCAGCGCCAGCTCAGCCTCGGAGCCCAGGATGCCTTTCTCGAAGACATCGACGAGCAGCAGATGATTATCGGTTCCACCGGAAACCAGGCGATAGCCCGCTGCACGCAGAGTCTCGCCGAGGACCTTGGCGTTGGAGACGATCTGGGCCGAGTAATCGCGAAATTCAGGCCGCAGAGCTTCAGCGAGCGCAACAGCCTTGGCCGCCACAATGTGCATGAGCGGGCCGCCTTGCTGGCCGGGGAACACCGCCTTATCGATAGCAGTTGCCAGGTCTTGCGTGGAGATAATGAGGCCGGCACGCGGACCGCGCAGAGTCTTGTGCGTGGTGGTGGTGGTGATCTGCGCATGAGGAACCGGCGAAGGGTGCACGCCGCCCGCGACCAGGCCGGCAATATGTGCCATGTCAAAGATGTAAACCGCGCCCACTTTGTCGGCGATCTGACGCATGCGCGCAAAGTCCCACAGGCGAGGATAAGCGCTGGCGCCGCCGATAATGACCTTCGGTTTTTCCTGGGTGGCAACCGCCTCCATCTCGTCGTAGTCGATGGTTTCGGTGTCGCGGCGAACGTGATAGAAAGTGGTGCGATAAAGTTTGCCGGCAAAGCTGAGCCGATGGCCGTGGGTCAGATGACCGCCGTGCGAGAGATCGAGGCCGAGAATCGTGTCGCCCGGCTGCAAGACCGCCGCATAGGCTGAGGCGTTGGCCTGCGAGCCTGAGTGCGGCTGAACATTGATGTGCTGGCCGCCGAAGAGTTGGCGCGCGCGATCGCGGGCCAGGTTCTCCACCACGTCGGCATACTCGCAGCCGCCGTAGTAGCGGCGCCCTGGATAGCCCTCGGCATATTTATTGGTAAAGACCGAGCCGGCGGCTTCCAACACGGCTTCCGATACAAAATTTTCGCTGGCAATCATCTCCAGGCCTTCGTGCTGGCGGATTGCTTCCTGATCAAGGGCGGCGGCGACTTCGGGGTCAACCTGGGCGAGGGAAAGAGACATGCGGTCCATCATAACTGGAATTTTAGCCTGTTCTGCCCTCGTGGAATAGGCCGATTGCCAAACCCGAAGTGCAAATCCCGTACACTGAATTCGGCACGAACTTTCATCGCCGTTCGAGGGTCCATTGAAATCCCCAATCAGGCAATTTACCCGGATCCAATTCATTTCGATTCAACTTATGTTGATTTTGGCGTGGGCATTGGTGTTGCACGATGCTGTGGGCCAAGAGGCTAGTCCGGTGCCGCCCCCGCCCGTGATTATCGATGCGGGCTTGCTTGCCAAAGGCAACGCCGGCGATCCGGCGGCTCAAGTGCAAGTAGGGGAGCAGTACGCGCATGCCGGCGCGACCGAGCATTTTCGCAATGTAGCCGCTCAGGACTACCAGCACGCAGCCGCGTGGTATTTGAAAGCTGCCAACCAAAAATCCGTCGCTGGAGAACTTCATCTGGCCGCGCTTTATCGCGATGGCGGAAACGGCTTTCCGCGCGACATGGAACAGGCCGCGGTGTGGTATCTGAAGGCGGCCAATCAGGGAGACGTGAGCGCGCAGGGAACGCTCGGGGTCCTCTATTCGATGGGTCAGGGGGTGCCACGCGACGATTCGGAAGCCTATTTCTGGCTGGACATTGCTGCCTCGTCAAAAGGGCCGGACCAGGAAAAGTACGCGGCGACCCGGCAGATGATCGGCGAACGCATCACTGCCGATGAACTGGCCGACGTTCAGGATCGCGTGGTCGCGTGGAAGGCCGCCCATCCGCATGCCGATTCCTCCAAATAAATCTCCAGGCGCGCCGCAACAGACAGATTAAGTTCGGGGAACACACGCGGAACACGCCCGGTATGCTTGATTCATGACCGGTGTGCGCAATTCGCGGGTTCGATTCTGGCTGGCTTTGGCGGCGGTAGTTTCGCCGCTGATCGGCAGAGCGCAGACCCGAACTCCGAGTGATGAAGTAAAGATCATTCCGGCTGCGGCCGTGGCGGGATCTCCGGAGTTGATTCGTGTGCATCTGCCGGCGGGCGCGACTTTGGATGGCGAATGGCTGGGGCACAAGCTCGAGTTTTTTCGCGGGCGCGACGGATACGAGTGGTATGCGTTGGCAGGGGTCGACGTGCAGGCGCAGACTGGCGTTTCTACTTTGCAAATTGCGGCGAGAACGCCGGCGGGTGGAACCATCGACCTGAGCCGGACGGTTGAGATTCTTGTAGCGCATTACCGTACGAGTGCTCTGACCGTCGCGCCGGGCTTTGTCGAGCCCGGGCCCGACGAGATGACGCGAATCAAGGCCGAAAGAGCGCTGAAGGACAAGGTCTTCGCGTCGAGCGCGCCGCAACCATTGTGGTCCGGCGATTTTCGCGCTCCGGTCCGTGCTGCGCCGACTGACAGCTTCGGCACGCGGCGCACATTCAACGGCAAACTTGCCAGCATTCACCAGGGAATGGACTTTCGCGCCGCGACGGGCACGCCGGTACATGCCGGCAACAGCGGCAGTGTGGTGCTGGCGCGCTCGCTTTATTACGAAGGCAATTGCGTTGTGATCGACCACGGGCTCGGGCTCTTCACGATTTCAATGCATTTGAGCCGAATCGACGTGCACGAAGGCGACCATGTGGTCGCAGGCCAACTGCTTGGGCTGAGCGGAGCCACAGGGCGTGTGACCGGCCCGCACCTGCACTGGGCGGTGCGCTGGCAAAACGCCTATCTCGATCCCGCAAAGATGCTGCAGTTGGATCTAACCGGCGTGCATTAACGCGCCAATACCTGTGAAATACTGAACGGTCAGAATCGGGAGAAACTCGCATGGAAACCGCTTACGTTCCCGCCCCCACTCGCTACGACCACGCTAACTTTCGCCGCTGCGGCAAATCAGGCATTGTCCTGCCCGCCATCACGCTCGGCCTTTGGCAGAACTTCGGAGGCGCCGACGTCTTTGAAACGGGCCGCGCAATGGTTCGCCGCGCTTTTGACCGCGGCGTCACGCACTTCGACCTCGCCAACAACTACGGACCTCCTTACGGCTCGGCCGAAGAGAACTTTGGTGTAATTCTGAGGAAAGACTTCGGCGTGCGCAAGCACGTGAGTGCCCTGCGCAACGAACTCATCATCTCCAGCAAGGCCGGCTACGACATGTGGCCGGGGCCTTATGGGATCGGTGCATCGCGCAAATATCTGCTCTCCTCGCTGGACGACAGCCTCAGGCGCATGGGCCTCGACTACGTTGATATCTTCTACGCGCATCGGCCCTGGAAGGACTGCCCGCTTGAAGAGACGATGGGCGCACTCGTATCCGCCGTGCAGCAGGGTAAGGCTCTCTATGTCGGCATCTCGTCCTATCAGCCGGATCGCACGCGCGAAGCCGCAAAGATTCTCAAGAGCTTGGGTGTGCCTCTGCTCATTCACCAGCCCTCTTACTCGATGCTAAACCGTTGGGTCGAGAAGGGTCTTCTCGCTGCACTCGATGAAATCGGCGCGGGCTGCATCGCCTTCTCGCCGCTGGCTCAGGGTCTTCTGACAAGCAAATATCTCAAAGGCGTGCCCAAAGATTCGCGCGCAAAAAGTGAAGGCTCGTCGTTGCTTAAGGAATTTTTAAACGAGAGAAATCTGAAGCATGTCCGCGCGCTTAATGAGATTGCCGAGTCTCGGGGCCAGACTCTGGCACAGATGGCTATCGCTTGGGTGCTGCGCGATCCGCGCGTCACTTCGGCCCTTATCGGAGCGCGTAACGTCGCCCAGCTCGACGATTCGCTTGACGCGCTGAACAACCTGAAGTTCACGGCCGCAGAACTGAAAAAAATTGACCAACACGCGCAGGAGGGCGATCTGGATTTGTGGCGCGGTCCGCGGGAAACGATGGAGTAGCCAGTTGAGAAGGTGAGCGAACAGGAGGATCCGTCATGATCGTCGGCGTTCCCAAAGAGATCAAGGACAACGAAGCCCGCGTTGGGGTAACACCGGCGGGCGCAAAAGCGCTCACCGAAGCCGGTCACAAAGTGCTCGTCGAAACACAGGCCGGCGCGCAATCCGGTTTTCCCGATGCGGAGTATCAAAATGCCGGGGCCGAGATGGTCGGCGATGCAGGCTTCGTGTGGGGCAAGTCCGAGATGGTGGTTAAGGTCAAGGAGCCGACTGAGCGGGAATATGTGTATTTCCGCAACGGACTGGTTCTCTTTACGTATCTGCATCTGGCGCCGCTGCCCGCGCTCACTGACAAACTTCTCGAATCCAAGGTCATCGGGATCGCCTACGAGACAGTGCGCGACCGGCAGGGGACATTGCCTTTGCTCACGCCCATGAGCGAAGTTGCAGGGCGCATGAGCGTGCAGGTGGGCGCTAGCTATCTTGAAAAAGAGCGCGGCGGGCGTGGCATTTTGCTTGGCGGCGTACCCGGTGTTCCTCCTGCGCATGTGACGATTCTCGGCGGCGGCGTGGTTGGCACAAACGCGGCGCGAATTGCCCTCGGATTTGGCGCCAAGGTCACTCTAATCGATGTAAACCTGAACCGGCTGCGCGAACTCGACGACATTTTCGGCGGCCGCCTGTACACTCTTGCCTCAAACAGCTACAACATTGCCCAGGCTGCGCGCGAGGCGGATCTGGTCATCGGCGGAGTGTTGATTCCCGGAGCCACGGCCCCCAAACTGGTAACGCGCGCTATGGTGTCTCAAATGAAGGTGGGCGCAGTCATTGTCGATGTGGCCATCGACCAGGGCGGCTGCGTGGAAACGGCGCGGCCAACCTCGCACTCCGACCCCAGTTTTCAAGTCGATGGCGTGGTGCACTATTGCGTCACCAACATGCCCGGCGCGGTTCCGCACACTTCCACGCTGGCGCTCACCAATTCGACTTTTCCGTACCTGCTGCGCATAGCGAACCTAGGCGCGAGCCAAGCTCTCCGACAAGATGCAGGCTTGGCTGAAGGGCTAAACACATGGATCGGGATCCTAACCCATCGCGGCGTGGCAGAGAGTCAGAAACGATCCTGGACGGCGGCATCGGACTTGATCAATTGATCGAATCATCCGGCTGAACGCAGCGCCTCCGGCACCGCCGCCGCCAAATTGTTCTTGACACTCTTGTTGCGATTTTGTTAGTTTCCTTCAGCGGAAAAAGACTAAGAGAAATCCACCGCCAAACATAACTTCTCCTGAACCGGTTGACTGACAGTCCATGCCGGTGGAGTTGTTTGCGTTTGGGGGTGGATTTTTGTCTTTGGCGGACTTTTAACGGTATATTCCTCGGATGTTAACGGAAATGGCCAAGGATGGCTTTGAATCGTCTCGAACTCAAGCACTCAGGGCGCTCTTCTGCCCGTTGCAAGCGTTTTTTGTGCCCGCTCTGGCCGACAATGGGGCTTCATCTTTGCAGGTCAGCGCAAGCTTTCGTGGTCTGGCTTTGTCATCCATTCAAACTGAGCAATTGGGTTCTACGGTGACGGTGTCTCGAGAAGTCAATAGTCCTGTCGAACAGGGGAGAAGGTCAACCGCTTTTGAAACAGAAACACTGGGAGGCAATATGAATCCGTCCATACGATCTGTGAGCCACAAAACCGTCCGCACGACGCGAGGTGAGAGCCGGTGTTCCCCATGGCTTTGTCTGGCAATCGCACTCCTGTTAATGCTTCCTGCCCGCGCTGCTTTTGCCCAGTACGATACCGGCGGCTTACTCGGGATGATTCGCGACTCCAGCGGGTCGGCAGTGCCTAGCGCGACCGTGACCGTCACGAACGATGCCACCGGAGTTTCCACGGTCGTCAAGACGAACGATTCGGGAGACTATGAAGTGCCTTCACTGCGTGTCGGCGTTTACACAATCTCTGCAACGGCCAGGGGCTTCGCCATCGCCGAGGCAAAGTCGATTACGCTTTCGGTCGGCGCGCGCGAGCGTATTGACCTCACGTTGAAGGTCGGCGCAGCGGAAGCCACGACGGTTGAGGTAACCGATGTAGCGTTACAGCTCGAGACAGAATCCAGCCAGCGCGACCAGACCGTCACTGGTTATCAGAGCGCGGCGCTGCCCCTGGTGAGCCGGAACTACACTGACCTACTCGCTCTCGTGACGGGTGTGCGCCAGGCTCCTACGCAGGCTACTACCACTTCCAACATCAACAGCCCCGTTCGTGCAGGCGCCTATAACGTCAACGGGCAGCGCTCGATGTTCAACAATTTCCTGCTCGATGGTATGGACAACAACGCCTATGGCGAGTCCAACCAGGGCTTCGACAACCAGATCATTTCCGTACCACCGGACTCCGTTGCTCAGTTCAGCGTCGTAACCAACAACGAGAGCGCGGAGTATGGTCGTGGCTCGGCTGCAACCGTCAACGTGGCGTCGCAAAACGGCGGCAATCAATTCCATGCCTTGGTCTATGACTTTCTCCGCAACACCGATCTGAACGCCGCCGGCTTCTTCAAGCCCAGCACCAGCGGCACCAATGGAGTTGTTCCCTTCAAAAAGCCAACCTCCAATCGCAATCAGTTTGGCGGCAACTTTGGCGGCCCCATTGTGCGCGATAAAATGTTCTTCTTCCTGGACTATGAGGGACTGCGGGCCATTACCAAGCCGCTTTATGTATTGACCCTGCCCACCCAGAACGAGCTAAACGGCATTCTTACGGTACCGGTCACCAACCCGATTACGGGGACTGTTTATCCTTGCACAACAGCTGGGGCGGCTCCTCCCTGCAACGCTACAGTTCCAGCCGGTGCCTTCGACCCGCTGTCTACCCAAATTGTTGCCGCGTTCAAAACGATCGGAAGTTTGCCCGTATCGGGCTCCACGACCACCGGGCAAAATGCTGCCGACTACTCGGTGCTGATACCCTTCCGCGACTACTCAGACAAAGGCGATTTACGCCTGGACTATACGGCCAGCTCTTCCGCGCGCTACTTTCTGCGCGTCAGCGATCATAAGGAGACGGCCATCAACTTTCCCACCATCCCGTTGCCGCTGGAGGGCCAGGTCGGAGGGTATCAGCGCATTCTCGACCAGCAGATCGCCCTTGGCTACACCGGCAGTTTTGGCGCCAACCGGTTGCTCGACCTGCGCCTTGGCATCTCAAAGACCAAGGCTGGCAAAACGCCTATCAGCGAAGGAACAGCCCCCGTTTTGGTGAATGGCGCGCCGATCCCCGGCCTCGGAAGCTTACCGACCAGTTTCCAGGGCGGCCTCCCCGCTGTCTCCTTCGGCGGTGGGTTCTCGTCGTTTGGCCGTCAGACCACGAACCCGCAGTTCCAGAATCCTGCGATGATCGATCCCTCGGTCGCATACACCTGGATCAAGGGCAAACATTCATTGAAGTTTGGCTATGAGTACGAGCATATCTGGATGGGCGTCTTCGACAACAACCCTCCCTACGGCTCGTTTAGTTTCTCCGGTTCCTATAGCTCCCCGACTAAGGTCGCCGATGCTTACTGGGCGGATTTCCTCTTCGGCACGACCAACGCCTACACTCTTGCAGCCGCATTCGAGGCGCATCTTCGCCAGTCACTCGACAGCGTCTACGTACAGGACGATTGGAAGGTGTTTCCAAACCTGACTTTGAACCTCGGTCTACGCTGGGAGTACGGTTCACCCTATTCCGAGCTGAACAATTATGTTTCCAACTGGGATCCGGGCACGCAATCCGTACTCACGATTAATCCCAAGGCAACCTTAGGTAATGGCATTACGCCGACAACCGGCAGCGGCGTTTACGGCAAGACGCTTATGAACCCGGACCTTAACGATTACGCCCCGCGCGTCGGCTTCGCCTGGGCGCCTACGCCCAAGTGGTCCATCCGTGGCGGATTCGGCACCGGCTATGTGCATTACACGCGAGCCGGCTCCGGCGACATTCTCGCCATCAACGCACCGCAAGCGCAATTCGCCGCCGTCAGCCAGATCACGCCCACCACCACCAATCATTGTCCAACGCCGCTTCCCGCACAGATCATCGCCACGGGAACCACCACTCCCACCTGCTATGCCACTTCGTCCCAGGGCTTCCCTTCCGGGCTGGTTACGAGCTTCAACCCCTCCACCGATAACATCACCTGGGCACCGAAGAATACGCGGGATAGCTATGTGGAGAATTATTACCTTGCGGTGCAACGCCAGCTCGGGAAAAACAGCCTGGTCGACATCGCTTATGTGGGCAACCATGGCGTCAAGCTGCAACAATTTCTCAACGGCAATCAACGCAACATCATCGACTCGGCAAGCACGAGCGCTTTCACTTACTCGCGCCCCTTTGCCAACTGGCCTTCGGATATTACAGAAGCGCTCAATGAGGCTTATTCCAATTACGACGCATTGGAGGCGCGGTATGAGCAACGCATGGTCGGAGGACTAACCTTACTGAACAGCTTTACCTGGGAGCACTCGCTGGATAATGCCAGCGCGTCGCTCGAGGGCAACACGCCTTCGCCACAGGATGCAAATAACCTCAAAGCCGAATATGCGCAATCGGACTACAACTTGCCTATTGCGAATATCACCAGTCTCGTATACGACTTGCCATTTGGGCGCGGGCGTAAATTTGGTCAACACTTCAATCCAATCGTGGAGGGGGTCCTGGGTGGATGGCAAGTGGCCGCGAATAATACCGCGCAGGCAGGAACGCCCTTCAACCTCACATACACACCAAATGCCGCCCAACAGGCCTCCACGCAGATTGTGGCCAACTACCGCGGCGTCAATCTCTACCGCCCCAATCGCGTCCCAGGCGTACCGCTTACTCAGGGCCGCAGCGTGGTGCCCTCGGCAACCACAGGCTATATCCAGTACATCAACTACAAAGCTGTCGCACTGCCCGCGGTCAACAATGCCAACGGGGCTGTTCAGCCGCCGTTCGGCAACATGTCGCGTAACCCCGGTCGCACGCCGGCGCTGTACCAAACCGATCTCGACTTCAATAAGTCGTTCGCTCTGCCTAGAGAAGGCACGAAGCTCGAGTTCCGGTCCGAGTTTTACAACATCTTTAATCACACCAATCTCTACCTGCCATCGACCATCGGCGGCACGCAGGGCGCGAACGCGTCGACTGGCGGCCTCATCAGCAGCACTTTTACGCCGCGCGTGATTCAGTTCGCGCTCAAGCTCAGCTTCTAACCCGCATCGCTCGGCGTGCCGGCTCGGACAATCCTGGCCGGCACGTACTGCGGTTCTCAAGATCATCCGTGACGACGCCCACTGAGAGACCAGAGTGCGGGCGGACATAATAAAAATCCAGCTTGATTGAAGGCTCCCCGCAAAATCTTGCGGGGGCGTTCTGCATATTTCCGCGTGCATTAAGCCGCGCTTCGCTCAGATTGCGTTGCTTTCCGTTGCTTGAAAGGAAGGGGCACGCTTGGTTGCAAGACAGGAAATCCTGAGTCAGTTAGACGCTACATCTGCGCCATGGGACGTGTTGGTGATTGGCGGCGGTGCGACCGGGCTGGGCTGCGCAGTCGAAGCTGCCGCGCGGGGCTATCGCACCCTGCTTGTGGAGCGATCCGATTTCGCCCAGGAGACTTCCAGCCGGAGCACCAAGCTTGTCCATGGTGGCGTGCGTTACTTGCAGCAAATGAATTTGACGCTGGTTCTCGACGCTTTGCGCGAGCGGGGACACATGTTGCGCAACGCGCCACATCTGGTCCACGACCTATCCTTCGTGGTTCCTGCCTACAGCTATCTTTCGCTTCCCTATTATGGCCTTGGCCTTAAGGTCTACGAGCACCTTTCAGGAAAGTTGTCATTGGGCCGGTCAGAGCTGCTTTCGCGCGAAAGCACTCTGGAAAAGCTGCCTGGGGTGAAACAGGATCATCTTCGCGGCGGCATTCTCTATCACGACGGCCAGTTCGACGACGCTCGCTACGCGATCGCCCTGCTGCGGACCCTGCAGGACCTTGGAGGAACAGCGATCAATTACGTTGAGGCCACGGGCCTGATCGAGCGTGGCGGCCGAATCGCCGGGATCAAGGCCCATGACCGCGAAGACGGCGCAGTCTTCGACCTTCAGGCGAAGGCTGTTATTAACGCCTGCGGCGTCCACGCCGAAGAAACTCTCGCGCTCAACGGCCGCCCAAGCAACTCGTTTCTGGCGGTCAGCCAGGGATCGCATTTCGTCCTGCCGCGCACCTTCCTGCCGGGCAACACGGCGCTGATGATTCCGAAGACGGAAGACGGACGTGTTCTTTTCGCCATTCCATGGCTGGGCGCATTGCTTGTGGGAACCACAGACGTGCCCGTCGATTCAACCTCGCCCGAACCGAGGGCCCTCCCCGAAGAAAAGAAGTTCCTGCGCGACTACATCGCGCGTTACCTGGGCCGCATGCCACGCACGGAAGAAATCTTGAGCGTGTGGTCGGGCTTGCGGCCGCTGGTCCGCCAGGGTGGAGTGAAGACTTCAAAACTTTCCCGCGATCACACCATTATGGTTTCTGCCGCCGGCATGATCACGGTGACAGGAGGAAAGTGGACGACCTATCGCCGTATGGGCCAGGACACAATCAATCGCGCCGCCCAAGTCGCCGAGCTCCCCAAACGTCCTTCACCAACGCTCGAATTGAAGCTCCACGGATGGACGAGCGAGACGCCTGCCAGCTCCACTTGGGAAAGTGTCTACGGCTCCGATCTGTCCGCGCTCTGCGCACTCTCTGCTCAAAACCCGAGTCTGGAGGCCTTGCTGCATCCGCGCCTGCCTTTTAAGCTGCGCGAAGTGGTTTGGGCAGCGCGTTACGAAATGGCGCAATCCGTGGAGGATGTGCTTGCCCGCCGCACGCGCGCTCTGTTTCTCGACGCACGCGCAGCCATTGAATCCGCACCAGCTGTCGCGGACATTCTGGCACGCGAGCTCAACCGGACCGAAGCGTGGAAGCAGAACGATCTGCGGAATTTTCAAGAGACCGCCAAAGGCTATCTCTACGAAGAGTGAACCTGGCGGAGAACGTGGTGGGTATCGCGAATCGTCGATCCGCGAATTGAAACGAAAGCCGCCCCGGCTGCTGCCAATTGACCGACGCCGTGTAGGGATAGGTTACTCAAGGGCCACCCAATGTCGAGCCTCTCATTTTTTCGTCCGGCACCGCATATTCCCAAAGTTTCAGGTGATCAGGCTCAGCGGCTCTATCCGCAAATGCGCTGGCGCATTCTGGAATCGACCTTCATCGGATACGCCACGTTTTACTTGGTCAGAAATAATCTTCCCGTTGTCTCCCGCGAGATGGGCTTCGCGCTGCACTACGACAAAACTCAAATAGGAAACATCCTTGCCGCGACCGCCATCTCCTATGGTGTCGGCAAGCTCTTCATGGGCGCGTGGTCCGATCGCAGCAATCCTCGCTACTTCATGCCACTGGGCCTGATTCTGACAGCACTCTGCAACTTTGCCTTCGGCGCCGCAAACAGTTATCCGATACATCTTGCACTGTGGTCGTTGAATGGCCTCGCGCAGAGCATGGGTTGGGCGCCGTGTGGGCGGTCTCTAGGCCATTGGTATAGCGTTAGCGAACGGGGAACGATGTTTGCTTTGTGGAACGTTGCCCATAATGTGGGCGGCGGGCTTACTGGCCTTCTTGTCGCATATAGCACCGTCTTGTTCGGCTGGCGCTCGGCGTTCTATGTTCCAGGCATCCTGGCGGTCCTATGCGCTATTTATCTGATTATAAGATTGAGAGATACTCCGCAGTCAGTGGGTCTTCCACCCATCGAGGAATGGCGCAACGACTATCCCGCGGGACCACGCAAAGAACAAGAGGAAGAGCTGGGGACCCGCGAGTTATTGACGAAGTATATCTTCAATAATGGCTATCTTTGGCTCTTTGCCGCTGCTAATTTCTTCGTGTACGTCGCCAGGTATAGTCTGCTCGATTGGGGTCCAACTTACCTGAAAGAAGCAAGACATGCCAGCCTAGGCGAGGGAGGGATTGGTACGGCAATGTTGGAGTTCTCCGGAATCCTCAGCACGATTCTAATGGGCTGGTTATCCGATAAGGCGGGAGGACGCCGAGGAATGATCAGTTTGCTCTGCATGATTCCGGTCTGTCTTTCCTTCTTGGGCATACTCTATGTTCCCGCCGGCCGGCTGTCGCTGGACTTTGTTCTATTTGCAGTTATCGGTTTCTTTATCTATCCGCCAGTCATGTTGCTCGGAGTTACCGCACTGGATTTCAGTTCCAAGAAAGCGGTCGGCACTGCCGCCGGTTTCATCGGGCTCTTCGGTTATCTGGGGCGCACGGCCGAAAGCGAGGGCATCGGCATTTTGGCGCAGCGCTACGGCTGGACCGTGGCACTTAATGCGGTAACAGTTGCGACAGCTATGGGAATTGTGTTGCTGGCATTCACCTGGAATCTGTCGCCACATAACGCCCGAAAGACCTAAGGTTGGTTATTCACTTTGGTATAGCGGCGATGGGAACATTTTTCGGATTTAAAAAGCGAATAGCTCTAGCGCAGGTCTTCAGGGTTCCACGCCCGGTGGGATCAGCAGCGTCAGCGAGTGGGGCACCACTTCGAGCCGTACCGGCAGGCGACCCAGAACTTCTCCATCAGCTTCGACAAAGAGTGGATCAGCGATGCCATCGCATGCGCGACATACGATCGACGGCGAATCCATCAGTTCCACTGAGCGATTGAACGTGTGCCTGCCCGCAACTACTGCCAGCAGAAACGAGAGATATTGCAACCGGCTTTGCGTCTTGAATGCCAGCATGCTCAAGCTGCCATTGCGCAAGCTCGCGCCAGGAGCAAGCGTGCGCAACACACCCCCGAAGGAGCGCACTCGCACCGCGAGCAACTGCGAAACTTCAACCACCCGGCCGCCGCCGTTTCCGTTCAATGGCAACTCTGCTTCGAAAAGCGGAAACGACGAAGTGGCCCATATGCGGAATGCCTCAATCAGATAGAGAACGTATCCCAGGCGCCGCTTCAGCCGGGAATCCAGTCGCGACATCAGCAATGCATCCGCGCCAACGCCCGCTGCCACGACGAAATACCGTGAATCGGGATTCCCGGCAGCATCCGCGAAGTAGATGCGCCCTACCGAAACCCGTGAAGGCGCTGCGGTGAGCAATGTGCGGGCCACCTTGGCCGGCGATGCGATCAGTCCCAAATCCGCGGCCAGCGCGTTGGCTGTTCCGAGCGGAACCACTCCGAGCGCCACATCGGTTCCCACAAGGCTCTGTACGGCCTCATGCACTGTACCGTCGCCGCCGCAAGCCAGAACTGTGTCGAAGCCGTCCTTAACAGCCTGTTCCGCGATCGTGGTTGCGCTGCCCGGCGCGCCGGTTTCGAATGCCTCTGAGTCCACTCCCGCTTGGCTGAGAACTGCCTTGATTTCGCCGACAGCCGCTTTTCTCCGGCTGGAGTATTGACCTGAAGCCGGGTTGTAGATGAGCGCCACACGGCGCATTGCGGGTTTCACTTGGACGGCGCGTCCTATCAGTTCGAAGTGCCTTCCGGCACATCTTGCTATCATCGCAGATTTGCAGCTTGGAATGCGTTTCGCCTGCTCGAAATCACCCGAAAGCGTCACGGCCGCGGCCATTGCTAACCAACGGGATTTGCTTCGAGTTGCTTAGCAGTTTCCGGCAGCCGCGTGATCGCGGACGCGGGTCCAGTGAAACTAGGGCGGTGCGGAGTGACTTAGGGCCGCAGATGCCAAAAAAACCAGGCGGTATAAAGGCCCAGCGCCGTTATTCCTTCGATTCCCAACGCCCAACTGACGCCCTTTCCCAGCAGGCGAAGATCGACGGCTCCATCAGGATGCCAATCTGGCTGCGAGGGAAGGACGATGCGGCTTGCGACGGCTTGGGAGCCACCGAATTTGGCGGCATAGCTCTGACTGGAGGGGACGGCAGGAAAAGGCTGAGCTGCCGATAGGTGAGCGGCTTCAAATTGCTGGGTTGCCATCGCGGCTTCCTCCTCCGACTTCTATCGGCTTCGCTTCACGCTCAATGAATCGAGGCTGCGCAACGATGCCTGGCGAAAGGTCCTACTTCGCGATCGATGGTCCATTATGCTGTCACGTTAGACGGTGGGCGAGTGATTTAAATCACTCTCATGCGATTCGGTCTCAAGGTGGTAACTGAATGTCCGCATATGCCCAAATTGGCTCCTTCCAGCCTTTGGCCACCCTCCTGTGCCGTTTATTCGATGCGGCTATCATCCCAATCAGAGGCATATCGACCGATGAATCCAAGCGGCAACACCATTCTGATCACAGGCGGGGGCTCCGGCATTGGCCGCGGCCTTGCCGAATCCTTCCACGCCCTCGGCAACCAGGTCATCGTCTCTGGTCGCAGGCGGCAAGCGCTCGACGAAACCACGATTGCCAACTCCGGCATGAAGTCGCTCGAGGTTGACATAAAAGATCCGGCGACTATCCGTGCCTTTGCCGCACGGGTCGTTGCCGAATTTCCCGCGATCAACGTTCTCGTGAACAACGCCGGAATCATGCGCCGCGAAAATCTACTCGAGCAGCAACCCGACCTGGCGGATGCGGAGGCCGTTCTCGCCACCAATCTGCTCGGCCCCATCCGCCTTACCGCGGCACTAATGCCGCATCTCCAAAAACAGCCGAGCGCCTCTATCATCAACGTCTCCTCTGGACTGGCGTTTATGCCAATGGCGCGCACTCCAACCTACTGCGCCACCAAGGCTGCCCTCCATTCCTACACGCTCTCGTTGCGAGCACAACTCAAGAACACGGGTATTGAAGTCATCGAATTGATTCCGCCCTTCGTGGCGACGCACCTAATGGACGGCTTCAACAACCCGCGTGCCATGCCACTTGACAAGTTCATCGCCGAAGCCATGGAAATTTTCAAAACGCAGCCCACACCGCCGGAAATCTGCGTCGAGAATGTGAAGGGCTTCAGATTTGCCGCCGAGAATGGCAAATTCGACACCCTCTTTTCACGTCTGAACGCGTCGTAGGCTTGCAATCCACCGAATGGACGGGCAGGCTCCGCCATGAAGGGTGGCCGTCCCGCCGTCCGATGGTTACAGTCAAGCCTTTGACAGTTGCGTATAAGCAATATATAGTTGTTTATGAGGATAGTTATGCTTTATAATCGCATTGCTGTATTGCGCTCAGAGAGATCCATGACGCGGCAAACTTTAGCGCGCGAAGTCGGCGTCAATCCCCAGACAATCGGCTTTCTCGAGCGCGGCGACTACACGCCTTCGCTCGAGTTGGCTTTCAAGATCAGCCGCTTTTTCAAGTTGCCGGTGGAGGCGGTCTTCTCCCCCGATCCCTTTCGGCCTTTGAGCGAGCAAGTCTACGAGATGCAGCGAAGGGAGGCCTGACTTGCTGGAGACGCATGACACGAGGCTACGCTGGATGGGCATCGATCTCCGCGCACGTTGGCGCCGGCGTGTCGCCGTGGTGGTGACGTACGCGATCTTCGTGATCCTGATCGAACTGGCGGTGACACTGACCGATGACAGACCGGTGTCGGGAAACTCGTTTCTCGCCTTGCTGGCGATGGTGTGCCTGACGATGACTTGGCGCTGGCTGAGCGTCTTCAGGGACAACGGTGTGGTGAAAAGCTTCGAGGGGCCCCCGGCGAATACGGTGGGTAAAAATATAATCGTCGGCAGCCTGGATGAATGGGCGCGTTATCGCTACGGTGCAATCGGATTCGAGCAAGCCAGCGAAGAGCAGCAGCACGAGCTCTTGCGAACCTACCGCGTCGGAAATTACCTGGTTCCGGCCAAGTCGCTTGAAGACTACCGGCTGGATGAGCGCGAGCGCGCCGAGCGCGACCGCATTTCTCGTTGGGCTCTCATCAGGCTCGCTGGATTGCTCGCCATCACGGCCGGAGCAAGCGCGATGGCGCGTCGCCCAGCTCCGCCCTTCGATGAAGGCTCGCTGTTCTGGTCATTCGCGCTTCTGGCGCTCACGCTGCCGCACGCCCGCGTGCTTTGGACCGAACCCGATCCGCACGATGCCGGCGATTTGAAATTGGCGGAAGGGGAGGCCTGAGATGAATCTGCGTGGGTGGCTGAAAAATTTGATGCTCTGAACAAGAGGTTTCCCGTGCGAGTAGCTCATTAGGGCCGCTCACCGCGGAGCCGTCTTGCCATTCCAGACACCTTTTCCTCATTTCCTCTTTTCGTTCGGAATTTCCAACCTTCTCCTGGGTCAGCCCTCGTCCTACACTCTTCTCTATGGCCACCGTCCCCGACCTCACGCTCGAAGCCGGCCTTCCCGCGAACCTTGACGCGGAAAAAACGATTCTGGGTGCGATCCTGCTCGACAATGCCTCCCACGCCGAGGCTGCGGAGCACCTGAAATCCGACGACTTCTCGCTGGACTCGCACCGCCGCATCTTCCTGCGCATGACCGAGTTGATCGACACTGGCCGCGCGGTCGATATCGTCACGCTTTCCAACGAGCTTTCGCGCTACAAGGAGGTCGAGTCCGTCGGCGGGGTAGCTTACCTGGCGTCGCTCACTGAGGGTTTGCCGCGCCGTCCGGTCATTGAAGACTACATCCGTATCGTCAAAGACAAGAGCCTGCTGCGCCGCCTCATGGGCATCTGCTCGGCCGCCATCGCCAAGGCCGCCGACCAGAGCCAGGATGCCATCGGCGTTCTCGACGAAACCGAGTCGCAGCTTCTTGAAGTCAGCCAATCCGGTCTCAATCAAGGCCTGCAGCCGATTGAGGTCATCATCCGCGATTCCTTCGGCTCCATCGACAACCTGTACAAGCAAAGCCGCGACGTTACCGGCCTTGCCACAGGCTTTACCGACCTGGACCGCATGACCAGCGGCCTGCAAAAAGGCGAGCTAGTCATCATTGCGGCGCGACCCTCTATGGGCAAAACAGCTCTGGCCATCAACATCGCGGAGAACGCCGCGCTGCGTTACGGCTCTGTTGTCGCCATCTTCAGTTTGGAAATGAGCCGCGAATCTCTGCTTCGCCGTATGTTGGCATCGCAAGCGGGCGTGGACCAACAAAAAATTCAGAAAGGCTTCATCGGTCGCGCGGAGCAGGAGAGATTGCAGACAGCTTTGAGCCAGCTGGTGGAGGCTCGCCTCTTCATCGACGACTCCGCAGCTTCCACGCTCTCTGAAATGCGTGCCAAGGCGCGCCGCCTCAAGCAAACCTCCGGCGGTCTCGACCTGGTGATGATCGACTACCTCCAGCTCATGTCTGCCACGTTGCCCGGCGCAAGCCGCAAGGGCTTTGAAAATCGTGTCCAGGAAGTCTCGGCCATTTCGCGCGGCCTCAAAGCCATGGCCAAAGAACTTCAGGTTCCCGTTATCGCGCTCTCGCAGCTTTCGCGCAGCAACGAAAAGCGCGATGATAAGCGCCCGATGTTGAGCGATCTGCGCGAGTCGGGCTCCATTGAGCAGGACGCCGACGTGGTTGCATTCATTCATCGCGAAAGTTACTACAACCGCGACGAAACGGAGTCCGATGCCGACAAATCAAAGGCGGAGATCATCATTGCCAAACAGCGCAACGGCCCCACAGGCATCGTACAGATGCACTGGAACTCGGCCTTCACGCGCTTCGACGGCGTGGATATGGGCCATCAGCAAGAATAGCGGCGATTGAAAAGCGGAGTGCCTTGCGTCCACCTCCCTTGCATCGCTATCTTTGTCGAAGTACAGTGACCAAGATCCAGTAAACCATCATGGATGTTCTCAAACGCCTCTTCGAGCAGCACTTTCACGCGCCCCCGGAGCGCGTGTTGCCGCTGCAGGGTCAGCTTGGTGGCTCGGGACGCGTGATCCTGCGCCTCGCCAGCGCGGGCCAAAGTGCCATCGGAATTCTCTATCCGGTGCGCGAAGAGAACGTTGCCTTTCTCGAATTCTCACGGCACTTTGGGCGGCACGGCCTTCCGGTCCCGCAGATTTATGCGGAGGATTTGAGCCAGGGTGCCTACCTCGAAGAAGACCTGGGCGATACAACTCTGTTTGAATTTCTGAGCGCCCATCGTTCCGGCGAAGCTATTTCTCCTGAAATCGTTGAGGCGTATCGCAAGGTGGTCGCCATCCTGCCGCGATTTCAAGTCGAAGCCGGTCGCGACCTGAATTACAAAGTCTGCTATCCGCGCGCCAGTTTCGACCGCCAGTCCATCGCATGGGATCTGAATTACTTCAAGTACTACTTTCTCCGCCTGGCCGGCATCCCGTTCAATGAGCAGGCTCTGGAGCTCGATTTCTCGCGCCTCACGAAGTTTCTTCTCGGCGCCGACCACGACTACTTTCTCTATCGCGATTTTCAGTCGCGCAACATCATGCTTCGCGATGGCCAACCATGGTTTCTCGACTATCAAGGCGGGCGCAAGGGCGCGTTGCAATACGACATCGCATCTCTTCTTTACGACGGCAAGGCCGATCTGCCGCCCGATCTGCGCCATCAACTGCTCGAACACTACCTCGACTCGCTCGCCGGCTTCATCGATCTCAAGCGCGACACATTCATGGAGTACTACTACGCCTTCGTTTATGTCCGCATCCTGCAGGCGTTGGGCGCGTATGGCTTTCGCGGATTCTATGAGCGCAAACCGCATTTTCTCGAGAGCGTTCCCTACGCGATGAAGAACCTCCGCTGGCTCGCGGAGCAGGTCAAGCTGCCCATCGCGCTACCGGAACTTCTCGGCGCGCTTGAGAGAGCGTCGACCAACGACAAATTGCAGAGCCGCGCCTTGCAGCGCCATGCAGCGCCGGCCGCGGGGCTCGTCGTTCATGTTTTCAGTTTCTCTTTCCACCACTCCATGCCTCAGGATGAATCGGGCAACGGCGGCGGCTTCGTCTTCGACGCGCGCAGCCTCCCCAATCCAGGCCGCGAAGTAGAATTCCGTGTGCTCACCGGCCGGGACCCGAGCGTAATTGAGTATCTCGATCGGCATGAGAGCGTCCACGAGTTCCTTTCTCACGCCGTCTCGCTGGTCGATGCCAGCGTTGCCGCCTACCGCCAGCGCGGATTCACCAACCTGATGGTTTCATTCGGTTGCACTGGCGGTCAGCATCGCTCGGTGTATCTTGCGGAACAGTTGGCAAAACATTTGCGCGGCACAGCCGGCGTGGAAGTCGTCCTTCGCCACATCGAGCTTGAAAAGTTGGGCATGGTCGGAGACGCTTCTCAATGAAGGCGATGGTGCTTGCTGCCGGCCTCGGTACGCGTTTGCGTCCGCTCACCAACGATCGCCCCAAAGCGCTCGTCACGGTCGCCGGTCGCACTTTGCTTGAGATCACACTTCTGCGTCTGCGTTCGTTTGGCGTCAATGAAGTGATTGTCAATGTCCACCACTTCGCCGATCGCATCGTCGATTACCTTCAGTCGAACCGCAACTTCGGCATGCGCATTGAAATTTCCCGTGAAGACGTACTGCTCGATACCGGCGGCGGCCTCAAGAAGGCTGCATGGTTCTTTCTCGAAGATGGCGGGCAGAATGCTGAAGCTTTTCTCGTCCACAACGTCGACGTGCTCAGCACCATCGATCTTGCGTCAATGATCCGATTTCACACCGAGCACAACGCGCTCGCCACACTAGCCGTTCAGCAACGCGACACGTCGCGGCCATTGTTGTTCAGCGAGCATGACAAACTCTGCGGCCGCCGCGCTGGCCGCGATGCGGAAATCGAGTGGGCGGTCGGCGAACAAAAAGCCGATGCATTGGCCTTTTCCGGAATTCATGTCCTGTCGCCACGCATTTTTGCCGACCTTTCAGAAGAAGGCGTCTTTTCTATCATTCCGGCCTATCTGCGTCTAGCCGCACAGGGTGAAAAGATTCTTGCCTTCCACGCCGACGATTCTTATTGGCGCGATCTAGGCCGGCCCGAGAACGTCGCCGAAGCAGAAACCGACATGGCGGCCGGAAAGTTTCCCACGAGCTAACGGAGTAAGCCTCATCTCCGTCCGCTGTATGCGTGGGGCACGCCAATCTTTATAGCTCATTCAAGATCAGCGCAATTCTTCCCACAAGCAGATCGTTCGGAGACTCTTCAGGACCGACGTCGATCAGATCCACGGGGAATGCGAAGTTGTGCGGGCGCAGCACCATGCGGCTGGAAAGAAAATCGACGTAGCGGAACTTGAGATGAGAACCATCCCGAACCGCGTAGAGATTCGCGCGATTGGGATGGTAAGCCAGCAGGGAATTGTAGTGCCGGTCGATGAGTGTAATCGCCTCCGGGAGCAGCAGCGGTTCCATCGCCGGAGATTCAGCAGCCGGAACCCGTACAGCGACAAAGCGCTCCCATGCGTGACGTGCGCTGGGTGCGCGCGGGTGAACCGATCCGACCGCTCCGGCGGGCAGGTAAAGCAACGATTGAATGGCAGACGGCCGGATCACCGGCTCAAAAAGGGCGGCGGCGTGCGACACAACCGGGACGGTGCATATCCCATTGCCCCCTGGCTCCGCAGCCACATTCGGCGCGGAAGGCAGCAAATCGGCGGCGGTCAAATGTTGCGCCTTCAGAACGCGATCCATCGCCTGCAGAGAGAGCTGCCGGCGGCTGTGCAAAAAATTGGAGAGGTGCGCCTGCCCAAAGCCGGTCTGGCGGCCCAGCAGCGAGACACTGACCGTCCCGCGCTGGACCCTGCGCAGCAGTTCCAGGCGAAGCCGCTCATGCATTTGAGTGAAGTTCATCTGTGGAAAATTTACCGTGGGCAATAAGACAGACCAATCCCCCATTGCTCAGGGAATAGTCAGATTGGTTTGTTGGCCTTAATTTTGAGCGTCTTGCCGAGGTTTGAAAAGCGAATGACCGGAAAGTTGTAGTCGGTCATTGACCGGGAAGAAGCAAAACCTTACATTCGGTTTACTAAATCAAGTAGTGACTTGTGGGAATTTTTTGGAAATGCTCTGTCGCCATCGGCTTAGGCGCAGGCGGAAGCCTGCCCTTTGCGGGTGCGATTGAACATTGCCGGAGGACTTTGATGAATTCGGCAACTCCACTCCCAGACCACTGCGCTTCGTTGGGGCGCCGGGGACAAGTCGATCGAAATCATTCCAGGATCTGCGCGCCGATGGTCATGACAGAAAACAAGAGAGCACAGGCGGCAATCCCCCATCAGGACACAAGAAACCTGAGTTGTCCGGCCTGGTTCTCTACACCCCGGGGAACAACGTACATCGCAAAATTCCATCGGGAGAAGAAAGATATGCGGAGAATCGGTCATGGAAGTGCGCGTAAATTTGAAGATTTGTGAAGGGTGTGGATGCCTTTGGTTTCGGGCCCAAACCCAAAAGGGTGTTTATTGCAAGGAATGTGAAACAAAACTGAACGATTTTCCATCGCCCGAGAGTCGAAAGCCGCGCGGGCGCCCGAGGCGCAAGCAGCTTTCCGAAATTTGGGCGGTGGCTGAGGCAACAGGGGGCGTGCAATGAGCGCAGCCTTTCAGTTGCCAATGGAATGGGAGCAGGGGGCTGCTGATGCAGCCTGGCAAATCGAGCAAAGGAGATCGAAACGACAATCTGCGACACGGGAGCAATTGGGGCTTGAGAAACACGGCTACAAGCCTCCAGCCAATCTAGCGTTCTACAGAAAACATACAGAGAGTTTGTTACGCCGCTATCTATACGCTTCCACGCAAGTGGGCAGGGCGCCATCGATTCTTGGTGATCCGGTGGGGCGCGGTTGGGCTTCCAGCCGGCCGATCCGAACATTCGAAGATGCAGTCATTTTCGTACTGGACATAGAGAGCTGCCTGAGTAAGCTCAATTTTCTCGATCGGGAACTGTTAAGCCGGGTGGTGCTGCAGGATTACACGCAGGAAGAAGCGGCAATGATCCTTGGCTTGGGCATGAGGACAGTTGGTTATCGATTTCCTCTAGCCCTTGACAGGCTCACGGAAAAACTGCTGGCGGCTAACTTGCTAGTGTTACCGCATTAATACGAAGGGCCAAATCGTCATCCGGCATGGGGAAGGCGTTCTGCTTTCCTCTGCCGGATGAAGGTCAATTTCGTCCTGCTGGCCAATCAGACCACCGCGTTTCGCCGAATCGCTTCGCGATACCACTCCGCGCTCAGCTTCGGCGTGCGCTTTTCCGTTTTGAAATCCACATAATGAATTCCGAAGCGCTTGCTATAGCCGTCGGCCCATTCAAAATTATCCAGCAAGCTCCAAACAAAATAGCCCTTCACAGGGAAGCCCTCTGCTGCTGCGCGGTGCAGGTGCGTCAGGTGGTTGCGGAGGTACATGACCCGATCGGTATCTTCAATATGTCCGTCGGCCGTAGGCACATCGTCGGCCGAACATCCGTTCTCCGTGATGTAAATGGCGCGCGGATGCCATAATTCGCAAACGTTGCGAACTCCCCAGTAAAGCACCTCGGGGCCGACGGCAATCCACGGCGAAGCCATGTGCGGATACGATGCTTGCCTGGGTACAATGGCGTACCCTTGCGCGGAATCATCCGCCCGCACATAAAACGGCGCATACACATTCAAGCCGAGAAAGTCGATGGGGCTCCCGATCGCTTTCATGTCGCCTGGTCCGACCTTCGGCGCGTTCGCTCCTTCACGCTCGAGATAACCCTCGGTGTATTTGCCTTCCAGAACTGCAGTCAAGAATGATGCGTTTTCTTCTCGTGTCGCCCGCCGGGCTGCTTTTATGTTCGCTTCGTCCTCGATCACGGGAACAAAAGCCGTAGGATTCTCGGCCAGACCCACTTGCGCCGCCGGCGCACTTGCACGGATTGCCTCCATGCCGAGTCCGTGTGCCAGCACCGCATGATGGCGCACCTGGTTCACTTCGGCCACTGGAAGCTTCAGCCCGGGCGCAAACTGGCCGGTCTTGTATCCAAGATTGGTAAACGAATCGAACTCATTGATCGTCATGAAATGCTGCACACGGTCAGAAAGCTGCCCCGACACATAGCCGGCGTAATCCGCAAAAGCCTTCGCGGTGTCGCGCGACTGCCACCCACCCTCGAGCGCAGCAGGAAGATCCCAATGAAACAGCGTAACGTAGGGCGTAATTCCATTTGCGTGTAGTTCATCCAGAACGCGCTTGTAATGGTCCATGCCCAGAGGATTGGGCTTCCCCGTGCCATCGGGAAAAACGCGCGGCCATGCCATCGATAGCCGGTAGGCGCTCACGCCAAGATTCTTCATAAGGCGCGTGTCCTCTTTGTAGAGGTGGTAGGAATCGTCGGCCACGTCGCCCGTATCGTCGTTATGGATCTTTCCCGGCGTGTGCGCAAAGACGTCCCAGATAGATGGCTTACGCCCGTCCTCATTTGCCGCGCCTTCAATTTGATAAGCTGCCGTCGCGCAGCCCCACACAAAGCCTTTTTGGAATTCGAGGGCTTGGGCTGCCACTGTCGTTTGGCCGGGCAAAACTTCGGGGATCGCAACGTTCGCCAGCGCGGCAGTCGCGGCTACGGTCTTGCCAAACTGCCTACGAGTCATATTTTTCATTGCTAAGCTTGCTCCTTCGCTCCGAAACGATTCGCGTCACGCGATTCAATTGAATCGCTTTGATGGGATGTCTCTTCGCGCTGAAATCAAAGGCCGATTATATCTGAATGATTTTGTTGATGTAATGAGACATATGGAAACAAAAACACGATGGCATCGAGCCGGTTGACATGGGGCATGCGACCCCTCGAAAGCGTAGAAATAATCGCCTATGAAACTCCTGTGAAAAGACGGCCCAGACGATTGACGAGGAGAAACTGCGCGCAGTTAGTTTTGCATTGATGGAAAATCCGGATTTCGATCACCTCTTAAGCGAATACCACCAGGCTGTGGAAGCCTGGGTCAATGCGATTCGCGCTAAAGAGTCGCTCGCGACCCATGACCATTCGATGGTGCAGATGGAGCGTTGGGATGACGCCAGTTTCAAGCTCCATGACGCTGAACTCACGGCCAAGAAGACCCGCGACGCATAGAAGAACGCGCTGCGGAAGAAAACCTACGGCTTCTAAGCCCTTGGGAATTCGATCAACTCGCCCGCAGAAAAAGAAAAGCCGCGGCACAATGACCGCGGCCGACTGAATCCGGATAAATCCGGGATTACATCTCCTTCACGCCTTCAACAAACGCCTTCAGCTTGCGACTGCGGCTGGGGTGCCGTAACTTGCGCAGCGCCTTGGCTTCAATCTGGCGAATGCGCTCACGCGTTACCTGGAAGCTCTGCCCGACCTCTTCCAGCGTGTGCTCGCTGCCATCCTCAAGCCCAAAGCGCATTTTGATCACCCGCTCTTCGCGTGGCGTCAGCGTGCGCAGCACCTGAGACGTGTATTCCTTGAGGTTCACACCGATCACTGCTTCGGACGGCGACACAGCCTGGCGGTCTTCGATGAAGTCGCCCAGATGAGAGTCTTCTTCCTCGCCGATCGGAGTCTCGAGCGAGATCGGCTCCTGCGCGATCTTGAGCACCTTGCGCACCTTGGCTACAGGAATGTCCATGCGCCGCGCGATCTCCTCGCTAGACGGCTCGCGGCCCAATTCCTGAACTAATTGCCGGCTGGTACGGATCAGCTTGTTGATGGTCTCGATCATGTGCACCGGAATGCGAATCGTGCGTGCCTGGTCCGCGATAGCACGCGTGATCGCCTGCCGAATCCACCACGTTGCATACGTTGAAAACTTGTAGCCGCGACGGTACTCGAACTTGTCCACCGCCTTCATCAAGCCGATATTGCCTTCCTGAATCAGATCGAGAAATTGCAGTCCGCGGTTGGTGTACTTTTTGGCGATCGACACCACCAAGCGAAGGTTCGCCTCGATCAGCTCGCGCTTCGCCTGCTCGGCGTCCATGTCGCCTTGGATCATCTCGCGTTGCGTGCGCTTCAGCTCTACGATTGATACGCCCGCATCGCCTTCGATCTTCTCCAGGTCAGTCCGGCAATTCTTTTGCTGGCGCCGGTACTCCTTCTTCATGTCCTCGCTCTTTGAAGCCTCGTACTTCTGCTCCAAAGAGCGAACCTGGCGCTCCAGTGTGCGCATGGTGTCGACGGTCTTGTTCACTTTGTCCAGCAGGCGCTTGCGTTCCAGCGCCGTGTACTTGAGCTCGCGCACGATCCGGGATATGAGCACTTTCTCTCGGCCGAGGGACCAGCGCAACCGACGCGCTTCTTTCACCTTCGCTTTGTTCCCAGGTGAAATTGCCGCCTGTTTCTCTTCAATCTGTGCAGCTTTCTTCTGGTGCTTCACAAGCGTGTCAGTCCGCGCCACGGTGGCCTTCACGCGGGTCTGCACCACCTCTTCGGTGAGCTCCTCTTCGTCGAAGATGACCACTTCTTTTACGTTGCGCACACCGCGCTTCAGGTCTTCACCCAGCGCGGCAACTTCGCGGATCACGATCGGCGAACGCGAAATCGCTTTGAGTACGCGGTTCTGTCCGCGCTCAATGCGCTTGGCGATTTCCACCTCCCCTTCGCGCGTCAGCAGCGGCACGGTGCCCATCTCGCGCAGGTACATGCGCACCGGGTCGTTAGTTTTCTCGAGCGTTCCTGGCGTCAGGTCGAGCTCGACGTCCTCGCCCTCCTCCAGTTCGAAGTCTTTATCGCCGGGGAATTTCGGAGTGTCGAGCAGGTCGATGCCCTGCGTTCCGATCGTCGTGATCAGATCGTCAAGATCGTCGGGAGAACCAATCTCATCTGGGAGCGCGTCGTTCACTTCGCCATAGGTGAGATAGCCCTTCTCCTTGCCGGTCTCGATCAGACCATGCACGTCTTCTTCAAATTTGTCTTCAATCGCCAAAATTTGCCTGCTCTCTTGGGCAACACGCTCTCATCGGAGGGTTTCGCCCGATTTCTTTCCCAGTCTTGCGTCGTTTTAATCGCCTGCGCCAATTCACGCGTCGACGCGTATCGCAATCTCGCACCGTCCCGCTTTCAGACGCACAAAATGAAGACTTCCCGAGGGAAATCCTCGCTCGCAAACACAAATGCAAGCCCGCAAAAGCGGTGATGATTTTTCTCGGAACAGGATGGCCGCGCTTCAGGTTTCGCCTGGGTCGCCCGCGAGCCGGAGCTCATATGTGGGGCAAAGGGGCGCGCATCCTCACTGAGATCAACAGATTACCACAGCCGCACTCGCCGGCGCCAGAAAAAGTCGGTGCCAAAACGCCCACCTTGGCGGCCCCGGCCGTCTCGCCACTCGATTCCAGCCACGCGATCCGGGTTCCTACCCATTAATTAGACGCTCGGAAGGGCCTTTTCGACGCAGTACTTGACCGCCCCAGACCCTTTCTTGGGAGCGCCGGGCCCCTTTACCGCTCCCGCTTCTTCTGGCCCTGCAGGCGCCGCAATACCCGGTCTAGCTCCATCTTCTTTTGGGTGAAAATCGCCAACCCACCAAAGTCGCCGTTCCGCTCGGCCTCTGAAATTTGCGCTCGCAGTTCGCGCAGCCGGCCTTCGATCGCCCGCTCCTCAACCTCCTGCACAGCGCTCTCCGTCTCATTTGCCGTCGGCGGACTGTTCTCGCCAAGCAGCGCCTCCGCCAGCAGCGCTCTCTGGCCCGGCTCCTCGACCGCCTCCATGGGATCTTTTGCGGCGCGCTTCGCCAGCGCCTGCATGGCCCCAAATGCGCCCAGATGCTCAAACCATGTGCTGTTGTTTGTCAAAGCCTCAGCGGCCAGCAGTCTCGCTTCCGCGCCATCGGGATCGGTTACGGCGAGTGCCCGCAGCAATACCTTTTCAACCTCAGTCAACTTACCCGCACGCTCTTCCACCCGCTCTCGCCGCCGCAATGCGGCCAGCCGCACCTCGTCCCGCAGCACAGCCGACCCAATCCCCAGTTTCTGCGACGCATCGGCAGCAAACTGCTCTCGCGCCAGCGCCTCCGGCAAGCGCCGAATGTGCGGCAGAAGAAAGTTCATCGCCTTCACCTTCTGCTCCGCGCTTGCACCGGGGAAAAGTATTCGCGCTCGCTCAATCAGGTATTCTGCCTGCCGCCTCGACTCGCGCAGAGCTTCCTTATAAGCGTCAGCACCTCGCTCTCTGATGAACCGGTCGGGATCGAGCCCGCCCTCGAGCGTAACAATTTTGATCGAAAATCCCTCCTCGGTCAGCAGCGAAATTGATTTCTCGGCTGCATTTGCCCCGGCAGTGTCGGGATCGAAATTCACGATCACGTTCGAGGTATGTCGTTTTAGAATCGCCACCTGCTGCTCGGTGAAAGCCGTTCCGCTGGTTGCAATTACATTCTGAATTCCCGCCAGAAAAACGCTGATGCAATCCATCTGGCCTTCCACCAGCAGGGCAAATTCCAGTGCGCGGATCGCCGGCTTTGCCTTATCCAGGTTGAATAGAACCTGTCCCTTCGCGTACAGCGGTGTCTCGGGTGAGTTGATGTATTTCGCTCCTGCTTTATCACCGGTCTCCAAAGTACGCGCGGTGAAAGCAATCACCCGGCCGCCTTCGTTGCAGATGGGGAACATCACCCGTTTGCGGAACCGGTCGTAGAAATGTCCTTGGCTGCCATCGCCCGGCTCCTTCGAGCTGAATAGTCCGCTCGCACGCAACGTCTCCTCGTCCGCCACTCCGCTCAACCGGTCACGCAACGCGTTAAAGCTGTCTGGCGCGTAGCCGATCCTAAACTTCCTGATTCCCTCGTCGGTCAGTCCCCGCCCCGCCAGGTATTCACGCGCCAACGCCCCGCGGCTTTCGCGCAGCTGATTTTCAAACCATGCCGCGGCGGTCTCGTGCAGCTCCATCAATTTGGTCCGGAGCCGCGCGCCGGCTGCTTCCTCCGGCGATGAGAATTCCCGTTTGGGCAGCGGAATGCCGCACTTCTGCGCCACAACTCGCACCGCCTCGGGAAAACTCACGTTCTCAATCTTGCCTACGAAGCTGAATACATCGCCCGACTCATGACAGCCAAAACAATAAAAGAATTGCTGCGAACCGCCGTTCACGTTGAACGACGGCGACTTCTCTTTATGAAATGGGCACAGTCCCGTAAAACGTTGGGCTCCTGCTTTGCGCAGCCGAATGTAGCTCTCGATCACCTTTACGATGTCGGCCTGCTGCTTTACGGATTGGGCAAAATCGCTCACGCAGGAAGTCCGTAGTTCAGCATAAGCCCCCGCCCATCTCGCTCAGTGTGGAAGAGGTGGATCGCAAAGCAACTTCCCGTCCGCCGCTGCGGCCTCTAAACCGCCTGCCGATTGTTGTCTGTCTAAAGGATTTGCTTTCTGAGCTTCCTCGGCGCGGCAAAATACTTGTTGCAACGAATAACTTACCCGCGCATCCAACGGATGAAGGAGCAAACTTCTTATGTCTACCGCCACATCCACTCCCGCCGCCACCAGCATCTGGAACATCGACCCCGCCCACTCGGCCGCCGAGTTCAAGGTGAAGCACATGATGATCGCCAACGTCCGCGGCAAATTCAGCGGAATCAGCGGCGTTCTGCACCGCTTCGAAGCCGACCACACGAAATCGGATCTCGAAGTCTCGATCGACACCACCACGGTTAACACTTTGGACCCACAGCGCGATGGACATTTGAAGAGCGCCGACTTTCTCGATGTGGAAAAATTTCCTACCATGACCTTCAAGTCCACGCACATCGAGAAGAAGGGCGATGGCTTTGCAGTTACCGGCGACCTGACAATCCACGGAGTTACACGGCCCGTAGTCCTGAACGTCGAGGAAGTGAGCGAGCCCGCCAAGGATCCTTGGGGCAATACGCGCATCGGCCTCACCGCCACCGCCAAAATCAATCGCAAGGACTTCGGGCTCACCTGGAACACGGCTCTTGAAGCGGGCGGCGTGTTGGTCGGAGAGGATGTCAACATCACGCTCGACGTGCAATTCATCAAGGCCGCGCAGTAAGCCGGATCAAAAGATAGAGAACCGGCGAGGAAACAGTGCCTTGATCGCTTCCCCCACGCGTCGCCGTGCTACTTCGCTAAATACCTGTTGCAACGAATATCTCCCTCGCGCATCAGATGAGAGGGGTCGGGCGCAGCATTGCTCCTGCGTGCATGGCTTTCACGCTGCCTGCAGGTCGCTGCACCCCGTTCCCGGAGGTCCAGCATGTCGCTCCGTGCCGTCAAAGAGATTTACCAAACCAAGCCCACCATCGAGGGAGCTGGAGTAAAGCTCCAGCGCGCCTTCGGTTTCGGCAAAACTTCCGAATTCGATCCGTTTCTTTTGCTGGATGATTTTCGCAACGAGAATCCCGCCGACTACCTCGCGGGGTTTCCGTGGCACCCGCATCGTGGCATTGAAACCATCACCTATGTCCTTGCCGGTGAAGTCGCGCACGGTGACTCGCTCGGAAACAAGGGCCGCATGACGGCCGGCGACGTGCAGTGGATGACTGCAGGCAGTGGAATTCTCCACCAGGAAATGCCCAAGGGCGACGAGCGCGGCCGCATGCATGGTTTTCAGCTTTGGGCCAATCTGCCTGCGTCGCTCAAGATGACCGACCCGCGTTACCAGGACATACCATCCGCCGCCATCCCAGAAGTGATTGAAGATGACGGAACCAAGGCGCGCATCATCTGCGGCGAGTTCTGGGGCAAAACCGGACCGGTCGAAGGTGTGGCCTCAGGGCAATACTCGGCCGATGCACGCTACGTCGACATCTCGGTTCCGCCCTTCACACGCAAGCGGATCAAGGTTGAGACTACGCGCAATGCTTTCGCCTATGTCTTTGCCGGCGCGGGAACCTTTCGCGATGCTTCTGAGCCGCATGCAGTGCTGACCGAGTCAGCTGTAGACCCGAATGCCGAGGCCGTCTACGACGCTAACAACCATTCGCTCGTCCTCTTCGACCGTGGCGATGAGATCGTCGTTCAGTCCGGCCCTGAAGGTATTCGCTTCCTACTTGTCTCGGGCAAGCCGCTCGAAGAGCCAGTGGCATGGTACGGGCCGATCGTCATGAACACGCAGGAAGAACTTCGCCAGGCAATGGCCGAATTGCACAATGGCTCGTTCATTCGGCACGGATAAACACCGGTCTGTCTATTGTTTGGCGCCGTGATATGCTCAACCCAGATTTAGGGAGCATACGTCCGTCACCGCGCCATGGCCTCTCAAGCATCAACTTCGCCGCCGCGGCCCCGCCTCGTGGTTCAAATCGGCGTAACCGGCCATCGGCCCAATCGGCTGTCTCCTGAGATTGCCGCAGGCTTGCCCGGCCAGTGCCAACAGGTTCTCCAAGCCATTGCCGCGGTCGCCTTCCGTGCGCATGATCCGCTGCTGCATTCGGCAGAGCCACCCATTCTGCGCATCCTTTCTCCACTTGCTGAGGGCGCCGACCGCATTGTGGCTCGCGCCGGTCTTGGCCTTGGCGCCGATCTTCAATGCCCTCTCCCGTTTCACGTCGAAGAGTATTGTCGCGACTTTACCAGTGATGTCTCACGCAAAGAATTCCAGGACCTTCTGGCCAAAGCCTCCGCGGTCTTTCAGTGCGACGGCGAGCGCGAGGCCGCATCCCTGGCCTACGAGCGGATCGGGAGGATCGTGCTCGAGCAATCGGACTTTCTTATAGCCATCTGGGACGGCGAGCCCGCTGCCGGCAGGGGTGGCACCACGCAAATTGTGGAAGAGGCCTTGCAACAGAACGTCGCGGTCGTGTGGCTGAACGCTTTTGAGTCAAAGGCGCCGTGCATTCTTCTTATTGATGACTCCGGCGAGCGTCAGCAGGTCCCTCTGGAAGAGCTGGGATCGCGCTTCGCCTCCAGGCTCGCGCAAGCCGATGCCGGCGCAGCAAGCGGTTTCAATTTCAGCCATGCATATTGCGCTGAGACACAGCCGCGATTCGACTTTGGCCGGTTCTTCCGCATCTTTCGCGATATGCTGGCGAAGCTTAAATTTTCTCGGGGACCGTGGAGGATCAACGACTTTGAGCCGTCAGCCCAAGCCGAGTGGACGAAGATGATTTCTCAGCCTCCCGCACCTCCCGAGGCAACGCAACGCTACCTTCTCGACCGGCTCTGTCCGCACTACGCATGGGCCGATGGACTCTCCGGCTACTATGCGGGCTTGCTCCGTTCCAGTTCGCTTTCCACCAATCTGCTCAGCGCGTCCGCAGTTCTGGTTGCCATGCTCGGCATGCTGGGGCACGCATACCACGTGGAAGGGCGCAGAGCGCCCGCACTGATCGAATTCGCATTGATCGTGGTGATCCTCGCAATCACCTGGCATGGCCGGCGAAAGCGCTGGCACGAGCGTTGGCTCAACTACAGGCAGTTGGCCGAGCTTCTCCGTCAGTACTGCTACCTGTCCCCTTTGGGCTGCGCGCTCGCCACGCCTCCGTTGCCTGCCCACTTCTCTTCCGGCTCTGACCGTTCCTGGGTTGACGGCATGTTTCGCTCGATTGCGCGCGATCTCGGTTTGGCGCCCGCTGTGATTGACCGGCCCTATCTTTCCACGATCGGCAAGCTGATCGAGAACATCCTCGATGATCAGATCGGATACCACAAAGGCAACTCGCGAACCCTGCATAAACTCAGCCATCGGCTGCATCACATCGGTACCGGACTCTTCATCCTCACGTTGGTGGCCTGCGTCGTCCATGTTTTTACCAATGAGGAGTCGTTTCTGCTGCTCACTTTGGCCACAGTGCCTCCTGCCTTCGGCGCCGCATTCTATGCCATCGCCAGTCATGGAGAATTCGCCCGCACCGCCGATCGTTCTCGCGCCATGGCTCTTGAGCTCACATCGCTGCAGTCAGTGGATTTGAAAAATGCCCTTGACTCCGAAAGCGAGAACTTTGCTGCCCTGCGCGAGGCCGCCCAGAGAATTGCAGGAGTTATGATTGCTGAAACCATGGATTGGAGCTTTGTGTTCCGCTATCGCACGTTGAATCTTCCCGGCTGATCGTCGCCGCTGTTGTGCAGGGTCGAACATGGAAAAGCGATTCGAAAAAATCTTCCTCATCAGTTTTGCCATCTTTGCCGTTGGCCTCGGCTTCTGGGGATACGCCATCGCCGGCAGCGATTATGTCGGCGGCGCTTGCCTGCATCACATTCCGCCGCCCCCCTGCCCAAATCCGGTCCGCCCTTTCACATTGCTGGAGGGTCTGCACTGCCTGATTGCCGCCATTGGACTTCTCCGCCTCTACGATCTCTTCCAGCCGGGCATCGATCCGTGGCAGCTCGTCGTTGCCCAAATCCTGGTTCCCGGCATCGCAGTGTTCTCCGCCGGGCAGCTCTTTCTTACCGGCGTCAGGAAGAACCTCCGCACCGCTATGGCGAGCCGCAAATCAAACCACTCTATCGTTTGCGGCATTGGCGACGTGGGCATGCAGATTGTTCAGAATCTTCGAGCTGCGAACCATCTCATCGTCGCCATCGATCTGCAAGGCGATTCGGCCAACGCAGCAACCTGTGAGAAAGCTGGAGTAGCGGTGCTTCAAGGCGACGCAAAAAGTCCGCACGTGTTGATTGCCGCCGGAATTCGCCGTGCGCAAACGGCCATCGTCTGCACCGGATCCGATAGCGAGAATATGGACGTCGCGCTTCAGATCAACGCCATCCATTCCGAGCTTCCACATCGGCAACGGGATGAAATTCAAGTGCTGGCCGAACTACGCAATGACTGGATGCATAAGCGGTTGGTCACCAGTGATAAGCGGTCTCTCGGTTCCGCACACGTTGATCTGCGCCTATTCAACTCCTTCAATGCTGCGGCTCGCATGCTCATAAAACGCCTTCATCTGCCGCCCAGCCCGGAGTTTGAAGCGCGCACCTTCGTTCTGGTGGGCTTTGGCGCCTATGGCCGTGAAATTGCGCTTCATCTCATTCGTTCTTCACCGGTCGCATTGGGAAAAAAGCTCAAGATCGTCGTTTTCGATCAAAACGCAGATGCGGCGAGACAAAAATTCCTCAACACCGATCCGTCCGCAGCTCAAAAAGCCTCAATCGAGTTCGTTGCCGCCAATGTCGTGCCCGGTTCTTGCGACTTGGTGCAGGTTATCGAACCGGCACTGGAGTCGACCGGACCTTTGCTCGGCGTTGCGCTTGCCCTGGGCGAAGATGAAATGAGCCTGTGCGCCGCGCTTGAAATGCGCTCTCTGCTCGACCGCAATGGCCATTTGCACGCCCCTGTCTATGTACGCCTCGAGCACTACCGCCGCTTGGGCGAAGTGGTACGCAATATAGAAGACATTTCTGCCTTCGGCGATCGCCTGCAGATCTTTGGAACCCTCGAGGAGACACTGAGCGCCGATGTGCTCCTCGGGTTCCGCCTGGACACTTTCGCTCAGGCCCTTCACGAGGACTACCGGCAACGTTCTCAGGGCTCGATCAATCCCCAGGCCAATGTCCCCTGGCGTGAGCTGCCCGAGTTTATGAAGATGTCCAATCGCTGGCGGGCGGATCACACGCCGTTGCTCCTGGAGCTTGCCGGATTGCATCCGGAACCGTGCGTGTCTTCGCCGTCCGTCCTGAAGTTGAGCGAGGAGCAAATCGAGCTGCTCGCGAGACTCGAACGCCGCCGCTACACCATTGAGCGCAGCCTCATCGAGCGGCGCTTCGGTTCCGCGCAGGCGCAATACATGCCCGATTGGGACGGACTCACAGACGACCAGAAAGAATCGGAGAAGCGAGAGTCAGCCCGCTTGCCAGAGATCATGGCCCGCCTCGACATCCAATTGCATCCTGTTCGCCAGGTTCGCCTCTACGGTAGTTGGTTGGCGGGCGCCACCGCTGAGATCGAACAATTGCTTTCTGGCCCGGGGTCCTCCCATTGCAACCTTATCGTCGATCTCGATGAAGCCGCAGCGGTGACAGCCGCCGCGCGCGCGCTGTCCTTACCCTCGTTCAGTTTGTGGCTTTTCTCAAAAGAGGAGCCGCCTGAGTTCTGGTTGCGCAAGCCGCAGGGGCAACCCCCCGATCGCGCTCGGCTGATTCAACGCGCAAACGGCTGGTCGTTCCGCGGCCGCGTGTCTCTCGATCAATGAACATCGGTGACACCGCATTCTGACCGGACCGATTCTGGATGGGGATGCCTGATTGTCTTTTTCCGCGCTTTGAGCAAGATCCGGAACCTCCTCCAAACCGCAGAGCTTCCGAAATCCATTGACGTTCCTCCCCCGTTCTTGGATCATGGAGGCACACGCCGGTTCCGTGGTCACTGGGTCTCGACGCCGAAGACTCGAATTGGATTTGTCATGAGAAAAATCCATCTCGCGTCAAGGCTGATGGCGGTTGCAACCGCTGCGGAACCGCTTAACCACCGGGCTTCCTTACATACACGATCTCCCAGGGGGCGCTATGCGTACATCCTCGCCGTTCGTTCGTTGCCTTGCTCCGTTATTCATATCCATGGCTCTTCCGGTGCTGATTCCATGTGCTCTCCATGGACAATCGACGACGACGCAGATTGACTACACCGGAAGCCTATACGGCTATTACAGGATGGAATTCAATGAACCGGATCAGGATCATCTGCCCCCGGTGAAGAGTTTTCTCGACTTTCGCAAGTCCGATCCGAGCCGGCTACTGCTTGGTCTCGGCGACAACTTCGGTCCCGAGTTTGGCGCTGCCATTCAGTTGGAAAACCTCAACACTCCTGACCCTTCGCTGGGCGGCTGCAAGCTCCCTCAAACCGTCGATCCCGATACGAGGGAAACCCGCCCCGAGAGCCTCTATAAGGATGACGCGCGCATGGCTCCCAGAGCGAACTGCGATAACGTCCTCAATTTTTTGATGCATGCCGGATTTCGAGCCGTGGTGCCCGGAAGCCAGGATTTTATGTACACCGCACAATGGCTGCGCGCGTCGGCGTTGCTCTTGTCGAATGCTGCTCAGGACCCACAGCAGTCCGCGGCCATTGACAATCACGACCACGCCACCTACCTGCTCGGCGCCAACCTGCGCATCACTCTCAAGGGAAATCGCTGTCCCTTGCTCTTCAGCCAAAATCCCTTCGGCCACGACGCGTTCCACTGTGTGGGCGATTCAACAGGGCTGGAGCCGGAGCCTCTCGATTGGCTTGACCGCCTCGATCGCTTGAGCCGCCAGTCTTCTAACCAATCGGTCAATCCCACGGTCCAGGCTTTGCAACAGCTGGCCTCTGACAGCGCATTTAAGGCGGCCGGCAGGCAATCGGTTCTCGATGAGCTCGCCAAGGATGAGCTCAAGATCTTGCAATCGGCTTGGGGCTCGCGGCTTGGCTCGCTGGTGCCGTCCGGCAACGACGGCTCAGGAAAAGACAAACACGGCGTTCAGGAACTCGTCGACCTGGCCAACGCGGCTCCCCTAAACCAAAAGACGTTAGAGCAAGTTCTCGCTTCACTGAATCAACTGGACCTGGTCTATACGCCCGAGCACCCGCTTGATCCTGCGGACCGAGCCGACTTCAACACCTACCGGGCGTCGATGATAACGGTCCTGGGCAACCTAAGTAAGCTGGCCGATCCTAGTCTCGGGGCCAATCCCGGTAAACAACTGATGCAGCAAACCCTGGGCGATTGCGCCAAGGGCGGGAGTATCGGACCCTGCTTTGTCCTGGCCGCAGATGCGCGCATTGCTGCGGAAAACGGTCTGCTCCGCACCATTGCGATGGAAGAAAAAGACCTCGGCTACACGATCGCGCAATTGGCCGACGGAAGCAGCGTTCTCGTTATTGGCGTCACCGGCCAAAGCACGATGAGAGCGGTTTCGCAAACCAATCTTCGTCTATGTCAGGGCGCTGGCAAGGATGCAGTTGGCGCCTTTGGCGTTTGCGGCGACCGCATCACTTCAGGAAATGGCACTGCGGTTGCCGTTGATCCTGTCCCCATCACCGAAGCCATTGTCCGCGGAGCGGAACTCCTGGCCGCCGACCAGAACCAACGTCCATTTGACAAGATCGTAGTCATGGCGCAGATGCCGCACACTGAAGCGGAGGTCCTGTCGGAGCGCGTCTCGACCCTGCTCAGGTCAGACGCCTTCGCGGCCCCTCAATACCATATTGACGTCGTAATCAGCGAAGCCGAATCCGGTTACGGCACAGCGCACGTCGATCTCAGTTATCTTCCGTCCGCCAGGGACAATCATTCCGCTCCCGTCGTTGGCCCCATTCCCAGCTACGATCCCCAAACGGGAGACTATCCTGGAAGACTTTCTCGCCTCACCGTGGCCACCCCGTCGGATCAGAGCTTCTCGTTGTCCAACGATCCCGACAGCGTCTTTGCTCCACCGAAAGTTCAGGGCTCCAGTCCAACCACTATTGACCTGCTTTCTCAGCTAATGGCGCAACTGCAAAACGCTCCTGCGCCGCATCCGATTGTGGGCTCCGATCAGGCAAGCAAGGCTGAGTTTGTCCTCCTCAAAGACCTGGAGAAAGCAGCACGCCCCAATGCTGACGTAGTCCTGTTGCAGAGCCGCGACGTGGAACTGGACGCAATGGGACCGGGGTATAACGACTATCGCGCCTGTGCGAATGAAACAGAACATCCCGATCTTTGCAAGCTTCGCATCGCCCTCGATCGAATTTTCTGGAAGGGCGACTACCTGGAATATGTGGCCGTCACGGGCCGGAGCCTCAAAACCATGCTCGCGGCGTCAGAAGATGAGATGGCCCAGCAGTCACAGCTGGCCGACACGGGCCTCTCGCAGGAGTGGCTCATTTCCTACGGCATCGTGCAGTCCGCCCTCACCAACGTGACCGAAATCAATCAGAACGGCGAGCCTCTTTGGATCCCAGTCGACCCTTCGTGTATGGGCGATTCCACCACCCAGAGCACGTACTGCGTTGGCGGCACACCCATTGCGGACGATGCCTACTATTGGTTGGTCACCAGCGATCAATTGGCGCAGGATAAGGCTGTCTACGGCACGCTGCAGAGCCTTCCATCAAAGAATCACCACCGGACCGACGTCTACATCACCGCTCCCCTTTCTCATTACCTTCTGGCGTCCATGCACCTTCCGAGTCCCGGCAAAGGCTCAGGCTCCAGCACTCAGGTAGCTGCCTTGGCGCCTCCGGCGGGCAACGCTGAAAAGACAATTACGAACCAGAACGAAGTCTTCCAGCAAATGCCGCTTTGGCAGATCGATTTCGCCAAGGTGATCGCCAGCTTCAATTCTCGGGCGCCGGTTAATGGCAACAACTACGTCGGCAATAATTTCCTCGGAGTATCCGACCCCCGCGCTATAGTGCCTACCTCGCAGGAATTGGATCTCGAGTTGGCCAACAGAATTACTGGAACGTTCTTCCATCCCGGCAGCAGCGCCAAGGTTCTTACACCCATTTCTGTTGGTGAGCAGACAAATTTCGGCTATGATCGCGCGGTCCTCGGCAATACCAGCGGCAAACCGATCAACGGCTCCTATGCGTTAAACAACCTCACTGAAGCTGCCTTCCTGCAAATTCGACTGAACGCCAAAAGCAAGTCTGGCGCAGTGCCGAGGGTGTGGTCGACACCGCGAAGCCTTTTGGTGCTAACGCCGCTTCAGTACCAGGTCAACATCGACACACCTTACCTTTTCTTCCCCTTCTCGACCGGGCAGGGATCGGGCGAACTCACGGTTACGCTCCCGCGCGTTTCTTCCTGGAACGAACGAATCGGCTTCCGTGAAGAGTTTGGTACGAATCGGCCCAAATCGTTCTTCATGAACGGAAGCTATTTTGAAACGGGGATTGAGTTCAGTACCCAGAACGGCAATTTGTCGTCGATTACGCTGCAAACCATCCCTACTACAGGGCCGGCGGTGCAGAAAACCTGCCCCGTCAACTCCAACTACACATTGCAGACCTGTTTCAGCAATTCCACCCTGGGCACGCCGCCAAAGACGTTAACCATCAACAGCACTACGACGATCGTCGGTCCTCCGGCTGTGAAGACCCTTTACACTCCCGGCTATTACTGGACTCTCCACTTCCAGAATCACCTCTTCGGCAAGAATCCGGCAACCCAGATCAACTTGGTGGCCGACAGTTCTGGCGATTACTTCTTCGGTCGTCCCCCATCCGCCGAGTTGCCCACGCAAACGGAGTATGCAATTCCTCTAAGCCTGGCGCTGCTGATTCCCGCTAAAGGCAATCTCACCTTTGCTCCTACTTACTCCGGTTTCTATTACAAGGCCCAAGAGAGCACTCAAAACCTGGTTGTGAATTCGTTTTCGATTGCGGCTCGCTGGTATTTCGCTCGCGATGCGCGCGTGCCGCTCCGCCGCCAGTTACCGCTCCCGGGTCCTGGTACCGCCGATCAAACCCATACCGGAAAAGGGCACTGAGCGCTGGTTTTTCTCAATCGTCAGGCGGGCTGCACGTGGTTGTGCGGCCTGTCTCTCAGCAGGCCGTTGCCCTTGGTGAGCCATGCGAAGCCGAAAGCAATCAGCGCCAGCGATTCGCATGTCAGCAGAGGATTGATCGGGCGTAGCAATCGCTCCGCGCCTGCAATATTCAAGCTCACCATCACTATGTCGCAGGTCAAAATGATCGTGCCGCAGGTCGCGTAGATCTTGTTTCTGTGCCGCTTGCGCTTCGTCAGGGTTTTTCCCGGCGCGGTCTTGCGGAACAGGACCAAACAGAAATAAGCCAGGACGAGAAACAACTGCGCGGCAAACACCGTGTGCACGGTGTTCAGCTCCAACTGCAACGGTGTGTGTACGGGGTCTCGCGGATTCACCGAAGGGCACAGCGCCACGCCGAGACCGAGAAATCCCGCCAGATAGCCAGTAATCTCATCAATCCAGTCGTATCCCCTGGAGCACATCAGGAACCCTGCGATCGTACACAGCCCTCCCACCTGAAAATCCCTCATCGGTGTGTAGCGATAATCGCTGATCGAGCGCTGCAGGAGGGGATGGGGCAGCGCATGGCTTGGCCCAAATAGGGACAGTAAAATTGTTCCGCCGACCAGAACAAATGGCATTAGCAACGCGATCATGCCCACCATCCTGCGCAGCGCATGGTGCGACAGCACAGCTGGATTCTTGTACGTTGCGTGATTCATCGTGCCGGCCACAACAGGATTCCTCGGGACGAAGCAGAATACCGCATTTGCTCCCCTCGCGGCTGCTTCCGAATCTCCGAAGACACCTTTCCGACCTCTTACATCGGCACGATGTTTCTTTGCTTTAACCCAAGATGTTGAAATTCAACAAGCAAATCGGCGCATTCACTTGATTGGCTCCTGTCGGTAAAGTTCGATCGTATGCCGCACCGTCACCGCTACCGCCATCCCCGCCATTCCCAGTGTTGCGATCACACCACCCAAATCGAACAGAAGCATCTTGTGCCCGAGGACCGTTGAATACGGGCTACGAAGCGCTGCCAGCGTGCCCGCCGTCAACAGAATCCTAATCTCCGTCGGCCCAAAGATGCCCTGCGAAAGCTCAAAGCGCTTCAGCGTATATGTGGCCAGGTAGCTCTCGCTCGAAAGCACCAGAAACGCGACCAGCATAGCCATCGCCATCGCCCAGTGCAGCAGCCCGCTCCATCCAAGCCCGCACATCAGCGCCACGGAACCCAAAACGTCCACGATATGGTCGACGTAGAATCCGTATCTCGGCCGCTCCTGTCGCCGAACCCGCGCCAGCGTCCCATCCAGGCTGTCGCCAAGCCAGTTGAGCGCCAGGCAGAAAATCGCCGCCAACAAAATACGCCGGTCATACCGCGAGAAGGCATAGCAAACTCCCGCACCAATCTGCGCGCTCAGCCCCATCACAGTGAGTTGGTCCGAGCTCACCCAGCGCGGCGCGCGTTCGGCCATCCACTGCAACGCGTGCTTTTCCATCCGTGACGTCAGCGACTGGTTGATTCTGCGCGCATTCTCAAATGCTGCTGCGGGCTTTCCCGCGGCAATTTGCGTGCTCATCTCTATCTCCTTTCTTTTCGTTTCGATCCTCGACGGTTCCGCCCATTGTCTTCGCCGCGCTACTCCTTCAGCGCATCCTTCGTCGCCCGCAGCGTAAACTCAAGCGACTCCCTCGGCACACTTTCGATAAATGGCCCGATCATCCACCCCAGCCCCTTAGGGGCAGTCCGGCTCAACGAGACCGACTCGACCTGGATATACAGTCCCCCATCCCGCTCTTCGTAACTCCAATAGTTGTTCAACCTCCACAGAAAACCGTGCTCTTCATCCACACTCAAAGCGCGTTCCGTCGGCGTGCCCGCCGCTTCAATCTCGGTGATTTGCGTGCTCCGCGAAATGCTGTATCCATGCTGCGCGTCAAGTCGTCCAAACGTGGTGTCGTATGTCATGTCCATTACTACGGTCAACACGTGCCGTTGCCGGACGCGCATCGTCACCTCATAGCGATTCGCCCCGTTTGTCTGCGAGTTGGCTCTCAGCACCTCCGGCGAATAGATTCTCGGGAAAACCTTGAAGTCGCGCATGACACGCTCAAAGTCCTCACCCTTCGCTCCGGGGACAAACGCCGTCCCCCGCCAATCGTGCAGGAGCGCTCCCGGCAGTTCCAACCCGCCGGCCGGCGTCAGTTGTTCGATCACGAGCTCGCCGGCTTTTGCCCGCGCCATGCCCGCCGCAGCAACAAAGCCATCCGCCGAGCGGTGTTGGTCGGCGAGCCGCGCCTCCACGTGACCCACATAGCTGTTGAAGCCTGCCACAGCAGCAGCCGTGGGTTTTTCCGCGGTCGAACTTGCAGCCGCCAAAAAAAGCAATACCGCCGCGTCGACCCACCATCTCAAAATTCTGTCCCGCTTCATCTTCTGCACCTTACCCTTTCGACTACGCGCCGGCAATGCACGGCCCATCATTCCGAAACCAATGATTCTCACCGCGCAATCCCTTCCAACCGTTGGACTTCTGGCGACTTCTCCTTTGCCCAGGCCGGCTTCGATTCAACTCTCCATCAGATAAACTGATCGAAAGACAATGGCGGACTTGAAGAGCGACCTTCGGCCGGCGCAACGCTATCGCTTTGGAGTCTTTGAAGCGGATGCCGCCACTGGCGAGCTACGCAGGCAGGGGATGCGCGTCAAGTTGAACGCCCAACCCTTCCAGGTTCTTTTGATGCTGCTCGATCGTCCTGGGCAGTTGATCACACGGGATGAGATTTCCCGCGTGCTATGGCCTGAAGGAACCTTCGTCGACTACGGGCATGGCGTCAACTCCGCGGTGAATCGCATTCGCGAGGCCCTCGGCGATATCGCCGGCAGTCCGCGTTTCGTCGAGACTCTGGCTCGCCGCGGCTATCGCTTCCTCGCTCCGGTCGAACGAATATCCGGCCGAGTCGATTCCGGCGAAGCTGCGCAACCCGCCTTCAATAAGTCCCAGACTTCCGCGAGCGGTAATCCAGCCTCGCAAACTTCTCCGCCCGAAACTCCCTCGCGCACGCGGATTCTCTCCACTCCGGAGGATCTTCCCAAAATTTCCTTTCTGGTCGCGCAGACTCTCTTCGTCCTCTTTCAACTCATGTATTTAGGTTTCTACATTGGCACGCTTGCCAACCTCGCGGAGATCGAAGGTCTCCTCGCCCCAGTGGCTGGCGCTGCGCTGATTTTCCGCGTTCTTTTTGTCACCGCCGCCATCCTCATTCCCGCCCGTGCTTTCGTTCTTTGCGCCGCCCTCTTCCGCGCTCCCGGATTTCGCGCCAAATTCCTCACCCTCTGGCCGTTTCTGCTTTTCTTCGACGAGCTGTGGTCGCTCTCGCCCTTCCTGCTCTTGCACCACATCAACTTCGGTCTCGCGCTGGCTTCCACCGCACTTCTTGTCTACTCGCCATTCGCGCAGCGTTCCATTGTCCTGATGGGCGCGGGCTGCGCGCCCGTCGAGCCTCGCTAATCTCGCTTGGTCCCCGGGCACCCTGTTCCCTGCCTCTAAAACTCTGTGTGGAATCGAAATGCAGAAACATCCACCGGTCCGCGCACCTGGTTATATCCGGGATTCGTCACGTGCTGGAAATCGTAGGAAATCGAGAATCCGCGCCAGAGATGCGCAGTGTAGAAGGTTTCCATGATTCTTTCGCTGCCGTAGGTCAACCCGCCGTCGCCGAGCATCACGCCCAGCCCACCCAGCGAGAGGTATTGTTGATGCTCCGCGATGATCCCGTTCACCACAAACGCAACTCCAGCGCGGTCGGTCTTGCGCCGCCATGAGCTGCCTTTCAAAAGGCCGCCCAATTCCAGCGTCCGATCGTCTTCGGAGTAGCAAAAAGTTTCATGATGCCCGTCGCTCCACCCCAGCCGCCCGAAGACGCCCAAATCGTCGGTAATTTCCTGCTCCACGTTCAAGCCGAACCCGTATCGATGCTGGCCCTCGCGGCGTGTCGCGGTAATGTCCGGTGTCGTGGTCTGATGATTTAGAGCCTCAGCATTGGCCTCGCGGTAACTGCCCATCGGGCCATGATTCAGATAACCTAAAACCCTTACCACGCCATCGCGATGAACGACGTGTTTGCCCCGCGCTTCCAGTTCCAGGTTTTCCGAGCGAGAACGCGCCAAGTCGGCGTCCAGGAATTGCGAAAATGGGGTCTTCGGCATCATAGCTTCGGCGAATCGGGCCGAATGCGAGTGATCGTCGTACTCCACGATCACTGCGTCGGTGTAGCCCCTCGCGTTCGACGCCACGTCCCAGGCGCCGTTGTCGTCCACCGTCCAGTTGAGAAACTGTAGATTGCTGTCGGATCCATAGGTATTCAAATCGAAGAAATCCGTCAGGTCCATCTTCCCCAGCCGCACTTCAATGCGGCGTGCAGGAAGCGAAGTCGCCAGGTGCAATTCGTCGCGGTCCTCGCTCTCCGGCTCACCTGTTTTCGTTAATGGAATGATCTCGCGGATCATTAGCTGCGAAAGGTACGGAGCACTTGCCCCAGGCAGCAGCCGCACCACGTCCAGGTTCACGTATCCCGCCAGCCCACCATCGTTCCCCACTCCGTTGCCTGTCGTGTCTTCGATATCGGCAAAGACTTCGGTCGATTGCGAAACCTCATACCCCGTGTTCAGCGTCAGCAGGTGCGTCGTTGCGCTCTGCCCCCAGTTTGTCAGGCTGTTCGGTCCGCTGTACTTAGCCTTGAACGCTCCATAACCTTGCAGAATTACGTTTGCTTGTCCTGAAATCCAGTACCGCCCCGCCAATGTGTGCGGGAAGATCGTTTCGACGTCGCTGGCGTCGTCTTCATTTGCACTCTGATCTCTGCCCGCAGCGTCTGGCGCTGCTTGATCAGCTTGCCCATCCTTTGTTTGGGGTTGTTTTGGCGCCTGCGCGGCCGCCCGCAGCGGAAAGCACACGCCCACGGCGAGGATGCAAAGAAGCTGCACGACAAGTTGCTGGATGTTGCGCCGCATCTCTACCTTGAATGGGCGCTCGTTTGGAGCTTCCCATTACGTAGTAGAACATCCGGCTGGAGCATGCGTCGCCATCGTGATCGCTCAACTTTCCGCTGCGGCATACATTTTGCTAACGCCGCGCAGAACGTCGTGCTTGCTTCACTTGCCTTTATCTGGCGGAGCAGTCGGCGCGGGATTCGGCTGCTGCCCGTCGTTCGGGACCTCCTGCCCGTTGTAAAACACCTTGCTCGATGATCCGAACCGTTTGTAGTCGGTGAATTTGATCAATTCCCTGATGTGTACGTCCTGGGCCATGTAGCCATAGCCGCCAGGGAAGTGCAGAACCCCCTCGCCCTTTGAATAGACGGGGAACCAGTAGTGGCCGTCGATCTGCTGCCGCCAGGTGATAAACGGCGCATGCAGATCGGCGGAGTTTTTGCGGGTGTCGTCGGGCACCATCCGGCCATTGGTCACCACAATCTGCATGTCGTCGGTGTCCACCCAGATGCGCCCCTCGAAATACCGCTTGCCCTTCTCGATCGTCTTCGGGGCCACGTCGAATGCGTAGCACTGCACTTCATCCACTTTCTGACGTCCCACGTATTTGATGTCGTACGCGGGAAGCTCGGCAGTGGTCAGCACAAACGAATACCCGTGCTGCAGGTCCTGCAGATCGCTCGGCGACATCATGATGTCCTTCAGCGTGTTCGCTGGAGCGAAGTCCACCCTCTCCGTGCGCCTGCCCTCCGTATCGAAGATCACATCGTCGACTTCATACCACTCCCCGCTCACCTTGTTCGTATCGTCGTCCACTTCGTCCACACTGGCAGTGCGCCGATACGTGTAGTGATTGAGCGCTTCCTGAAACTCGGTCTCCTTCGCCGCGAATTGTTTGATGATCTGGTCCGGCGGTACCGGCGGGTCCGAGAGATCCATGCGGCCGAACCCAGAGTCCAGCGGCATCGGCGTGAACGACGCCTTATCCTGTGCCGCGGCAATCAAGGCGCAGCCGGCAATTGCCATCGCCGATATGAAGTTTCGAAGATTCACTGAAGCGTGCCTCCTGGGCTTGCCCTCGCGGGCGAAAAGGGGCGAGAATCTGCACCTCGATCCTCGCATCCCTCTGCAACTTTAGACGGATGTACTCTCCATACGGATGGCCCGGATACTAGCCCGAGAATGCCCTGTCACGGCGCGATGAGAAAAGGTGCCGTCTCGCGGCCCGTGAGTCTGCAAGGACTGCTCAGGGCTTGGATCGGCCAGCGTCAATGGATCTGCATTTTCCGTTGATAGGGAAGGAGATTCGCGGCTTCCATGCCCGATTATTATCACCTTCCGGCTTTGCTCCTCACAGCGCTTTTGCTGCCCGTCTTCGGCTACCTCTGTCTCCGCTTCCGCGATACCCGCTCCTTTCTCTGGTTCCTGGGTTTCCTTTTTTCCATCGTTGCCATGGTCCTGCTGTACACCATGAATGGCTACCCTGGAACAGGTTCCCCCTGGTTGGTGGCGTCCGGTCAAATCTTCATTCAATTGAGCGCAGCCATGTTTCTCGGCTCGCTCTCCGCCCTGCGATTCCGCATTGGACGCATGCAGGTTCTTTTCGCGGTGCCCTATGCGGCGCCTCTCGTCCTCTACTCCATTCTTCTCTACGGAGTGCTGGGCGGGGTCCAGCCTCCCGGCTTGGCATTCCTCATCTTTCCAGCTTTGGTGGGTATAAGCTTTGGCGTCGGCGTTTTCTGGGGGATGACCAAGGGCTCTGTGCCGATCTGGTTGGGCGTTTCCTTCAGCGCTGTGCTTGGCACCTTTGCCATCTTAGTTTGTTGCATGCGGGGCGCCGGCGCTGGTCTCACATTTGTCGAGTGCATCAACCTCCAGATGGCGGCGGTGATGCTCGTCTTCGTATCGCGCCGTTTTTCACCTGGAGTCTTCCTCAGCGTCCTCGGCTTCCTTGCCTGGTCGCTAGCTTGCCTCAATGTTCTTCCCCTATCCGGCGGCCATGAGCCGCTCTCCCTCACGCTGATCCGCATCATCGTTATGGGCAAGGTTGTCGCCGCTGTGGGCATGATCGTGCTCGCCCTGGAGAACGAGTTGACGAGTAACAAGGCCGCTCAGCAACGCGAACGCAGCGCCCGTCGCCAACTTGAGGCCTACGCGAACCTCATGCTCACGCGTCGCAGAGTCGAGGACTTTGACCGCCAAGCTGCAGACGTCTGTGACACTGTCGCGAAAAACAGCCGCTTTTCTCAGGTCGCACTGCTGCTTGAAAGTGGCGGTCGCTACCGGCTTGCCGGTTGTGCCGGCCTGGAGATCGCCATTGCCCGGCCGCTGGGCGAGATGATCAATCGAATCCCTGTTGAAGGCTTTCTCGTTCCAGGCTCGGCCCCCATTGCGGTCCCGCACAGCAAGACCGTTCACCTCGATTTCGCGCCGTGGCTTATTCCAGGCGACGACCTCACGCGTCTTCGCTTCACCTCCATGTTGGCCATTCCCATGATCGGACGCTCCGGCGCAGACGGCGCGCTGTTACTCGGGGCAATCCGCTCCGATGGCGCGTGCGGCGGCGGCTCATCCGATGGTCCTCGCCTCGATGATCTGTTGCCCATCGAGATGCTCGCCGACCGCCTCCAGGCCACGCGCAGCCAGACGATGCTTTTCGAGAAGCTCATCGACTCTGAACGGTTTGCCGGCCTCGGCCAGTTATCCGGCAATGTTACCCAGCAATTGAACAGCCCGCTCACGGTCATCCTTGGCTATGCCTCGCTGCTCCAGGAATCGACCGCGCTCGAATCTCACGATCGCAAGGCTGTGGATGCCATTGTGAATGAAGCGCGTAGCATTCGCTCCACGCTCCAGAGCCTCTCTCGCGTTTCGCATGTCCACTCTGACCAGCCGGCCGCCATTTCTGTCACCGAGCTGCTCTCCGACATGGAGCAGCTCTATCGCCCCGAATTCCTGCAACGCTCGATCGAATTTCAAGTCAATGTTGCGCCGGGAATGCCCCGAGTCCTTTGTGGCGCGCAGCCGTTGCGCCAGGCATTGCTTTATTGCCTGCAATACGCCATTGGAGCCGTGGACCTTGAAGGCCCTTCTTTGGCGCCCAAAGAGTCCAAATCCATTCGCCTCGAAGCGGCCCGCGAGGGCAGTCTCGTACACATCTCCCTTACCCACTCCGGCCCCGGCTTCCTTGACCCTGAGCGCGCCTTCGATCCCTTTGTTCCCGCTCGCGCTTGTGGCGAAACAGCCGGAATGAGGCTCAGCCTGTGTGCGACCATTCTGCGCGATCAAAACGGCCGCGCCTCTGCTGTCAACCTCCAACCGCGCGGCGCCGCTATCATCCTGGAAGTGCAGGCGGCTTAATGCGTTCCTCAACTTCCCTGATTCTCGTCTCGGCTCTGTTTGCCGCGTACGCAACGGTCGCCTCTGCGGCCCATTCAAAGCCTCGCTCCGTCGAGCTCCTTGACGCCGTTTTCCAAACCTCGGCCCCGGGCACCATCGAGGCCAGCGTCAATCCGCCCATTCAGGGGGTTCTTCGCATTGTTGTCCGAGCTAATCCGTCAGGGGCATCCGGTCGCGGATCCAAAGCCAACAACTTCACTGCCGAGGACGCAGACCAGATCTTCACAATCGAGGTCACTCAATCCGACCGCCCCATTCCCTATCGGCTTGTGAACCGGACCGAGCGCCATCATCCGGCCGTCGGGCTGGTCGCGGATATCGATGTCAACGACCTCACTCCGGGCTTGCCCGTCCGAGTTCGCGTTCACTCCGTCCTTCAGGATCCGCCAGCCCTCAATGGCCGCGCCTACGCCGTCTACTGAATCGCCCGTCCTCCCCCCATCCGCCGCGCGAGCCTCATTCTCCCCGTAAAATAAAGCCTGATGGCTTTCACCGAACAATACGACGTCGCCGTGGTCGGCGCCGGTCACGCCGGTTGCGAAGCCGCCATGGCTGCCGCTCGCATGGGCCTTAAGACGGCGCTCATCACCATGAACCTCGATCTCATCGCCCAGATGAGCTGCAACCCAGCCATCGGCGGTGTCGCCAAAGGCCATCTCGTCCGTGAAGTCGACGCACTTGGCGGCATCATGGGCGAAGTCGCGGACGCCGTGGGCATCCAATTCCGTCTCCTCAACGCTTCGCGCGGCCCCGCCGTCTGGAGTCCCCGCGCACAATGCGATAAGCAGCTCTATCGCGTCAAAATGCGCGAAGTCCTCGAGTCCCAGCCCGACCTCCACATCCGCCAGGCCGAAGTCGTCGACCTCGTCATCGAAGAACAGGGACCAAGTGAACAAGGGAACGAGGGAACTGGAACAAGGCTGGGTGCCCCAGGTCTCGATTCTGAGACCTGGGATAGCACTCCCGCCGATCCACTAGATGTTCCTCGTCCTACTCGTCCCCATCGCCGTGTTTTGGGTCTCAAGCTCCGCGATGGCCGTCATCTTCTCGCCGGCGCCACCATTATCACCACGGGAACCTTTCTCAACGGCCTCATTCATTGCGGTGAAGAGCGCTATCCCGCAGGCCGCTCGGGCGAGCCTGCCAGCGTCCTGCTCGGCGAAGCCCTCCGCAATCTCGGCCTTCGGACCTGCAGGCTCAAAACCGGCACGCCACCTCGTCTCGACGGCCGCACCATCAACTGGTCCATGTTCGAGGAGCAGCCCGGCGACGCTGACCCAACGCCCTTCAGCTTCCGCACGAAGAAGATCCTCCAACCGCAGGTCTCCTGCCACATCGCCTTCACCACGCCTGAGACGCTCCGCCTGATCCGCGAAAACGTCCATCGGTCGGCCATGTACTCTGGCCGCATTCAGGGTGTCGGTCCGCGCTATTGCCCGTCCATCGAAGACAAGATCGTCAAGTTCCCTGACAAGACGCAGCACCAGTTCTTCCTCGAGCCCGAAGGCCTGAACACCCACGAGGTCTACATCAACGGCATGTCCACCTCGCTGCCGATGGAAGTGCAGTGGCAGATGGTCCATTCCATTCCCGGCCTCGATCAGGCGGAGATGCTGCGCCCCGGCTACGCGATCGAGTACGACTCTGTCGACGCCACCGAGCTCGATCGCACCCTGCGAGTGAAGTGCATGACCGGCCTCTATCTTGCCGGCCAGATCAACGGCACGAGTGGCTATGAAGAGGCCGCTTGCCAGGGCATCATGGCAGGCATCAACGCCGCGCTCTGGCTCAAAGGCCAAGCGGCGTTCACCATGGACCGAACTGAGGGATATACGGGAATCCTCGTGGACGACTTGATCTCCAAGGGCACCAATGAGCCTTATCGCATGTTCACTTCGCGCGCCGAGTTCCGCCTCCATCTGCGCATCGACAACGCCGATCGCCGGCTCACCCCGCACGGCCGCCGTCTGGGCCTCATCAATGACGAGGCCTGGGCCGAGTACGAGCAAAAGCAGGCGCGCATGGCCGCCCTTGGACGCATGCTCAGTTCCCGCAAAGTCAATCCCGAAAAGCTCGAGCGCGCCGGCCTGGGCAATCTACCTGCAACCGCCGGCCTCACCTGGGCGCAGCTCCTCAAGCGCCCCGAAGTGACCATTGAGCCGCTGCTTGCCGCTCTCCGTGATGACCTCATAGGCGATCCGCTGCTTGCGGAGTTCGCCGCCGCAGAATGCCTCCCGGAGGGAGGCAACGAGAATAGCCCAGGACGGAACGAAGCGGAGTCCTGGGAGAGCGTGTCCGTAAGTTCTGTGCCGCCCCGCAGGGCCGGCGCGAACTCCACCAACATAGCCGCATCCATCACGCGCACTCGCAGAAACGAGGCGCGCGCCGTCGAAACCGAAATCAAGTTCGCCGGCTATCTCGATCAGCAGAAGAAATCGATCGAGCGCCTCAAGGCCGCCGAGTCCGTGTCCATCCCCGACTGGCTCGAATACAACGCCATCAGCGGCCTCTCCCGCGAGATGCGCGAAACGCTCGGGCGCATCCGCCCTATGACCATCGGCCAGGCCAGCCGCATTCCCGGCGTCACTCCCGCCGCGCTTACGCTGGTTCACGTGTCGATTCGGTTGCAGGGTGAAAAGCGTCGCGCCATCGCCTAACGATCACAGCGGGCTCGATTGGCGCCGCGTATCATTCCCGTATGAATCTCAGTGCCATCCAGTCCGCTCTGCGCGACGCGTCTCTCGACGGTTGGCTCTTTTACGATCATCACCACCGCGATCCCATCGCCGAAGGCATTCTCGGTCTCGATCCCAACGCGCATATCACGCGCCGCTGGTACTATTTCATTCCCGCCAACGGCGAGCCGCGCAAGCTTGTCCATCGCATTGAGCAGGCGCGCCTCGACGCGCTGTCCGGCGTAAAAACACAGTACTCCAGTTGGCAAGAGCTGCACGCCGGCCTCGAGAATCTTCTCCAAGGCCAGAAAAAAATTGCGATGCAGTACTCGCCGAACAACGACATTATGTATGTGTCAATGGTTGACGCCGGGACGGTCGAATTTTTGCGTTCGCTCGGCAAAGAGATCGTCACCTCGGCCGATCTCGTCAGCCAGTTCCAAGCCGTACTGACTGCCGAACAAATCGCTTCTCATGCCGCGGCCCAGCGCGCCATCGACCTGATTGTTGTTGGCGCGTGGGCCGAAATTGCTCGCCGCCTTCGTCCGCCATCGGGTGCTGGCCGCACGGGCGGAGTTTCGGAGTATGACCTGGTGATTTGGTTGCGCGAAGCCATGCGCAGCGAAGGCCTGGTTTGGGAAAACGGTCCCGATGTCAGCGTCAACGCCAACACAAGCGACCAACATTACGAGCCGACCGCCGATCGCGCCGCGCCCATCCGCGAGGGCGACTTTCTGCTCATCGATATCTGGGGCCGCCTTGATTCGCCGACTGCCGTTTTTTACGACATCACATGGACAGGCGTCGTCGGCCGCGAGCCCTCTCCAAAAGAGCAACTCGTGTTCGAGACTGTCCGCGGCGCGCGCGATGCCGCGATTGCCCTTGTTGAATCCGCCTTCGCTGCCAACCGCCCCATCCATGGATTCGAAGCCGACGATGCCGCACGTTCCGTCATCCGCGACGCCGGCTTCTCAACTTTCTTCGTCCATCGCACCGGCCACAACATTGCCCACGAGATTCACGGTCCCGGCGCGCACCTCGACAATCTTGAAACTCACGATGTGCGCCTCCTGCTGCCGCACACCTGCTTCTCCGTCGAGCCGGGCATTTATCTGCCCGAGTTTGGCGTGCGCAGCGAGATCAACATGCTCACCGCTCCCGGCAAAGCCTGTGTCACCGGGCGGATTCAGCAGGAGCTGGTACGGATCTAACGGTGGGGGGCCAGTTCAGTTGATTTGGCCATAAAATTGGCCAAGATTGTCGAAATATGTCGATGGTAATCGTCTATAACGTTGATTATAATATACTTATGTATAAGTCGCTCACCGGGGGTGTGTTTTTTTGTTTTTATTTAGTTCCTGTGTTGCAGGCAATTCCGGGGTTCCGGAGTCTGCCACCTAAGACAAGTATAGAGAATTAGCAGAAATAATCGGCAAACTTCGGAAAAACAGAGATCAGAGATAAAAGATAAGCGGAAAAGGACTTAGGGGAGGCTGGCGGATTTATTTTGAGCGGAGGGGGTTGACAACAAGAAACGAGGGGACAGGCAACAGGGACCAGGGAACAGGTTTTCGTGCGGAAGTTTGGCGGAGTGCCGACCCAGCGGAGGGCAGCGGGGTGAGCGGAGTTGGGCGCGCCTGCGCGCGATGAGGCCGCAGGTGGAAGTCGCTCTACCTGCCATATTGGTGATCATTTCAACCCTATTCGTCACCGTCTCAATCCGCGTCCGATTTTAGCTCGGGTGCAGCTGAACGAGGTGCATAAGCAAGCGCCTGAATGATTACGCTATTTAGCGTAACCCCAGATAGCGTAATCACATTTGTGTATTACGCCATTGAGCGTCGATCCGCTCTTTTCCCAGTGAATCAAGCAAAAGTCCTCCTAGAATCCACTCGGGAGAATCACTGCTATGCTGCGCATCAGGAGTCGCCATGTCCTTCCCTTCTTCCTTGCCCTACGAAACCCGCCTCAACATCCTCCACGGTCCGCTTGAAGTTATCGACATCAACGCGATCCCCGATGCCGGCAAGCACAAGTGGTTCAATCAAACTCTTTGCAAGGTGAACGACTCCGTCGTTCGCGTCGGCATGATCGAAGGCGAGTACCACTGGCACAAGCATGACAACGACGATGAGTTTTTCTATGTGGTCGAAGGCAAGCTGTTCATCGATCTGGAAGACCGGATCGTTGAACTCACGCCCGGCCAGGGAATCGCGGTGCCCCGAACGGTCCTGCATCGCACGCGCGCGCCGCATCGCACGGTCATCTTGATGGTCGAAAACGCCGACATCATCCCCACCGGCAACTAAAGACTTCCCGCTTGCTGTTTTCTGGCTCCCACGCTCGTTGTTCCCTCGGTCCCTTGTTCCCCGGGGTTCCTACCTTCATCTTGTATAGTCAAAAAGGAATGGCAGCCACCCCGAACAAGCCTGTTGCGACAAAAACCACAACTCAAGGATTCGTCTATCTTCCTTTAATCGCCGGATGGCTCATCCCTGGCGCGGGCCATTTTCTCCTTGGTAAGTGGGTTCGCGGCGCGCTCCTTGCCGTCTCCATCATCGCCATGTTCGCGCTCGGTCTGGCCATGCAGGGCAAACTTTACACCGGCGGGCAAGACATCCTGGACATCCTCGGAATGGCCGGCGATCTTGGAAACGGGCTCCTCTATTTCCTTAGCCGCGCGGCCGGCTGGGGCGGAACGCCGGTCCAGACCACGGTCGCCAACTATGGCCAGCAGTTCATTGTCGTCGCCGGGCTGCTCAACATCATTGCCGCTGTCGACGCGCACAACTTGCGGACCGGGAGGAAGTTGTAATGCATCCCTCCCACTTCATCGCAGTCCTGCTCTTCGCACTCTTTGCCTCGACTGTCTTCGGCATCACCATGCGCGACACGCCAAAGCGTATGTTCCGCTACGGAGCCTATTGCTTTGCGCTCTTTGTCGGCTCGGTCATGGTTTTTAGTTGGGTGATGTTTCTGATCGCCCGCTGAGTTCGACTACCCTACAAGAAAATTTCCGAACACCCCGCACTCGGGCACCGTCTTAGCGTGTGTACGAGCGGCGAAGGCGGAACATTCCTCTGGTCCAGCTCGAATCGCTTTGCGTCGGGCCGTGAGGGGGCGCACAAATCTTGACCAGCAGCGAAGAAGCGGCGTTCACTGCGCTGGTGGAGCGCCAATCGCGCTTTGTCTTCCGCGTGGCATACGCGGTGCTCAAAAATGCGGCCGACGCTGAAGATGTGGTGCAGGAGACATTCTTGAAGCTCTATCGCAAAGGCGGATGGCAGAATGCCAAAAACGAACGCGCGTTTCTGGCCCGCGTGACATGGCGGCTTGCGGTTGATCGCGGTCCGCGAGTCGCGGAGTGGGCCGGTTCTTCCCGCAAAGATGCGGATGGGTTGCCCGATCTAGCGTCGACGCAAGCCGGCCCTGAGGAGACGCTTATGGCAGCCGACAGCCATACGCTGGTCCACTCTATGATCGACGCGCTCCCCTTCGAGCTGCGCGTGCCGCTGGTTCTTTCGGCTTTCGACGACCTTAACTCGCGCGAAATCGGCCAAATCCTTGGTGTGCCGGAGGGAACCGTGCGTACGCGCATGCAACGTGCGCGTCAATTGCTGCGCCAGAAGCTTGGCGCTCTCAAGGAGCCGCGGGATGCCTGACCATGCTGATCGTTTGATTGACGCTGCGCTCTCGACTTACGGCGACGCGGACCCCGGCCTGGAGGGGCGTGTGATGGCACGGGTCGCCGGCGAGCGCAGGCCCGCGTTCCATCCTGGCAGGATGGTGTGGGCGGGTCTGGTAACGGTTGCCGCCACGCTCCTGCTCCTCGGTGTCTTCCTGAGCCTGAGGTCTCGGCGCTCAATCGGGACGCAAGTATTCATCCCGCACCCGTCAGAACAAACGCCGAAAGCAGAAGTTCGGATGGACCCGCGGGATGCGCAACGCACCGTCAAATCTCGCGGTCCGCAGCGACGTCAGCAAGCTGGTGATCGCTCCGCCGTCGCGGCTTTGCCGAAAGAAGAGATGTTTCCGATACCGCAGCCCCTTTCACCTGAGGAACTGGCCCTGGCCCAATTCGCCGCACAAGCACCGAAGGCCGAACGCAAATCATTCATCCGGGCGCAAGAGCACCTCGATGAGCCGATTCGCATTGCCGCCATCCGCATCGACACTACCCAAATTCCACCGCTCGAATCGCCCCCATTGGGCTCAAATTAAGGAGATCATTATGCGCAGAATTGCCATTTACTTCCTGCTGTTCTTCACCCTGCCGCTGGGCTCGTCAATTCTCGCCCAGCAGCCGGCTGCGGAGACGCAGCAAGCAAAAGCCGATCAACCATCCAAAAACGTCGCGCTGCCCGTGCATTTTTATCGGCTCGACTTTGTGATTGAGGAGGTCGGCGCAGAGGGTAAGGCAGTGAACAGCCGCAGCTATTCCACGACAATCTCGACCGATCCCAAATTCCCTTTCAGCCAGATTCGCGCCGGATCGAAGGTGCCGATCGTGACCAGTTCCACGTCAGGCGAGAGCACGCAGCAGCGCGCGGAATTTCAATATCAGGACATTGGTGTAAACATCGACGTCAGTCAGGGATTCACACGGGAAATCGGGGGCGAGCTGGGTTTTCACCTGAACATCGAGGTCAGTAGCGTGGCTTCAACGACTCATGTCGGCGGAGCCAATGGGCTGGATGAACCGGTGGTCCGCCAGAATCGCTGGAGCGGCCCGGCGCTTGTTCCAATCGGCAAGTCCACTGTCATTTTAAAATCCGACAATCTCGACGACAAAGGCACCCTTCAGGTCCTCGTCACGGCGACGCTGCTGCAGTAAGCAAGAGCTTACCGAGGCCGGGTCACCGGGCGGTCCGGCCCAAATCCTTCCAAAACCAAGAAAAAATGCCGCCGTCCTTTCGGAACGGCGGCAGAGGTTTCGGCGGGAGTGCCGAAAAATCGTTGGCGCCCACCAGAGCCAGTTTCGGGCCAGGCTCCAAGGCTCCTGTCGCGATCAACCCTGCCCTCCGCCAAAAGTTGCGCTTTACGGCTGCCCGGCCGGTCCCGATGGCGCCATACATTGTTCCCTTGGTCCGCTGTTCCCGGTTTTCTCTATAATCGCCCCATGCGTTTCCTTGCCGACTCGCGGCGCCGCAAGATCGCTCTGCTCACCGGCGGAGCGCTTCTGGTTTTTGTTCTCCTGGGAACGCTGCAGTGGTTTACCACCTCTCACATCGATTTCCTCAATCCTGAAACCTATGGGCAGACCATCGCCCTGACGGCGCTCGATGTATTGCTCTTTCTTTTGCTGCTCCTCCTGATGGTCCTGCTTTTCCGCACCGTCCTGAAGGTTTATGTAGGGCAGGGAAGCAGCGGTCTGGGAACTCGATTGCGTTCCCGGATGGTGATCGGTGCGGTCATCATCACCCTCATGCCTGCGGCGCTCA
>DASXFF010000188.1:0-12459 GCA_036489735.1 Occallatibacter sp. | reverse complement strand
TTCGATGCCCAGTACATGTGGCGCGCATTCACCCGCACACGCAGATCGGGCTGCACTTCATGGCCAGGCACGCGCCAGTACTGGGTTTCCTTGGGCAGCGAATAGACCCAATGCGCGGTATCGTTGCCCGGCGTGTGCCGCGGATCGGCCTCACTTGAAGTACAAAAAACAATCGCATCGCCATCACCGCTGCGCAACATCTCCGGCAGGGGATAATTCTCCTTCTCCGCAAAATCGTCGCCTGTTTCCATGCGCCAGTGCTCAGGCCATGGGTAGTTTGCAAACAACTTCCGGCTATCTACAACGCGATCATTCAGCCACAGAAGGCGCAGCCGCTCATAGTTACCCATGGTTGCAGTCAGACCCAGTTCTTCAATTGGCGGGCTATCGCTTTCCGCAAATGTGGATAGCCGCAACTCGCCAGGCTTATCGCTATCGATGGACGCAATCACGTAGACGTGCGCGCCATTGTTCGTAAACTTCTCAACATCAATGCGTACCGAAAGCCGTTCGATTGTCGCTCGGCCGGCGTGCAGTGTTTCGAGCGTACCGCCGGAGAAACCAGCCGCGTCTCCATCCCCGGGATGCACCCACATCCGCTTTCCGCGCAGTCCCGGATCCATGGTGCTCTGTTCCATCTCGCTGAATGCCATGCGATCCATGCGGGTTCCCGGACCTTGAATCACCGGTTCGACGGCAATAAAGTTCAGCAGCTGTGGTTCCACTGCATCGGGCGTGAAGAGTCCCACCCGGATCAGCCCGCGAGGGCCTTTGATGCCGCCCGGCGAGAATAAGCCGAAGACTATGCCATCGCGCCTGCCCCACACGAGTGGATCTCCAGCCTTCATCGGCCTGACCCACTGAGAATCCTTCGTTTGGGACTCCTGACCTATCGCGATTGTCGCGCATGCCGCGACGATCAAGCTCAGAGCCGCCCAACGCCAGCAAGGCCTGAGCATATCCGATTTGTATTGCGGCAGAGGAAGCAGCTTCATACCCAATCCATCCTTTCGAGGCGCAAGACTTGGCTCAATTATTTAATCGTTTAATCACTTTGCCATAGATCGCCGTGGATCTCTCACACACAATCACAATCTCTGATTCAGACGCCGCAAAGATGCACTTCTATCCCGAGGTGCGCAAACATCGACGCTTTGGCGGCGAGCACCTTATCTGCATCTTCTGCGGAAGGAGCGTAGGCTACGTTCACGTGGTTTGCCCTGTGCCGACCCATGAACTGGTCCCGCGTCACTCCTTGCAAAATCACATGCACAATGGGCCACTGAGGTGTCGTCGACTTCCAGCGGCGCTCCGTCTCTTCTTCGGGAAGCGTCACGGCTCTTGCTCTCCCAAGATCGACATGGAGCGCATTGCCCTCGACAAAGACGCGGCTCCATACAATTTCGCCCGGCTTGCCAATGCCCTTTAAAGTTCCGCCGCCCAGACGAAAGTACATCGGGGGCTGCCGTTCACTGACGCACTTGGGATATCCGCCGGCGATATGCGATGGCGGCATAGCGCCTGATATCTGGAAGACCCACACAAAATCGTCGATGCCGTCGCCCGTGTAACGCTCGCCCCAACGCACATCGTGCAGCGTGGTTGCCGGATCGAGATTCATCGCGCGCAGCACCCGATTCGTGATGAGCGCATCTACTCCGGCGCATTCATCCACTTCGTTGAAATGCGGCAGCGGCGTTCCGGCGTAGAGTTCCCTTCCATCCGCGCCCAGCACCGGCGGACGTTCCGCATTGTTGAGCAATCCCTCAACCAGATCCGATGCAGGAACGCTATCCTTGAGCCCTTGCTGATACTGTATTCCGATCGCATCGCAGCCAAACCCGTCGGCAATCCTCAGCGCCGCAATATACATCTTGCATTGTTCAAGAATCTGCACATCGGTGAGCTCCGTTTCCTCATTCTGCCCGGTTACAAAGGTGAGCTCACGCCCGTCCAACCAGCGGCGGATCTCTTGAGCTTCCTCCGGCGGCACCTGCTTCATGGCCGCAACCAGAGCTGACTGGCTCAACCGCTCTTTATAAATGCTTGCGCCATTCATCAGATGGTCTTCAACAATGGCGTTATACATTCCCATGCAGCCCTCGTCGAAGACTCCAAGGATCGCTTTACGACGCTTCAGTTGGCTCGCGAGAGCATGGCCCAGTTCCCTTTCCGGCTTTGGCAAAGCAGCAACATCCAGGTCTCTGACATGGCCTTCGTCCTGCGTCACCGTCTTCTCTTTCAGCCATTGCCGAATACCGTTCCAAAAAAACTCATCTTTGAAATCCACACTCCACAGAGAGCTGAACCGCACGCCCGCCTTGCGCAGGCAGCCATTCAAATTCAGCATCCCCACCAGCCCGGGCCACTTGCCCGACCAGTTCGCAACCGTCAAAATAGGCCCGCGGTGGGCAATCAATCCGGCCAATACATTGTGGCTGTATTGCCATACTGCTTCGGCAATCACAACAGGCGCATCCGGATGAATTCCCATAAAAACATTCATGCCCATTCGCTGGCTCGAAATGAAGCCATGTCCTCGCGCCGCATCGAAAGGATGCGCTCTGACGACCTTGATTCCTTCCGCATCGAAAGCCGCAACGACGCCCGCTTCCATCTCAGCCTGCGCAGGCCAGCACATCTGGTTCGCGGATTCGCGCAGGTCTCCACTCGCAACCAACATGATTTCATTCGCCGAAACCGGCGCAGGCTCTCGGAACGCGGGCAGAACGTAGTTTGACATCGCTTATCCTCCTGCTGAATCACTTCGAAGCCATGGGCTTCAAAATTTATGGCTTCGTTGCTTGCGGCTTACCCGCCTTCATCGCCTCACGCAGTTTCACTTCCGACTCATCGCCCCAGTACTTGCAGTCCAACTGCAAGAAGACCGACGTATAAGGAATTGTCATGCGCGTTTTCAACACCAGCACATGAAAGCTTTTTCCAGTTTCGCCCAGCCGATCGATCAGTACCTGGTGCAGGACTTCATCGGCTGAAAATCCCTGCAACCGCGCTTTCAGGTCTTCGCGATATTTCGTTACGCCCGGGGCTTCTTTCTCCGGCACAAACCCCAGTTCTTTGTCCGTATGTACAAGGGGGCGAACATGCGTCGAGCTCTTTAGCGCGGCCAGCACGTAGTCCACCACAGCCAGTTGATCCTCGCCGGTCTCGATCGTCTCCACGCCCGGCGAGGTTTGCAGTGGATAAGCCGAATCTACGATGACGATCCAGTTGCGATGCCCAAGCAGCGGCAGTTCATCCGTTACTTTTTTTTGCCAGTCACTCTGAGCATGGCTCGCGAGGCTGCCACATAACAGCGCCGCCACTCCGACAATCATTTTGATGTTCATTCCACTCTCCTCCCCATTCTTGCTTCACACAGTTTGTCGTTGACTTTTCAAGGTTCTTTTTTATTTCCGTCGTCAGGCGTGTCATCCTCGTCGCGCTTGGGGCTCAGCGCCTGTTCAGCATAGCTAACGTTCCTGAACGCTTCTGAGGTCCTCTTGTAGGCGGCCATCGCCGCATTCATCCCCTGCGTATCGCCGGAGTACTTACAGGCCCTAGCGAGCAAGTAATATGCCTTGGAGTCCTTGGTCTCGGATGCCAGATAAGTTTTCAGAGCTTTAGCCGCGGCCTGATATTTTCCCTGACTCAGATAAAGCCGGCCTTCCAGCCGATAAGCAGTGATGGGCGGCCTATCGAGCTTCAACGCCTGCTCAAGAGCCAGTACGGCTTGTGTGTCGTCGCCCATCTGAAGGAACACGCGAGTCTCGTCCACATACCCTTCTGCATCAAACGGTGCTTCGGAAATTTCCATCTTGCACTCTTTGAGAGCGTCCTGGACATGGTCCATCCGCGACAATGCATCGCACAGCGCTCCGTGAATCTCGGTCACGTCGGGATTCTTTTCGAGCGCAATCTTGTATTCCCGGACCGCTTCGTCTGTCCGGTCCGCAGCAATATCGGAATCCGCTTGAACCTGGTGTGCGCGGTATGAGTCCGGATCAATCTGAGAGACCCGCTCAAAGGCTTCTCGTGCCTCTTGCTCGTACCGCCGCGCCTCCTCGTAGGCTGCATCCTCTCTTGCGTTGCGGCCTGTATTGACTTCCGCGGCCTTGCCGGAAGATACCGGCGCCGTTCCTCCCAAAGCCGTAATCTTGGCTTGGAGGTCTACAAGGTCGGGCCGCCTTTCAAGCGCGCCCAGATACGCTCTTAGCGCCTTGCCACTATTCCCCTGCACCTCAAACTGCTCTCCGGCAAGCTGCCATGTACGGCCTCCATCAGGAGCGACTTCAAATAAGTGGGCAATCGCCGTCTTCCCCAATGCGAGATAACATTTTCCCAGCGCGTAGGCCACGTCCAGGTTCTTTGGAACTTCCTGGCCAGCCGTCTGGAGTTGTTCGGCAGCATCCTTGTAGCGCCCCTGCGCCGTATAGGCAAAACCCAGCCAGGTATGGGCCAGCGGATCATTTCCGTTGATCGCAATGGCCCTCTTAAGCTCGGCAACCGCCTGGTCCGGGCGCGAGAGCTTCACCGATGTCAAGCCCAGAAACAGGTGCGGAGTGTAGAGATTTTTATCCAGCAGGATCGCTTCTTGAAACACCTCGGCGGCTTTTTCAAGATCGTGATGGAAGTAAAGCGCTACCCCTAAATTGCTCTGCACCGAGCCGTTACCGGGCAGCGCATGAGCCAGCAATTCGTATTCGCGAATTGCTGAAACAAAATCTCCGCTGGCTTCGGCCTGCTGCGCGGCTCGCTGATGTTCGGCGAGTTGATCCTGCGAGAGTTGCGCCAGCGAGGGCGTCGCCATGCCTGCCAAAGCAAGTGCTGCGGCCAGCATGGCCACTATTTTCGCCCGACTTTTTAAGCGGAGTTGCATGATGAGTGAACCAACCGAGCGACGTTTTGTCGCTTTGAAGATTTTCAAATGTGAAGTAAATCACCAGCCGAAGATGCTTGTCAAATCATCGCATTCCGCAGTGTCACGGTTCGGATAGGTTATCGCCGATTCGGCATCGCCCCTTGCTAGCAAAGCGGCCAGCGCGCCGTCCGCCTGTTCAGCGTTTCGTGCCTTTGCGATTGCCGGCGCCGCGCACAGTCTTCCCAATGTGCGCATGAGCGGATTCGCCAAGAGAAAGTGTGGGTGCGATTCGGACGATCAATGAAGCGCCGGTCAGCTTGCCTTCTACGCGATCCATCAGAATTGAAGCGGCGCGTGAGCCGATCTCATAGCTCGGTTGCACGACGGTGGTCAAGCGCCTGTGTAAGGTACTGCCGCCAGGCAAGTCATCGAAAGTTGCAATCGCAATATCCTCGGGGCACCGGATGCCCATGTCCTCAAGCGCTTCAAGCACGCCGAGGGTCATCACCCCATTGCACACAAAAACCGCTGATGGTCTGTTCCGCAGCCTGGCTATTCTTTTCCCAAGCCGGCAACCCGATTCCCTGCGGTAATCTCCTTCAAATATCCATTCACGGCGGCACTCGATCTTCGCTTCTTTAAGCGCATCCCTGAATCCCTGTACTCGCTCGTTGGCGCTTTGCAACTCAAGCGGGCCGGTGATGACGGCGATGTCGCGATGTCCTTCATGAATCAAATGCCGCACGCATCTCTGGCTGCCACGCACGTTATCCAGCAAAACTGCATCCGTGTCGACTCCTGTCGCGGCACGGTCCAGGCAGACCACGTGAATGCCTGCCTCCATCGCGGCGTGGATGTGCCGCGCGTCGCTTCCCGCGGCGGCGGCCAGCAATATTCCATCGACGCGACGCGACCTTAACGCGGATACAATTTGAAGTTCGCGCTCCAACTGCTCATCCGTGTTGGCGGTTACCAGTAAATAGCCGCGCTCAAAGGCCCTATCCTCAGCGCCGCGCATAATTTCCGGAAAGAATGGATTGGTGATATCAGGCAGAATCATGCCAAGCATGCATGTCTGCTTAACCTTGACATGGATTGCTACGCGGCCTGGATAATATTCCAACTCACGAATTGCAGTTGCGACGCGCTGGCGCAGCACGGGGCTCACGCGCGCCGTTCCGCGAAGCACATTGGAGACGGTTCCCATCGAGACGCCCGCGTGTTTCGCAACTTCCAAAATGGTCGACATTCTCAGGATGCTTTCAATCGGGAGTTGATGCGCCTTGCGCCGGGACACCGCGCTTCGAAATACTCAAATTCAACCAGCCGGCGCTTTCCTGCTCGAGTTTGTCTGGCTGAGACACGGATGCTTAGCTTCCGTCCGGCCTTATCGGTGATCCGATTCTAACCCAAGTGTAAGCTCACTTTGACTGCCTGATCGAGCATACAGAAGAATTCTCTTGAAAATCTTCAAAGCGTGTGGCAAAGTTGCTTGGCTGAAATTTCACGCGCGCGCATGCACTGAAATGTGCCGCGGCCGATCGGCATTCCTGAGCACCGCTTTATTGAGAAAGGAATCTCAATCATGTCTGGCGACAGACGTCACTCTGCTGTTCACATCCGCGCGATCAATCGCTTCCTTCTTTGTATCCTGACGCTTTCCGCGCCTTTGCTCTTGTGCCTGGGTTCGTCTGCTCAAGAGTACTCTTCCCTGCCTCTGCAAAAGGATTACACGCAGGAGCGCGTTTCATCGGCAGATCCAACAGGCGCCAACGACGATGGAAACTGGAAGAACCCCATCAAGGCGGGCGAACAGCGCACCATAGCGGAGCTCAATGGGCCGGGAATCATTACGCATCTCTGGTTCACCATCGCCTCTGACGAACCCTATCATCTGAAGAAGATCGTGCTCCGAATGTATTGGGATGGCGACCCGCTTCCTGCCGTTGAAGCGCCCATCGGAGACTTTTTTGGCCTTGGTCTCGGCGAATACTACACCTATGAATCCGGGCCTCTTTCAGTCGGATCGCAAAAGGCCTTGAACTGCTTTTTCCCAATGCCTTTCCACAAGTCGGCCCGGATCACCATCACCAACGAGGGTAAGCGTGACATCTCTGCTTTCTACTACAACATCGATTGGCAGAAACACAGCACGCTTCCCGACAACATGTTTGAGTTCTACGCCGAATATCGCCAGGCTCAGCCAAGTCAGGGATGGACTGACGATTGGACCGCCAATTCAAATCCGAAGGTGAATGACGCTCGCAATGTCGATGGCCAATCGAACTATGTGATGTTTGAAGGCGAAGGACCGGGACACTATGTCGGCGTAACTCAAAGCATCCTGCAGAATCAGGGCGATTGGTGGGGCGAAGGCGACGACATGATGTTCATTGACGACGAAAAGACGCCGCATATTCTCGGCACCGGTTCAGAAGACTACTATCTCGGCGCCTGGTGCTATGGCAACTGCGGCATCAATCCATTTGGATCGACGCATCCTACCTTTGCTTACAAGTTGTACGGCAACCCTGTGAATGGCGGCGACGATCGCGGCGCGAAGTGGAGCGTATACCGCTTCCATCTCGACTCTCCCGTCCCGTTCAAGAAGTATTTCAAGATGACCATCGAGCACGGAAATGCCAATCACAGGTCTGACAACTTCTACACCGTAGCCTACTGGTATCAAAAGGGTCCGCACACACACCGTAAGCCGCTGCCTCCAGTGGCCGACCGCATTCCGCGCATTATCAACGTGGGCGGGCCATCCATGGGCAAACCGTAAACCTGAAGTGCGCCGGCATTCTGCCGCGACGACGTGCTTTACGTTCGAGAGGATAACAACATGTCGACGAACACTCTTTCACGCATCTCCATCATTTTTGGCGCAGGTCTGATATGCATCGCATGCGGATGCCTGCCCGCGTCTGCCCAGCCAACGCAAATCAATGGCCAGCCAATCGTGGTGCTCAAACGCGCCGCGACCTCTCACGGCACCAAGCCTGAATTCCTCACCGCAACCATATTGCCTGGTCGAGGGATGAATCTGCTGCAGATTACGGCAAACATTCCGGGCAAAGGAGACATCGACGTTCTTGCAACGCCTTCTCTCGATGAAGTCGCCCGGCAGCTCAGCAACGACGAATTTGGCAACAAAAGCTTCAGTACTTTTGGCGGCGCATTCCTGGTTCCGTACGCCAACCGAATTCGTGGAACTCTCTCGGCCGACGGCAAATCCATTACTACTTCGTGGCAAGGCCATCCGCTCAACCTGCCTGCCAATTGGAGCGGCAAAAAGCCCGGCGCCGAGCGTCACGCCATCCATGGCCTGATTCTTACGCGGAAGGCCGACGACCTGAAGGTGAGCCCGGATGGCGCATCGGTCACGGCAACCATCCACGCCGGCAATTTTAACGGACATTGGCTCTCTTCCACAGATCTAACTATTCGTATCGATCTGCGCGCAGACAGTGTTGAGAGCACTATCGTGGCCAAGAATGTGGGATCTCAAGACGAGCCGATGGGCATTGGCTGGCATCCTTATTTCACAATTCCAAGCGGTCAGCGGGATCAAGTCCGCTTGCACATACCCGCTACAAAGCACGTTGAGACCAATAATCTCGACGACGTTTTCCCCACCGGCAAACTGACCGACGTCAAAGGCACGGCAAACGACTTCACCGCGCCCGCTGGCAAGATCATCGGCAACTCGCTCTATGACGATTCATTCGCCGGCCTGGTCCGGACCCACGGTGAAGTAATCGTAGATCTGACCGATCCTGCGTCACACTATGGACTGCACATCGAAGGTCTTTCACCGGAGATCAGAACCGTGCAGTTCTACGCCCCAAAAGACAAACCATTTGTCGCGCTTGAACAGCAATTCAACTTCGGCGATCCGTTCAGCAGCGTCTGGAAAGGCATGGACACTGGCATGGTCGATCTGAAGCCAGGTCAGTCCACGACATGGAAGGTCAGGCTGCAACTCTTTACGCCGGGCTCTTGACTTTGCGGCATTGAGAAACCGTACACGCCGATTCAAAACCCAATTCCAGACTACGGTTCAGCACGGCAGACAAAGTTCGCAGCGTCGTCCGTGCTGCCTGCTCCCTTGTATCTGGCAACCTTCGGATACGCACAGAGCGGGCGCGTCCTGGTTATCTTTCTGGCTGCGCCCTCTCCAGCATATTGGGCTGCTATCACGGTCTCTGGGGCGACCCCGTCTTCAACCCAGTGCTGAAGCGCGAGAAGGATGTCGTGCTGCGGATCGTCGGGTCCCGATGCAGAGTCCGGTCCCGCTTGGCCGAAGCTATCGGGCCCTGGGCCGCCGGAACAGTGCTGCATTCCAGGAACCATGAAGAGCCGGAGAGTGGAGTCTTCAGTCGCCGGGCTTGCCGTTGTCCGAACGTTGTTGTAATAGTCGATGCTGCTCAATGCTGAAATTGCCGCGTCGCTCCAGCCGTGATAAAGAATGAGCCTGCCGCCGCGTTTCGCAAATGGACGCAGATCGGGATTAGTCGCATCAATTGCGCCGCCGGTCTTTTGCAGGCCGTCCGCCAATCCGGTGTCCGCAGAGAGCGTCTTGTAGTCCCAGTTCGCATTTCCATAAACCATGTCGGCAAAGTATCCATTGCCGAAAAAATTCATCAAGCTTCGGCCTGGCGCGGGCCCCAGTATCCATAAGCCCCATCCACCTTCGCCCAATTCTCCGCCAGGCACATAGCCTGGGAATATACGCTGGCCAGCCTTATCCCGCGCCCCGGAATAAAGAGCGTGCAGCGCATCAACCTGTGGCTGCGTCAGACACCGATTTGTGTCCGCTTCCTTGCACAGCAGCACCGAAGGATCGAACTTGCAGCGGCGAGGGTCATCCAGAATTCCATCGGCAAGCCCATCTTTCTTATCGCATTTCTCAAGTGCAGCAGCGCTGATTGCCGGAAGCTTCGCGGCAGGAATGTAACTCGCCGGTTTCAACAGGAGCGCCTGAGAATTAACAACAGCGTTCGTCATCAGGCGCGTCCAGTTATAGGCCGGAGCCCCCGCGAGAATACCATCGTAGTCTTGCGGAAACCGCTGCGCCTCCATCAGCGCCTCACGGCCTCCATCGGAGCAGGCCGCAAAATAAGAATGCCGCAAGGGTCCGGAGTAGAAGCTCTGCAAAATCATCTTGGACTTCAGAGTCATCTCATGGATCGCACGATATCCGAAATCGATAATCGCTTGCGGATGGCCCAGCGCCCAACTGGCATCGATCGGAGAGCCGGAGTGCCCGGTGTCGGTCGCGGCGCTCGCATATCCCTTGCTCACGGCCGTTGCAAGCTCGCGATAACCTATCTGTCCGGCGAAGCCACCATTTCCGACGCCGAGAAATCGGCCATTCCAGTTCTCGGCGGGCATCCATAATTCCACGGGAATTCTGGAGCCGGCAGCAGGTTCAATTTCCAGCACAACTCTGCAGAAGGCGGGGAGCTCCATGAATGGCTTTCCCGCCGCCAATTCGGCATCGGAGTTCCCTTGCAATCGCAGACTGCCCGCGGCTACAGTCTGCGCTGAAAGCACTCTCGTGTTCGGAATGGATAGCTTGTGCAGATTCTCGCAACTGTGACCCTGTCCCCACGCTGCCGGGCCAAGCATGAGAGACACTGCCAGCAACGCCGTCTTCATTCTCCATCCGATCTCAACGCGACTACCGGTCTGCAAAATCACTCCGCGTCTTTCACACAACGGAATCCCAGGGCTCCGGAGCGGTCGTAGCTCGGCGCCATCAACAGCAGTTTTCCATGCTCGTCATTCCTGTATGCCTGCGGGAAATACCAGATCGAGCCCTGCGGCTGATAGTGGCTTCCGCCGCGAACAATCGCGGCGCGCGTGTGCTCATCCATGTATTCGTCAGTCCATTGCCACACATTGCCCACCATATCCATCACACCGAATGGGCTTGCTCCGCTCGGATGAGCATCCACATCGCTGGCCGGCAACATCACCCGTCCTCTGTCCGGCATGGGCGCAGGCGTATCGTTCGAGCCGTCACTCTTGCACCCCGAGCCTCCTCTGCCCAGCCAGTCGCAATTACCCCAGGGAAAACGCCGGCCATCGTTGCCCTGCGCTGCGTATTGCCACTCCCACTCGTGTGGAAGCCGCTTACCCGCCCACTGCGCATACGCGCGAGCATCCTCCAGCGAGACCCAAGTCACCGGCTTGTTCGCCCAACCGTCGGGGTACATTCCGCTCTTCCAGTCCTTCAGAAAATTCAGGCCATCTTTCGGGGTATAGTGAGCCGCATCCAGAAACTTCTTGAACTGCGCATTCGTTACCGGATATTTATCCATGTAAAACGCCTTCAACTGCATGTCATGCTCATGGAAGCGCCTGGGACTGTCGTCCCATGGATACTGCACATCGACGCCGGCATCGTCCAAACCCTCAATCTCGATTCCCTGCACCTTGAAAAGAAAATCGCCTGCGTCTATGCGAACCATTCCTTCAGGAGCCGTTGCCGTTTTTTTTGACGGCGGTATCTCAACCAATTGCTGCGGTAATGGCGCCCAGGTGTGCGGCAAGCTGGCCAAAGAGGTCGCAGTTAGTGCCTTCATCTTTGTCATCACTGCCTGAGCTTTGGCGTCAGGTTCGCCGGCAACTGCAAGAATGGCGCCGAATCCATGAGCTTCCAGAGCGAACTCCAGCACGGATTCATCATTCTCTCGCTTCGGCTTCAACTCAACGCCATGGTATACATCGAAGTACCGCATCTCCGGCTTATACGGCACTGTCATCTGCCGCCCGGCCACATCGTATTCATTGCGATTCACGATCGTCCACAGAGTCTGGTCACCCAGAGGCCAGCGGCTCGCGAATACTCCGAAACTGCGCATCGGGTAAAGCGGCTCCCAACCCGCGCTTGTCAGGAAAGGCGCAAATCCGCGTTCGATGGTTGCCACGCGGCGTGTCGCTTCGGCATCGCGCTCCGTAATGCCATTCCAGATCCCCCAAACATTTTCCCAACTCTCCCAACCTTCTCCATTGAAAAACGCAAACTGCAGATCGTCCGTTTTATCGCGATTCCAACGGCCCTGAATATTTACCATGTGCCGCGGCTCAAGCCAGCGATATCTATCCACTGTTGGAGCGAACTGAAAACGGTACTGCCCCCAGGTGAGCACATTCCAGGCAAGAGCTTCATCGGACGGGCCATTCTCCGGTTCAAACGCAAGCGGATGTCCCACCTTGTCCGCGGCCAGTGAAAACGCCAATGGAACGCCGTCCTGCGTGTCACCGTTGATGCCGTCAGCATTAATCTCCTTCATGAACGCGGCAATTGCGTCAGGCCAGGAAGCCCCCGGATCTCTGGTGCCTTCGTCCCACATCATCATCGGAAACAGTACCCGCACCCCGCGTCGATGAAAGTCAGCAACCATCTGCTTCAAGCCGGCAATCCCGCCCGGCATCGAACGCACCATGTCGTGCTGATTGCGGTCATCAATGCCCATGTTCGGATAGGTGGCCCAGATCAATACCGCGTCGATTCCGCCGTACCGTTTCTCCAGATCGTCCAGATAGCGATCCACCGTGTACTTGCCGCTCACCGGATCGTAAAAGTA
>DASXFF010000181.1:0-3809 GCA_036489735.1 Occallatibacter sp. | reverse complement strand
ATGGGACAGCACCCCGCCTGATCCCGCCAAACGCGCCCCCGCGGCTAAATTCATGAAAGCACCGGGACAGAAATCAGCCGCCCGATCCCACCTCTCCAACCACTTACGCCGCCGTATCAGCCGCTATGGGACGGCAGTGAGAAGTATTTGTCATTCATGGCGGGCAGAGTCGCCCGGAGCGCCGGCAACGAAAACCGTGAGGACCGATGTGTAAAGAGCGTGCTGAATCGACGATGATCGATCCGCCGAAATCAGCCGTGCGATTGCCAGCGAGCCGAGCAACCCAAGAGCCACTCCAGTCAGGGCGAGCCCCAGGCCCGATCGCACGACCAGGCGAACGACGTCCCAGGGCGTCGCTCCCAAAGCGATCCGAATCGAAAACTCCCATTCGCGTTCAGCCACCGCATAAGCGGTGAGGCCATAGACGCCGACGCAAGCCAGCACGAGCGCGATGGCGGAAAAGAATCCCAAAAGGTAGAGCGTCAGCTTCCGCTGTTCCAACGCGCCGTCGACCGCCTGTTCCAACGTGCGGAAATGGGCCACGGTTTGGTCCGCGTCGACTCCAGCTACGATGCGACGGATCGGATCGCAGAAAAGGAGCGGATCCGTTTTGTTCCGTACCACGAAGCCGATCGTGACGGGGTTGATCGCCTGGACCCTGTATACGTGGCTCGTCGCCGCGGCATCCATCTTTTGATTTCGCACGTCGCTGACGATGCCAATCACGGTCCATTCGGCGTCGTTCATGCGGATCAGGCGGCCGACTGGGTTTCGTCCAGGGAAGAATTCGCGGGCGCAGGCGTCGTTCACGACGATGACGTGGGGCCCGTTCTGAACGTTCTCGGATTCAGTGAAGAGACGACCTTGCATCAACTTGATGCCCATGGCCTGGAAATACCGATGCCCCACGTAGTCCAGCGCCACCGAACGGTCCTCGAGCGGTGGCCGGTCCGGCAAACCGGCGCGGGTGGCACAGTATTCGGTGCCGAAGGGCAGCGTCGTGACGGTGCCCGCGCATTCCACGCCGGGCAACGCCTCGATCCGATCCACCACCTGCTTCAGAAAGCCCTGGAAGTGATCAAAGGCGAAGGTGCGGTCGTGTTCGAAGTTCCCGGTGCCGCCCCGGTAGAAATTGTCGATCGTGACCGACCAGTCGCAAACCAATACACCCTGCTTCTCGAAACCCAAATCGGATGAGAGGATGAGCTGCAAGCTCCGCAGAAAGAGGCCGACCGTGATCAGCAGCGTGCCAGTCAGCGCAATTTCGGAAACGATCAGGATCGATTGCGTCCGGGCCCGGGTGCCGGACGTCGAGGTGCGGCCCGCGTCCTTGAGCTCGGCGCCGGGCGAGGCGCTGCTCGTCCGCCACGCCGGCATGATGCCGAAGACCAGCGCGGCGACTGTGGCCAGGAGCACGGAAAATGCGAGAACCCGCCCGTCAAGCGCTGGCTGCACCATGGCGGGCAGAGCGGCGGCGGTCACCTTGCTCGCGGCCTGGATGAGGAACGCGGCCAACAGAATCCCCGTGGCGCCACCCGCGAGAGCGAGCAGACCGCATTCCGCCATCGCCAAGCGAAGCAGTCGGCCGCGGCTGGCGCCGAGGGCCGCGCGGACCGCCATTTCCTTCTGCCGTGCTCCCGCGCGAACCAAAAGCAGATTGGCGAGATTGGCGCAGACGATCAGCAGCATGACTACCACCGCCGCCGCCAATATGAGCAGCACCGGTTTCAGATCGTCGGAAAGCGCGGATTGCAGCGGCCGAACGTAAGTGCGCATCCGGTCGTTTGCGCTTGGCAGGATTCGAGCATAAAGAGCATGGGAAATCCGGTTCAGCTGCATTTCGGCCTGCGCAGGGGTGACGTCGGGCTCAAGCCGCGCGATCGCTCCGACCCAATAGCTATCCGGCGCCATCTGCCAGTCCATCGACCCCAGCACCAACGGCATGAGAATATTCAGATTGTCGTTCGGCAAAGCGTGCGGGAGGAGGACGCCGATCACGCGGCATTTCCAGCCGCCGAGATTCACCTGGCGCCCGAGGACGGTCGGATCGGAGCCAAATCGAGTGGCCTAGGTTTCATAGGTCAGGACTGCAACACTGGGATTGTTTCCCCGCACATCCCGGTTGGAGACAAAGTCGTGACCAAGCAGCGGGTGAATGCCGAGGACCCGCAGATAGTTGGCTGAAACCAAGGCGCAGGTAACCTGCCCGGCCTGTCCGCCCCCCGGAGGTTCGTCGGATAGCGATCCCAGATCCCGGCGATGTCAGCCACCCCGAAGCCTGCTCGCGACATTGCTTCAGCTGCGGCCCCGTCACGTAGCGAACCGGCCGGGAATCGGAATTTCGCGACCAAAGCTCCACGATCTGGTGGGCCTCGGGATAGGGGAGCGGTCGCAGCAGGACACTGTTCAGCACGCTGAATACGGCGGTGTTTGCGCCAATTCCAATCGCCAGCGTCCCGATCGCCACAACGGAAAATCCGGGGGCCTTCCGAAGCTGCCGAATCGCGAATTGAAGATCGCGGATCACTCGGACAAGTGATGGTCAAGTTTCCCTGGCTGACCACCCAAAATCATTTCCGGCTTTTGAATGCACCGGCTTTACTTGGTTCTCGCAGGCGACTTCCACTGATTTCCGCATCCTAAAGTCTTCATTTGTTTGGAATGGCCGGCCGGCGTTAACCTCGCCACGGCCGCTGCTATTCTCTCTCTATGGTGGATAACAAGATTCACGTGACCAAGCGTGGCCTGCGCGAACCCGATGGCCGGGCCGCGTCATGGTTGAGCCGCACGCCTGAAGACCGGTTGACGGCGTTGGAGGCGATTCGCCAAAGCCACCACGCCGATGCAACTGAACAAACATTTCCGCGAGTTTATCGCATTACTCGAAAAGCACGACGTTAGGTTTCTCTTGGTAGGTGGCTACGCAGTTGGTCAACGATCTGATGGCGAACAAAGGGGCGAGCGATCGTCCGAAGGACCGAATCGATCTCGAAGAATTGAAGCGCCTTAGAGACCTTGGGAAAACCGACCCGTGCCAATAGTCGAACCAGGATTTCCGCTTTTGTAACTTGCTGGCGCCTCACGTCTCAATGCTTGGAACATGTCGCACAATAGATATTATGTTAAGTGCCGATCTTGATGCGGTCCTGCCATGGGAACCGAAAGTGTCCGAGGAAGGGATACTCACTCCCAACTGTTAGGGAAACTCACTCCATTTCCATCGCGAAGAGCTGATGGGCCGATTTAGGCCACGAACCCTTTCCCCTGCTTCCCATCCTGATAGTCGATTTTGGCCGCCAAATGGCTCCTCCTAGAGCAGTTCGTAAGAGAAACCCACTCCATGCCGGACGACTTCGTAAGGGAAACTCGCTACATGCCGGACGACGGAAGGGAAACTCACTCCATGGCAGACGGCGGGCTACTCACCCTTGTTGAAATAGGCCGTTAGGTCGTAGCGAGAATCGCCCGGGCAGCCTCGTCTTTGGTCGGGAGCTACAATCCCCTTGGCCATCCGGTGTCCCCGCCATAATGATGCCGATCGATGAATTCGGGAGGCAAATTGTACCGTGGCCTGAATCCCCGGGAGGTCGCAGCTGGCGAGCTTGTGCCCAAGAGGCAGGGGCCGTTTGCGATGGAGCTCTCCATTCCGTTTGACGTGGGGTCCAAGTTCGTCAACGACGATTACATCGACCCAGTAACGTCAATGACACCTCCCCACAGGAGGTGTAGTTGAGGAAGGGGTACAAGGGGAGGGAGCGAAGCTCTCTCCCCTCCGGGAAGAAGATTCGTAAGAATCGGGGTGGAGAGGG
>DASXFF010000152.1:0-2309 GCA_036489735.1 Occallatibacter sp. | reverse complement strand
AACGCCACTGCGGATTCCTTATGGCAACAAGGACGTCGCGCTGAAGCTTGGCGCCCGCTATGGCTCGGCAGGATGGTATGCGCCGCCGGGAGTTGATCTTTCTGCATTCGGCGAGCGCGGATGGCTGTAACGCCTGGCGTACGCCGCACTTTCCGTTAGCCCCATCCACGCGATAGCGTGCCGACAGCGCGCGCGTCACGCAAACAACCCGCCCTGATGAAAGCTCTGCCAGCCCATGAATGCGCCTAAACGCCACGTTCTGATCCGCGATCTCGGCTTCGGTCTCCTGGCGATCTTCGTGGTCGTTGCTGCGTCGGTAGTCGCCCAAGTCGCTACGTATCCGAATCTCGCCCCTTGGTATGCCGGCCTCGTCAAACCATCGTTTAATCCACCCAACTGGGTGTTCGGTCCGGTCTGGACAACGCTTTATCTAATGATGGCATTTGCCGTGTGGCGTATTCTGCGACTGCCGGAGGCATCTGCCGAGCGTCGATGCGCTCTGGGCCTCTTCATCGCTCAGCTCGCGTTGAATGCAGCATGGTCGTGGATGTTCTTTGCTGCCAACAATCCACTGCTAGGCCTGATCAATATCGTTCCGCAAATTCTGGTCATCCTCGCAACGATGGTGGCGTTCTACCGACTCGACAGGACGGCAGGCTGGTGCCTCGTGCCGCTGGCGGCATGGGTTTCCTTCGCGACCGTTCTGAATTTCTCAATTTGGACTCTGAACCCATAGCGCGTCTTATGGGTACACTTGAAATACCTCAACCAGCACACAGCGATTGCCGCTCTTGCGCACGGCACCCGAAATTGTCCAGCCTTCACGACAAAGTTTGGTTGCCTTCTCGGGTAGCAGGATCGGTCCGTAATCCTTACCGTCGTCATCGTCCTGCAGCCAAATGCGGCCGGGCCCAACTTTGGTGATTGAAAATCGCCCTTCGATGTCTGAGTCATGTGGTTCATGGCGCCCGACCGTCCGGTCGTGAAGAAGCGCCGAGAGCTTTTCCGCGGCTGGTAGATTGCGCGCCGCATCGGCTCCTTGCTCGATTGCCAAAGCCATGTCTTCGGTCCTGACATGGTTGTGCTCCGCGAGCCACCTCGCCAGCTTCTTCATGACTGTGCCGGATGCCCGCAATGTATCGCCGCCGGCCATGACCTTGCTGACCATGAAGTAGTTCAGAAACTCATCGACATTCTCGAGGATATGCTCGGGGCCAAAAATATCGCAGAACTCGCGATGCTGCTCCCCCTCGGCGTTGAAAAGCTTGTCGAAGCGCGCTCGCTCGAACCGGCCGAGCGAGTTTGCCGCGTAGCCGTTGAGGCTTTGTGTGAACAACGCGATCACCTCCGTATATTGGGCATAGGTTTTCGGCGCCAAGCGGCCCCTCTCCGCACGGAGATATTCCGCAAGTATTTCCGAGATAATCAGTTTGTCGCCCCTGGTTGCTTGCCCAGGCTGGAGTTCCGGCTTGACTCGCATAGCACCCTCTTATCGATCATCTCATGCCGAGGAAGATTTCTAACATGGAAGACGCCCCAACGAAACGCGATGGCCCCGACTCAAGTCGCGCGGCCGGTTGCTGCGCGTTGAAACAAGCGAGATTATTGCGAGGTGAGATAAGGTCATTTGAATGAGATGGTCGTGGCGGAACGAAAGTGGCAATTCAAAACGAAGTTCCGAGCCAGGGCCTACGGCTGGCGCGGCTCGCGCTTGGCCATCAGCCGGCTCAAGGAAGCCGCCTCCGAAATCAAAGCGGCGGCAAAATCCGACCCGGTCGCGGCAGGCGACGGTGCAGTATCGTTGATGGAGCGCATCTGGCCGGCGTTTCAGGATAGGCTCGACGAAAACCCCGAGCTTCTCTTCGTGCTGCGAGGTGTGGATGAAAATAAATTGCTCGCAATTGCCGGACAGGATGTTGCTCTGAGCATAGCAGCGCCCGCTGCAGCGAAGACGCTTGACGACAGTGATGTTGCGGCGCTGTTCGGGCTGGAGATGGCCGAGACTGCAAATTCTGCCACTCCGATCCCCGCTACTCCCAAGCGACCCCAACGGTCCAGGCCCTTGCAAGCAAGCAAGGCACCCTCCGAAGCGAAGACCCCGGCTGCAAAGATAAGCAAGTCACCGAGCGCGACGCGGACCAAATCCGAACCCAAATGGGCAGCCCTGCTCGTGCCCGGAAAACGCGCGCGCAGCGTCGACTTCAACGTTCGGCATGACAGGTTACTTATCTTGTCATCTACCGTCGGCCGCGCCTGTTCCCGGTTTCCAGGCTACAGGGGGCCGTACGAATGCCGTGCGATTCACACGG
>DASXFF010000141.1:0-5714 GCA_036489735.1 Occallatibacter sp. | reverse complement strand
GCGCCGCTATCGTCCACCGGACGCGCTACTGAGCTTCTTGCAGCAGCTGTAACTATGGAAAGCTCGAGCCGGCCCCGAAAGCTTCAGCAACGGGGTCGGCTCCCTCTTCTTTGCATAGTTGCGTCCTGTGCATAGGGGTCGCTATGGAAAGCTTTCCATAGCGACCCATTGCGGCCGGTGACGACCGTCGCGTACGGGCAGGCTGATCACCGACGAACCTTTGACATCCTACCTGAGGCTGCCCACGCGGCATGCCAGAATAACGCCCATTGAGCTGGCGGGAATGGCTCCGTTCCTCAGTCTTGGAGCCGGTGTAAGTGCCATGAGGATACGAGTCATGAAACGAGTGATTTCCGGTTACGCGCTGCTGCTGGCTCTGGTGTTTCCGCTGATCGCGGCGGCCGCGTCGCCAACCAGCCACTACCTTTTCGTATGGGCGATGGAATCCCAACGTCCTCACGCCTCGGTGCCGGAAATGACGCCGGCCGACATTCCTGCGCGGCGCAACGGGCTGGGATTGGGCAAGGACTTTCTCACGGTTTTCGACGTCCAGCCGGGCCCTTCGTTCGGCAAGCTCGTTGCGATGCTGCCGGTCGGAGACGCGGCACAGGCACATCACACGAACTACGCGGAACCTCCGGACGATGTCCTGTATGCCAACGATTGGCTCGGCAATCGCACTTACGTCTTCGACTTGCACGATCCGGTGCATCCGCGGCTCGTGCGGAAATTCGGCAGCGTCGGCGCGCTCGGCTATCCGCATTCGTTCGTCTATCTTCCCAATGGTGACACGCTGGCAACCTTCCAATATTCCGGAGGGTTCAACCACGCCGCGGGCGGACTAGTGGAGTTCGATCCGCACGGCCGGGTCGTGAGAACCGCTGCGGCGGCCGCGCTGGGTTATCCCAATATCCGCCCGTACAGCTTGGCGATCGTTCCGAAGCTCGATCGCGTCGTCACCAGCAGCGCAGACATGATGGGCGCGCAAGTCAGTCATGTGGCGCAGGTCTGGCGGCTTTCCGATCTGAAGATGCTCAAGACCATGCGATTGCCGCCGCAGTTCGATTGGTATGACGACACAGCGGCCGATTCATCGGAACCGCGCGTACTGACGGACGGCAAGACCGTCCTTGTACCGACGTTCAATTGCGGACTGTTCGTGGTGCGGAATCTCGGTGGCGGCGATCCAACGCTGCAACATGTTGATGACCTGGGTTACCGCACGTGCGAAGTGCCGGTCGTCGTGGGCGGTTATCTGGTGGAAGCCGCGCAAAGCGGACACGCGATCGTGAGCCTCGACGTGAGCGATCCGGAACATCCGCACGAAGTCAGCCGCATCCTGCTGCCGCCTGACGAATATCCGCATTGGCTTGCGCTCGAACCGGGCGGGGATCGCCTGGTCATAACGGGCTACGGCGCGCTCGACACCAAGGCCCGCTTCGCCACGATCGATCGCGGCACCGGGAAACTGACACTGCAAGCGCAGGCGATCGATTTCACGCGCGTCTGGCCGAATGGCTGGCATGGAAGCGCCATGCCGCACGGCGCCGTTTTCAGCAACCCGTGAGACGGCACTGCGGGAAGCATCGTTGCCATGTCGTGCGGACACGCAGTTGAAACCAGATAGCGTGCACAGTCCGGATACGATCCTCGCGCGGTATTTGATCAACCGGGGAATGCGCGACTCCCTCATTCACCAGATGAAATCCGAGTGGGAGCGCGGACGCGACGACCGATCGCTGCATCAACCCGCCAACGACCGCCATGGGGCGATTGAATTCGGGTAGCGACCGTCGCGTTTTGGCCGGTCAGCGACCCGAGCCGTCGCTGGCCGGCCCAGGTCCTAGACTTCGGTCTGCTCGGCCATCTCCAGCGCGTCATCCACCTCGATCCCAAGGTACCGGACGGTGCTCTCAAGCTTGGAGTGCCCGAGCAGCAGCTGCACAGCACGAAGGTTCTTGGTACGACGGTAGATCAGGGATGCCTTGGTGCGGCGCAGCGTATGGGTCCCGTAAGCTGCGGCATCGAGTCCGATCTCCCGGATCCACCCGCGGACGATTCGCGCGTATTGCCGTGTCGAGAGGTGGGGTGATGCGCGTACTCTGCTGGGGAACAGGAAGTCCTCGGGCTTCAGACGCGCGCACTGGATCCACCTCGCAGCGGGCTCCCGGGTCTGTTCGGTGATCTCGAACTGCACCGGTCGTTGGGTCTTCTGCTGCATGATGATGGTCCGAGCGGCCACGCGGTCCCCGTGCGTGATGTCTCGAACGCGCAGCTTCACCAAGTCGCAGGACCTGAGCTTACTGTCGATGGCGAGGTTGAACATGGCGAGCTCTCGGATGCGCTCCTCGAGCTGAAGGCGAATACGGATCGCCCAGATCTCCTTGAGCCGCAGCGGTGCCTTCTGGCCGACCAGCTTGCCCTTGTTCCAGGGCTCCCGACGGCAGGCGACAACGATTGATTCTGCATTCACGACACTTCTCCCGGTTGAGAAATCGGGAGAAGTGTGCTGCCTTCGCTCCATTGGCCACCAATGCCGCCGATCGTAACGGAAACCGACACTCGCTATCGAAGCGGTGATCCGCGCCCTCGGGTCCGCGGTCCCTACTCTTAAGAGACGTTCGTCACTGGCGCTTTTGCGGCAGACCCAATTCACGTTACGATGCCCGACCACCGCATCACAGTCACCATAGAGAGACACCGTTCGCAGGGAACTTGCTCAGGTAGCTGCTAGGGTGAGCGCTTCAGGAGGTGGCCTAAATGCGCATACCGTTGGCTATTGCCTTGTGCTGCACTTTTCTCGCAGGCTGCTCAAAATCGCCAGTCGACTCAGGTATCGAAGCGGCTAACGCAGTATCGCTGTACGTCATGAGCAACCTTGTTGAGAAGAACGCTTCATACCAAACTGAAGGGCTTATCCGCAATCTGCAGCAACGCCCTGATTGCCAGCAATATATCGACGCGCTACGCCAAGCGGGCCGGGGATCACCCTATGAAGGGGCTACGGAATACCGGATCGCGCACGTCTACCAGGACGCGCAGCACGCTGCATGTGAGAGGCCGGACTGACCCAACGCGACCCGAACCTGCCGGTGGGGACCGGCAGCTAACAGGAAGTGCCGATCGGCATTAGGTTCATGGCTGAAAGGCCTCACGGCCGCGCTAGAATGCTACGTGAACTTTTTCTTGACCTCCGCCGCTGGCGTGCGCGTGCCCGGAATCCTGTACGGAACGGCGTGGAAGAAGAGCGAGACCGAACAGCTCGTTACGATGGCGCTCCGAGAGGGATTTCGCGGAATCGATACCGCATGCCAGCCAAGGCACTACGATGAGGCCGGCGTGGGCGCCGGCATCGCCGCGGTCCTTGGGGGAGAGCTGCAGCGCGTCGATCTGTACATTCAGACAAAGTTCACGCCTGTTTCCGGTCAGGACCCAACACGCATCCCCTACGACCCGAGTTCATCTCTTTCCGAGCAAGTGATGCAGTCCTTCGCCGCGTCGCTGATCAATCTGCAAACCGACTACCTGGATGGTCTCGTTCTGCACTCTCCGCTCGCAACCAGCCATGATACGTTGCAGGCGTGGCGGGCCATGGAGTCGCTCGTGGCGCGCGGCGGCGTTCGTCAGCTTGGGATCAGCAACTGCTATCGACTTGGGCAACTGCAGGAGCTGTGTCGCTCCGCCCGCATCAAGCCTGCGGTGCTGCAGAACCGCTTCTACGCCGACACCGGTTACGACCGGGAGCTGCGCGTGTTCTGTGCAGACGAACAGATTATCTACCAGAGCTTCTGGACGCTGACGGCGAATCCACGGATTCTGGCAAACCCCGCGATCAAATTGATCGCTTCGAGGCACGCGTGCAGACCCGCGCAGATCCTGTTCCGATACCTCACGGAAGTCGGCGTGATTCCGCTGACCGGGACGCGCTCACGCACTCACATGCGTGAGGATCTGCAGATCTTCGAGTTCGAGTTGCGCGAGGACGAGCGCCTCGCAGTCGACGCGCTCCTCGACGGCTGACCGTTCGATGCCATACCGACGTCGGGGGTCGACCCGTTGCCGTCGGTGACCAGTGTCGTATTTGCGGCATCAGAACCGCGATCGCTCCAACCGATTATGAGACGCCCTCGGTATGGACGGTCCTCATGGACTCTTGCTGCTGGCCTTCAGTTGCCGCTGGTAGTCGGCCGCATCGAAATGACAATCCATTAAACCCTCTCCTATCTGTCCCCTGAAAAAGCGACAAGGGCGGGAGGATTAGTACACCCCCATGAAATCACGCTTGCCGATGGCTAGCCCGTTGTGGCGCAAAATAGCGTAGGCGGTGGTGACATGAAAGAGAAACTGCGGCAAGCCGTAGTTGGCCAGATAGGTCTGACCGCTCAGTTTCTTTTCTTTCGGCGTACCAGGGCGCAGTACGATTTCGTGCGTTTCGCTACCTTCAAATTGTGGAGAGTTCACGCGATCAAGAAATTCCAGTGTCTGGGCCAATAGTCCGTCAAGATCTGCAAAGCTCTTCTCTTTGCCTTCATAGGTGGGAACTTCAAGACCTGCTAGGCGTGCCGAGATCCCGCGCGCAAAATCGGTAGCAATCTGCACCTGTTTGACCAGCGGAAACATGTCCGGATACAGCCGTGCCTGTAATAATGCGTCTGGCTCTATTGAGTTGGCGGCAGCATGTGCATCGGCCTGCGCCAGTATGGCTTTCAAGGCCGTCAGCAATTGCTTAAAGACGGGGACCGAGTTGGTATACATAGGGCTAGTCATGGTGGTTCCTCGGTTGGTTTGTCGGGTGACGTTATTCAAAGGTGCACTACGCCAAATTAACATTTATCGACTAAGTCCCAACGCAACTCGAGGCTCGCCGTCATAATAGAAATGTATCCGTTTAGCGCTCGCGTAGCCTACCGCAATCCGGGAACGGCAGCTTCAGGAATGTTCAGTCAGAGCGGCTGACGTCCGCAGTTGGCCGCGTGCAGCCGGTCCACGGCGCATGGTCGGATCGTGACCCCGAGCAGCCATTCGTAAATTGTTCGTTCCAGGTAGGTTGGAGACTCGCGAAACAGTTTCATCACACCGCCCAGTGTTTAGTCGAGCAGCGGGTGCCCCGCGGGCAATTGATGCGCATACCAGGCCGCCAGCCGATGGCGAATCGTCTTCTCGCCGACCTGTTCTTCAGGCATTGGCGAAATGACTTTGTCGTGCACGAGCAACCGATACACGTACAGCGCCTTGTCGCCTGCCGAATCCGTCGACTCGAACTCGACGGCCTTGCGGCTCTCCGCATATTCGATGGCTGCTATCAAGGCCGCTTTGAACAATTCCACTTCGTGCTTGAACTTCTTCATACGCCAACTCCATAACGGCAGCTTTGGAGGAGTCTAGCCGATTTCTGCAAATGGTCGCTTCTGGGCGCCTCATGCCGGTCGGCGGCCAAGGGCTCATCCCGACCCCGAGCAGTCTATTCACCTTCCCAATAAGCGGTCACTGAGACGCGCAAGAGCGGACGATCACACTGCCCGTTGCTCACGGCCAGCCCCTGCGTGTAAGAAATCTCGGTACGCATTGACTACCTATTGAGAATTGCGTAAATGAGTGACACTTTTTGGGCTTCTTGCGGTCCAAGTGCCCGGAATGGTTATATTCGGGGTACTGATGAGACACTCACAGAAGCGCAAAGAGCTGGAGCGGCGCCGGCGGCGCGGGGCGCGGTT
>DASXFF010000126.1:0-7066 GCA_036489735.1 Occallatibacter sp. | reverse complement strand
GAGTTGTTGTCGGCACTGGGCGCCCTGTACGTGCAGGGCGTGAGGATCGACTGGCAGGCGTTCGATCGCGACTACCCAAGACGCCGTCTCGCACTCCCTACCTATCCCTTCCAGCGTCAACGCTTCTGGATTGAAAACGCAAATTCGACTCAGCCCGGTACAGCGACGGGGCTAGCAGACGTTCGTCATCCAGCGGGTCATCCATTGCTGGGGCGGCCCATCCTTTCGCCCCGATTGACTGACACCGTGTATGAGGTTGCACTTGGAACCTCGACACCTGCATACCTGAGCGATCATCGCGTTTTTGACGCGCCAGTATTTCCGGCCACGGGTTATTTGGAAGCAGTCAGGGCTGCGATAGCGAAACTGAGCGATGGCCGTTGCCAAATCGAGGAGATGGCCATCGAAAATCCTCTTGTTCTTCCAGAAACAGGAACGCGCATTTTTCAGCTCATCTTGTCGCCGGTTTCGCAGCAGGTGAATGCTTACGCATTTGAGCTTCAGAGTCTTGACGATTCAGGAGATACCGAAGCGCGTTGGTGGCTCCATGCATCCGGTTTAGCTCGTGCGCTCCTTGACGACTCTAGTGGCTTTGCAGAGCCGCAATTGCCTGCCCTTAAGGATTCGGAATGGCAGGATGGCTTGGAGTTTTACAGGCACTTACAAGCCAGTGGGCTGGAATATGGTGAATCGTTTCGCGGCATCGCGCGGCTCCGTTCACAAGGTCACACGAGTGAGGTTGAGCTTCGTTTGCCTGGAACCCTGATTCCTGCCGAGGGGAACCGCGCCCCATATTGGTTGCATCCGGCGTTTTTTGACGCGGGCCTCCAGGCCGTCCTGGCTTGTCTGCCTGCGGAGCTGAACAGTGCCCATGCAATCTACCTGCCAGTCGGTTTTCGGCAGGTACGCTTTCATGGACCCCCTCGTGACCTGTACTCGGCACGAGCCAGGATCTCCCAAAGAGACGATCGGTCTTTCGACGCACAGGTGGAATTACTGGATGTCGCAGGTAAGTTGCTAGTCAGCCTCGACGGAATAACGCTTCGGCCAGCCAGCCGATCTGTCTTCGGTAACGTTGCGAAGAGACAGAAGAAGTTGCTCGGCGAGTTGCTGTATAGGCAGGTATGGCAGCCGAAGCCGCTGGTAAGTTCAAAACCGCTGGCGAAGCCGGCTTCGATTCGCGAACCGCTGAACCTTTCGATTTCGAATCTAAGTGCTCGCGCGGATAGCCGCTGGAACGAGCTGAAGGAGCAGCATTCTCTTTCGCAATACTTCGATCTTGCTCCGCAACTCGACGTACTGTGCATCCACTACGTTGTGGCAGCTCTGAAGGCCCTCGGGTGGGAACTTACGCCAGGTCAGCGGCGTCGCTCAGACACGCTGGCAGATGACCTCAAAGTCGTGCCGGCGCATCGGCGGATGTTGAATCGCGTCGTGGAAATGCTGGAAGAAGACGGCGTGCTCATCCGCGAAGACCGATTCTGGGTTGTTAACAGCGTGCCGCCAACGGGTGACCCAGCCTCCCTCGCCGAGCATTTGGTGACGCAATGGCCAATGTGCCGCGCGGAGATTTCCATGACTGCCCGCTGCGGCGAGGCGTTGGCTTCCGTATTCACCGGCATCCAGGACCCCATCGAGCTGATTTTCCCTGCGGGTTCGCTTGACGCCCTGGAGGCAATCTATCATCGCGCGCCGTTCGCGCGTGTCTATAACGGAATCGTCGAGGGAGTCATCGCGGAAGTTGTGGCCACGACTCCATCCCATCGAAAACTGCGCGTTCTGGAGATTGGAGCTGGCACGGGTGGGACGACTGCTTTTGTGCTGCCCCATTTGCCCCGAGATCGAACGGAGTATATCTACACCGACGTTTCCGCCTATTTTCTGGCGCGCGCCGAGGAGAGATTTGCGGAGTATCCGTTCGTCCAGTATCGACTGTTGGATATCGACGAGGAAACAGACAAAGAAAGTTTCCGCGGCGATAGGTTCGACATCGTGATCGCTTCGAACGTGTTGCATGCAACCACCAACCTGCGGAAGACGATGCTTCGAGTCTCTAAGCAGACCGAGCCTGGCGGATTGCTCGTCATGGTGGAAGGAATTACTCGTCAGCGTTGGGTTGACTTGATCTTTGGGCTAACCGAGGGCTGGTGGAAGTTCACCGATTACGAGCTGCGAGCATCATATCCGCTCCTTTCAGTAGCACAGTGGCGATCAGTGCTGATGTCCGCCGGGTTTCCGGAAAATGCCACTGCACCCGCTGAAGAAAACGGGAAAGCGATCTTCGGCCAAATGGTCATCTTGGCAAAACGGGAACTGAAAAAGCAAGCACCGGCCGAGCTGCGAAATCGGCCGCTTTGGCTGATGTTCGCCCATCGCGACGAATTGACCATTGAGACCGCAGCGCGGCTCGAGGTCGCGGGATACAAGTGCCTGTTCGTTCGTCCTGGAGAAGCATTCAAAAAACTGGCGGAAGATGAGTATGTACTGCCTCCGAATTGCGAAGAAGACTACGTTAGTCTGCTGCGTCAGTTGTTCAACGAGGATCATACTTGCGCCGGGATAAGCCATCTTTGGTCGATTGATGGCGCCGATTCCGGCGAGGCGAAGGATCTCACAAGAGAAGGAGTGGATCGGAGGCAAGAAACCGGATGCCGCAGTGTGCTCAATTTGGTGAAAGCGATGGTGGCATCGTGTGTCTTGGAGGTTCCGCGTCTCTGGCTCGTTACGCGCGGAGCGCAGCCAGGTCCAACTGCGGCGATCGACGTTGGGAGCGCGACGCTCCTCGGTTTGGCCCGCGTAATCGCGCAGGAACACCCGGAATTCATCTGCACAAGGATTGATCTTTCGGCCATAGCTACTACTTCCGAAGCGGAGCGTCTTTGTGAGGAGTTCCTTTCACCCGACGATGAGCGAGAGATTGCCTATCGAGGGAATGAGCGGCACGTGCGCCGCTTGGATCGCCTCCCAGAACGCGATTCTCGGGCCCTGCCTGGCGAGCTGGTAATGTCAAGACACGGCGAACTCGATAGTCTTGCATTTCAACCATCGACAAGACTTGCCGCCGGGCGCGGTGAAGTGGAAATTGAAGTCAGCGCAACTGGACTTAATTTTCGTGACTTGCTCGTCGCGCTGGGAATGTATCCTGATCCGGCCGCGGGTATGGGTGGGGAATGCGCCGGGACCATCACAGCGCTGGGTCCCGGCGTCACTGGATTGCATGTAGGTCAGCCTGTGATGGCGATGACTGCCAGGTCCTTCGCCACCTACGCACTCGCCGCCGAGTCATTGACAGTACCAAAACCCGAGAGGCTGTCATTCGAAGAGGCCGCCAGTATTCCCGCCGCGTTCCTCACTGCACATTACTCCCTGCACACCTTGGCACGAGTTGGGCCCGGTGACTCCGTACTCATCCATTCGGCCTCGGGGGGAGTGGGGCTGGCTGCCGTGCAACTGGCGCGCAGAGCCGGCGCTGTTGTCTTTGCCACCGCCGGAACAGAACATAAGCGGCGCTATCTCGCTTCGATTGGGGTAGATGTAGATCATGTAATGGATTCGCGCACCACTGCATTCGAGAGCAAGATTCTGAACGCCACCGGCGGGCGCGGTGTCGATGTCGTGTTGAACAGTCTATCCAGCGATGGTCTGGAGTGCAGCATCCGGGCATTAGCTGAAAATGGCCGCTTCATCGAATTGGGCAAGCGGGACATTTGGAGCGAGTCCCAGTTCCACACCTTGCGGCCGCTATCTCAATACTTCGTCATCGACGTCGCCAAAGAGTCCGAGCGCGATTCTGGGAAGTTTGGCGCGATCTTGCGCGAACTCGCGGCTGACTTTGAGACCGGTGCTCTGACCATTCTTCCTCGACGGACTTTTGACTCGGAACACGTCAACGCGGCTTTTCGCCTGATGTCGACCGCCGAACACATAGGGAAGATCGTTGTCACACAGAAGGCCGCCGCATGGCGTAGATACCCAACCGACTCTCCCGCACTGCGGTCTGACGGGAGTTACCTGATTACGGGCGGCTTGGGTGGCATTGGATTGCTTGTTGCCAATTGGATGGTCGAGCGGGGCGCCCGCCATTTGCTACTTCTCGGGCATCACGCACCGTCTCCATCCGCGCGCGAAACGATCGAACGCTTGCGGGCAAGCGGCGCAAGAATCTCCATCGCCCAGTGCGATGTTTCGATCGAAACGGACCTCGCGGCAGTGCTCAATCGATCTGCCCTGCAAATGCCTCCGTTACGAGGGATCATCCATGCCGCTGGGACTCTCGATGATGGGGCGTTGCATCGCCAGACTTGGTCGCGCTTCCAGGCGGTTATGGCTGCCAAAGTATACGGTGCCTCGAATCTACACCGCATGGCCAGTCATCTTCAGCTTGACTTCTTCGTCTTGTTTTCCTCGGCGGCTTCGATGCTGGGAAGTGCCGGTCAGAGCAACCATGCGGCTGCGAATGCATTCATGGACTCTCTGGCTCACCTGCGTCGAAATTCCGGGCTTCCAGGTCTCGCAATCAACTGGGGCGCATGGTCACAGACCGGGGCGGCTGCCGAACGCAATGTGGAAGACCGTATGCCGATTGCCGGCTTGCGGGCTATTTCGCCCGAACAGGGTTTAGCCCTATTTGAGATGCTGCTTGATTGTGGCGAGTGCCAAGTTGGCGCGTTTGGGATGGATTGGGAAACGTATGCAGTGGCTGCCGAAGCTCATAAGGTGGAGTCGGAGCGCCTGTTCAACTCCGAATACGCTCGACACCGGGAAGATCTACCACGAACCCTGTTGACTAAGAAGAACGCTCAGGCGAGTTCCGACCAACTCACGCGCATAAAGCAAGCCCCGGCAAGCCAACGCCGCACCCTGCTTGCCCGGTTTGTGGAAGAGCATGTAACTAAGGCGCTGGGGCTGGATCCTGCACGGCCGCCGGATCGAAACCGCCCGTTGCAGGAACTCGGACTCGACTCGCTCCTTGCGGTCGAATTGCGCAATGTGCTGAGCAATGGCTTAGGCTTGACTCGCCGTTTGCCATCCACGCTCCTGTTCGATTACCCGTCGGTAGGGGCTATCACCGATTATCTATCTAATTCACTGCTGCCAGCCGACGATGAAATGGAACTAAACAAGACCTCGAAGCCTGAAAGTCAGGACGAATTGACGGCGATTGTAGAGATTTCTGACAAGGAAGCAGAGGCCATGCTGCTGAAAGAGCTAAATGAAGATTGAGGTATGCGGATGACGGAAAGGCCCGTGATCGAAGGTGACCTGTCCCCAATAAAGCGCGCTCTCCTCGAGCAGCGCAGGCTGAAAGCAAAGGTCGAAGCAATGGAACGGGAACGGGACGAGCCGATTGCCATCATTGGCATGGGCTGCCGGTTTCCTGGGGCTGAGGGCCCAGAGTCGTTCTGGGACCTCCTAATGCGCGGCACAGATGCCATTTGTGACGTGCCGGCCGATCGTTGGGACATTGACGCATTCTACGATCCTGACCCCGATGCGCCCGGGCGAGTTAGCAGTCGCAGAGGCGGTTTTTTGACCAGGGTCGACCTCTTCGATCCCAGCCTGTTTGGAATTTCGCCCCGCGAGGCGGAGACGATGGATCCGCAACAGCGCTTGGCGCTCGAAGTGGCTTGGGAGGGGCTCGAGAACGCTGCTCAGCCGTTCGACAAGTTACCGGGAAGCCTGACCGGTGTGTACCTCGGAATCGGCACGAGTGACTACTTGCAGTTGCAAGCCGGTACAGGCGACCAAAAGCGAATCGACGCATATCTGGCAACTGGCAATTCGCACAGCGTGGCAGCAGGCCGTCTCTCCTATTTGCTCGGGTTCCAGGGACCAAGCTTGTCGGTCGACACGGCTTGCTCCAGCTCCCTGGTCGCAGTCCACTTGGCTTGTCAGAGTTTGCGTGCCGGTGACTGTCGGATGGCGCTGGCTGGTGGTGTGAACACCATCCTGTGGGTGGGCAATACGATAAGCCTTTCCAAAGCGCACATGTTATCTCCTGATGGACACTGCAAAACATTTGATGCGGCGGCTGATGGATTCGTGCGTGCCGAAGGCGCGGGGATCGTCGTGCTGAAGCGTTTATCCCACGCCGAGGCAGACGGCGACCGTATCGTCGCATTGATTCTCGGTAGCGCGTGCAATCAGGATGGGCGAAGCAGCGGACTCACCGCGCCAAATGGCCCGTCACAAGAAGCCGTCATCCGACAAGCGCTCCATCGTGCCCGACTGGAGCCAGCGGAGATAGGCTATGTCGAAACTCACGGCACCGGAACATCGCTCGGGGACCCGATTGAAGTGCAAGCCTTGGGAAACGTCCTTTGCAAGGGCCGCGACAAAGACGATTCGCTTATCATCGGTTCGGTAAAGACGAATATCGGCCATCTCGAAGCGGCAGCAGGGATCGCTGGGCTCATCAAGGCGGCCCTCTGCGTAGAGCGCGGGAAGTTTGTTCCTCATTTGCACTTCCAAACTCCGAATCCACATATCGCATGGGAGGACTATGCTCTTTCTATTCCTAGCGCTGCAATGGAATGGACCTCTCGACGCCCGCGCATAGCCGGAGTGAGCGCGTTTGGTTTCAGTGGAACTAACGCTCACGTGATCGTCAGTCAGGCACCCGATCTCCCAAAGAAGGCCATCGCAATCGAGCGGCCGGGGCATTTTCTGGCTGTCTCTGCTCAGAGTGATAGTGCCCTTAGAGAATTGGCAGCGCGACACGTCGACTATCTCGCCAGGCATCCGGACACGAATGTTGCCGACATGTGCTTCACGCTCAATACGGGTCGGGCCCACTTGAACGTACGGGCCGCGTTCACGGCGATGTCGCCAAAAGAGCTATCCGCAAAGCTTCAAAGTTTCTCGGGATGCAGCGGACCAGGCGCAATTGCCACCGGCGGATTTGCCGATTCGGCCCAGCCCGAATTGGCATTTTTATTTACGGGTCAGGGGTCGCAGTATTTGGGAATGGGCCGGGAGTTGTACGAGAGGGAGAGGAGATTCCGGGAGGCGTTGGAGGAGTGCGGAGAACTTTTGAGAGGAGAACTGGACCGTCCATTGCTGGAGG